>CANQOQ010000003.1 GCA_947625495.1 Candidatus Gastranaerophilales bacterium | reverse complement strand
TATCGGTATTATTTTACCTTTGGTTAGTATTATTGCAGAGAAAATAGGTATTATGAATATTCTTCTTTTGATGACTGCCGTGCCTTTCAGTTTTGCGTATTTTATAAAATATATTCCTGCAGATAAATAATATTCAGTTAAATAAATGAACATGTTTTTCAAAAATATTATATTATATAAATAAAGAGGAAATATGCAGGAACTATTTTTAAAAATACAATTGCAGCGTGCTGTTTGGACTGCGCTATTAAGGCAGGGACAGTTAAATGATGCTATTAAGTCTTTTAACGATTATAAAAATGAATTAAAAGAAATTGCAGTTTCAAAAAAATATGCTGAGGCTGTTGAAAAAGAATTAAAATATTGTGATGAGTTTTTTATTAACAAAGCGGAGAAACTGGCTGCTGATTATATGGCTAAAAATGATTGGGCAAATGCTTTAATCTGCTACAAATATATATATGTTAATAATCCTAAAAATACAGATAATATAAAAAATTATATTTCATGTTTAGAAGGTGTTGAACAGTATGATTTAGCACTTTCTCTTGCTATAATATTGCTGAAAAAGGAAAAATTACCTGCTAATTATAAACTTATAAGTAAAATATATGAAAAAAATAAAGAATTTAAAAAAGCTATAGAATATTATAAAAAATTTACCGAGATTTCAGGTAAAAAAAATTACGATGCTGTTGATAATAATACAATAGGTTGTTACTATTTTAATTCTTATATAAAAAAACAGCAAAATCCTGATGACGCAAAAAGTGCGTTAAATTATTTCTATAAAGCTTTAGAATTTGAACCTTCCAGCAAAATTTATTTAAAAAATACCATACTTGCCGCAATGAAATCTAAACAGTTTGATATTGAACAAAAATGCTGGGAAAAATATTTAGAGTTAGGATATGCGACAAAAGATGATGAATTTACATATTCTGCATCTTGTCTTCGTAACGGGGATATAAAAGGCTGGGGAAAATATTACAATTCACGATTTGAAAAAAATGAACCTACTATATATCCTAAATTAAATAAGCCAATTTGGACGGGAAATGAGGATATATCAGCTTCAACATTACTTGTTCACTATGAGCAAGGATACGGAGATAATTTTTTGATGTTTGGTTATATGCCCAGACTTGTTAAAATTGCCAAAAAAGTTATCTACTATATTCAAAATAATGCTTATGAACTTTTTAAAGACAATGAATATAATGTACAAGTAGTGTCACAAAAAAATACCGATTTAAATAAGCTTGAATATGATTACCATATTCCTTGCATGTCTATTCCTATAGCATTAAAACTTGATAAAACTAATATTTCTGTCGGCGGAGGTTATATCAAAGCAAATAAGGTTTTAGCAGAGGAATTTAAAGAAAAATTTTTTAAAACCGATAAATTGAAAATAGCTATAGCTTTTTTAGGTATTGCATTAAATAAAAAAAGAGATATTCCTTTTGACAAACTTTTAAAACTGGATGAGTTGGAAAATGTTCAATTCTATTGTTTTTCAAAGGATGTGGATGATAAATTATTAAAAAAATTCAGAAATAATACCGTAATAAATATAGCAAAAGAATTTAATAATTTTGCTGATACGGCTGCAGCATTAGATAATATTGATATTGTTGTTTCAAGTGATAATTGTATATTAAATTTAGCGGGAGCTATGGGCAAAAAAACTATAAGTATATATAATTATCATTATGAATTTAGATGGTATGATTTAACAGGGGAAGACTGCGGTTGGTATAAATCCGTAAAACCCATTGTTAATGATCCTTATGATAATTGGGATAAATCAATGGAAAAGGCTGTTCTTGAAATAAAGAAGAATCTGGCTTAAAAAATTAATTTTCTTTATATTGTCTTGCTTGTGCATCATAAAGCTTTCTTTTTGCGGCATTCCATAATGCTCTTCTTTCATAGTCTCTGAGATTTTTTAAATCAGCATTTTCATTTTTTGTTGAGGTGATAAGAATTTTTTCCATCAGGTTAATTCTGTTATAAAATTTTTTTAAGGTAGCTCTAAATGCTTTTTTAGGATTTATCCCGCTATCTTTTGATATACTTGCTGTTGTGTAGAAAATATCACCCATTTCTTCTTCCATGTGATCATAATTTTGAGGAGTTGGATTCTTTTTATATTCATCTCTTGCAACATTAAATTCTTCAATTTCTTCTAAAAGACAATCATTCCAAGCTTCTTGTGATTTTACAAAATTAATGTTCCTTGTTGCTTCATCTATTTTATCAAAAACCTCAAATACATCTTTATTCTCAATATTTATATTTCTCATAGTTTTTCTTGGGGAAAAAATTAATTCTTTTTTTGAAGCTTGTGAAAATTTACTGTCTGTTTCTGTTGTAGTACCGGTTGATTTTTTTTGAATATTTGATGATTTCATTGTTAGTGATTTATATAAATATGGTGTTGAAATATTTGTTATTCTCATCCTCTTTCTCCCTTTTAAGAGGATAAAATCACCTGAAAAATTTTTTTGCGCAAAAAAAAGGACCGACCAATATGGTCAGTCCCTTTTTGAGATAATTATTCTTCTTTTTCAACCAACTCAGGTTCATCTTCTTTTGGGACCTCTCCTGATATACCCTGATCAGGAGCGCATTCTTCTTTATCACCACCGGAAGGAATGTCACCTTCAGTGCCTGGCGTATCACTTCCTGTTTCGGGTGGGTCTTGTGTACCGGAGCTTCCTGTATTTACTTCTTCATCTGAAGGGCTTTGAGGATGTGCTTCTTCACCTTTGTCGGCATCAGGAATCGTCTCTGTAACAATAGTTGTTTGTGTTACTGTTTCAGTATGTGTTACGTTTTCAGTGTTTGTTACTATTTCAGTTTGGGTTACTATTTCAGTATTAGTTACTGTCTCAGTATTAGTTACGTTTTCAGTATTTGTAACGTTTTCAGTATTTGTGACGTTTTCAGTATTAGTTACAGTTTCAGTATTTGTTACGTGTTCAGTATTAGTTACAGTTTCAGTATTTGTTACGTGTTCAGTATTTGTAACGTTTTCAGTATTAGTTACAGTTTCAGTATTAGTTACATGGTTTGTACGTGTTACATAATCGGTATGAGTTACATAATGGGTATGAGTTACACTTTCGCTGCCGGGACCGCTGCCGGGACCATAGCCCGGACCAACGTTCTGATTATCATCAGGTTTTGGTTCGACTGTCGGTATATTATCCGGATTACCCGGTCCCGGTGCAGGCTCAGCCTGTACTGGGGTCTGCTGAACAGTTTGTTGAGCAGGTTGTTGGGCAGGTTGTTGAGCAGGTTGTTGGGCAGGCTGCTTAGCAGTTTGTGTAGTCTTTTTAGCAGGTTTCTTTTCTGATTTTTCACATTCAAAATCAGGAAGAATAATTTTATCATCAGTATAAAGTACTGCATTGTGTCTGCCTGTACCGCCATGTTCTTGACGCCAGCCGCCTTTTTCCGTTCCGTATATATCTGGATTTGCATCCATTACGGCTTTTTCAAGAGCTTTATACTCGTCACTATAGAGCTCTACGCCCATAGCTTTTAAGTCATAGCTGTTTTGAATAATTCTCGATAAACAGTCGTTTGTGCTGTTATTTCCGTTAGGATCAACCCATGTTTCAACAAGAACAAAATTTTTCCCGTCTTTATCAGTTTGAATCCTGTCATCATTTTTTAAAATGGATTTAATAATTTCTTTTTTTGAAGATGTCGAATTTGCTTTTAATTCCTTATCTACTGCATCTATAAATGCATCAATATCATTTTCATTAATTATACCGTCAAGTTTCATTTTTATTTTTTCTTGGTCTAAATCATCACCCTGGGCAGCAAGTTTGACGATATCATCTTGTGTAACTTTTCCGTCGTCACCGGCAATATAATCATATAGTTTTCCAAGATTTTCTTCCGACATAGCATCGTTGCCGCTTGTTTTTAATTGGTTTATAAAACCGTCACGACTTAATAACTCTTCATTAAATTCGTATTTACCGTTAACATTTTCAAATAAATTTGTATCTTGAATACTTCCTGATTCAACATCAAAACTAACATCCTTAGAATTTTCTCCGGCTTCCTCTGTATTTCTTGCATTTGCTTTTTCTATTGCAGCAGCTTTTTCGTCCGGAGTCATTTGTAAAAATTCAGTTGGATTTATTCCTATACCGGCAATTCTTTCTAATGGATTAAACATATACAAACACTCCTATTTTTCTGTACACACAAAAAGTCTATCGACAATATTTTTTCAAACTTTAATTTTTTTTTTTAGTATATTAAGAATTGTTAATTTAAATATTAATACTGCCTTGTCTGAGTATTTTGATATCATCATTAATGGCAAGTATAACTGTTGATTCTATACCTTTTGCCGTGTAGCCGTAATCTTCAATAATATAATCTGCTAAGTGTCCGATAGATTTTTTTACTTCTTCATAATTTTTACCTGAAGGCTGATTAGATAAATTGGCACTGGTTGTGGCAAGAACATGTCCGTTTATTTTAGAGCATAATTTTCTAAAAATCTCGTTATCGGGAACTCTTATTCCTACCGTATTTTTACCTGATGTGATGTAGGCTGGAGTTAAGGGTGATTTTTCATTTATAATTGTAAGAGCGCCGGGAAAATATTTCTCCATTAATTCTTTTGCTTTAACTGAAATGTTATCTACATAAGGAAGCAAATATTCTTCTTTATTTGACATTAAAATAAGAGGTTTAGACCTGTCTCTGCCTTTTATTTCGTATATTCGATTAACTCCCTTTTCTGATGAGGGAAGACAGCCTATTCCCCAAACAGTATCAGTTACAAAAGCAATAACAGCGCCATTTGACAGTTTATAATTCAGTTCTTCAACGAACGAATTTTTGTCTAATATAGTTTCTAACTCTTCCAATTAATTCACCTACATATTCAATTTTTAAAGCTGCTGCTATTATAATATACGTTATCATGCTTAATATAAATACCGTAAATGTTTTAAATGCGAGCATAAACCAATTTGAATTATTTATATGCCAAAATCTGTATAAAATATAATTTAAAGAAAATGCAATAATAGCTGCCAGTATCATTTTTAATAAATTTATAAAATATATTTTGTAATTAAGATTTATTCTTTTAAGAAGAATTAATCCTAAGAGTGTGGCATTAAATAATGTTACAAGAGATGTGGAAAGTGTTATGGCTGCAATTCCAAGTTTATCTATAAATAACGCATTCAGAATAAATTTCAAAACGATGGAAGAAAACGCTACCAAAAACGGTGTTCTTGAATCATTAAACGAATAATATATTCTTGTAATGGAGTCTCTAAATACATAAGGTATTATGGCAAATGACAAGAAAATTAATGCCTGAGAAACCATATAAGTATCATGTGAGTCGAACCTGCCTCGTTGGAATATTAACTGTATTGCATCATAAGACAACATGATGATTCCAAACATAATTGGTATAGCAACAAAATTAAGCAGTCCTACTCCTTTATGAAAATAATATTTAATATCATCATAATTTTTTTCGCCGACCAATTTTGAAAAAATAGGAAATAAAGGAACTAAAAATGCGGTGACAAGTATTCCTACCGGAAATTGAAATACTCTGTTTGCATATCCTATTGCGGTCCAAGCACCTTCTTTTAGTTGTGAAGCAAAAAACATATCTACATAGACATAAATCTGACCGATTGTTGAGCTTAATGCGGCAGGAAAAACAAGTTCTATTAAATTTTTAAATTCGGGATTATTTTTAATATATAGATTTGGTTTTATTTTAAAACCTAATTTTCTGACTGCGGGCAGCTGCAAAAGAAATTGTAATAATGCTCCTATTGATGTTGCTATTGCAAGAGATATACCAAATTTATCTCCTTTTGAAAAAGCAATTATTATAATAATACTCAAACTCATTAATACAGGTGAAATATTCGGAAGTAAAAAATATCTGTATGTGATTAAAAGTCCGTAATAGATTCCTATAATTCCGCCGATTAATATAACGGGAGTCATTATTTTTAAATGCAGACTCGCAAGATTTACAAGCTCCGTATTGTTGCTGTGGATTATTATATTTAGTATTTGGTCTGAAAAAATAAATATTAAAACTGAAAATATAAGAAATACAATAAAAGTAGCCGTTAAGAAAGTGTTAAACAGTTTAGTTACTTTTTCGGGGGGAATTTTGTCTGAGGGATTTACAAGTTTGGCAAAAACACTTACGGTCGCACTATGAAAAGGGCCTCCCACTCCGCCCATTAGTATTATAGCTAAAGATGGTATTTGATATGCATAAAAATAAGCATCGGAAACTAAGCCTGCTCCATAATAATTTGCAATACAAACATCTCTTAAAAATCCTACAAATTTTGATATTATGGTAACAAAGGCAATGAGCCATGCCGCTTTTAATAAAGAGCTGTCTTTACTCATCTTTCGCCTCTTTTACTTGTGTAAATACTTCAATGTATTTTTTATAATCAATATCATCTTCATCTATGACAAATGCTATTTTATTTAATCCTTTATCAATGTGTCTTGAAATGTTTACTGTGGTTATATAGTCCTTAAGCTTTACATCAATTTCTTTTTCATTGACAATGATAGTTATTTTTTTAATTTTACAAGGGTTAAATATATAAACCTTGGCATTGCCCTCATCCGAATAGAAAAATTTTTCGCTCATTTTACGATTGGCATATATTTTACAAGGAACAGAAGCAAGTTTAATTCCTTTATAATAATGTTGAAGAATATCAACGTATGAAAACCCTAAAGATGCCATTTTGCCGGCGCCCCATTGGCTGAGGCCTACTCCGTGCCCAAAACCGCCGCCGTAGAATTTATAAACAGGATTTTCTTCATTTATTTGTTCTATTACAAAATTAGCACTCGGAAGAGATATCCCGTTTTTTTGAAAACATCTTCTTATAACAAGTTCTTTTTGAACAATAAATACGTTTTTATCTGTTGTAATTTCAAGTTCAATTATTTTACCTGAATCCCCTCTTTTTATCGGTTTTATTGATATTAATTCACCAAAATCGTTTTCATTTTTAAGTTCGGGTTTAATAAATCCTGTTTTGGATTGGGCAATAAGAGTTTTTGATAAAACTTTTTCAAGTTCATCTTTGCTCCATTCTTTAGTCCACCTGTAGTAGGGTGATAAATCATCATAAGCTTCGGGTTTAGAGGTATAAAATTTATATGCTTCTTCTTCTGAATTTAGTTTGTTAAAATCTTTATTATCGGGTACGGCTGTCAGATAATGAATATCTTTTGACGGAAACTGCTTTGTCTCAGGATCTGAAAACGCATATTCATAGCTTTCCGTATATCCTCCGGCAGTAGAACTGTATAAAGCCAGAATCGGTTTATTTTCTTTATCCAGAGCAATAATACCGTTTGTTTCTTCTACTGCTTTATCAGATAATTCATTTTCCGTATTGGCACCAAAATAGACTTGACAAGCAACAGAATCACATAAATCAAATTCTTGATATGCTTTAATTCTTGGGGTAACTGCATAATTTCTGGCTGCAACGGTTTGTGCTTTCAGTGCTTCAAGACCGAACCTTACGGGCATTTCATTCGGAACTACTCCTCTTAAATAGTTTTTTAGACTTAATACATTTACTATAGCAAACTTGCTTATGTCTTTACTGCTTCTGGTTAACTCTATTATCCCTCTGTATGCGGCTTGCTTACCTTTTCGTTTTAAATCTTTAATATATATTTTATCTTCCGATACCGGTATGATTGTTATTGGGCCTGTTAAATTTTTTGCAACAAGGTTATTATCTAAATATATATAAAATAAATTATTTTCTGATGTTATTCTTATAATTTTAGAATTTTCTTCATGAGGTACGGAATAACCTGTTGCATTATCAGTTATAGAAATTGTATTTGCGTTTAAAAATTGAATTTCCGAGAATAAATAAGTACTAAAATTATTACTGCTTATTCCGACCCTTACTGGAACGGAATTATCACCCGCAGTTGCCGTAAAATTCGGAAATATTACAGCCAGCATTAATAAAATAATTATAATCTTAATTCTTTTCATAAATTTATTATAGTAGAAAAAACAGAAATGTTATATAATCCATTAAAAAGAGGTAATAAAATGGGGTTAAATTCCACACCTTCTTCAGAGAGGGTAAATATAAGTTTTTTCGGTAAAAGAAATGCAGGAAAATCAAGTTTGGTAAATGCAGTCACAGGGCAGAATTTGAGTATAGTTTCCGATATAAAAGGAACTACAACGGATCCTGTTTATAAATCAATGGAGCTTCTTCCTATAGGGCCCGTTACAATTATTGATACTCCGGGGTTTGATGATATAGGTAAACTCGGTGAATTAAGAGTTGAAAAAACAAAACAAATTTTAAATAAAACTGATATAGCAATACTTATTGTTGATTCAACGGATGGTGTCGGCAGTATTGAAAATCAAATATTATCTCTTTTTAATGAAAAAAATTTAAAATATATTGTTGCTTATAATAAATCCGATTTAATTAATGAAAAAAAGTCTTTAAATCCCAACGAAATATATGTAAGTGCTAAAAATAATACTAATATTTATGAGCTAAAAGAACTGATTGCTTCGATATTTGAAGAAAAAAAAGATAAAATACCTCTTGTAAGTGATATGGTTGAAGAAAATGATAATGTAATACTTGTAACACCTATAGATTCAGCTGCCCCAAAGGGAAGAATAATTCTCCCTCAACAGCAGGTTTTAAGAGACTTACTTGATAAAGGCGCAATTACAACTGTTGTAAAAGAAACTCAGTTAAAATCAGCATTGAAATCATTAAATACAAAACCCAAGCTCGTTATTACAGACTCTCAAGCATTTGAAAAAGTATCAAAAGAAACACCTGATGATATTCTTTTAACATCCTTTTCCATTCTTTTTGCCAGATATAAAGGTATACTTGATACAGCTGTAAAAGGTGTTAAAAAACTGGATTCACTTAAAGACGGTGATGTTATCCTGATTTCGGAAGGCTGTACTCACCACAGACAATGTGATGATATCGGAACCGTTAAACTTCCCGAGTGGATTAAAAATTATACCGGAAAAAATCTTAATTTCGAATTTACATCAGGCGGAACTTTTCCGGAAAACATAGATAAATACGCTTTAATAGTTCACTGCGGCGGCTGCATGCTAAAAGAACAGGAAGTATTAAACCGATACAAAAACGCTCAAAGGCAAAATATTCCTATTTCTAATTACGGAATAACAATAGCCTATATCCATGGAATTTTAGAAAGAAGTTTGAAAATTTTTCCTAATTTATATGAACAAATTGTTAAAAAATATTAAGAAACTAAATGGCTAAAACTATTGTATTTTAGCTTTTTGATAAAATTTCTCTTTTTTTAATAAAAATAAACGCAATTTTATGGGTATATATTTTTTATATATAGTATATACACTTAAAAAAAAGAGGAAATTATGAGTTTTTTTTCTGATATTTCGGGTTTTGATACAAATAAAGTAAAAAAAGAATATCAAAAGATTAATGAACATCAAGATGATTATTCGGAAGTAGATTTTTGTTTAAATGACGAAGAAAATATATCTTTTTCCGAGAATAAAGAAAATGCATCAGTTTTATCAAGGTCAGCCGATATTTATAAAAATTCTCGTGATTTAATTGAAGAATATATGTATAATTACAATTTAACCGCGGAAGAAGCAAAAGAATATATAGCAAAAAATATTGATACCGAAGGTTAAAAATATTTAATATATAAAAAGCGGCTAATTTAGCCGTTTTTTTTATCCCTTAACGGCACCTTCAGTTTGACCTGAAATAAAATATTTTTGCATAATAATAAAGAAAATAATAATAGGAATAACGGATATAACCGAACCTGCCGCAATATATCTCCAATTGGCACTAAAGATACCTTGAAGGTCATTAACACCGACAGGAAGAGTATACAAAGATTTATCGGTTAAAACAATACTAGGCCAAAGAAATTCACCCCAAGATCCTATAAAAGTAAAAATGGCAAGAACCGCTAGAGAAGGAGCTGTAACCGGCAATAAAATTTGACGCCATATATTAAAAATACTGCATCCGTCAATAAAAGCAGCTTCTTCAAGTTCTTTCGGAACACTGAGAAATGCCTGACGCATTAAAAATATTCCAAAGGCATTAACCGCAAACGGTAATATTAATCCTATATATCCCATAAGTTTCCCGTAAGAGTCTATCAGATGAAACTTTAATACAATTAAATAAACAGGAAGCATTATTGCTTGAAACGGTATCATAATTGTTGACAGAATAAGACAGAATATAAGTTTTTTACCTTTAAATTCCATTCTCGCAAGCGGATAGGCAGCAAGAGAAGAAAATATTAAATTTAATATGACGGTAAATATCGCAACAATAAAACTGTTTAAAAAGTATAAAAGAAATGGTATTTGTTTCCACACGCCAATAAAGTTTTCAAATGTTATGTGTTTGGGCAAAAGATTTGGCGGATACTGAAATATATTTTCATCAATGCCTTTTAATGCCGTGGATATTAACCATAAAAAAGGGAATAATGATAAAATTGACATTAATATTAAAAAAGAATGAGTTGTAAAACCTTTTAAAAATTTTTTAATCAAAATTTGTACCTCTTATTTTCAAATAGGGTAATATTTATAAATGAAAAAATAAGAATTACAATAAGTAAAATAACGGATGCACCTGAAGCCATAGCTAAATCCAAGTTTTCAAAGGCTCTTTCATATATATAGTAGACGATTGTTTTAGAAGAATTTAAAGGACCGCCTTTTGTCATAACATAAATTTCCGCAAAAACTTTTAATGCCGAAATGGAAGATACCGTTACAACGAGTGCAATGGTCGGCATTATATGAGGAATGGTAACCGTTAAATGTTTGAAAAATTCATTTGCTCCGTCTACTTCACTGGCTTCATATAAATCTTTCGGAACTGCAATTAATGAAGACAGATATATTATCATGTAATAGCCAATTCCTTTGTAAATAGTTACAAGGGCTACAGCTAAAAGAGAATATTTTGTATCGGTAAGCCAGCCTATAGGGTTTATTCCGATTAAACTTAAAAAATAGTTTAAAATTCCGTCCTGTGCATATAACCATTTAAAAGCTATTGCAACAGCTACTATTGAAACTACAACGGGCAGATATATCAATATTTTATACAGCGTTATTCCCTTTATTTTTTGGTTTATAAAAATTGCTACTAATAAGGGAAAAATTGATAAAAACGGCACAACCATCAGCAGAAATATGAATGTATTAATAAAAGAAATATAAAAATCTTTTGACTTAAATAATATTACATAATTTTGTATACCGGAATATATGGGATTGTATATATCCGAATAATCATTTAAACTGATAATAACTGTTTGAATAAACGGAACGAAGAAAAAAATAACCAGCATAACCATTGCAGGCAGTATAAACAGATATGGAATATATTTTTTATAATAAGTATTCAATCCCTGAACCTTTAAGTTATATTTAGAATTATAACCAAGAAACGCAATATTTGCACGAAAAATGTTTTTATTAACTATAGAAGGAAAATTTATGGATATTTGTAAGAAAATTATTAATAAAACTGCAAAATATATTATAAATATTCTTCTGCCAAAAGGCAGAAAACTCTCCGGTGTATATTATGAAAATTCAACAACAAAACATGCCATGAATGAAGGTTGTACACTTGAATTTTCCTTGGAAACCGAAAAACTTAAAGATGAAATAAAAATTGAAGCAAAAGAAATTGTTAAAAAATATTTTAAAGCTCCGGAAAAATTAATCCAGTACATAAGAACTAAGGGAATTAATGTTTACAGAATAAAAAATGCTGAAAAAATGCTTAGGGTTATAGGTGAAGAAGAAGGGTTTATTACTCCTAAAAAAGGTATAAATGCTTTATTTTTAAATATTATTCTCGGTAAAAAGCCGTTCTTAACTACATCAGAGTTATTTATTTTTGATGAAAAAAGTACGGAAATATATACTATTGCAAGAGCCTACTATAAATATTGCGGATATACAAAAAAATTACCGGGATATGATTATGAATCTCAAGCGGTATTTAAGAAATTATATGCCAAAAGACATCAATCATCTCCGTTTTCAAATAATACAATAGATGATTTATATTCTTGTAAAGAAGCACTTTCAAGAGATATGGAGTCAATTAATTTTGCTATTGAATTATCCCGTGAAATAGAAAATTCAAAAAAAGCACTCAAAAAAATAAAAGAAACCGATTCTGCGAATATATAAATTGTTTAAATCAATTCATTTTCATTAATATTAAGCGGTAAAATTACAGTAAAAGTAGAACCTTCATTTTCTTTGCTGATAACTGTAACTTTACCATGATGGTGTTGTTCTACTGTTATTTTAACCAAGTGAAGACCAAGTCCGGTACCTTTTATAGTATGTGTAGCATTTTCAACTCTATAAAATCTGTCAAATATTTTTTCCAAATGTTCTTTAGCTATACCTATTCCGTTATCTTTAAATGATAATTCAATATTTTGTCCGTCACTTGATTTTTTTATATCGACAAAGATATCCTTCCCGTCTAATGAGTATTTTATTGCATTTGATAAAAGATTTCTTATTACACGGTCAATACTTTCAATATTTATCGGAACTAAAGGCAGATTTTCTTCCGTAACTAAGTGTATTTTAATATTTTTTTCATCCGCAAGTATCTTAATAGATTCAATATTTTGCATAACGAGTTCAGATAAATTTGAGTATTCTTTCTTTAAAACGGTATTTCCCGATTCTAATCTTGAGAAGTCCAGAATATCATTGACCATTGTATGAAGCCTTTTTGCTTCCGTATCAATAGTGGTCATAAATTCTTTTTTTGTTTCTTCATCAAAATCATCGGAGTTATGGCATAAGGTGTCAATATAAGTTCTTAAAACTGTAACCGGAGTTCTGAGTTCATGGGATACATTAGAGATAAATGTATTTTTAAGCTTATTTACCTCTGTCTCTCTGGTAATATCAATAAGAACAATAATATACCCGACATAATCCTGCATTTTTGAAAACATAGGAGAAATTATGGCTTTAATGGTTTTTTTACCTGCCTCAATATTAAATTCTACAGGTTTATTCTCTCTTAAATCAATGGGCATATCTTTAAATTCTTCAATTTTTTCTTCAAAACATTTTTGTCCGTGGTTATCGGTAAAATTTTGGATTTTTGTGTTCAAAATATTTTTTTCCTCAACATCTAATATTTTAAGTGCTGCGGAATTGGCAAGAACGACATTATCAAAATTGTCGCATACAATAACTCCGTTTATTATACTCATCAGAACAGCTTCAAGTTTATTTCTTTCAAGTGTCAATTGCTCAATATTCAGTTCTTCGTATCTGGATAATATTTTAGACATATCATTAAATGCATCGGTTAGTTCGTCGGTATTTCCTGATTCCAATTTGTATCCGAATTTTCCGGTGGATATTTCTTTAACTCCCTGATAAAGTTTTTTCAATTCTTTTGCCATTAAAGATGAACTTAATATAAGAAATATAGTAAATATGAGCCAAGTTAAAGCGAATATGGTTAATAAAGATTTTTTGGCTTCATAAGCAATAAGTTTAACTCCTTTACCGCTGAAACTTACATTGACGGAACCGATAATTGTTCCGTTAGATATGACGGGCGAACTTGCATTTAAAATTGTATTTTCTTCGTCCTGAGGCAGATTTTTTGATGAATATATAATTTCGTTATTTTTGTCTTTATATTCAATAAAGGATATATCTTCATTTTCCTTAATAAAAGAGGAATATTTGTCTTTTAGAATTTTTATTTTTTCGTCAGAGGAAATTTTTTCAAGATCCGAAGTTTGATATGCAATGGCTGAAGTCATTAAACGGGCAAATTCAGCATAGTTTTTGTCCAGTTTATTTTGGATATTATTTATAGAAAGTCCGGCAAATAAAAAAATAGTAACCGAACTTAAAATCAGCCATGTAAAAACAATTTTTGCGTGTGTGTTTAAATTAAATAATTTCACCGTAATACCTTATTCAAGTCAAGTAATTTATCCTATAATAAATATATAATAAATATAATAAAATAAATAGAAGACTTGACAATAAATTATAGTAATAATAGGCATTCTAAACTAATTTTGAATTCGAAAAAATATTTGTTAACAAATGTTTAACAAAAACTTTAAAAAAGTTTTTTTTTCTTGACTGGCATGTTTTAGCAAGTATCATTTTATAATGGCTATGATTGGCTTTTAGTTGAAAATTAATAATTTTTTATATAGTTGTAGTACACCACATAATGAAAGGTGAATGAATGTTAAAGAAACAATATTCTGAGAGAGTAACTCCGATGGGCATGCCCAAAACAAGATTGGATGATCTGCCGGATTTAATCGAGATTCAGAAAAAGTCATTTGAGTGGTTTTTAAAGGAAGGGTTAAAGGAAGAATTTCTTTCATATTCTCCTATTAAAGACTACACAGGCAGGTTAGAATTACACTTTTTGCCGAATTACACTTTTGATAATCCGAAATATTCTTTGGAAGAAGCAAGAATCCACGATGCTACTTATGCAAAACAATTACGAGTAATGGCTCGTTTAGTTAACCGTGATACCGGTGAAATTAAAGAACAAGAAGTATATATAGGTGATATTCCTACAATGACAAACAAAGGCACATTCATTGTAAACGGTGCCGAGCGTGTTGTTGTATCACAGATTGTACGTTCACCCGGTATATATTATAAAAGAGAAATATCTCCAACCGGTAAACGTTTATTTAATGCAACATTAATACCAAACAGAGGTGCATGGTTAAAAATAGAAACTGATGCAAATGATATAATCTACGTAAAAATAGATAAAAACAGAAAAATTTTAGCTACAACACTTTTAAAAGCATTGGGAATAACAGTTTCAGAAATGGAAACATTATTTACCCACTTTGAATTTTTGAAGAAAACACTTGAAAAAGATTCAGCAGACACAACAGATGAAGCATTAATTGAAGTTTATAAAAAACTTCGTCCGGGAGATCCTGCTTCTGCTGCAGGCGGACGTTCAATTATTGAATCAAGATTCTTCGATGATAAAAAATACGATATCGGCAGAGTCGGCCGTTACAAATTAAATAAAAAATTAAATTTGAATATAGCTGAAACTCAAAGAACATTAACAATTCAAGACTTAGTTGCAGCTGTTGAATATTTAATTAATTTAACTTATGACGAAGGAAGCTGTGATGATATCGACCACTTAGGAAACAGAAGAATCCGCTCAGTTGGTGAATTATTACAAAACCAGTTCAGAGTAGGTTTATCAAGAATTGAAAGAATCGTTAAAGAAAGAATGACTCTTCAAAATTCCGAAACACTGACTCCTCTGAACTTATTAAATACAAAACCGTTGATAGCTTCATTAAAAGAATTTTTCGGTTCTTCACAGTTATCACAGTTTATGGATCAGGTAAATCCACTGGCAGAATTGACTCACAAAAGACGTATATCAGCATTAGGCCCCGGTGGTTTAGTAAGAGAACGTGCAGGATTTGCTGTCCGTGATATTCACCCTTCACACTACGGGAGAATATGTCCTATAGAAACCCCTGAAGGTCCTAACGCAGGTTTGATAGGTTCATTAGCTACACACGCAAGAGTTAATGATTACGGATTTATTGAAACACCTTATTTCGTTGTTAAAGACGGAGTTGTTACAGATGAAGTACATTATATGAGTGCAGATGAGGAAGAAAACTTCCGTGTAGCTCCTTCAGACTTAACATTGAATCCTGACAGAAGCATAAAAGCTCAATACGTACCAATTCGTTATAAATCGGAATTTACGATGGGCGAATCAAAACGTGTTGACTACATGGGTGTTTCGCCGATACAGGTTATATCGGTTGCTACATCCGTTATTCCGTTTATCGAACACGATGACGCAAACAGAGCTCTGATGGGTTCTAACATGCAGCGTCAGGCTGTTCCTCTTTTAATTACCGATAGACCTGTTGTTGCAACAGGATTGGAAAAAAGAGCAGCTAAAGACTCTTGTATGGTTGTTGTATCTGATGTAGACGGAACAGTTGTAAAAGTAGTCGGTGAAGAAATTTGGATAAAAGACAAATCAAATAAATTGCATAAATATCAATTAATGAAGTATGTAAGAAGCAATCAGGATACTTGCATTAACCAAAAACCGATAGTATCCGAAGGCGACAAAGTTAAAGCCGGAGATGTCATAGCAGACGGTGCTTCAACACATTACGGAGAGCTTTCGCTTGGTAAAAACGTTTTAGTAGCATATATGCCATGGGAAGGATATAACTTCGAAGATGCTATTCTTTTAAGTGAAAGATGCGTTTATGATGATGTATTTACATCACTTCACATAGAAAAGCTTGAAATAGAAGCAAGACAAACAAAACTCGGACCGGAAGAAATAACAAGAGAAGTACCGAATGTTTCTGAAGAGTCTTTAAGACACTTAGACGAAAGAGGTATAGTAAGAATCGGTGCAAGAGTATATGCCGATGATATATTAGTCGGTAAAGTTACACCAAAAGGTGAATCAGAACATCCTCCGGAAGAAAAATTATTAAGAGCAATCTTTGCCGAAAAAGCAAGAGATGTTAAAGATAATTCTTTAAGAGTGCCTCACGGAGAAGGCGGAAGAGTTGTTGATGTTAAGGTATTTGACCGTGAAAAAGGTGATGAATTATTACCCGGTGCAAATACTTTAATAAAAGTATATATAGCTCAAAAACGTAAAGTATCCGTAGGTGATAAATTGGCAGGAAGACACGGTAACAAAGGTATCGTATCAAGAATACTTCCGAAAGAAGATATGCCTTTCTTACCTGACGGAACTCCCGTTGATATAGTATTAAATCCTTTGGGTGTACCTTCTCGTATGAACGTAGGTCAGACTTATGAATGCTTGCTTGGTTTAGCTTCATACTTGACGGGTGATTACTATGAAGCACCATCATTTGATGAAATGTACGGTGAAAATAAATCTGAAATTTCTACGAAATACGAGCTTTTAAGAGGTATAAAAGAATCAGGATGCGATTGGGTAGGTGAAGACGGTAAAGTAGTTCTGTATGACGGCAGAACCGGTGAACCGTTTGACAGACCTGTTTCAGTCGGTATAACCTACTTCTTAAAACTTGTTCACCTTGTAGATGATAAAATTCACGCAAGAAGTACGGGACCTTATTCATTAGTAACCCAGCAGCCTTTAGGCGGTAAAGCTCAGTTCGGCGGACAGAGATTCGGAGAAATGGAAGTATGGGCTTTAGAGGCTTACGGTGCCGCTTATACACTTCAAGAAATGTTAACAATTAAATCTGACGATGTAAACGGACGTTCTCGTGCTTATGAAGCAATTGTTAAAGGTGATAATATCCCGAGACCGGGTATCCCCGAGTCATTCAAAGTACTTGTAAGAGAATTACAAAGTATTGGTTTGGATATATCAGTATCCAAAAAGAGCGGAGAAGAAGTTGATTTAATGTCTGATACGGACGATTTAAGAAAGGCAGCTCCAAAAAGAATTCTTTCCGATATCGATTCCGAGCTGTTAAATATCAATTTCTTGGAAACACCAAGTTCGTTTAAGGAATAGAAGATTAAAGGAGATATAAAATTGTCTACAAGTATAGATTATTTTGATTATATACGAATAAGTATAGCTTCTCCGGAGCGTATACTTAAATGGTCATACGGTGAAGTAACAAAACCTGAAACCATTAACTATCGTACATTAAAACCGGAAAGAGACGGTTTGTTCTGCGAAAGAATTTTCGGACCTACAAAGGACTGGGAATGCTATTGCGGTAAATATAAAAGAGTAAGACATAAAGGTATAATCTGCGAAAGATGCGGTGTTGAAGTTACCGATTCAAAGGTAAGACGTCACAGAATGGGACACATTAAACTTGCTGCTCCCGTAAGCCATATTTGGTTTTTAAAAGGAATACCGAGCTACCTTGGCTTACTTCTTGATATGACATTAAAAGATTTGGAGCAGGTTATTTACTTTAATAACTATGTGGTAATTGATCCTGCAGACAGTGAATTTAAAAAATATCAGCTTCTTTCCGAAGAAGAATATGAAGACTATATGCTTGAACATGAGGATTCTCAGTTAAAAGTCGGTATCGGAGCCGAAGCGATAAAAGAATTATTAGGTGAAATCTCACTTCAAGAAATGGCAGAATCAATAAGAGGTGAATTATCAGGTTTATCAGGCAGTGTTCAAAGAAGAGCTAAATTAATTAAAAGATTAAGATTAGTTGAATCTTTACTGGAAAGTAATACGGAACCTACATGGATGGTAATGGATGTGCTTCCTGTTACACCTCCTGATTTAAGACCTATGGTTCAATTAGACGGCGGAAGATTTGCCACATCTGATTTGAACGACTTATACAGACGTGTAATAAACAGAAATAATCGTTTATTAAGACTGTTAGAAATGGGTGCTCCCGAAATCATCGTAAGAAACGAAAAACGTATGCTTCAAGAAGCCGTTGATTCATTAATAGATAACGGCAGAAGAGGCAGAACGGTTGTAGGTCCAAGTAACAGACCTTTAAAATCGTTAAGCAATATTATTGAAGGTAAACAAGGTCGTTTCAGACAAAACTTATTAGGTAAACGTGTTGACTACTCAGGCCGTTCGGTTATCGTTGTAGGTCCGAAATTAAAATTGAACCAATGCGGTCTTCCTAAGGAAATGGCTATAGAATTGTTCAAACCTTTTGTTGTAAATAAGTTAATTGAAAGAGGTTTTGTACAAAATATAAAATCAGCAAAGAAAAAAATTGAAAGATCCGAAGCGGTAGTATGGGATATATTAGAAGAAGTAATAGACGGACATCCGGTATTATTAAACCGTGCTCCTACACTTCACAGACTGGGTATTCAGGCATTTGAACCGGTATTGGTTGAAGGACGTGCAATTCAATTACATCCGCTCGTTTGTACGGCATTTAATGCTGACTTTGATGGTGACCAGATGGCAGTTCACGTTCCGTTATCAATAGAGGCTCAATCTGAAGCCAGAATGTTGATGCTTGCAACAAACAATATCTTAGCTCCTGCAACAGGTAAACCTATTATTGCTGCTTCACAGGATATGGTATTGGGTATGTACTATTTAACTCTTATGGCTGATGATGAGGATGATAAACAGCTTAAGTATTTCTACAGTTTCGAAGATGCAATAGCTGCTCACGAAACAGGTGTTATAGATTTACATGAAAGAATTGTTGTTCGTGATGAACATAATGAAAGACTTGAAACAACAGTCGGAAGAATTATCTTCAATGAAACCGTAAGAAATGCAATATTGGCATCATAAAAAAGTAAGGGTGAAAAAATATGGATACAATTTTACATAAAAATACAAAAAAATCATTTGATTTCATCAATGAACAGGTGAATAAAAAATCGATTAATAAACTGTTAGCGCAGGTATATCTTGAATTTGGCGGTGCCAAAACTGCGACATTGGCTGATAATTTAAAAAATTTAGGTTATCACTATGCAACAAAATCAGGTACAACAATATCTATTGCAGATTTGTCAGTTCCTGCAGATAAAAAAGAACTTTTAAATGATGCTGAAAAAGAGATTGAAAAATCTACTCACAGATATTTAAAAGGCGATATAACAGAAGTTGAAAGATATACAAAAGTTATTGATACCTGGAGTGAAACGACATCAAAATTAACGGAAAAAGTTGTAGAAAATTTTGACAGATTAAATCCGGTATATATGATGGCATTCTCAGGTGCAAGAGGTAACTTATCACAGGTATCACAACTTGTCGGTATGAGAGGTTTGATGGCTGATGCGCAAGGACAGATTATCGACTTGCCTATTAAATCAAACTTTAAAGAAGGTTTATCTGTTACAGAATACATTATTTCTTCATACGGTGCAAGAAAAGGTCTTGTAGATACAGCGTTAAAGACAGCAGACTCCGGATACTTAACAAGACGTTTGGTTGACGTAGCTCAAGATGTTATTATCAGAGACCACGATTGCGGAACAAAACGCGGTATTATGATGACTGATATTTCTGACGGTGAAAAAATAGTTGCACCTTTAACGGAAAGACTGCTCGGAAGAACAATAGCAGAAGATATTAAAGATAAAGACGGAAATATTATTATTCCCGCAAATACAACCATAAACAGAGATGATATAAAGAAGATAAAACCTTTGGATTTACATCAGCTAAAGGTACGTTCTCCTCTGACATGTGAACTTGAATACGGTATTTGCCAAAAATGCTACGGCTGGGCAATGACAACTCAAAAATTGGTTGATGTTGGTGAAGCAATAGGTATTATAGCAGCACAGTCAATCGGTGAACCCGGAACACAGCTTACAATGAGAACATTCCACACCGGCGGTGTATTTAAAGGTGCCGGTGCTATGAAAGAAATCATAGCTGATATTGACGGAAGTGTCGTAACGAAAATCTTTACAAGAGATTTAAGAACAAGACACGGTGATAATGTTGCTATAACCGTTCAAGAATCCGACTTAGAAATCAAATCAGGTTCCAAAACAAAGAAATATCACATTCCTTCTGGCGCAATTTTATACGTTAAAGAAGGCAGTGAAGTTAAAAAAGGCGATAAAATTGCAGTATATGAACCTGTTTCAGGCGGAGACGGAAGTCGTTTAACGGAAAAAGCCACAAAAGATATTACATCTGATTTGTCGGGTGAAATAGTATTTGAAGATTTTGCTGCTGATGAAAAGAAAGACAGACAAGGTAATATTTCAAGAACAGCAAGTAAAAACGGAATTGTTTGGGTTCTTGGCGGTGATGTTTATAACCTTCCCAGCGGTTCTACAATATTGGTAAAAGACGGTAAGGCTGTAAAAGAAGGTGAAAAACTCGCTGAAATTCATATTATTTCAGAACACGGCGGTGAAGTAAGACTTGGTGACAATCTTGTTGTTGAAGATGTTAAATTTGACGGTAAAAAAATCAAAAAGATTGTACAAGGCAAGGAACTTACTATTGTTATAGCTTCAATAACCGCTTCAAATGCTGAGTTTGAACAAACTAAAAAAGAACAAATCTGGACAGTAAAGAAAACTGGTGAAAAATATATTGTTAAAGCTCCGATTGATACAATTGTTGAAAGCGGAATGATTATTGCCGAATTAATTGATGAAGAATATAAGGTGCCTTCATCAGGTGAAATCAGATATAACGGTATTGAAGTTGATGAAAATCAAATTATTACAAAGGCCGGTGAAGTTATATTTATTCCTGATGAAATACATCAGGTAAATAAGGATTCTGCTTTAAAAATGGTTGAATCAGGAACATTTGTTACTGCAGGTACCGAAGTTGTAAAAGACTTATATGCTCATATTGACGGTATTGTTGAAATTAAAGAATTCAATGATATGATTCACGAAGTAGTAATCCGACCCGGAGATATATATAACTTATCAGGTATCGGCGAACTCAAAGTTGATGAAGGCGAAGTTGTAAAAGCCGGTACTGAAATTGCACCTAAAATTAAAGCTAAAGTTGATTCTATTGTAACAATTTTAGATAATGAAAAAGATAATCTTGAAATTGATGATCTGGAAGAAGATTTAGGTGTTGCATCTCTTGATGAAAAAACTATATCAAATCAACCGATACAAATTTTAGTAAGACCTGTTCAGAGATTTAATGTTGAAACTAAAGATGTTTCCATTAAATTTAATTCAACAGACGAAGCTATTGATTTAGTTCCTGTTACTCAGCTTCAATTTAAAGATGGGGCAAGAGTCAGAAACTTAGACGGCGGTGTACTTACAAGAACAAGCTTAGTGCTTCATATGCAGGGTTACTTGAGCCATTTGAAGGGTTTGGTTGAATTGGATGGTGACAATAACTTAAAGATAGTTGTTCTTGAAAATCTTATAGTAAGAAGAGAAATAGAAGGACAATCAAAAACATCCGCTTCTATGCAGACAGAACTTCTTGTTTCTGACGGTCAGATAATTAAACCAAAAACTCCCGTTGCAAAAACTCAGGTTCTTGCTATAAGCGACGCTATTGCTAGTATAAAAGATAATAATCAGGATGTAAGAAGATTATTACTGGTATCTGAAAACAGCGAAGCAAAAATAAGCGTGAAATCAAAACCGACTGTTAAAAAAGGTGAATTGATAAAAATGGATACCGTAATATCAGAAGGTGGAGAAATATCTGAGCTTTCAGGTCTTGTAGTCGGAGTTGATAAAAATACAATTACATTGAGAACCGGCAGACCATACTTAATAAGTCCCGGAACGATGCTTCAGGTTGCCAATGGTTCTTTGGTTAACCGTGGTGATATGATTGCAACCTTGGTATTTGAAAGACAAAAAACAGGTGATATCGTTCAAGGTTTACCTCGTGTTGAAGAACTTCTTGAAGCAAGAAAGCCAAAAGATTCTGCTGTTGTTGCAGAATACTCCGGTAAAGCTGAAATTGAGATAGAAGATGATGTTCCCCGTTTATATTTAAATGGTGAACTTGGCAGACAGGAAGTCAAATTCTCAATTGATTCCAACATAATTGTAGCAAACGGACAGGATATAAAAGTCGGTCAGGCTCTAACCGGCGGACCTTTAAATCCTCATGATGTTATAAGACTTAATGGTGTTGAAGCTGCTCAGCAATACCTGGTTGATGAAGTTCAAAGAGTATACCGTTCACAGGGTGTTGAAATTGCTGATAAACACGTTGAAGTTATCGTAAGACAAATGACAAAGAAAGTTAAAATCATTGAGTCCGGCGATACTAAGCTTTTACCCGGTGAATTCCTTGAACTTAAAGAAGTTGAACAGGAAAATGTGGAAGTTAAAAAAGCCGGCGGTGTTGAGGCTACTTATGAACCTGTTTTATTAGGTATTACAAAAGCAAGTTTAAATACCGAAAGCTTTATATCAGCAGCTTCGTTCCAAGAAACAACAAGAATCTTAACTGAAGCAGCGGTTGAAGGAAAACGTGATCTTTTAAGAGGACTTAAAGAAAATGTTATTATCGGTAGACTAATCCCTGCCGGTACGGGTTTCTATCATTTAACCAATGCATCGGAAGAAAAAGACAGAGAAGCTCAAAAGAGAGCGGCAGAAAAGAACAATGCAAGAAAACCATCTGCTATCTTGGAAGAAATAGAAGGTATGTTTGGTACTCCCGAATTAACCGACTATACAATTGAATAATTTCATAATTCAATAAAGAATAACAGTAATTTAGCAAATGTTAAATTACTGTTATTTTTTTGGGAGAAATTATGAAAAATATTTTTATAACATTATCTGTTTTGATATGTTTAAATTCAATATGTTATGCTGGTGATAAAGAGGAAGTGGAAAGTTTTTTTAATGAATATACAAATGCTGCCAATAGTTATAGTGATGACTATTTTAAATATTATAGCAATAATGCAAGGATAGTAAGAGTTGTGGAAAAACCCGACGGAACAAAAGAATCTGTTGATATTCCGCTTGAGAGATATAAATTAGAAGCAAAAAAATCTACGAAATTAATGAAACTCAGAAGGTATAAAAACCGTTATTTTAATGTAAGAATTACTCCGTTTGGAAAAGACTATAAAGTGGCGGCAATGAGAATGCCTTCAACAAGCGATTACAAAGTTCCTGCTCATTTTATTATAGGTAGAGATAACAACGGTGAATGGAAAATTAAAGAAGAATCCATGAACACAAAGGTTCAAAGATTTTTAAATGAAAATTAGATAATTATGTTATTATCATTTAATTGAACAATGGTTGGTTTAAATGATTTAGCTTCATCAGGGGTCATTTGAGCATAAGCGCAGATAATAATTTTATCTCCGATTTGAGCTTTTCTTGCTGCGGCACCGTTCAGGCAGAAATCTTTATTCCCTCTTGTGCCTGCTATTATATAAGTTTGAAATCTTTCACCGTTATTAATATTTAGAATATCAACCTTCAAACCTTCCGTCATATTGGCTTTTTCCAATATCTCTTCATCTATGGTAATGGAACCCACGTAGTTAAGGTTTGCATCGGTTACGGTTGCTCTATGAATTTTTGAGTATAAATAATCAAGTAACATAGTAACTTTATTTTATCAAAAACAAAATTTTATAAACAAAATTTCTGTTTATAAGTAAAGAATTTTTGTATTTTATTGTTAAAAAACAGTTATTATCATACAATAATAATAAGAGATTTTGGGATATTATATGCAGGATAAGAATTTTTTACTGATAGACGGACACGCACTGGCATACAGATATTTTTTCGCACTTGAACGAACGGCAATGAAAACGTCTGACAATCAGCCTACATGGGCTGTATTTGGTTTTTTTAAATCTGTTTTTGACCTTTTGCAGAATAAAACAATAAAACCTGATGCAATTGCCGTTGCTTTTGATGTTTCAAGACATACTTACAGGACGGAAATGTATGCTGATTATAAGGCTAACAGAGAGAGCATGCCTGATACCTTAAAAAGCCAATTGGCTTTGATTATAGAAGGATTAAATGCTCTAAATATTCCTATAATTACAAAAGAAGGCTATGAGGCTGATGATGTAATAGGTACTATTGCAACTAAAGCCAAGCAAAAACAACATAAAACTTTTATCCTGACTGGTGACAGAGATTCATTTCAGCTTGTGGACAGAGAAGGTTTTATTGAGGTTATAATGCCTTCTAAAGGCGAGCTAATTGAGTATGATTGGTATAAAGTTTTTGATAAAATGGGAGTTTATCCCTATCAAATTACCGATTACAAGGGTTTAAGCGGTGATACGTCTGATAATATTCCTGGGATTAAGGGTATTGGCGAAAAAACAGCTTGCAAACTTCTTTCCCGATTTGATAAATTGGAACAGATTTATGAACATATAGATGAAGTAACGGAAAAGGCGCTTAATAAAAAGCTTTCTGAAGGAAAAGAAATAGCATTATTAAGTAAAGAGCTTGCTACCATTCAAAAAAATCTTGATATAGACTTTGATTTTGACTGCGCTAAACTTGAAATGCCTGATTATGATGCGGTTATTGAATTTTTTAAGAAAAATCAGTTTTATAACTTTTTAAAAAATTCGGAGAATATTCTAAAACCGTTTAAAATCGCTTCAAATGAAGCTAAAGTGGCTGAGGGCTGTGATGATAAACCGTTACCTCAAGGGCAGTTGCAACTTGGGTTTAATATGGGAGAAATTATTTCAAAAACTTCTCATAAAGAATATAATCATAAGAAAAATATTGTTGACAGTGAAGATAAGCTGAATTCACTTGTTGAAAAGCTCAATAACTGTTCAATATTCTCAATAGACGTTGAAACAACGGGAATTAATCCGCTTGAATGCGATTTAGTCGGTATTTCAATTGCAATTTCAAAACAGATTCAAACAAAAAATAACAGAGTTAAAATATTTGAAAATGAAGATGATTTAGTGGAATCATTTTATATTCCTGTTTTCCATCAAGTTGGTCAGCAATTGGATTTAGAAATAGTTAAAGAGAAACTCTCACCTGTTTTAGCGGATGAGAAAATAGCGAAGACGCTTCAAAATGCTAAATTTGACTATCACGTATTAAAACATCACGGAATGCCTTTAAAAAATATTATTTTTGATACAATGCTTGCAAGCTACATAAAAGATTCTTCCCGTAAACACGGTTTAAAACAGCAGGCAAGCGATTATCTTGATTATATGATGGTAGAGTATGAGCAGCTGCTGAAAAACAGTTCGGCATCTTTGACTATTGAAACCGTTCCGATTGAAGATGCGGCTTCCTATGCTTGTGATGACGCTTTTGCTACTCTGCTTTTAACCAAATACTGGCAGGAAAACTTAGATGAAAAAGAACTTGACCTCTTATATAATATTGAAGTTCCGCTTTGTATTGTGCTTGCAATAATGGAGGAAAACGGAGCCCATATTGATGTTAACTGCTTAAGCGCTATTGAATCAGAGATTAACGAAAAACTTGATGTAATTGAGTCTAAAATATATGATGAAGCCGGAGAAAAATTCAATATCAATTCTCCAAAACAAGTCGGAGATATACTCTTTGGAAAATTAAACCTTAAAGCAAAAGGTATGAAATCTAAAACAGGGTTTTCTACAAGCGCAAAAGTCTTGGAAACTCTGGCGGAAGAACATGAGATTGCAAGAGATATACTTGAGCAAAGACATCTAGCCAAACTGAAAAGTACTTACGTTGAGACTCTGCCCGAATTAAGAAGTCCTTTTGACGGCAGAATCCATACAAGTTTTAACCAGACAATTACGACAACGGGAAGATTATCGTCCTCAAACCCCAATCTGCAGAATATCCCGACGAGAACGAAGCTCGGGAACAGAATAAGAGGCGCATTTACGGCTGAAAAAGAAGAAAATGTTATTGTTTCAGCGGATTATTCTCAAATTGAGTTAAGACTTTTGGCTCATATTTCACGTGATGATAATTTAATAGAAGCATTTTGCAATGATGAAGACATACATACCGCTACGGCAAGTAAGGTTTTTGGCGTTAGTTCAGAAGAAGTTACTAAAGAAATGCGCTCAAGAGCTAAAGCGGTTAATTTTGGTATAGTATACGGTCAATCAAGATATGGGCTTGCTTCAAGCCTCGGTATAAGTCCTTATGAAGCTCAGGACTTTATTGACAGGTATTTTAAAACATATCCTGATGTTAAAAATTATATGGATGATATTGTAAAATTCGCTTATGCACACGGATACGTCGAAACAATGTGGGGCAGGAAGCGTTATTTAAGCTCAGGATTATTAAGTACCAATTCAAAAATCCAAGAAGCTGCACAACGAGCTGCAATTAATGCTCCTATACAGGGAAGCGCCGCTGATGTCATGAAACTTGCCATGGTTAATCTTCAAAATGACTTTATAAAAAATAACATTAATTCTAAAATAATCATCCAAGTGCATGATGAACTTGTGATTGAAACGGTTAATACTGAATTAGATGAGGTAGTATTATTGGTAAAAAAAGCTATGGAACTCAATCAGCCCTTTTTGGTTCCCTTAAAGGTTGATATATATAAAGGCAGTTCCTGGATGGAGATTTAATGAAGAAATTTGCGCTAATTCTTATTTTATATTTAACATTTATTAATGCAGGAACGGTTTTTGCGGACAGTATTGTTAACACATCAAATCAGGTAAAGGTTTTTCCTTCTTCCAATGATTTTGCTAAAACTTATAAAACTACTTCCGAAAATTTGCTATATTTACTGCTTTCAGCACTAAATGAACATAATTATTCAATTGAAGAAATTCAATTTAAAACCGGAAGTGTGTTATTTAAGGCATATACTAAAGAATTTATTGCTTCTGTATGTTCAAAAGACGGATTCAACTCGTTTATTAAAATTATCCCCGCAGATAATAACTATAATTTTTCACCTGCTTTAATTCAAAAGCTTCATAACTATATCGAGCAGAATAATTCTATAAATTATCAAAAAATATTATAATTTCTTAATATTTTAAAAATTAAGTCAATTTTTAACCTTTATATGTTTTATGAAGATATTTAGAAAAGTAAAGGATGTAAAAATGACGAATATAAGTTTCAACGGAAAATTACCAGAAAGCTCGAGAGTAAAAGAAAAAGGGTCAGTTCGTGCTGCCGCAATATCACAAGTTATACCTCTTCTTAGTACACCTTTAAGTTTAATTTCATTAAAAGGAATGAAGGCTTCGTGTACAAAATTAACACAAGACCAAATGAAATTAATTTGCAATACGGCTGATGATATTCTTGTAAATACAGGATTGGCGGATAAAGGTGTAAAAATTATAAATCATAATTGTCCAGGATTTAATTTTACCTGTGTCCCCGATAAAATTTTCGAATTAATTAATCCGTTATATGCAATTGCAAGAGGTAATAATGCCTGCTTTACTGATAAACCTATTAAAAACATTATGGGTAATATTATTTATGATAAAAATGTAATTTTAATTAATAAAGGAAAATTACCGACAGCCATTTTCCATGAAATGGGACATGCGTTTAATAATAATAAATCAAGTTTTTGGAAAATTATGCAAAAAATGAGAGTGCCCGGTATGATTGCCGCAAGCGCACTTGCTTTATATTGTGCTTTTACAAAAGAAGCTAAACCTGAAGATGCTAAAGAACTTACAAAAGCACAAAAAGTAAAAAATACGGTAAGAAATAATTCAGGTAAAATCGCATTTGCAGCTATGCTGCCGATGTTATTGGAAGAAGGAATGGCATCAATAAGGGGCTGTAAGTGGGCTAATGCTAATTTAACAAAAGATTTGGCAAGAAAAGTACTTAAAACAAATATAGCAGGTTACACCACTTATCTTTTCTCTGCAATTGCTCTCGGATTATCGGCATTTGCAGCAACTAAAGTTAAAGATTCCATAATGAATAAGCAAGCTGAACAACAAAAAGTTAAAGAAGCATAAATTATAAAAAAAAGAGCCTATATGGGCTCTTTTTTTATTGCAATTCTCCTATTTTATGAACTCTTATGGTATTAATTGTACCTGACATTAATTTTGGAGCTGAATTAACTATTACAATATCATCACCTTTGTTAAATTTTGCTCTTTGTGTTAAAAGTTTATCAATTTTTTTGAACATTGCTTCATCAAGTAAAGAATTGCAGTTCTTATCCACATAAGTGTAAACACCCCAGAAAATACTTAATTTTCTTGCAATTTCTTCTTTTGTTGTTACAACTATAATTGGTGCTTTAGGCTTTAATTTGGAAATAATAGGCGGAGTGTAGCCTTTATCTGTAAATATTAATATTCCTTTTGCTTTTATTTTCTTTGCAATATTTACTGCACTGCTTGCAATAGCCTGTGATGTTGCATTTAATTCCGCTATAAGTTCAACATCTAAATCTGTCATTATAAACTGACTTTCTTCAAC
This sequence comes from Candidatus Gastranaerophilales bacterium, assembly GCA_947625495.1. Lineage (GTDB taxonomy): Bacteria > Cyanobacteriota > Vampirovibrionia > Gastranaerophilales > Gastranaerophilaceae > Avigastranaerophilus. Next base: position 146,876 of record CANQOQ010000003.1, on the reverse strand, counting down.
TGATTTAGAAATTAAATTCATCATTCTGACGGCTTCAACAGGATAATTGCCTGAAGCAGTTTCAGCAGAAAGCATTATAGCATCGGTTCTGTCTATAATCGCATTAGCTACGTCGCTGGCTTCCGCTCTTGTAGGAATGGGTTCTTCTATCATTGATTCAAGCATTTGGGTTGCTACAATGCAGGGTTTTTTATGAATATTGGTTAGCCTGATTATCTTTTTTTGTGCAATAGGAACTTCCTGAGGGGACATTTCAATTCCTAAATCACCTCTTGCTACCATAATTCCGTCTGCTGCTATAATTATTTCTTCAAGATTTTCAAGAGCCTGAGGTTTTTCTATTTTCGCTATAATAGGTATTTCAACATCGCCGAATGCTTTAGCATAATATTTTGCACATTTTACATCTTCTGCTGTCCTCACAAAGGATAGTGCTATATAATCGACTTTTTGTTCAACGGCAAATTTAATAAAGTCCTTATCCCTTGTCGTAACAGCTTCAAGGCTGGATTGAATCCCCGGTATATTTATTCCTTTTCTGGGTTTTATTATATTTCCGTATTCAACTTTAGCGTATACTTTTTCTCCTTCTGTTTTTATAACTCTAAGTCCTATTTTACCGTCATCCAGAAGGATTTTTTCTCCTATTGTTGCATCTTTTGCAATTCCTTCATAGTCGACAGGTATTATTCCGTTTTTTTCTTCTTTTGTATGCTGTAGAATTATTTCCTGTCCTATTGTTATTTCTATCGGTTCTTTTATTTGACCTACTCTTATTTTGGGACCTTGCAGGTCTATTAAAATAGGAATGTTTCTGTTAAATTCATTTGCAATTTGTCTTATTATACTTATTTTTTCTGCATGTTCTTCTTTTGTTCCGTGAGAGGTATTAATTCTGAACATTGTTACGCCTGAAAGTGCAAGTTCTTTTATTTTTTCATAGCTGCTGCTGGAGGGTCCAAGTGTAGCTACTATTTTTGTTTTTGCTCTGTATTCTTCCATTTATTATCCTTTATTTTGCTGCGGAATATGTATTGCCATATTATCAAGTGCCAGTATACTTTCATATATCCCTTCAGAATATGTGGGGTGTGCAAAAATTGTATTATGAATAGTTTCAACCGAAAGATTATTTGACATAACTATTGCAATTTGATGTATCAAAGAACTTGCTTCTTCAGATATAATATGTGTTCCGAGGATTTTATCCTTACTTGAGAGAATTTTTATAAATCCTTCTATATTATCATCAGCATAAGCTTTACCGAGCGCAGCAACAGGAAAAAATGATTTTTTGTAATTTATATTTTCTTTTATTAATTCCTGTTCTGTTTTTCCTATCCAAGCTATTTCAGGTGAACCGTATATAACCGCTGGTACTGTTTCCATATTAAATTTAGGTTCTTTTTTATAAATAATATAGTCAATTAATTCTTCCGCCTGCTTCATTGCACTATGTGCAAGCATTGAGATTCCGTTTACATCTCCTATTGCATATATGTTATCAATGTTTGTTTTAAAGTTTAAATCAACACTTACCATGCGTTCTATTTTAAGTTCTTTTGACATACTGCCAAAATCAGTTTCAATCCTTCTTCCTGCGCCTAATAATATATTTTCCGCTTCAATTTCTTTGGAGTTTGATAATTTTATTTTATTTCCTTGAATTTCTTCTATTGTAGTTGACGTGTAAAATTCTATGCGGTTTCTTTTAAAAATTCTTGAAATCCTCTCTGAAACTTCATTATCGGCTGACGGAAGCAATTTATCCATAAGTTCTATTATGTATACTTTTACTTTTAATGCTGAGAATATTCTTGCCCATTCAATGCCGATAGCTCCCGAACCAACTATAGCAATACTTTGGGGAAGAGTTGTCATGTTTAATATATCGTCTGACGTAAGTACATAATTATCATTATAATTTCCGTTAAACTTTATTCTGTTTGGCTTTGAACCTGCTGCTATTACTATATTTTTTACTTCATAACTTTCATTATTTGCTTTAATTATATTTTTATCTTCAATCTCAGCTTTTGCTTCAACTACTGTTATACCGTAATTCTTTATTAAATTTGTAAGAGATTTTCTTATTTTTTCGGAAACAGTCTTTTGTCTTTCCTGTATTTTTTCAAAATTAAAAGATATATTTTCTGCTTCAACCCCGTATTTTGAGGCATTTGAGATATCCTGAAAAATTTTACACGAATGTAAAATGGTCTTAGTCGGTATACATCCTCGATTTAAACAGGTTCCCCCTATTAAATCTTTTTCAAATAATACAACTTTTAATCCCTTTTGGCTTGCTCTTATTGCTGCAGCGTATCCCGCTGGCCCTGCTCCTATTATCCCTATATCAAACATAAAATCCTCTTTTTTATAATTATACTATATAGATTATCATTAAAACTTAAAAATAAAAACCATTGATTTTATTGAATTATAGCCATATTCTTTTAAATAAATTTTAAGAAATGTTACAAAAATAATTAAAATTTGAACTAAAAACTAAAGTTTAAATTTAAATCTGCCGATAAGTTTTTTTGTAAGGTTTGGTAAACCGATTAAGAGATAGTAAATAGTTGTTCTAAAAGGATTCCCTGTTATGAGATTGAGTAAGATAGTTGTGCTTTTTAGCGCATTAGTTTTGATGGCTTTTAATGCCGCATTTGCCGGTGATTTCACTGCAAATACTAAACAAGAAGTTTTAACCGCTGCTTTAAACAGATTAGAAGCAATGAATAATACACAGGTTATAAATGTTATAAAAGGTCAAAATTCTACAAATAAACCTATTAAAATAATGTTTAGAGACTTGGCAGTAATGGGTTATGGTACTTGTGAAGCAGTTACAGCAAAAACAGCTGACGGAAGATTGGTTATTTTAATCAGTTCTAACTACAAAACAGCTCCTGTTGAAGCAGTTGCTTGCTTAATCGCTCACGAAAGTGTTCACCACGAAAATACTAAAACCTATGAAGAAGAAGTTAGAGCTTGGAATACTGAAGTTAAAACCTGGGTTGCTTTTACAAGTGTTAATCCTTCATTAAAACAAAATGATTCTAAATTAGTTAAAAGATTAAACTACTTATCAAAATTATATACTAAAGACGGTAATCAAATGACTTCAATAGCTAACTTAATAGCTTCTAATCCCGCATATTCTTCATTAAAAAGATCTTAAGGTAAAGTTTTTATACTCATAACACAGTCCTTACAATTGAATTCAACAAGGTATTCCTTGTTGAATTCGTCTATTAGACGAAATGGTTCCTTGTATTTTTTTATCGGCATTTGTTTATGACATAGTCCGAGTTGGTTTTTTATACAATATTTTGATATCATAATTGTTTTATTGTTAAAAGTTTTTTGACTTTCAAGTGCATATTCTTTTACTTTTGCACCTCTTTTTTCATAAAAGTTTTTTGCTTTTTCGTTAAATATGTTTGTTTTGTAATCTAGTATGTTTTCAGGATATTGAGCAATTTTAAAGTTATTTTCTCTTGTTTCATATTTGTAATTTTTTCTTCTTATTTTTCTTATTTTTTCAATTAAAATTCTTCTTATCTCATTTATTTTAGATACTTTTATAAACGGAATATTTTGAATATTAATATCTGTTTTTTCAATTTCAAATTCACTTGTGCCTGATTTTGCAAGCTGTATTTTTAATGTATTTATGGCTTTTTCTTTATTTATGGCTTTTTCATAATTTTTTGAAATTATGTGGCATGCACAGTTTTTTTCTTCATCGATTAATAAAAACATATAACCAGTGTTTAGTTCTTTTGCTTTTAAGGTTAAGGGAATTTTCCTTTTTATTTCACAGTTTTGTAATTGATTATCAAATTCTTTATTATAATTTCGGTATATTTTTAAGTTGGGTTTTATTCCTTTTATTTCTGCAGGATAAACTGTGTTCCCTTCCGTTTTATTAACATAAGTACCTGTTAAAATTTTATTTTCATCAAAAAAGCAGATGCCGTCACCATTATTTAATATATCTGTATTTAGAGTAAAATAATTTTTCTTTACGCTTTGTACAATGCCAATAAATTCCCCGATTGATTTTGAATAATTTACGGTTGCTAAATCCTTTTTATTATTAATAATATTAAATTCCGTGAAACCTCTGTTAAAGGTTTTATAAGGGTTTGGTTCAAAATCGAAATAACTTATTCCTTGAGAAGAACGCTTTAAGTTGTTTGAATCAAGAATATTATCTAAAAGCTGCCTGTAATATGCTGTTGTATTTATTACATAAGCTTCATTTTTTAGCCTGCCTTCTATTTTAAATGAAGTAATTCCTGCTTTAATCAGTTCATCTATATAATTAGAAAGATTTAAATCCTTTAAACTTAATATATATTTGTTTCTGGTTATGAATTTACCGTCCGAATCTTTTAGTGAATATTGTTTGCGGCAAGGCTGAGCGCATTCTCCTCTGTTGGCACTCCTCGAACCTATTACATGACTTAAATAACATTGCCCGCTATATGATACGCATAGTGCGCCATGTATAAAACATTCAAGTTCTATTGTTGTATTTTGTCTGATTTCTCTTATTTCTTTTAATGTGATTTCTCTTGGCAATATCACACGTTTAAATCCTGTTTTTTCAAGGAATTTTATTTTTTCAACGGTAGTATTATTGCATTGAGTACTTGCTATTATGGGAATAGGCGGGATATCAAGTTCTAATATTCCCATATCCTGAATTATTATCCCGTCTGCTTTTATTCTGTATAAACGATTTATAAGTTTTTCTATTTTTTTTAATTCTTCATCTTTTAAAATAGTATTTAAAGTAATATAAACTTTTACTCTGTAAGAATGAGCAAATTCAATCAGCTCAATAATATCTTCCAAAGAATTACCGGCTTGGATTCTTGCTCCGTACTTTGAATATCCGATATATATTGCGTCAGCTCCTGTTAATATTGCTTTTTTTGCAATATCTTTATTATTTGCGGGAACAAGAAGTTCAAATTTTAATTTGTTCGAGTTTGTTTTTAATTCCCTGTCTGATTTCAAGCGCATCTACCCCTAATTTACTTAATGCTTTCATTGCAACCGAATCGGGCTGATTGCATATTGCCATTAACAAATCATCTGCCGTTGTTTTTGTTTTATTTTGTGATTTTGCTATATTCCAAGCATCTTCAAGTATTAATTTAGCTCGCTGGCTGAATGTAATTTCATTTGAAGTGTAATCTTCACATACTCCTATTAATTCTTCTATAGTATCTCTTGCATCTTTGACTATGACACCTAAATCACGCAATACTTCTGCCGCAATAGAATTAGATTCAAGTACAATACCCAGAAGTATTAACTCGCTGCCTACAACGCAGTTCCCTATTCTTCTTGCCTCTTGTTTTGCCAATCTCAATATATATAATGTTTCATTTTTTTGTTTTTCCAAAGGCTGCATTATTCTTTCTTCAAGAAGATATTCATTTACATTCATCTCTTTTAGAATATTATACGCTATACCTTTTTTTGATTTTAAAAGTCCCAAAATTATGTGTTCCGGCAGAATTGAAGCATTTCCGGATTCTCTTACTATATCAAGTGCCGTCATTAATGTTTTTAGAGCATTTGGCGTAAATATTATTTGTTTATCTCCAAATTCTGCCTGACGAGAAGATATTTCTTTTAACTTATCCGAAAAGCTTGAAGCAGTAATGCCGAAGCCGGCAAGTATTTTTGATGCTTCCGATTCATTATCCTCCAATATTGACTGCATTATTTGTTCAGTCCCTAAAATCTCATATTGCGAAGTTGACAATTTTGCTATTGCTCTGTCAAATATCTTTGCGGAATCAGCACTTTCTATTAATGATATTATGCTGTCATTTCTGTCATTTCTTCTTCTCTTTTCAATGATTTCAGGATGTTTTACTTTCTTTGGTTTGTTGGCTGAAAGAATGTTATAAAACATTTCTTTCATTTTATCTACTTCAATACCTTTTTCTTTTAAAACATTTTTTAATTCCAATTTTGGGCATTCCCATATAGCAAGAAATATATGCTCGGGTTTTACGTAGGAATTACCTAAAATCTTTGCTATATCAAGAGTTTTGGTAAATATTTCTTTTGAAGAATCAGAAAAAACAACAAATTCTACGGGCTTAATTACCGCACGTTTATTTAAAAGCGTTTCTATATCTTTTTTTAATTCTTCAATTTTAATTTTATATAAAGATAATGTTTTTACAATTATACTGTTTGTGTCATTTAACAGTGCCAATAGTAAGTGTTCGGGGTATATTTTTTCATGATTATACTCTATTGCATATATTTGGGCGGATTTAACGGTTTCTATTGCTTTTTCTGTAAATTTCTCAAACACTGTTATTTTCCTTTAACAAACACATTTTATATTCTATCACATAAGAGTATATTTGTAATCTATACTTCAAGAGATTTTTCAGTTAAAGGCTGAGAAATCATTATTCCTTCACCGCCTATAAAATTAACCTGCTTTCCGTTTAAATATAAATATATTTTTTTATTTTTTGTACAGTTAACGGAGGTTTTAATAAGCTGCATCATCCTTGAATAAATACTATCCGTGCCTCCTCCGAGTTCAAAATCCGAGCTTAAATTTATTATTATCTTATTTCCGTTTTGTTTTATGCTTATTAATTTTGTGTTTTGAGGAATTTCACTATATATTCCGGATGCCTTTTCTACTATATTAGGACCTTTTAGCAGTTCTTTTATTGCAAATTCCAATTTATTTTCGTCTTTTGGAATTTCTCTTTTTACTCTTTTATATATTCCGTTTGAATCTGAATCTAAACCGAGGAAATATACCCAGATATATTCTTTTTCTTCCTGCTGTTTAGGTGGCTGTTCATCTTTTATTATTTCACTTTGAACCTTGACTTCTTCTTGCTTTATGGTTTCTTTTATTTTATTTTTCAGTTCTATTTTTGGCAGATTCGTTAATAAATTATCCATTTTTATTCCGAATTTATCTTTTATGAATAAAAATGTAAGTATTACTAATATGACTATTATTATTTTTGAAAAATTACTCATTATCCACCATCACATATTCTTATTAATTATAAAAACACCCTCAGCATGTATTTCATTATCTATTATTTTAACATTTGTCAGGTATATTTTACAGTATTTTGTATTAATTGAATTTATACCGTATACAATAGGATTGATTTTATCAGTTAGTTTGCTTAATATATTGTCATTTATTATATTACTTTTGGAATTAATATTAATATTCTTTAATACCAATTTATTATTTTCAATTTCCGCTAATGCGCTAAATTTTATTTTAAACTCTCCAAGTATTGTTTTTATTGGTATTTCAAAGTATATTTTATTATCTTTTATAATCGTTGATGGAGTTTTTATTTCAAATAACGAATTCTTTTCTAATTCCCTTTGAAACTCATAAGAATTTATTACACTTTTTATATCATCATTTGTTATTTTACTTTTAAATTTAAACGGTAAATCTACGGGATAATAAATTCTATTTTTTTTATAAATAATTTTATTATATGGACAAATAGTTTGAGCGTAAAAATCACTCATAAATAATGCTCTATATTCAATTCTGCTGCTTTGCAGAGTTAATGATTTAAATTCCCCCTGTTTTAATCTTTTTATGGAAAATATTTCCGCTTGTGCTTTAAATTTTGAATTTAATTCATCTTTTAATTCTTTTTCGATAATTGTTTCAGCTATTTTTTTTGAAGCAAAATTAAGCCCCGTTAATTTATTAAACAGAGTCTCTTTTTCTATAATCTGCGTACTTTCCTTAGGGCATGTTATAGTGCAGTTTGAAGCTGATACTATACAGGCATGTACTATTATTATTAATAAAATTAATATTTTTTTTATCATACAAATACCTTTTTTGGTTGAATATATTTATTATTATAAACGGCAAGAGCAATTATATTCTGGTCTTTTATAAGCAATAAATTACCTTCTTCTAATTCTGTTCTGTTGTTGAATTTATTACCGTTTATAATTTTATTATATTCTTCTTCATTAATTTCATATTTATTCACAGGCAAAATATCATAAGGATTTATCAAATTATCTTCGATATCTTGAAGTGTAAGGTCTTCTCTTAAACAAAAAGAATTATTTATGGAAAATCCCGAAGATACGGTTCTTTCAAGTTCACACATTACAGCACCCGCTTTAAGTATTTCTCCTATATCATTAACTATTGTTCTAATATATGTACCTTTTGAACACCCTATTTCAAGCTTTAAAATTTGTTTGTCGTAATCAAAATCAACTATATTATTTTTAAAAATTACAACTTCTCTTGATGGAATATTTTCAGGGATTTTTCCGTTTCTTGCAAGGTCATAAAGCCTTTTACCATTATAATGAACAGCCGAAAAGGCAGGAGGAATTTGTGTTATTTTGCCTTGAAATAAAGGAATTACATTTTTAATTTCATCTAATGTAATTTTTCTGAATCCCGTTTCTGTTATTTGTCCTTGAATATCAAAGGTATCCGAAATTTTGCCAAATTGCATTACAGCTTTATATTCTTTATCTTGAGGAAGATAATCAATAAGCTTAGCGGCTTTACCTATAGCTATAGGTAAAACACCTGACGCCAAAGGGTCTAAAGTGCCTCCATGTCCTACCTGCTTTATTCCTGTTATCTTGCGCAAAATTGATATAACTTTATGTGAAGTTATTCCTGAGGGTTTATTTATATTTAAAAACCCAAACATTATATTTAAATCTCGCCTCTTGAAATTTTATTTATAAGCTGAGTTACATTAGAACCTCTTTCAAGAGAATTATCGGGAATAAATCTGAGTTCCGGAGTAAGCCTTAATCTTATACGTTTTCCCACTTCATATCTTATTTTAGAAGTATTTTCATTTATTGCTTTAATGGTTTCTTCTTTTTCTGAGTCAGAGGCAAATACGGAGTAATACACTTTTGCGTAGGAATTATCATGTGAAATTTCAATATCGGTAATGGAAATAACACCATGTATTCTGGAATCTTTTAATTCCTTTTGAATAATATCAGCTATTTCTTTCATTAAAGTTTTTCTTACACGTTCATTTCTTAAAGACATAATTTCTCCGTATATTAGACTAATACTTGTCTTTCAATTTCTTCCGTAGTAGTAACTTTTATAATGTCGCCTTCTTGAATGTCATTAAATTTATCAAATGATATACCGCATTCAAAACCTTGAGCTACTTCCTTAACATCGTCTTTGAATCTTTTTAATTGGTCAATTTGTCCCTTAAAGATTTCTACTCCGTTTCTTAATACTGATGCTGTTTTATTTCTTACAACTTTACCGGAAGTTATATAACATCCTGCGATTTTGGTAGATTTACCTATAGTGAATACTTGTCTTACTTCTGCACTGCCAAGTTCTACTTCTTTTATTTCCGGTTTAAGCAGGTTCAGCATTGTCTGTTCTAAATCTTCAAGTACCTGATAAATAATATTATATTTCTTTATCATAACCCCATGTTTTTCGGCAGCAATTTGGGCATTTGTATCTTCTTTAACCGTGAAGCCCAAAATAATAGCATTACTTGCGCTTGCCAGCATAACATCAGCTTCCGATATATCACCTACACCTACGTGTACAATTTTTGTTATTATTTCTTTTGATTCTAATTGAGATACACCTTGAGAAACAGCTTCTGCGGCACCATGAGTATTTGCTTTTATAATCAGATTTAAATGTTTTATGTTTTCTTCGGAATCTCCAACCTGTTCATTTCTGATATGAGCAGGTTTCATGCTGTCGAGTTTTGTATTTCTTTCCTTTTCTTTTCTTTCTTCAACAATAGTGCGCATAACTTTTTCATTTTCAACAGCTTCAAAAGTATCTCCGGCTTGAGGAACTTCCGTTAATCCCAGTATTTCAACGGGAGTTGAAGGACCTGCTTCTTTTATTCTTTCACCCGAATCCGAAATTAAAGCTCTTACTCTGCCTGATACACTTCCTACTACAAAGCAATCGCCTGTATGTAATGTACCGTTTTGAACCAGCAGAGTAGCAACCGGACCTTTGCCTTTATCAAGTTTTGCTTCTATTACAACACCTGTTGCCATTGCTGATTTATTTGCTCTTAAATTCTGTACTTCAGCTAATAGCAGGATATATTCTAACAGTTCATCTATACCTTTTCCCTGCAGTGCGCTTACTTTTACGCAGATAGTATCACCGCCCCATTCTTCGGGTACCAGTCCGTATTCGGTTAATTGCTGCATTATTTTATCGGGATCGGCACTTGGCTTATCGATTTTGTTTACTGCTACAATTATAGGTACTTCTGCTGCCCTTGCATGGTTTATTGCTTCTATGGTCTGAGGCATAATACCGTCATCTGCCGCAACGACTAAAATGGCAATATCCGTAGCTTTTGCACCCCTTGCTCTCATCTCCGTGAAAGCTTCGTGCCCCGGAGTATCTATAAATACTATTTTCTTATCTTTGTTATCTTCTAAATATACCGTATATGCCCCGATTGATTGTGTTATTCCGCCGACTTCGGTTGCGACTATTTTATGTTTTGATGCTCGGATGGAATCCAAAAGCGTAGTTTTACCATGGTCAACGTGTCCCATAATACTTATTACCGGCGCTCTTGTTTCTAATAAAGACTCATCTACATTCTTTATGGCTTTTTCTTTTTCTTCTTTTTCAAGCTCTTGTTCTATATATTCGTTTAAATCTTCTTCCAATACTTCAAGCTCAAAACTTTCACAGATTTTTTTCTGTGTTTCTACTGAAATAATTTCATTTACTGTTGTTAATATACCTTGCATCATAAGATATTTAACTATTTCAGCAGGGGATTTACCTATCTTTTCCGCAAGTTCACCTACCGTAATAGGGGTATTAATTACAACTTGAGTTATTACTGCTGAATCATTTAAATCTTTGGATTTCTTTTTATGCTTTTGAGTCATTGTCTTTTCAAGACTAATTAACTCTTGTTCTTCTTCTTTATTTTTATATTGTTTTTTCTTTTCTTTAGGATTCTTTTTCTTATATTGTGAATTTGGTGCAGATTTCCCTTCATATATATCTTGAGAAATTATATGATGCTGGAGCGGTTTTTTATTAAACGGTCTTTCAGGTTTTTGTTCCGGTCTTTGTTTTTCTGCTTGAGGTTTTCTTTCAATTTTTTCATTTTGCCCCTTGCTAAAAGCAGGTTTTGCTATAGGTCTATTTTGATTTTCTCTTCCGGTTCTTTGCTGGGAAATTTCCGCTTGCTTTTGTTTGTTTGCTGCATATATTTCCTGACGGCGTTTTTGGCTGTTTCTGTTATTGTATTCCAATAATGAACGATACTGCGGTATTTCTTGTTTATTTTCTTCCTTTTTTGCTGTTTCTTCTTTATTTGTTTCTTTTTCTATATTCTCATGCTGTATTTTGGGGGTATGTTCTTCTTTTGCAACTTTAACTTCTTTTTCGGGTTTATTTTCTTTTTTTTCTTCTTTTATATCAGTTGTTTTTGATTTCTTTATAATAAATGCTTTCGGCTTTTTTGCAGTTTCCTGAGATTCCGGCGTTGAAAAAGAATTCTTTATTTTTTCTATTTGTGCAGGTGTCAAATTACTTGAATGCGATTTTACAGTTATATTTAATTTCGTATTCAAATATTCTATGAAATCTTTATTTGACATTTCATATTCTTTTGCAAGTTCGTATACTCTTTTATTTTCAATCGTCATTATTGTTTCCCGTTTTTTTTAGCAACTATATAATAGTTGTAACACAATTTAGTTTTTAAGTACAGTGTAGAGTTTTTCTTTTATATTTTCACTAAGTTTACATTTTAAAGAATTTTCTATTTTTCTCTTTTTTAACGCAGTTTCAAGGCATTCTATATTTTTACATATATATACGGAACGTCCTTGGTATTCCATATTATTGTTTATTTTTATTTCTTTTGTTTTATAATCTTTTGTTAATCTTATCAATTCATCTTTTGTCTTAATTGATTTACAGTTTATACATTGTCTTAAAAATTTTTTTTCTTTATTCAAATTCTTATTTCCTTATTTTCTTCTATATTAAGGTGATTATAAAGTTTTGCTTTAGCATTATTTAAAGTGGAAGCGGTGAATGTGTAAATATAATTTTTTTCATCCTCGCTTTCAAAGAAATCTTCATCCGAATCATCTATATTTTGAAATTTTGATTTGTTTACTGCTATTGTGTATGAATAATAATTATACATATTAATATAGTCATATTCATCGCTAAGACTTGAGTTTGCAGCACTTAATAATATATTTAGCAATTTATCATTAAGTAATGATAAAAAAACTTGCATATCATATTCTTGAAAACCGTTGTAAAATTCTAAAACATATATTGTGCCGTTGTGTATTTTTATTTTTAAACCTAATATTCCCGTATACATATCTGAAAATTTAGCTATATCATCTAACAGAGGATAGATTATTTTTTTCAAAATGTATAAAATTATTTCTTCCGATATTTTAGAAGTAGGTGATATTATGGATGTTAATCCGTTTTCTTCAGTTTTAGATAAATTTATTAATGGTCTTGCATTATATCCGTCTGTTATAAAATATAAAAATATTGGTTCTTCATCTATATAATTTTCTATGACTATTTTTTCATTATTATTCTCAAATAATTTTTGAATACCTGTTTTTGCTTTGGAAAATGAATTATATTTTGTCATCTCTCTGCCCGTAAGCGTAAAATCATTTTCCACTATTATCGGGAATTTTGCTTTTCTTATATAGTCTATAGCTAAATTTTCTCTGTCAAATATTCCGAATTTTGGAGTATTAATCCTAAGTTTATACATTATCTTTTTTGCAATACTGTTAAAACAAGTTATTTTTTCTGATTCTGAATACGGTGCAAAAATCAAAAAACCTTCTTTTTTAAATTCATCAGCTATTCCGTTTATTATGGCTAACGGTGAGGTAACTATTGTAAATTCAATACTGTTATATTTTACAAAATCCCTTATGGATTCAATATCATTTTCTCTAATATTTACCGCCGTATAAAATTCTTTTTCCGATGAATCTTGAGTAGTAATATAAATGTCATTTGATTCATCTTCAATTTTTAAGTACTTAGCTGTTAATTTAGCGTTAAGGTCTGAACCTGCAATTAAAATTTTCATATTTATTTTAAATCTTTTCTTAATTTAGCTGCACCTTTTAAATATATGTGGTTTATATCTGATTGTTCAATATCGGTATTTATAACAATAAGGATTCTAAGACACATTCTCAAGGAATTTTCAATATTCATTTCATTGAAACACATCATTGGTACATATTTCCAGTTAGAAAATGTTTCTCTTGCTATTTTAGCAGGGTAAACGCAATTTATATCGTCCGTGAAAGTAAAAATAACATGTGATATATCTTTATCTTCAAATTTATTGCTGTTTTTAATTTCAGAAATAAGCTCCGTAACAGCATTTTTAACTGCTTCAATTGAATTATTCTCTACTGTTATTGCGCCTCTTATACCTCTTTGATACATTTTATACTCCAAATTTCATACCTGCTTTTAATTTAGCTCCGTTTGCAAAATCATAAGCGGGCATTATACCTTTACTTTCCGGCTTTACTTTTGTAATTAATACTGAACCTGTCTGTAATTTTACGGTAATGCCTTCTTTTTTTATATCAGTTATTTCGCCTGAATCTATTTCATTTTTTTCCATATTTATTACTTTTGTTTCGGTAATTTTAATCATTTTTCCGTTAAAATAAGTAAAAGCAGTAGGAAAATCAACCATAGAGCGAACTTGATTGTGTATTTCTTCCGCCGTCTTTGTCCAATCAATTAAACCGTCTTGTTTTACAAATTTTTTAGCAATGCTAACTCCATTTTCACATTGTTTTTGCGGAACTAATTTACCTTCATATAAACCTTTTATTGTGGAACAAATTAAATCGGGTGATTTTTCGCTGATAATTTCTTTTAATTCAATATCTGTCATGTTTTGAGTTATTGGAATTTCATCTGTTTCACAAATGTCTCCCGCATCAAGAGCAAGAACGGTAAGCATTGTAGTTATGCCTGTTTTTGTGTCTCCGTTATATATACATCTTTGTATTGGATTTGCTCCTCTGTATTTTGGAAGCAGGGAAGCATGAAGGTTAATTGTTGAAAATTTAGGTATATCTAATACTTCCTGCGATAGAATTTGACCAAAAGCGAATGTTATAAAAAAATCAGGATTATATGATTTTAATTTATCAATCAATTCTTTATCACAGCTTATCTTTTCGGTTTGATAACAAGGAATACTATTTTGAATGGCACAAACTTTAACTGGAGGCGGAGTCAGTTTATTTCCTCTGCCTTTCGGTCTGTCTATTTGAGTAACTGCTGCACATACTTTAATATCTTGTGCTTCTATAAGTTTTTCAAGACTTTTTACGGCAATGTCAGGTGTTGCCATATATACAACTTTAATCAAATTATTTCTCCTCCGGTTGAGGGTTCTTTTGAATTTCTTCTTCAAGTTCCTTTTCATCAAGAAGATAGTTAGAATCAACAGGACCAAGTCCTTTTTCTGTAAGAATTTTATCTGCTTCAAAACGGTTTCTGCAATGGTCAATAAATAAAATACCGTCTAAATGGTCAAATTCATGCTGTATTGCACGAGATAACAGTGAACCGTCTTTTGCTTCCAGTATAAATGGTCTTCCTTTTATATCAAGAGCTTTTACTTTTACATATTTATATCTTCTTACGTTTGTATAGGCTTCAGGGAAACTTAAACATCCTTCATAAGAATTTATTGCGCCTTCTTTTTTTAATATTTTAGGATTTATAAAAGTTATTGGATTCATAGTCTTTGGGTCTGTTCCAACATCAATAACGAATACTCTTAAATTTTCGCCTATTTGAGGTGCTGCAAGCCCTACTCCGTTAAGAGCATATAAAGTGTCATATAAGTCTTCCACCAAAATCTGAATCTTTTTTGATATTTTATGTACTTCCTTTGATTTTTCTCTTAATGACGGAGTACCGTATTTAACTATTTTTTTTACTGCCATTATTTATTTCCTTCATCAAACTTAGCATGCCTGTTTAATATAATCATTACAGTAGATATTATAACAGCATACAAGAAGTATTTTGTAGTATCGGAGGCAGCAATATAAGTAGCGAGCCATCCCGTTAATATTGAAAAAATAACAAGCACAAGTACTGCTTTATTTTGAGATAATCCCAAATGAAGCAATTTATGGTGAATATGCTCTGAATCAGCTACAAACGGAGATTTCCCTTTCATTATTCTTCTGAGTGAAGAAAAAGTTATGTCCATAATAGGAACGGCAAGAATCAAAAGAGGAACGTACATTCTCCAATCGCTGCATTTCATTGAATACATAACAGATAATGCCGAAAGTAAGAATCCTGCAAATAAAGCTCCAGAATCTCCCATAAATATTTTTGCGGGATGGAAATTATATGTTAAAAATCCGAGCATGGAGCCTGCAAGTATAAAAGCTACGAGTGTTGAAACGCTATCGGAGGGAATTAATGCGGCAGAGATTAAACCTATTGCCGCACAGCTTATTGTAATTACAGAACCGGCTAAACCGTCTACTCCGTCTATAAAATTTACGGCATTACTTATGCCTGCTATCCAGCCGATTGTAAGGATATATGATAATATCGGATGTATTTGTGTCATACCGATAAACGGGATATATAATGCTGTAATTTTAACTCCCAGACAATATACTATTGTTGCTATTGAAATTTGAATCACAAATTTAAATTTTGCATTTAAAGCATATATATCATCTACGAGTCCTAATAAAAACATTAAAGAACTGCCTAACAGCAGTCCTGATAACAATGAACGGTAAGGATAATAACTTAGTATTATTAAAGAAAGAAAAGATATTATTGTACAAATCCAAATAGCAACACCGCCCAGCCTCGGAATCGGATGAGAATGGATTTTCCTTTCATTTGGTTCATCCAGTAATCCCTGCTTTTCTGAAAATGAAATTACCATTGGAACCAAAAACAATCCTGTTATAAACGCTATAACAGCACCTATTATATGAGCTTCCGATAATTGCAATATTGTCATAATTAATCCTTATATAGAGGGTGCTTCTCACAAAGCTTTAATGATCTTTGTCTTAACTCTTTAATTTTTTCAGAATCGTTTACGTCAGACAATTTAACAGCTTCTGCTATAATTTTACCGATTTCTTTCATATCTTCTTCTTTAAAGCCTCTTGTTGTAACGGCAGGAGAACCTAATCTTACTCCTGAAGTTATAAAAGGACTTTGAGGGTCATTCGGTACCGTATTTTTATTGGCTGTAATACCTACAAGCTCCAATAAATTTGCAACATCTTTACCTGTCTTATTTGTTTTTCTTAAGTCAAGTGTCATAAGGTGGTTTTCCGTTCCGCCGCCTACTATATCAAGACCTTCTTCCATAAGTGAGTTTGCAAGTGCTTTAGCGTTTAATACAACTTGTTTCGCATACTGTTTAAAGTCCTCAGACAGAGCTTCTTTTAATGCAATTGCTTTGGCTGCAATGATATGTTCCAACGGCCCGCCTTGAATCCCCGGAAATACAGCCTTATCTATACCTTGGGCATGCTTTTCTTTACACATAATTATTCCGCCTCTTGGACCTCTTAATGTTTTATGAGTTGTTGTTGTAACAAAATCGGCATAAGGAAAAGGACTCGGGTGCTCACCCGTTGCAACAAGCGCCGCAATATGTGCTATATCAGCCATCAGATACGCACCGACTTCATCAGCTATTTCTCTGAATTTTTTGAAATCTATTATCTTTGAATAATTGCTTGCACCGCAGATTATCAGTTTCGGTTTATGTTTAAGAGCAAGTTCTCTTACGTTGTCATAATCAATTTCACCGTTTGAATTGATTCCGTATGAAACTATATTAAAATATAATCCCGAAAAATTAACGGGCGAACCGTGGGATAAATGCCCGCCGTTGGATAAATCCATACCCATAACCGTATCACCCGGTTTTACGGCATATAAGAATACTGCCATATTCGCCTGAGCTCCGCTATGTGGTTGTACATTGGCATGCTCAGCATTAAACAGTTTCTTTGCACGTTCTTGTGCCAGTTCTTCTATCTTATCAACATTTTCACATCCGTTATAAAATCTTTTATATGGTTTCCCTTCCGCATATTTATTGGTAAGAACGCTTCCTGCTGCTGCCATTACCGCTTTGGATGTGAAATTTTCGCTTGCTATTAACTCTATTGTTGTCTGCTGTCTTTTGAGTTCTTTTTCTATTAATTCGGCAACTTCCGAATCTGTTTGTCTTATAATATCCAGTTCCATTTGCACCCCTAATCTCATTTACTTATTTCATTTTACAATAAAAAAATTATATCATTTTTTTTAAAGTAATTGATATTTTTTTTCTCTTCCGTAAAATAAATGTATAACCGGAGTTTAATTTTGGTAAATTATTATAACAGAGATTTATATAAAACTCTAAATGTCAATATTGATGCTACAGCCGAAGAAATAAAATCAGCCTACAGAAAGCTTGTGAGGAAGTATCATCCTGATGTCTCAAAAAATGTTGACAATGAGCTTAAATTCAAAGAAATTCAAGAAGCCTATGAAATTCTTTCTGATTATGAATCAAGGAAAAAATATGATGTTTTAAAAGGCTTCTATTCAGAGAAAATTAAAAAGAAATATGAGCAAAAAGTAAACGAAGCCAAAGAAAAAACGGATACTTATATTAAAAAAGAACAGAAAAATGAAACCTTTTCTTCTTCTTTGAATCAGGCTATAGATAAGTTATTCTACGGTAAAAAATTGGATAATAATCCGGTAAGACACTCTGTTAACGGTGAAGATATTAATATAGATTTAAAGATAAGCTGTTTTGAATCACTTAACGGAACAAATCGCAAGGTAAATATACTTCATACGGAACCATGCCCTAAGTGCGGAGGCAGAAAATTTATTAATGATACTCAATGTCCTATGTGCAACGGCACGGGCATGTTATCTTTACAGAAAAAAATTAACGTAAAAATACCCAAAGGTGTTAAAACAGGGTCTAAAGTAAGAGTTAGAAAAGAAGGCAACAAAGGCATAAATGGCGGTAAGGACGGCGATTTATACCTGAATATTACCGTTGAAAAACATCCGTATTTTGAATTTGACGGACTTAATATATTATGTGTGCTTCCAATTACTCCATTTGAAGCTGTTTTAGGAACGGAGGTTTCTGTCCCTGTTCCTGACGGCAGTGTTAGTGTTAAAATACCGCCTATGACATCTTCAGGTCAAAAATTAAAAATAGCAGCTCAGGGAATTGAGAATAAAACAAAGTCTAAAAGAGGTGATTTAATTATAACTGTCCAAATTAAACTGCCTGATAAACTCTCTCAATCAGAAATTGACTTATATAATAATTTGAAAAATCTGTCCGCTTATGATATAAGGAAAGATTTCTATAATGCAAAATAAAGTATTTATAAAAGAAATATTTACTTCTATTCAGGGAGAAGGTCCTTATGTCGGTGTTAATCAGCTTTTTATAAGATTTTCAAAATGTAATCTTAATTGTAAATACTGTGATACTGATTTTGAAACTGATTTAGTACAATATGATTCTATTTCTTTGGCAAAGATTGTCAATGATACTTCAAATATACATTCTGTCAGTTTAACCGGTGCTGAACCTTTATGTGAAACTGATTTTTTACTGGATTTTCTGCCTAAAATAAATAAAAAAGTGTATTTGGAAACAAACGGAACTTTATATGAAAATCTACAACGTTTAATTCAATATATTGATATTGTATCTATGGATTTTAAACTTAATTCGGCAGCAGGCTCTGGTGATTTATTTATTATTCATGATAAATTTATTAATGCTGCAAAAAAGTATGATAAAGAAATATTTGCTAAGGTTGTTTTTGACAATAATATTACTGATTATGAAATTGAGCAATGTATAGAAATCGCAAAAAAATATGACATAGAAATTATTCTGCAGCCTAAAACGGACGGGTATAAATTGGATATTCACAATACAGATATTAAACAAGTATTTAATCGTTTTATAAATGAATATTCTAAAATAAGGTTAATTCCTCAAGTTCATAAATTTATAAATGTTCAATAAATTTACATAAGTGAAATATTTGATATAATAAAGAGAGATAGAAAATAGCGAGGGGAAATGACAGTATCAATAGCAGTTACGGGGAAAAGCGGAAGCGGTAAAACTACAATAGTTAAAGCCTTATGGCGTGTTATTGAACAAAAACACCCCGGAAAATCAGTTCTGCTTTTTGATAATGATTTAACTGCTGAGTTGGGGCACAGCTTCGGAAAAGATATAAGGCAAACAATTTACGGGATAAGAAGCGGTAAACATGAATATAAGACAGGAATTCCTGATAATATGACAAAACAGGAATATATAGAATGGGCTTTAGAAGATATTCTTGTTCCGCTTGATGATTCGACTGATATTATAGTCTCATGGCTGATAGGTTCTAAAGACTGCAGATGTCCTATTACTAAGCAGATAAATGATGCACTTGTTAAACTGATTTCAAGATATGATTTTGTTATATTTGATTGTGAATTTGACCTTAAGTATCTTCATCAGCTTGTAGATATTCCTATTAATGTAACTTTAGTAGTCGCAAGACCTAATGAAGCTTCTATACATCTGGCAAAAAGAATAGAAGAGTATTCTGCGAAATATGCGGCAGGCGAACAATTGGGCGTTATTCTTAATAAAGTTAATAAACAGGAAATTGAACCGCTGCTTCAATTATTAAATAAGTACGATTTAACTACACTTGGTACGATTCCAAAAGATGATGAACTCAAAATTAACAGAATATCTAAAGATTCTAAGGTCGTAGAAGAAGCACTTGAGCAGTTATATTTCAGATTAAATATACCTCAAAATGAGGAGATGCAATGACTATAATTTTAGACGGCAAAAAGACCGCACAGAAAATAATCAGCAAAATTTCCGAGGAGGTTTTTAAACTTGATGTTAAACCTAAATTAGGGGTTATATTGGCGGGGGATAATCCTGCAAGCCTTATATATGTTAATAATAAACTAAAAATAGCCAAAGAAATTGGTATAGAAGTTGATTTTAAGCATTTTACGCAAAATTTAACAAACAATGAAATAATTAAAAAAATTCTTGAATGGAATAAAGACGACAGCGTAAATGCAATATTGGTCCAACTTCCGCTGCCGGGCATTTTGTATGCACCAAGCATTATTGAAAAAATAGACAGTAAAAAAGATGCGGACGGTTTTACTCCTTATAATATCGGACAGTTAATCTTGGGATATAAACCTTATGCCGAGCCTTGCACTCCAAAAGGAATAATTAGGCTGTTAAAAGAATATAATATTGAAATTGAAGGGAAAATTGCGGTTGTTCTCGGACGCTCAAATATTGTGGGGAAACCGCTTTCTGCACTTTTAAGGCAGAATAATGCAGCGGTTATTAATCTTCATAGTAAAACATCAGAAAAAAATATTCTTGCTTTTTCAAAACAGGCGGATATATTGGTAGCCGCAATAGGCCAGCCGAATTATGTAACTTCGGAATTTGTTAAAGATGATGCTGTAGTTATTGATGTCGGAATAAACAGAGTTAATAATAAAATTATAGGAGATGTAGATTTTAAAAGCGTTGTTGATAAAGCTTCATATATAACTCCTGTACCTGGAGGCGTCGGCCCTATGACTATTGCGATGTTAATGGAAAATACTCTTGAATTGTATAAAAATCAGCATAAAAAAATTAATCCTTTGTAACAAATTTGAAACGTTATGTTTAAAAATTAAAAAAACACGGCATATATATAATTAGTTATGAGAGATGTTCTCCCCTTCCCAATACAAATAAATAAACAGTCAGGAAAGATATGATTCTAGAGTACAAAGTAAATGAACTGCAGGTTCAGCCTGCTTGGTTAAAAACTTTATATGATTTGGTTGAAGAACTTAATTGTAAATGCCAGACATATATTGATGAATCATATAATCGCAGTAATAAAAATTTCGATAAAATGCGAACGATAAAGATTTATGGCTCTGATACGATGTTAGGGTGGTTTAAATTGAGAATGGAAAGATATTCCCACTTTATCTTCAACTTCAATGAGCAGCCTGATATTAAGAGCGGTTTTGTAGAATAGTTGTAAGCTGACCGAAGAGTAAGTTTTAAGAGGCATTTGCCTCTTTTTTATTTGTCATTTATTGCTTCAAATGCTATTATATGGTCATCACAAATACATAGACTGTCTCTGTGTTCTTGTTCATGGCATCCGTCCGTAAACATCATCTCTACGTTTTCAAGACATACTATATCTTCATCATCATAATCTTCCACTAAACATCCGGTTGCACAAAATTTACTTGTACAAATCCTTACTTTTTTTGTACAGTTCTTATTTAGGGCATTTAATAATGATTTTTTCTTATTTCTCATAATATTCTCCTTATATGTTTATTATGAGAAATATAGATAAAAAATATTATATATAATCAGGCTAATTATTTTAGATTTTTAATATATTGATAATACGGGTTATTGGGATATTTATTTGAAATATTTATTAAATCATCAGAAGAAATATATCCCATACGATAAGCTACTTCTTCAAGACAGGCAATTTTAATACCCTGATTATCTTCGATTGTTTTTATAAATTGAGAAGCCTGTAAAAGTGATTCATGAGTACCTGTATCAAGCCATGCAAAGCCTCTGCCTAAAATTTCCAATTTTATTTTTTTATTTTGTAAATAAACATTGTTTAAATCCGTAATTTCAAGCTCTCCCCGTTTTGAAGGCTTTTGGTTTGCTACATATTTAACCACATCATTGTCATAAAAATAAAGTCCCGTAACCGCATATTGTGATTTTGGTTTTGTTGGTTTTTCTTCTATTGATATAACATTTCTATTATCATCAAATTCCACAATCCCGAATCTTTGAGGGTCTTTTACCTGATAAGCAAATAAAACGGCGCCGCCATTTGTTTCAATATTTTTCACGGCATTTCTGAGTATTCCCGAAAAAGAAGGCCCATAAAATATATTGTCGCCTAGAATTAATGCAGCGGAATCATTTCCTATAAAATCTTTTCCTAAAATAAAAGCCTGCGCAAGTCCGTCGGGACTGGGCTGTGAAACGTATGAAAACTTTACTCCCAATTGACTTCCGTCTTTTAATAACTTTTTGAAATTAGGTAAATCTTCAGGGGTTGAAATGATTAATATTTCTCTTATTCCTGCAAGCATTAATACGGAAATGGGATGATAAATCATAGGTTTATCATATATAGGTAAAAGCTGTTTTGATATGGATAATGTGGAAGGATATAATCTTGTACCTGATCCGCCTGCTAATACTATGCCTTTCATTCACACCTCAATTCCAAGTACTCTTTTAGTGCGGTTTGCCAGTTTCTGCATATTTTATTATTTTCCATAATACTGTTTTTTGGTCTTTTGGCAGGTCTTGGAAATTCCTCTGTTGTGCAGGGAGTTATTTTTGTTTTTATTCCCATAAGTGAAAATATTTCTTTGGCAAATCCAAACCAGCTTGTCTGACCTGAACCGCATATATGGTATATGCCGTATGGTTTTTCTTCTCTTATTAATTTTATTATTCCGTTAGCAAGTTCAACAGTCCAAGTAGGGCAGCCTATTTGGTCATCAACAACTTTTAGTTCACTTTTTGCAGCAAGTGAAATCATTGTCTCAACAAAATTCTTACCGTGATGTCCGTATAACCAGCTTGTTCTTGCTATATAATATTTATCGTATTGTTTGACGGCTTCTTCTCCCATTTGCTTACTTTTCCCGTATACATTTATCGGATTGGGTTTATCTTCAGGTGTATATTTACCTTGTTTTGTTCCGTCAAAAACGTAATCAGTTGAAATGTATATTAAAGTTGAATTAGTTTCTTTTAGCGCCTCTACAATATTTTTTGTTCCTTCTGTGTTAATTTTAAAAGCAAGTTCACTGTCTTCTTCAGCCTTATCAACATTTGTATATGCGCCAAGATGAATAACATAGTCGGGATTATTTTCTTTTATAACTTTTTTGCAGGCATTTAAATCAGTAAAATCCAGATTATGAATATCTGTTTCAATAACTTCAAATCCTTCATCTTCTAATATGGGGCATAAATCCTGTCCCAGCATTCCTTTTGCTCCTGTTACAAGAATTTTCATTTAAATAACTCCGGCTTTTTTATCTTCAATACTTCTTATCCAGTCTTGGTTTTCAAGATACCAGTTAATAGTTAATTTAATCCCTTCTTCAAAGGATATTGAAGGTTCCCAGCCAAGTTCGGATTTTATTTTATCATTACAAATAGCATATCGTCTGTCATGACCTAAGCGGTCTTTTACATACTGTATTGAATCTTCGCTTTTTCCCATTGCATTAATTATTAATTTGGTAATTTCCAGATTTGTTTTTTCATTATGACCGCCGATATTATATATTTCACCTTCTCTGCCGTTATGAAGCACCATATCAATGGCACTGCAATGATCATAAACATATAACCAGTCACGAACGTTCAATCCGTCACCATATACAGGTACTTTTTCATTTTTTAACAGTTTTGATATGAAAAACGGAATTAATTTTTCGGGATATTGATATGGTCCGTAGTTATTTGAACATCTTGTAATCAAAACGGGAAGTTTATAAGTTTCAAAATAGGCTTTTACCAGTAAATCAGCGCTTGCTTTAGAAGCAGAATAAGGACTATTCGGGCTTATTGGTGATGTTTCATAAAAATACCCTTCTTTACCTAATGAACCGTATACCTCATCTGTTGATACCTGTAAATATCTTTCTATTCCCATTTCATTAGAAGCCTGCAAGAGGTTCAATGTTCCTTGAATATTTGTTTGAATAAATATTTCAGGTTCGGTTATTGAACGATCAACATGGCTTTCTGCCGCAAAGTTTATTATGCAGTCTGTTTCCGAAACTATATCTCTTACAAGTCTTTTATCACATATATTGCCGTGAATAAATGTATAATTTTTATTATTTTTTATATCATCAAGATTTTCAATATTTCCCGCATAAGTTAGTGCATCAAGATTGACTATTTTATAATTAGGGTATTTAGTCAGCATATATCTGATAAAACAGCTGCCTATAAATCCGGCTCCGCCTGTAACAAGTATTTTCATTATAAATCCTTTATATCTTTTAGTAGTGGTTGATGTTTGTCTTTTTCACTTAAAACGGGAGAATAATTTATTCCCCAGTTAATATTAATATCAGGGTCATTCCATAAAATGCCTCTGTCGTGTTCTTTAGAATATTCATTGGAAGCTTTATAAATAAGTTCAGCTTCATTACTTAGAACAAGAAAACCGTGAGCAAAACCTTCCGGAATATAAAGCATATATTTGTTAGATTCCGATAACTTTTCTCCCACCCATCTGCCGAATGTAGGTGAATTTCTTCTAATGTCCACCGCAACATCAAAAATTTCACCTTTTATACATCTGACAAGTTTTGCCTGACCTTTCGGACTTTTTTGATAATGAAGTCCTCTAAGTACTCCTTTTGTAGATTTTGAATGATTATCCTGATTAAATTCTACTTCTATTCCGTTATTATAAAAATCGGATTTTTTATAACTTTCAAGGAAAAAACCTCTTTCATCCTCAAAGACTTTTGGAATTACGAGTTTGACTCCTTTTATATCATATTCCTTAAATTCAAAAGGCATAAACCCTCCTTGAAATAATTATAGCAGAAATATGATATATTGTCCGAACAAAATTTTACGATAAGACACGAAGTGGTGTGAGTAAAATTTTGAGAGTGACGTTATTGAAAAGGTGAGCACTCGTACAGCGACGAGGAGTCGGTAGTAGAGTGCGACACTAGATTAAATTTTGATTATTTTATTTCAAGTAATAAATTTGTAAACTCTATATCATCATAATCAACGGCGGAGGTTTTATATAAATTTCTTCCCGTTTTAACGGTAATATTAATGAGTTCTTTACCCAGAATAAGAGGTTTTGGAATATTAATGCGCTGATTATCACCGTTAATTTTTATTTCGGCAATTTTACTTCCGTTGCAGAATATTTCAGGCGGACTTGAATATGATGTTCGGACTTTTGATTGTCCCATTTTTTGTGATTGAATTGTATCAATTCCTATGATTGAACCTATAACAAGGAAGATATTTTCATCATCTTTTATATGTTTTTTAACGGGTAGGTCTTTAGAATAAAATGCACCTGTTGATTTTAATGAAAAGTCATAAGCGTTGGCTGAATTTTCCGAAAACGAATTATCTCCAAGGTGTATCATATCGGTTTCTATTATAATATCCTGCGGGGTAGTTTTTTCTATTCCTATAGAAATCGGTGTATTCGGAGTGGAGTTTAATGTTAATGAAAACGGTTTATATCCGGATTTTTCCACGGACATTATTGTAGGTGAATTGATTCTTGTTCCAAGCTGAAAGGTTCCGTTATTATCCGTGACGGTTTCAAAATGTTTTGATGGCAGCTTTACTTTTGCCCCTTCTATTGGGCGGTTGCTGTATAAATCATATATTGTGTTTGTATTAGATTGTGTTTCTTTTTTTATTTCTCCCGTAATTGTTTTTGCCATTGCGGGTTGAATTATTATTATAAAAATTATTATTAAAATTTTTTTCATTATCCCTCAATCTGTTTTTTAACAGTGTAAAAAACAGATTGAGAAAATAAAACGGGAAGCCGGCTAATCTATGTAGATTAACCGAGAAGAGCTTGGAGCATAACAGCGACGCCTAACTGCTGATCAACTGCATTCGGGTCAAATACTCCGTCTCTCACATATTTACCGCTTGAATAATTATTGGTTCCCGCCCATACATAAGGAGATGGAAGTCCTCTTTTTCTATATCCCAGCCCGTTATATTTTTCCGCATAATCATAATAAGTATCCAGATTTCCTTCTTCAATTGATGAAAGGCCGCCGCCGTAATTTGTAACCGCATCAATGGCAGCTTCGGTCCAATCCTCAAAATATATACCTTTTGGTACAATAGTTGTTGTCTGTCCTAAAGGTTGTCCGTTGTGCAGGTAAGTATTGAAGTTCCCTGAACCTTCTCGCCAGTGTATCGCAGCTACAAGTTCAGCAGGCATACCTGTTGCTTCTTCAACTTTTTCATATTTATCATGGTTTTGTTCCCAATTTTGTTTAAATGCTTCAAGTTCTCTTTCTTGAACACCCGATAAATTCAGTTCAAAATCAAAATTATATTCGCTTATTGAATTCTCTTTTTTTGTTTTTTCAGCTTTCTTTTCATTGATTTTTTCGTTAACTTCATCTAATGCCTCTAATGCGGTTTTTAGTGCGGAATCAGCATTGGATAATTCGGTTTCTTTAGTTTGTTTGGTATTGCTTTTTGCATCATTATAAGCCTTCATAGCTTCTTTTGTTTCATCAGAACAATTTGCAGAAATTTCTTTTTCAATTTCGTCTTTTTCTTTTTCGTATTCATCCAGAACTGCTTGTTCATCAGTAAGTTGTTTTTCCAGATCACCTTTTGCTTTTTCTAAAGTTTCCAAATCGGCATTATCTTTTTCAAGTTTAGCCTTTGCATCTTCCAGTTCTTGTCTGACTTTAGCAATTTTTGCGTCTATTTCTGCTTGTTTTTCAGGATCTTCTGAAGATTGTTGCTGCAATGAAGCCAGAGCGGATTCAAGTGCTGATATATTTGATTTGTCTTCACTTATAACATAATTTTGATCTTTAATTTCATTTTCTTTATCCGAAATGTCAGAATTTAATCCGTCTACAACATCTTCCTGCTTAGATATTTTTTCAAGGCATTCGTTTAAATTCTTTTTTGTTTGAGCATCTATTTTTTCATCATTAGCAACCGCATTTTTATAATCATCTTCGGCTTGCATTTCATCTTCTTCCGCCTTTTTAACTGCTTCGTTTTGACCCGAATGAACATCATTTACGGCTTGTCTTGCATCACTAACTTCTGATTCTCTTGAATTTTTTTCAGCCTCAAGCTCTTCTAATGTCATATTATCAAGGGTTTTAGGTGCATTAGAATTTGAAGATGAAAATGAGTTATAACTTCCGGCATTTCCGTAACCACCTGAATATCCGGAGCTTTCCGGAGATGATATATCAGAACCTCCGATTTCACTGTTTGGTTCATTTCCGGCAGCTTCTATTTCAGCCAGTTTATCTATTTCTTCTGATCTTGTTTTTAAATCATTATCATAACTGAATTTACCGGACATAATATCATCAAAAGCACGTTTAATATCAGCTTCGGTTAATTCGTCGCTATTGCCGTCATAACCTTTTATATATTCTTCGAATTGTGCTTTTTCTTCATCGGATAATTCTCCGTCACCGTCCAAATCAAGTGTTTTTCTTACGGTGTTGTTTTCATATATGCCGTCAAGCATTCTGTTTAGAATATTTCCGTTACTTTCTGCGATTTCTTCCTGACTGTATGTCCCGTTTTGAATTGCTTGAACGGATTTTGCCATGTTATCAAATGTTACCTGTTGATTTTCATCAGCATTTGCTACACCCATAAGAAATGTATTCATTTCATCTTTATTTAAACTGCCGTTCATATCAACATCAAGTGTATTTATTACTTTTTCATCAGAAAACATTTCATTTAAAAAGTCTGCCATCATGTCTGAATCTGAACTGTTATTGTTGCGTTCAAATGAATCTGTATTTGTATCAACGAGTTTCCCGTTTACAACTTCCATGTTCATAATATCATTGATACTTTTTGAAAATATAGATACATCGGCTCCTACTTCTTCGGTCAGGTATTGTTTGAATTCATTACTGTACATAAATATGCTTATATTTGAATCCGGAATATTTTCATAACTATATTCAGGGTTTTCTGCCCCCAGTTTTTCTTGTAAATAACTAATAAATCCGTTTTTAATAGATTCAAAATTCATACCTATTTCCCTTTTTATTTTTATTTATCGGCAATATGGCGGGAAACTTTAAAAATATTTAACAAAACTTAATAATATGTCTTATTGCATGCTTTTCTTACGAATGTTATCCTCAATAATGTACAAAAGAAATGAGGTAATTTATGGAAAATTATGTTTGCATGGCTTGTCATTGGGTTTATGAACCTTCTGAAAATAACAATATAGCATTTGAGGATTTACCTGATGATTATGTATGTCCTATTTGCGGTGTCGGTAAAGACATGTTTGAAAAACAATAGTTTATTATAGAGGCAGAAAATGAAATATAAATTTATTAAAGACGGCATATTTTATGCAGGTATGAATGATTCGGGCCGTTTAATTTTTGATGAGTTAATACCCTTAGATAACGGAACAAGTTATAATTCATATATTGTAAAAGGCAGTGAAAAAACTGCTGTTATTGATACTATGTATCCTAAATTTACCAAAGAATATATTGATTCTTTTGATGAAAACGGGATTACAAAAGTTGATTATATAATAGCAAACCATGGTGAACAGGACCATTCGGGGAGTATCCCTGCATTACTTGAAAAATTTCCTTCTGCGCTTGTTGTTACAAATGCAGTTTGTGCAAAAAATATTCAAGAAATGTTATTAGTTCCTGAAGATAAAATAAAGATTATATCTAATAATGAAGAACTGTCACTCGGAGATAAAACACTTAAATTTATGATATCTCCTGGGGTTCACTGGCCTGATACTATGTTTACATATATAAAGGAAGATAATATAATTTGTACTTGTGATTTTTTAGGCGCTCATTATATTTTTGATGATGTGTTTGCAGTTCCTTCAAAAGAGCTTGAAAAAAGTGCAAAAAAATACTTTGCAGAAATTATGATGCCATTTAGTAATGTTTGCAGAAAATATGTTAAACAATTGCAGGATTTAAAAGTTGATATGATACTTCCGAGTCATGGTCCTATTCATAAGAATCCCGATTATATATTAAATCTTTATGAGGACTGGGCAGGAGAAAAAGGAAAAAATCTTGTTCTTCTTCCTTTTGTTTCCATGTATAAATCAACTGAGGAAATGATTGATTATCTTGCCGAAAAATTGAAAGAAAAAGGAATTCCTTCAATAAAATATGATATGGTTGACGGAAATCTGGGTGATTTAGCTATGGCTTTAGTGGATGGAACCACAATAGTCCTCGGAACTTCAATGGTCTTAGCGGGGCCTCATCCTGCCGCATTCAATACCGTATATCTTGCATCGGTGCTGAGACCAAAAGCAAAAATAGCTTCATTTATCGGTTCTTACGGCTGGGGCGGTAATCTTTTCGGTAAAATGGCGGAAATGCTTGCTCCATTAAAGCTTGATGTTATTGAACCTATTATGGTTAAAGGTAAAGCTAAGGCTGATGATTATCTCAAATTGGATAATATGGCAGAAATAATATATTCTAAACATAAGGAATTGGGATTAATATAACATTAGGAGAAAAGTCAATGAGAAGTGATGAGATAAAACAAGGAATACAAAGGACTCCGCACAGGTCTTTGTTGTACGGAACGGGAGTAAGCGAAAAACAAATAAATAAAAGATTTATAGGAATAGCAAGCAGTTTTAGCGACTTGGTTCCGGGACATTGCTCAATGCGTGATATAGAAAGACAAATTGAGAAAGGTATTCATACGGGCGGTGGTCAGGCTTTTATATTCGGTGTACCTGCAATATGTGACGGTATTGCAATGGGACACAGCGGTATGAATTATTCTCTGCCTTCAAGAGATTTGATTGCCGATTGTGTTGAATCCGTTGCAAATGCTCATAAATTAGACGGACTTGTTTTATTGACAAACTGCGATAAGATTACTCCCGGAATGATAATGGCGGCGGCAAGGCTTGATATCCCCTCTATTGTTGTTACGGTAGGCCCAATGTCTGACGGAAAATGCCATAATAATACCTTGACGATGATTAAAGGTACTTTTGAAGCCGTAGGTAAATTTACAAACGGTGAAATAGACGAAAAAATGCTCAAAGAAATGGAAATAACGTCTTGTCCGACAGCAGGTGCTTGTCAGGGCTTGTATACGGCTAATACCATGGCTTGTTTAACGGAAGTTATGGGAATGAGTCTGCCGGGGTGTGCCACATCGGCTGCCGTTAGTGCTAAGACCAAGAGAATTGCCTTTGATTCGGGTGTAATTATAAATGAACTTATAGAAAAAGACATCCGCCCGTCTTCAATTATAACTAAGGATTCCATTAGAAATGCCATAATTGTGGATTTGGCGTTAGGCGGTTCTACAAATTCTATTTTGCATTTGCTTGCTATAGCAAATGAAGCAGGGGTTGATATAACATTAAAAGACTTTGAAGAATTGAGTTTTAAAGTCCCTCAAATTATAAAATTAGACCCTTCTGCAGCTAAAACTATGACGGACTTGGATAATGCGGGAGGTATTCCTGCCGTATTAAAAACCATATACGGAAATATAGCTGAGATGAAAGATACAAAAGGGGTATCGGGCTTAAAACTGTCTCAAATAGCTTCAGCTGATATTTGGTGTGACAATGAGGTTATAAGACCAATATCAGATCCGATAACTTCAAACCCCGGACTGGCTGTATTACACGGTAATCTTGCGCCTGACGGTGCTGTTGTTAAAATATCGGGTGTCGAAAAAGATTGTCTTGAATTTACGGGTAAAGCCAAGACCTTTGACAGTGAAGAAACGGCAATGCAGGCTATTATGGATGATAAAATTAAAGCAGGTGATGTTGTCGTTATTCGATATGAAGGACCTAAAGGCGGCCCCGGTATGAGAGAAATGCTCTCTCCTACTTCTGCAATTGTTGGTAAGGGCTTAGGCAGTAAAGTTGCTTTAATAACTGACGGAAGATTTTCCGGCGGTACAAGAGGTTTATGTATAGGTCATATTTGTCCTGAAGCCCCTATAGGCGGAATTATCGGGGTTATTGAAGACGGTGATGAAATTTATATTAATATCCCGAAAAGAGAATTAACCTTAAAAGTTGATGAATCCGTATTAAAGGAAAGATTGTCAAAATTTAATCCGCTTCCCGTTAAGATTAAAAAAGGCTATTTAAAAAGATATGCGACTGTTGTTTCATCTTCCGATAAGGGTGCAATAACAAGCGTATAATCAGTAAGAAATTTTACCCATTATAACGTTATCATCCGCTCCCGTAGCGGATGGTTCGTTATTGGGCTTTTTATTTACTGTATAATAACCAAGATAAGCAAAGGCTAAACACTCTTTTAGTTTATTGGGGATATTATAGTCTTCGTGTGTTTTTATGTCTGTATTTGGCAGATAATCTTTTAAAAATTTTATTAGTGTTAAATTGTAAGCTCCTCCGCCGCCTAATATTATTTCTTCTATATTTGTTTTGGGAAATATAAACTTTTTATATGAATCAGCTATTACTCTTGCCGTTAAATTTGTAATTGTTGCAATAATATCATATTTATCTGAAGGTGCGGTTTTCAATTTTTCAAGGGCATAATTTTCATTATATAATTCTCTCCCTGTTGTTTTTGGAGGTGTTTTTTCATAATAAGGCTCATTTAACAGTTCATTAAGCCAATTTTCATCAACTTTTCCATGTTGTGCAGTTTCACCGTTTTTATCAAACGGAAGATTAAAAAGCTTATTCATATAAAAATCAATCAGCATATTGCCTACTCCGTTATCAAAAGCAAATATGGGACAATCTTTAGATAGAACGGTGACGTTAGATATTCCGCCGATATTTTGAATAAGTCTGTTTTTATCAGAACCGAATATGATTTTATCCGCAAACGGAACTAACGGCGCTCCGTCACCGTTTGCAGCCATATCTTTTGTTCTGAAATCACCTACTGTCATTATTCCTGTTTTATGAGCAATTACTGAAATGTCTCCGATTTGCAGAGTACTTTTTGTTTTTATTCCCCCAATTTCCTTGTAAAACGGACTATGCCATATTGTTTGACCGTGAGAAGATATAAAATCTATGTTTTCTTTTTTTATTTTGGCTTTTTTTATTAAAGAATTTGCGGTTTTTGCAAATAATTCGCCTATAACAAAATTCATAAAACAGATATCTTCAACAGTACCTTTATTATTAGCTAATTGTAATAATTTGTTTTTTACATCAGACGGATAATCAAGAGAGAAACTATCTGAAATTTCAAAAGACAGGTCGTCAAAAATTTTAACAAGACAAGCGTCAACCCCGTCTAAAGAAGTGCCTGACATCATTGATATTATTGTTTTATAATTTTTCATACAATGATTATACGACCTTATTTTGATTAGGAAAAGATTTTAATAATTTCTATATTTATTTGATTTATTGTATAATAAGATATCAGACGAGGGGAGTTTCATGTCAGCATTATATTCGGTAATTTTAGCAGGTGGTTTGGGAAGCAGATTGTGGCCGCTTTCAAGAGAAATGTATCCTAAACAGCTGTTAAAATTTGATAATGATGTTTCTCTTTTTCAGCAGACTTTTTTGAGAATTGCCGGTATAGTTGATGATAAAAATATTATAACCGCAACTAATATTAAACATGTTTCCATGATTAAAGAGCAGCTTAAATTGTTGGAAGAAAAATTTTGCAGAAATAAGGACTATAAGGTTATAACGGAGCCTGTTTCAAAAAATACTATGCCTGCTTTAGCTATAGCTGTTAAATATATTCAAAATAATGCACGTTTTTCAAAAGAACAGCCTGTTATTATTGCTGTTCCCTGTGACCATCTTGTTTTTAACCGTGAAGCTTTTATTGAAATCGTTGAAAAAGGTATTCCTCTTGCTCAACAAGGTTATATAGTTTCGTTTTCAACAAAAACTAATAAATTAAATGAAAAATTCGGATATGTAAAAGCCAGAAAAAATCCCAAAGTAAGTGAAATTGTTCCTGAGGCGCTTAAAGTAACAAGTTTTATTGAAAAACCGGATAATAAAACTCAGCAGGAAAAACTTAAAGGACAGTTATATGTAAATACGGGTATATATATGTTTACGCCTGATACTTTTTTAACTGAACTTAAATCAAATACTAAAGAAATATTTAAACTTATTGAAAAAACAGAAGTAAAAGATACTATACCCTCCGTTACGCTGGCAGAATATGAAAAAATGCCTGAAATATCCGTTGATTATGCATTGATGGAAAAAACAAAAAAGCTTGTAACTGTTCCGTTTGACGTTAAGTGGCTCGATATAGGCTCTTGGGATGTTGTTTATGAGATAGGTAAAAAGGATGAAAGAGGAAATTATATATCGGGAAATGCTTTAGACATAGGTTCTGATAATTCATTTGTTTATTCAACAACAAAGCTTGTTGCAACAATGGGGTTAAAGGATTCTATTGTTGTGGAAACAGATGATGCATTGCTTGTTTGTAATAAAAAAGATACGGATGGTGTAAAAAGAATTTATAAAAAATTAAACGGAAAAAATTCTTCCGCAAAAGAAATACATAAGACGGTATACAGACCCTGGGGATATTATACCGTATTGGAAAATGGTCAGGGGTTTCTTACAAAGTGCATAACCGTTAATCCTAATGCTAAATTAAGTTTGCAAAAACATTTCCATAGAAGTGAACACTGGATTATTCTTGAAGGTCAGGCTTGTGTTATAAAAGGGAAAAAGGAAATATTACTAAATCCCGGAGACAGTATTGATATTGATGTGGAAGAAATTCATTCACTTCAAAATAACGGAGTATCTCAGCTTAAAGTTCTTGAAGTACAGCAGGGTGATATTTTGGACGAAAATGATATTGAAAGACTGCAAGATATTTATGGACGTGTTTAATAAAAAAAAGAAGATTGCCGTTTTAGGTTCTACCGGTTCAATAGGTACTCAGGCACTGGAAGTTATTGATATGCTCCCTGACAGGTTTGAAATAGCTGCTTTGACCGCCGGTGATAATATTGATTTAATTTCTGAGCAGATTAAAAAATATTCTCCCAAGTATGTTTGTGTAAAACAAAAAGAAACCTTTGAACATTTGAAGAATATTTTTAAACAAACCGAATTTTTTTACGGAGAAGACGGGCTTATTAAAATTGCTGATTTAAAAGAACTTGATTTAATTCTGGTGGCCGTATCGGGTAAAATAGGGCTTAAACCTACTATCAGAGCAATTAAAAATAAGATAAATATAGCACTTGCAAATAAAGAAACTCTTGTTATGGCAGGTGATATAGTGATGTCATTGGCTAAGGAAAATAATGTGAAAATTTTACCCGTGGATAGTGAACATTCCGCTATATTTCAGTGCATTAATAAACGTGAAGATGTTAAACACCTTATAATAACATCATCAGGCGGGCCTTTTAGAACCGCTTCAAAAGAGGATATGGAAAATGCTGATTTAAATGAAGCTTTAAATCATCCGAGATGGAAAATGGGAAAGAAAATTACGGTTGATTCAGCTACTTTGATGAATAAAGGACTTGAAGTTATTGAGGCGCACCATTTATTTAATATGGATTATGAGGATATCAAGGTTGTTGTTCATCCTCAAAGTTATATTCACAGTGCTGTTGAATATAAAGACGGAAGTATTATTGCGCAGATTGGAAATCCGAGTATGCATATTCCCATTCAATACGCTCTTACATATCCTGAGCGCTTAGAAGGTATTGAAACAGAGAGTTTTGATTTCTTTAAGGCTGCTAAATTTGAGTTTTTTGAACCCGATTATGAAAAATTTCCTTCTTTGGCTTTAGCAATTGATGCAGGTAAAAAAGGCAATACATATCCTGTTTGTATGAATGCTGCCAATGAAGAAGCTGTTTTTGCTTTTCTGAATAAAAAAATTAAATTTACCGATATTTATAAAATAACTAAAAAAATATATGATTCTTATGAAGGTATTAATTCACCTTCGATAGAACAAATAATAGCAGAAGATGAAAAAGTTCGTGAAAAAACAAAATTATTAATTAATTCATTAAAAAAAGAGGTTTAAATATGAAAATATTATTTTTAAACGGCCCGAATTTAAATCTTTTAGGTACAAGAGAACCTGATAAATATGGAAATGAAACGCTTTATGATATAGAAAATTTTATCAAAAAAGAAGCTCAAAATATCGGAGTGGAAACAGTTTTCTTCCAAAGTAATATTGAAGGCGAGCTTGTAAATAAAATACAGGAAGCAAAAGATAAATTTGACGGAATTGTGATTAATCCCGCTGCATATACTCATACCAGTGTTGCAATAAGAGATGCCATTCTTGCGGTTCAAATTCCTGCTGTGGAAATTCATCTTTCTAATATCCATACAAGAGAAGAATTCAGAAAAATATCACTTACCGCTCCTGCTTGCATAGGACAAATAACAGGCTTCGGAAAAAACAGCTATAAGCTTGGATTAATAGCTGTAGTTGACTTTATTTCAAAATAAGAAATGATTTTAATTTCCTTGCCTGATTATCTTTTTCTGAAATGATACTCAATTCTTTTGAGTTAAAAGAAGTAGAACCGCCGCCGTCAAATGCCATTGATTTTTCCATACCCCATTTTCTGGTTAAGTCTTTTAACTCTTCCAATGTCATCGGATAATCTCTTGTTGCGATAAATAAATATACATTGTTATCTTTAATGCCTATTCCTGTTCTTGCGTATTTATGCAGGCATGAGGCTGATTCACTTGTTATTTTTCCGTCTTTTTTGAGGACAAAAAATTCTTCTTCCAATCTCAAATCAGGCAACAGCATAGGACCTGCCTGTACGGAATGAATTAGTGTTTCATCATCTTTTACACTGTATTCGTGAGGACAGATATCATAAACAATTTTTCCGTTATCTTTTTTTATTATTCTGAATTCAGTGCGGTTTAATATCTTGCCCATATATGGTTCTAATACTTTATTTCCCATCAGATTTTCATTATCATGCGGATCAAGAACGGTATTTGAATCAATTACAACATAAGATACTGTTTTTTTATTTTTAGGATCAAAAAAACCTGCATTGATGACTAATTTTGCCCCCGTATTATCAAAAACATCGGCATTTGTTTCTAAGCCTTCAACAACATAAGGCATAAATCTGTCTTTTATTAATTCGGAATTAAGTTCAATAATAAAAACACCCTCAGGGTCTTCTACTATTCTGTAATCTTTTTGTTTAAATTTAGCATTTGCGCTTAAGGGTAATAAGAAAAACAAAAAAGTCATAATAAAAATTGCTAATATTTTTTTCATTATAAATCCTTTATCTTTTTAAATATTATTATTAATATTATAGCTGAAAATGGTGCAATCATAGAAGTAATCCAAGGCGATAGGATTGATTTTTCGGCAAGCAGGTCAAAAAACGGAATAGTAATATAGTAAGCAAAAATTATCCCGACTGCAATCAGCATACCGATAAGTCTTTGTTCCCTCGGTTGAGAAAACCCGAGCAAACAGCCTAAAATAGCAAATAAAATGCACATAAAAGAGTGTACAAATCTTTGAATATATTTATTGAGCATATATCTGTATTCATCGTCCATTTTCTCTTTTTTTAGCAGTTTAATGTATTCTGAGATTTGCGGATTTGTGAGTTCTCTATCTCTGTAAATAGAATATTTCATTAATTTAAAGGCATTTAAACCTGCATTTCCTTTTAAAACAGTTAGATTTTTTACCTTATCAATGCTCTCAAAAATGCCTTCTTTAGAAATATTATATTTTTTTGCAGAGTTTATAATCCAAGTTGAATTTTTATATTTAACAAAATCCGAAACAGTTATTCCTGACAGCAGACTTGAACCGTCGGTAGTTTCATCATAAAAGTTTAATACAATAACATCCCTGATATTATTATCGTCAAAATTTGATATTATAAGAATTTTGTTAAGAGAATCATTTTGATTTTTTACGGGGAAAACGAATTGAGATACTCTGTTTTCGCCTTTTATATCTTTTAATTTACAAGCAGAATAAGGCAGGAGTTTTGAACCTACAAAAAATGTTAATATCATTGCAAAAAAACTTATTACTATGGCAGATGATATAATTCTGGTAAATGATATACCGGAAGCTCGCATAACAGTGACTTCGAAGTCTTTACTTAATTTATCAAAAGTTAAAATAGTACCTAACAACATTCCGACAGGCAGAGCAATATTTAAAACTTTCGGCAATTCATAAACAATAACGGATATTGCCATTTCTATTGTATAAACACCGCTTAAAGCTCGTTGTACAGTTCTTAAAAATATTTCAGGCATTATCCAGACAATCATAAAAATGAATACACAAGCAAAACATGCCCAGAAAACTTGAGAAAATATATACTTATCAATAAGTTTTATTTTCATTAAAGAGAAAAATCCTTTCCCAGATAGAATTGTTTTGCGATTTCATCATTGGCAATTTCATCTCTTGTGCCTTTAATTTTTATTTTACCGTCAAAAATAACGTATGCTCTATCTGTAATAGACAAAGTCGCTTTAGGATTGTGATCTGTTATTAAAACTCCCAGCCCTCTGTTTGACAATAATTTAATATTGTCTTTGATTTCTCCTATCGCAATAGGGTCGATACCTGCAAACGGTTCATCAAGCAGAATAAATTCAGGACTTGCTGCTAAGGCTCTTGCTATTTCAACTCTTCTTCTTTCTCCGCCTGATAATGAAACTGCAGATGTATCTCTTAATCTTTTTATACTAAATTCTTCCAGCAGTTCTTCTAACTTATCTTTTTTTTCTTGTTTATTAAGTTTGTCATTTAACTCTAAAACCAATTTAATATTATCTTCAACGGAAAGTTTTCTAAAAATGGAGGCTTCTTGCGGGAGATATCCGATACCGTGTTTTGCGCGGATATTCATTGTCATTTCTGTTAAATCAATATCATCAATATAAATTTTTCCTGAATTCGGTCTGACAAGTCCTACAACCATATAAAAAGTTGTTGTTTTACCGGCACCGTTAGGACCCAAAAGTCCTACCACTTCTCCTTTATTTACCTCAATTGAAATATCATTTACAACTGTTCTGTCATTATATATTTTAACAAGATTTTCTGCTTTAATTTTCATATAATAATAGCCCTTACTGCACTATTATTACTTTAAATAAAACAATGATTAATGTCAAAAATGAGATTTAATTTAACACAAAAAAAAACTCTGAATTTTCATTCAGAGTTTTTTTTATTAATTTTTTTATTTACACTGATACTTTTTTAGCTTGAACTTCATTAACAGGTTTCCAATTAGCAGCCATAATCTTTTTAAAAGATTTAAGAGCTGTATCTTCAAGTTCACCGAGTTCTTCTGCTTTCACAATAAGTTCTCTAAGCGGAAGTAAAGCTCTTTGGTCACGAAGAACACCAAGTGCAGCAGCTGCACCTGCTCTAACCAAATCATTTTCTTTTTCATTCTGCATAACTTCTATTAAAGAAGGAACTGCTTTTGTGTCATTAAGTTTACCTAATGAAGTAACGGCATAAATTCTAACATTTACCCATTCATCTTTAAGCATTTTAATAACGTGTTCAACTGCTTTAGGATTTCCGATTTCGCCCAATGCTCTAGTTGCATCGCATCTTACATTTACTTTCTCACTGTCTAATGATTCAATTAAAGAATCTGTTGCAACATCACCTATTTCAATTAAAGCATCAGTTGCTGTAATACAAACCTGAGGATTTTCATCATTTAAAGCTTCAACTAACGGTTCAACAACTTCTTTTCCGCCGAGTCTGCCTAATGCTCTTGCTGCACGAACACGTACATCTACGTTTCTGTCTTCACGAAGTGATTCGATTAACGGCATTGTTGCAGATACTTCGCCAAGTTCTCCTAATGCTCTTGCTGCATATAATCTTACGGAACCGTTTCTGTCATTTTTTAATACGTCTATTAA
Source organism: Candidatus Gastranaerophilales bacterium (assembly GCA_947625495.1). Taxonomy (GTDB): domain Bacteria; phylum Cyanobacteriota; class Vampirovibrionia; order Gastranaerophilales; family Gastranaerophilaceae; genus Avigastranaerophilus. Next base: position 107,948 of record CANQOQ010000003.1, on the reverse strand, counting down.
AGGTTCTACTGCACTTGAGTCGCCCATTTCTCCAAGGACTCTTGCAGCATTATATCTAACCTTTTCTGAATTACTTGTTCTTAAATCATTTAATAATTCATCAAAAGACTTCTTTGCTTGTTTTTTTCTAGAGTTCACACTTATTGTCATTCTTCCTCCGACAAAAAATCTACTTACTTACCATCACTTTTATATAAAAAATTTTGATTTTCCTTTATTGCTATTTTTGTTCCATTTTTTAAAAAATATTAACTATTTTTTGTTTCGGGATAAAATGTAAAAGAAACACTTTATCATATCAGGTTCTATTATAATAGCACATTTTTATATAAATTAAAATACTATTTTATATTTTTAAACGTATTAATTTTGATTGTTTTTTTAATATTATATCTTATTTAAATATGATAACAAAATAATTTTAACAAAATTTAACAATCTTTCGTCTTTTTTGAGGTATGATTGTTATATATTGGGAGGTTTCTTTTGCTTTTTTTTGATAATTTTACTAAAAAAGCTGAAATTCTTTTTACGGCATGCAGATGTTATTCTCTTCCTATTTCCTTTATGTCTTGGGTAATTCCGTTTACTTTTGCATTAAAAAAAGGAGCTGATATATATTATGGTCTGTTGTCTTTATTAGGAATTCTTATTTTGCATATGGCAGCTAATCTTTTTGATGATGTTATTGACTATATAAGAGAAAAATCCGCTATTGATAAGGGATTAAAAGATAAATTTAACTTTCAGGAGGGTAAGTGTAAATACATCTTTAACGGCGATTTAACAATAAAAAATGCATTTATATTGTGTTTAATTTTATTTATTTTAGCATTTATTATCGGAGTATTCTTTATTTATAAATGCGGTTTTGAATTGTTGTGGCTTATAATTTTAACTGCAGTTTTATGTTTATTATATCCCGTTTTAGGTTCTAAAGGTTTTGGCGAAGTTCTTATTGCAATAATATTCTCTCCTTTATTGTATTTGGGCGTTTATTTTGTTATGACGGGAGATGTTTCTGTAAAACTGCTTATTCTTTCAATATCAACAGGTTTCTTGACGGTTGCAATACTTCATAATCATATGCTTTTAGACTATAAATTTGACGAAACAAACAGGAAGATTACTTTATGTACGATTTCAGGCAATCAGTTTAATGCTTATATCCTGCTTTTTGTTTTTGTTATTATGGCTTATGTTAATTTATTTGTATTCTTTTTTATGGGGAAAATAGGTATTGTTTATTTAATTCCTGTTCTTTCTTTACCGTTAGCGGTTAAACTTTTAAAAGAAATGAAAAATCATATTAATGCGGCGGATGATAAAAAAAGTTTTTTATATAAATTTATGCTCGCTCAAACTTTGCATACGGTTTTTACTCTTTTATTATGTGCTTCAATTATTTTGGATAAGATGTGATATGTATATAATTGAGAAAATAATACGTTTATATTTAAAATACAAAAATAAAGAAAAAAATATAGAATTGCCTTCAATGGAGGACAGAAGCGAGCTTGAAGATCCCGTTACGTGTTCTCATAATTTTTTGCCCATAGATTCCACGGGTCAAATTCTGGCTTGCAGTAAATGCGGGTTTGTTGTGAGAAAATCAAAACTTAAGAAAGATTAATACGGGCTTCTCTTAAATAATACCGTATATTTGTCTTCTCCATAGTATAAAGTCATAACAATATATTTTATTTCAACTTTTATATCAACCAAAGAATTAGGCGGAGTAGAACGCCCTGAATCTTTTGCCGTATCATAAAATTTCTTTCTGATGCCTGAAGCAAACTTTTGCCATTTTGTTTTTGCCATTGGCGCTACGTTTGCATTATAAAAATTAAAAGGTGTTGCCTCTTTTTTTGCCGCAGGAATTATATATTGAACTTTTCCGTTTTGTTTAAACAGTATATAATCTTTTTCATTAAATTGCCTCGGGGTTAAAAGGTAATATCCCGGTTCAATTTTTATATCTTTAAAAAATAATTCGGCAGATGTCCTGAACAATGGATACGGCGACCAGGAATATTTTATGGTATCTTCGTCCTGAAAAGGGTCTATATCATTATATAATTTTGTTTGAAACGGCTCTACATTATCATAGAGAGTATCATAATCTTCATCAGATACACTGGGTAAAGATATAAGTATTAAAACGAGTAAAATAATAACTTTCTTCATATTATTTATAATAATACTTTTTTTATGTTTATCAAGATTGATTATGTTCATGATATTATAAAAAAGATTGTTAAGGAGATAGTATGAATACGGCAAATCAAGAAATTAAACCAGTTACAACCCGAATTAATGAAAACGGAAATATAGAAATAGGCGGATGCGACCTTATTGAACTTGCGAATGAGTATGCAACACCTTTATATATATTTGATGAAGCAACAATTCGCTCAATTACAAAAAGTTATAAGGATGCATTTAAAAATTATCCTAAAATGCGAATGATGTATGCCTCTAAAGCCTTTATGACAAAGGCTGTGTGCAAAATAATGGCACAGGAAGGCTTCGGACTTGATTTGTGTTCGGGAGGCGAAATATATACTGCTCAATCATCAGGGTTTGATATGTCAAAAACCTTATTTAACGGAAACAACAAATCTTATGATGAACTTAATATGGCTCTTGATTTAGGGATAGGAACGGTTTCTGTTGATAATTTCTTTGAACTTGCGCTTTTAAATGATATTGCCAAATCGAAAAATAAAACGGTCAGAATACTTTTAAGAATAACCCCCGGAATTGAATGTCATACTCATGAATATATTCAAACAGGGCATTTGGACTCTAAATTCGGGTTTGACCTTACTCAAATTGATGAAGCGCTTGAACTTATAAGAGACGAATATATTAATTTGCATTTGGTGGGGCTTCATGCTCATATCGGCTCGCAAATATTTGAAAAACAAGTATATTATGATGAAGTGGATGTTATTTTTAATGAAATAAAAAGAATCAAGGATAAGTATAATATAGAATTAAGCGAAATAAATTTAGGCGGCGGGCTCGGAATTAAATATACTGAAGAGGATAAACCGATATCAATATATGAAATCGCAAATACAATCATCGATTCAATCAGAACTCACGCTCAAAAGTACAATATAGATGAACCTTATGTATTTATAGAACCCGGAAGAAGTATAGTAGGAACAGCAGGTGTTACTATATATACGGCGGGAAGTTCTAAAAAAGTACCAAACGGCAGAAAATATCAGGCTGTTGACGGCGGAATGGCTGATAATGCCAGACCAAGCCTCTATCAAGCTAAATATACCGTTGAAATAGCCAATAAACCGAATGAAAAACCTGTTGAAAAAGTTACTATTGCAGGCAGATTTTGTGAATCAGGTGATATTTTGGCTAAAGATATTGTTTTGCCTGAAATTGAAGAAGGAGATATTATCTGTTTCTATAATACAGGTGCATACGGCTATTCTATGTCCAGTAATTATAACAGAGTTTTAAAACCTGCTGCAGTACTTGTAAATAATGGAAAATCTGATATTATTATAAATAGACAAACTTATGCGCAATTATGTGAGTCGGATGTAATTCCCGATAGAATGAACGGATAGTTAATGTTCAACAAAATGTTAGATGTATACAGAAATTTATTAAACGGTGCGGAGCTGGTTAACAGTCCTGTTTCTTTTACATTTAAAGATATTATTCAAGTTGTTATTGTTGTAATTATTGTTGCATATATATATTTAAAATTTATTAAAAATACTCAAGCTGAAAAATTGGTCAGAGGTATTTTATTGTTTATAATTGTGGCGTGGATATTTTCGGCTGTACTTATTGCACTTGAATTTCATCTCTTAGGTCAAATTGCGCAATATTTATTATCGGGTATTTTATTATCATTGGTTATAGTTTTTCAGCCCGAGCTTAGAAAATTGCTTGTTCATCTCGGACAGACTAAATTTGTGGCTAAGAATTTCTTTTCATTCAAAAATAATAATGCCGATAAAAAAACAAATGTAATAAAAGAAATAACGGAGGCCGTAAAATATTGCAGCCGTGTTAAAAGAGGTGCTTTAATCGTTATACAAAAAGCGGAAGATAAGTCTATGTATAATGAGGTTGGAATTCCTATTAATGCTGATATTTCAACCGAGCTTATTTTAACAATATTTTTCCCTAATACTCCGCTGCACGACGGTGCTATGGTTATTTATAATGATAAAATACTGGCGGCAGGTGTTCTTCTTCCTTTAACAGAAGATCCAAAACTCAGCTGGAGATACGGAACAAGACATAGAGCCGCAATAGGTGCCAGCGAAATTTCCGATTCCGCCTGCATTGTTGTTTCCGAAGAAACAGGTGATATATCTGTTGCTATTGACGGTATTCTTAGAAAATACGATGATATTACACAATTTAAAGAAGATTTGGAAAAAATAATTACATTTGATAAATCAGATAAAATTGATAATGCTTTTATGACAAATTTATTGAAGTTGAGAAAGAAATAAAAAATGAATCCCATAGAGAAGATATCAGCCGAAAAATTATTTGCAGTCTTAAGAATTGAGGATGTACAAAAAACAAAAGATATTGTTAACGCATTAACTCAAGGCGGTATAAATATTATTGAAATAGTTATCGAAAAGCCCGAAATGGTTAATGTTATAAAAGATATTACAAGTCAAAGTACTCGCCCGATGATTATGGCAGGCGGAATAATTACTCAGCGTCAAGCTCAGATCGCAATAGATTCGGGTGTAGATGTGGTTGTTTCTCCCGTATTTCAAATGAATCTTGTAAGACTTTGTAAAAGCCAAAAAATTCCTTTGATTATGACTGCAACAACACCAAATGAAGCATATTCCGCGTGGAAGGCAAGAACTCAATTAATAAAAATTTCACCTGCTAATCCTATGGGCGGCGCTGATTATATTGAAGATATTCTTCGCCCGATGAAGTTTATCAACGTAATTGCGGCAGGCAGTATAAAAATAGAGGATATTCAGGCATATTTAAAAGCAGGTGCAAAAGCCGTAGGACTAGGTAGAGCACTGTATAAAAATGCTTCTTTAGATGAAATTACAAACAGGGCTTTTAATGCCTGTAATATGGTTAGGGGATATAATGACTAAACTTATTTTTGAAAAATCCAAAAAAGGTACGGACGGTATAAATCTTACGAAAGAAGATATTAACTTTGATTTTATAGATAAAAAATATTTGTCTGAAATTAATGATTCAATCCTGCCCGAGGTGACTGAATTAGAAGTTATGCGCCATTATAAAGAGTTATCCGATAAAAACTTTTGTATAGAAAAAGGCTTTTATCCTTTAGGCTCTTGCACAATGAAGTATAATCCCAAAGTAAATGAAATGCTGGCAGGCTTAGAAGGATTTACAGACCTTCACCCTTTGCAGGATGATGAGGACTCTCAAGGTGCGTTAAAATTGATGTACAATCTTCAGGAAGCTTTAAAAACCGTAACGGGAATGGATGCAATAACTCTGCAGCCCGCAGCAGGCGCCCACGGTGAACTTACAGGCATGATGATTGTAAAAAAATACTTTGAAACAATAGGTCAAAACAGAAAAAATGTTATTATCCCAGATTCTGCGCACGGTACAAATCCTGCAAGCGCCGCAATGTGCGGATTTAATATAGTTGAAATCAAATCAAACTCTAAAGGTCAGGTTGACCTTGAAGCTTTAAAATCTGTATTAGATGATAATACTGCTGCTATTATGCTTACGAACCCCAATACATTAGGAATTTTTGAAGAAAATATATTGGAAATTTCAAGGCTTGTTCATAATGCGGGCGGGCTTTTATACTATGACGGAGCAAATATGAATGCGATTATGGGATATACGAATCCTAAATTAATGGGATTTGATATCGTTCATATAAATCTGCATAAGACGTTTTCGACTCCCCATGGAGGAGGAGGTCCCGGTGCAGGCCCTGTTGCGGTTGTTGAAAAACTAAAAGATTTTCTTCCGTCTCCCGTTATTAAATATAACGGAACCTCATACTATAGGGATTACGATATTAAGCATTCAATAGGAAAAGTGAAGGCTTTTTACGGTAATTTTTCCGTACTTATTAAAGCTTATGCCTACATACTTGCTATGGGAAAAGAACTTAAAGATGTAAGTGCCAATGCTGTTTTGAATGCAAATTATATGATGAATAAGTTAAAACAGTATTACCTTCTGCCATACGATACAAAATGTATGCATGAATTTGTATTATCGGGTGAATGGCAAAAAGAGGACGGTGTAAATACGCTTGCAATAGCAAAAAGGCTTATGGATTCAAACTTCCACCCGCCGACCGTTTATTTCCCGTTAATCGTTCATGAAGCAATTATGATTGAGCCTACGGAATCGGAAACAAAAGAAAGACTTGATGAATTTATTAATGTAATGATTGAAATTGCAAAAGAGGTTAAGTCAAATCCGGAGGAAGTCTTAAATCATCCTAAATCAACTCCCGTCAGAAAGGTTGATGAAACTCTTGCGGCAAGAAAACCTGATTTGGCTTATAAATCTATTCATTAGATGAGGATTTTTTCATCTTATTAAGAAGTCTTTTTCTGGTTTCAGCCAACGGGCCGTTATTTGGGTTTCTTATATATTTGTAATAATTTCTTGCGTAGGCAAGAGGATATTTTGGTAGCCATACAAATTTTATTAATATATTAACCGTTTCAGCTCCTTGAGAGAGCATTAATTCATCAATTGTATCTTCGTGTGCGGGTGAAATTGAAGATATAAGTTTAATTATATAATCGGTAAAAGTCAGAACCGAATACCCTGAAACAACACCTGTGTTAACCACAATATTAGTTACCTTAAAATTTTCATTTTGAGCAATATTTTTAACGTCGTCAGGCAGGGTCAGAGTGTCTGATCTGACCTGTTCTATTTCATACCAGTTTCCCTCATATTCAAGCCTCATAATGTTTGGCTTTGGCATATAGATATCGTCAAAAAGGTTATCAAGTAATACTTTCCCCGTGAAATCAGAAACGCCGTATTTATAATCTTTATATGTCAAAATCATTCCGCCGAATAAGAGGTCAAGAGAGCTGTATACGGGAGGAATAACGGCAAAACCCTTATCATCATATAAACCGTAGTCATTGTAGTTTCCGAGTTTTGCGTATTTGCCCAAAACTCTTTCGGCGTGTCTGTACTTAATCGGAACAAGAATTTCTCCGCAATTATTAATTATTCCGAATTTGACTTTTTTTTGAACTATAAAAGCGCCTTCTCCGAGCCTGATAATCTTATTGTATACAGGTTTTACACAGATATTGCCTTTTTCGTCTTTTATTCCGAATTTATTGTCTTCACTGTATATTGTGGTTTCAGCGAAGGAAACATTCTGCACAAAAAATAATAAAACTAAAATTATATATAAAAGCTTTTTCATGATTAAATTATATCATGGAGAATTTATTATGAAATTAAGTCTTAAAATATTATCCTTTCTAATTATTTTATTATTCATATTATTGGGATTTTCATTAATTTTTTATATAAAAATACTGCCCTCTATAGTTTCAAACGGAAAAGTAATTACCGCTGTCGAAAACAGTGCAAAAAAATATCTTAATACCGATGTCGATATTCAAAATACTTATTTAAAAACCGATTTAAACGGAGATATCGAATTTAAGGCAGGTAAAATTTCCATTGATAAAGACGGCGAAAATATATTTTTTGTTAAAGATATTGAAGGATTAATATCTTTAAAAGAAGCTTTCAATAAAACAATAGTTGTAAAAAAATTCGGAGCAGATAATATTTTTGCCGATACCGATAAACTTCTTTCAATAATTAAAATCAATGAAGACAATAAAGAGCAGAAAAAAAACGATTGGAATATTTATTTATTAGATTCTGTTTTATATATAAATAAAAGTTTAATTTACTATTCACCCCAAAAAGATACTCTGATAAAATTAACTGCCGATAACTTATATGTTGATAATACTCAAAAGGAAGAAAGATACGTTCACTTTGACTTAAACGCAGATATTTTAAGAGGAGGTAAAACAGTTAATCTTTCAATAAAAGATGACAATAAAGTATTGATAAAAAATAAACAGCTTTTAATAGAAAACTGCCCCTTAATAATAAACAAATCAAAAGTATTTTTTGACGCCCGGGCGGATAAAAACAATAACTTTGAAGCAACCGTATATGCTAAAAGGTTCTTTATCCGTGACGTTATTAAACTTCTAAAGACAAATGTTATAGAAAATAATATTGATGATATTCTTGCGATAGTTAAGGATATCCACGGCGATTTTGATTTTAAAATAAAACTTACCAAAAATAATATGACGGGAGATATTAATTTTAACAGGATACAAGCAAAGCTTATTCCGTTAAATAATCTTCCCTTCCTTGTTAATTCGGGAATAATATCTTTAAACGGTAATAATTTAGAGATTAAGAACTTTAAAGGGTTTTATAATAACAGTAAAGTTAACGATTTTGAGTTTTCGGGAAGCGTAAAAGACTATCTTAAAACTCTTGATACAAATATAGATATGACGACCGCCATAACAAATGATTTTATAGAAGGCTATCTTGCTAAAGTTGCCTGTATTCCGCTTACATTAAAAGGTTCAAGCAGAGGTAAACTCATAATAAAATCTAAAAATAATATATTTGATGTTATTTTGATGGGAAAAATCAAAAAAGGTGATGATATTCTGGTAGATGGTGCTTCTTTCAGCCCGATAAACTATGACAGAGCTTTTAAAGCGGATGTCAGAGTTGATGGTGACATCATAAACATCAAAGATATCAATTACTATATAGCAAAAGAAATTACGAGAGAATCCAAAGGAATAAAGCCTATATTGACCTTAAACGGTAATGTAAAAACAGACGGAACCATATTGGATTTTGGTTTCGATATTCCAAAACCCTTGCCGAGCGAGTTCTTAAATGTACTTATAGGTCAAAAAATGTTTAGAAAAGGTACATTCTCGGGGCAGATGAAATATGATAATACGGGTAAAGTGCCTGTTATTGCTGCTGATTTATCTGCGGAAAAAATCCTAATTCCTTCTCAAAGGCTTATGCTCAAAGAAGGTTCAATTTCAACAAAAGATAACCTTGTTAATATAAAAGCTGACGGAAGATACAGAAGGTGCAGTTATAACTTTACGGGAAGCATTCTTAACGAAATAAAATTCCCGATAGTTATTAAAAATACCGAACTTACGATAGATGACATCGATGTGGACAGAATAATGACGGCAATGACAAAACCCGTTGAAGCTGCCGATTATACTAAAGAGGATATAGATGACGACAGCGATGATGATGGGGCAATGGCATTTGATGTTAAAAATCTGATAGTCGAAAGATGTGTATTAAAAATTGTCAAAGGCAAATATAAAGAAATTAATTTCTCAAATATTATAGCTAATATGACTCTTGATGAAAACAGCATTTTTAAATTGAAGTCTAACAGATTTGATATAGCAGACGGTATTTCATCTTTGGATGTTAATTGCGACTTAAAGAATCAAAAATATGATTTAAAACTCGGCATTAAAGACGTTGATTCAGATATAATGTCAACGGCTATATTAAATTTAAAAAGACAAATAACGGGAAAAGCATCGGGCATAATTTCCTTAAATACCGATGAATCCTTAAAATTAAACGGGTTTATAAAATTTATAGTTAAAAACGGTACGATAGAAAAAGTCGGGCTTGTTGAATATATACTTAAATTTGCGGCATTATTCAGAAACCCCGTTACAATGATTAGCCCTTCGGTATTTTCAGATATGGTAAATATCCCTGACGGCAGTTTTGATAAAATAACGGGCGATTTAAAATTAAAAGATAATAAAATTGAACTTATGAAAATAAAATCATATTCTCCCACATTAAGTGCATATATTGTAGGATGTTATAACCTTGAAAATTCCGATGCAATCTTAAGAATATACACAAAATTCAGTAATCGTAAAAAAGGGTTTGCGGGAATTTTAAGGAATATTTCCTTAAACAGTCTGGCAAACAGAATACCTTTAAATTCAAGAAATGACAGCAATTATTATGCGGCGGAATTAGAGCAGCTCCCTCCTATTGAAGCGGATGAAAAAGATTGTCAGGTCTTTTTAACCAAGGTAGACGGCGACGTTGAACATAATAATTTCATTTCATCTTTAAAAAAGATAAAATAAATGTTGGACAAATAAATTTTTGTAGTAGAATAAAAATATTCCCGTTTCGTCTAATGGTAGGACGCAACACTCTGGATGTTGCTATCGAGGTTCGAATCCTTGAGCGGGAGTTTTTTAATAACAAAAAAGGGGTTTATTATGCAGATTAAAGGTTTACATGTTGTTCTTTTGGGACTTATGATTGCACTCGGGTGTATTTTTTCAACTTATATTTTATCAAAATCAATAATACAATTCCAAAAACTCCAAAACCAAACAATAAGAGTAACGGGTTCGGCGAGCCAAAAAGTTACATCAGATAATGCTTCATGGACTATCTCATATACGGCTAAAAAACCGACACTAAAAGAAAGCTATGCACAGCTTGCACAAGACTCCAATAAAATTAAAGAATTTTTTAAATCAAACGGCATAAATACAGACAGTATAGAATTTTCAGTTGTTGACAGCTATCCCGTTTATAAAAAATTCCCCGGTTCATATAATACAACAAATGAAGTTGAATACTATAATGCTACTCAAACCGCAACAGTTAAACTGCAGGATATAAATAAATTAACGGAAGTATCCAAAAAGGTTGATATGCTTGTAAACCAAGATGTTAATATTGAATCAAGAAGCGTTCAGTATTATGTTTCAAACCTTGATGATATTAAAATTGCAGCGGCGCAGGAAGCTGCAAAAAACGCTAAACAAAGAGCAGAAAGCTTAGTTAAAGGTACAAACGGCAAAATAGGCGTTATGACAAGTGCAAAACTCGGAGTATTTCAAATAGTTCCAGTTGATTCAACTGATGTTGAAAACTACGGAATAAATGATACTTCTTCAATTGAAAAAAAGGTTGTTTCCACCGTTACTGCTACTTTTACGGTTAAATAATTATTTACATTGTGGAGAAAAAACTATATAATTCTGTTTGTAGATAAAAATTTGAGGATTTATGAACAGAGTTTATAAACTTTTATTTTTCATTCTTCTTATACTTTCTTTGATTTTGGGCTATATCTTATATTTGAATGCACCAATAATTCAATTAAAAATTTTAACCTTAAAAACAGAGAAAAAACAAAAAGAATATAAATCGGATTATGAAGAAAAGAAGAAGAAAAGAGATAATACAAGGTACTATATTACCGATATAAAAGGTAATAAACTTAATAACGATTTTTATAAATCCGTTTCTAAATTGACGCCAGACAGGCTTAAGGTTAAAAAATACGGTAAGTACGGAATAATTGATAACACTGGGAAATATATTCTGCCTCTTAAATATTATAAGATAGAATACAAAAGAGATAAAAATATTTTCTTTGCACAAATAAAAAAAGATGAAGAAAAAGGCTCTTCACAATCAAATCTTATTGATATTATTTTTGACTATGACGGAAATAAAAAGCTTGAAGCTGATGAAATTGATATTTATTCGGATTATGTTGTTTTTGGAGGTGAAAATAATAAATATATAATTTCAGACAGCAATTATAAAAAAATATTTGAAATAATATCTGAGTATAATCCGGTAATTGTAGATTCAAATTATTTTAAAATTAAACAATCAGGCAGATATAAACTGGTTGATAATAAAGGCAGAGAAGTTCTTCCGTTGTTATATGATAATATAAGCAGATTTTATAAAAAAGATAATAAGGTATTATTTGAAGTAAAAAATAATTATCAATACGGCGTTATTGATAACCATAATAAAATAATATGCCCTCCGGTATTTGAAGATGTAAGACTTAAATATAATAAAGATAATTCTGTAATAATGGCGAAAAATAACAACAAATATGCCTTTTTCGATTTAGATGGAAATTTTTTGGATTATAAAAATCTTCCCTATGAAGAATGGGTATATAAAAAAAGTTATTCTTACGGCTCAAAATATGAAGATAGAGGATACGGAAATCCTAAAAGGTTAATTTTAAAAGAAGAGGAAGAAAAACCTTCAGAAAAAACGCATAAAGAAAAAACTGAGAATATTGAACCTGAATTCTATACGCTTGAAGAAATTAAGAAATTTGAAAAAAAATCAAATATTTTATTTATAGGAAAAATACAAGACGGTAAATATGTAACATTTATGGTGCCGCCGATTCCTAAAGGAAAAGTATCCGATTATATATCAGACTTTAATTCACCCCTCAAAAAAGGTAATTACACAAAATTAACCTGCAGCGAAAAAACACAAATGCAGTTTTGTAAATTATCTCCAAACGGCTTAAGTGCAAAGTACTGCGGTCACCAGAATTTCTATACCGCAAGTAAATCCCATACAAAGGGCAAATATTATTTTGAATTTCAAATAAAAGATACGAAATCAAAAGAAAAAATCTCTCTAGATAATGGTGATAAATTTGGTTTTATTTATTTTCATAAAGAACCTGCTAGAATGTATGACTGGAAAATGTCACCAAGTGTAATTGAAGAATTAAGAAGATACGATATTAAAACGGGTGATATTGTTGGAGTCTCTTTGGATTTAGATAACGCAAGAGCTAAAATCTCCATAAACGGTATATTTAAAGATAAAGATCCGTATAGTAAAAAGAGCGGAATAAAATTAGATGAAAATAAAGAGTATTACCCTGCATTCTCTATTTCGGGCTACAGCGAAATATTAACCGTAAATTTCGGTTCTCAAAAGTTTAAATATCAAATGCTTGAAGGATATAAGCCTTTTGACGGAAAGGAGATATAATGAAAAATAATATATATAAAAAATTATCAATCTTGCTTTCCGTGTTTATAATTATTGCCGTAAGTATAATATTATTTACGGGTGTAAAAAGAGTTTATTTGTTTACTATAATGCGGCTTATGTCAGGTTCGGAAATAACTAAAATAAAGGCAGTAAAGCCGTCTTTATACTACCTTGCCGATGAAAATAAAAATCCCATAAATAACGAAAGATATCAACGTATAAAATATCTAAAAGATAATTTATTTCTTGCGGCTAAAAACGAAAAAATGGGGGTTATTAATTCTGAAGGAAAAACCGTAATTCCTTTTAAATATGATAGTATTAATTTTGCAGGAAATATGATTGTTGCTTCATACATAAAAAATGTTAATAATATTAAAGAGGCATTATATAATGACAAAGGTAAGGTCATTTTCCCCTTAAGAAAGCAAAAAATAAGAGTTAACGATTCATTCATTATAATAAATAAAGGGAATAAATATTATTACTATACAAAAAATAAAAAATTTCAGTTTAAATTTGTATCTGAAACTCTGCCCGAGCGCATTTCTGACGGAATTTATATTATAAAAAACAAGGGGAAGGTTTTTGTTGTTGATACAAAAGGCAGAAGTATTATAAATGAAGATTATGATGAACTTGGCTTTAATAATTATAGAGTTTATAAAAGAATAAACGGATTAGCGGCTTTTCTTATCAAAAAACACGGGAAATACGGGATTATAAGCATAAATAATGAACTTATACTGCCTATAGTTTATGATGAAATAAATAATGATTATTTTTATAACGACTCAGATGCTATATGGGTAAAAAAAGACGGCAAATGGGGACAGGTTGACTATAAGAATAATATTGTAACCGATTTTCTTTATGATGAAATTCCTTATATCGTCGAAAAAGATTTTGTAATAAAAAAAACAACCGATGAATCAAATATAGTTGAAGAAAAAATCTTTTTGGAAGAAGAAAAAAATAAAAAAATTGAAAAAGATTTTAAAAAGAAAATTGAACAAATACAAAACAAAAGAAAAGAAATTATAGGCGATTTGCACGTTGTGTCTGTATATGAAGGATATTATAAAGATAATTCAAGCCGAATGAACCATGGGCTTGGAACGGTAACCGTTAAAGTTGAAGTACAAAATAAACCCGTAACACTTCTTTTATCAGCTTATGAACCTGTATTATGGACTGTTAAAGCTAAAAAAGGAACAAATATTAAAAAAATATATATAACAGGCTACTATGACGGGGATGTAATTGTGCCTTATAAATCAATACCGGTAGAAAAACTTGCAAATTATATATCGTTTGATAGTGATAGATTTTCAAAACATAAGTTGATGGATGAATATGTAAATAAAAAACCGAAAACTTTTCAGTATAAATACAGCTCTGATTATTTCTTTGTTGACGGCATTGAAGGCAGCGACTATATGGATTCAAAATACAGACACTAGGTTAATTATATTTGTGCTAAAATAGTCTTTGAGGATTATAATGTTTAGCCGAATATTAAAAACAATCTTGGGATTTATTATAATTATAACAGTGCAGTATTTATGCAACTTATTGGTTAAGTATCTGCATATAATACTTCCTGCGCCGATACTCGGGCTTATAATCTTTGCATTTATGCTCAATTTTGGCATAATAAAAAAAGAATGGGTTAAGGATTCCTGTAATTTATTATTACAGCTGATGCCTTTAATGTTTGTGCCTATTTTTGTCGGTATTATTGCTTATTACGGTATAATCGAAAAAAATCTAATACCGATTTTGGTTAATATAATTATAACAGCCACGCTCACACTTCTGTTAACAGCAATAGTGGTAGACAATATAATAAAATTTATTCGCCTAAGACACATAAGGAAACTCAAAAATGATTAATTTGTGGGGGATAATATTAACAATAGTTGTTTTTGAGACGGCAAAAAGACTAAAAAAAGTAAAATTTTTAAATAAACTTCCGCCTACATTTATGGCAGGATTAATATTGGTTGCAATAATATTGGGGTTTAAACTTGATTATATAAGCTATAATAAATCAGCCTGCTTTTTAACTTTAATGCTCGGACCTGCTACAATAGCACTTGCATATCCTCTGGTTGAAAATATAGAACTTTTAACGAAAAATAAAAGAGCTGTTTATACAGGGTTTGTTATTGCAACAATTACCGCACTTTTGACCAGCTATTTTATAGGTAAGGTCTTTCATACCGATTGGAATATAGTAACATCATTAATGCCAAAATCAGTAACGACACCTATTGCACTTGAAATATCAAAAGCAATAGGCGGAATACCCGAACTTACAGCCTGTATAGTGTCTTTAACAGGTATATACGGAGCATTAATAGGTCATAAACTGTTAAAACTGTTTAATATTAAAAGCGACATATCAATAGGTATTGCAATAGGTGCGGCAAGCCATGTACTGGGTACTTCAAGCTGTCTTGAAAGACATAAGGATAAACAGGTTGTTATGGCAACTCTTGCACTTATTGTTATTGGTATTATTACTACAGTGGTATGTATAATTATATTCTAAAAAATAGATTTTTTTATTTCCAGAAATGCTCTTGATAATTTATCCGACAATTTATCTTTAGCTATTGTGGTTTTTTGTATTGTGCCGTCAGGATTTTCTATAAGAACAGAACTTATTTTTTCTGGATTAGTTTTTAAAAATTCATAAAAGATTTTAGTAATCCCTTTGCTGCTATCCGAAACAGTAATTGTATGAGGTTTACGGCCTATCATATAATCGTGATAAAATATAATATTTTTTAATTGTTTCCCTGCTTCATCAAATGTAGTTATTTCTGAAATGTCTCCATTAACAAATTTATGTGTTTGGATTTTTGATATACCATTAACACTTGGATTTAGCTTTGTTAAAATATTAGTTCCTTGAATTATATCAGAGGTAACTTCTTCTACTTTTTGAATGCCTGAAGGTAATACTTCTATGTTTAATGATGTATTTGGTTTTTTTATAGAACCTGCAGTACTCTGAACCTGTAATTCTTTGTATTTGCTTTGTAAAGTTTCTTTTAAATTTTTTGTATGTTTTGGTAATGATTTTGAGAAATTAGGATTTTTAATAAGTAAAATGCCTGAAATTGTTGCAGCACTTAATGCACCTGCTAAAATTAAAGCTTTTGGTAATATATTGTTATCTCTTTTTTGGCTTTTTGACTTATTTTTCTTACCTTGAAAAGCTTGTATATTACATTCAGTGATAGGTCTAATATTCATAATTTTATTCCTTTCGAAGGTATTAAACCATCGAAAAAAAATATTTGCTAGTTTACTTTTTTTCAAACAAAGCATTTAAGAAATCATTTGAGTCAAAAAGCTTTAGATCATCAAGTTTTTCGCCCACTCCGATTAATTTAACCGGAAGATTAAATTCTTTTGCAATAGCAATAATAATACCGCCTTTTGCACTGCCGTCGAGTTTAGTCAGAGCAACAGAAGTTAAATTAACGGCATCAGAAAATAATTTGGCTTGAGAAAGTCCGTTTTGCCCTGTATTGGCATCAAGTACAAGCATACTTTCTTGTAAACAATCAGGAGCAAGCTTATCAATTACGGATTTAACCTTGTTCAGTTCTTCCATTAAATTGCGTTTATTATGCAATCTGCCTGCCGTATCTATTAAAAGAACATCATAGTTTTCGTTTTGTGCTTTTTTAATTGCGTCAAAAACAACGGCAGCAGCGTCAATTCCGTCTTTTCGAACAATATCAACTTCGGCCCTTTTAGCCCAAATATCAAGCTGTTCTTCAGCAGCAGCTCTAAATGTATCTCCTGCTGCTAAAAGTACTTTTTTGCCCGATAACCTGAATTTATATGCCAATTTAGCTATTAATGTTGTTTTGCCGGCTCCGTTTACACCTGTTATAAAATATATATTCAGCCCGTTATCATTAAAATTTAATTCGTTGCTGCCTGCTAAATCCAAAATATTTTTAAATTCTTCTTTCAAAAACATTTTTATTTGAGAAGGTTTTACTTTCGTTTGTTTTCTTAATTTATCCGTGATGGAGGAAGCCAAATTAACCCCTAAATCCGCTTTAATTAAAAGGTCTTCCATATCGTCAAGTATAAAATCATCAAATATTTCTTCTTCTTCAACGGCATTTACTACATTATCCACAAGATTTTGCGTCGTATTAGATATTGTTTTTTTTAGTCCGTCAAAAGAAAACTTCCAAAAAGATTTTGAATTTTCCTCCTTTTGGCTTTTGTTTTCCTGCATATCTTTTTTAAAGAAATTAAACATAAATATATCCTGAAACTATTTCAGATTATTTTCAATAACCACTTTGCCTAAAATGCCGTTGACAAATGAAGCGGAATCATCCGTAGAATATTTTTTTGCAAGTTCTAATGCTTCATCAATAATAACCTTCAAAGGAGCATCTTTTACATATAAAAGCTCGCAAATAGCAATTCTTAAAATATCCTTGTCCATTTTAACAAGACGGTTAATATCCCAGCCGAATGCAAATTTCTTAATTTGTTCATCAATTTCATCTTTATGAGTTTTAAACGCATCGGCAATCTTTATAATATATTCTTTAACATCGGAATTTTCTTCCAAGGCTGACATTTCAGCTATTTCAAGAGCAAGCATGGTCTTTTCCGCAATATTTAAAAGTTCGTCTAATTTCCCCTGCATATCAGATGTCATTGGAATCGGAACGGGAATATTTGATACTTCAATAGGTCTTTCAAGATTTTTCGGATGATTGGACTCATATTCTTCAATAAATTCTTTCATTTCAAGAATAGAAGCTGCTATTGATTTTAAATCATCAGCAGAATTATTCGTCAATGTCCTTACCGATTTTAAAACAATATCCTGAAAATCCCATTTATTGAGATTTTGTATTGAATCCATCTGTGAAAATAATATTAAAGCCAGCTCTCTCGCCGCACGTCTTGCCTGCATTGTATAATTCCTTTTTTATGTTTATACATTATATTAAGGCATAAAAAAAAATAATTGTATACTTTATTTTATAAATTATATATGTTTTTTAGTATATTTATATTTTTTTCTAAAGAATATTTTTTCTTTTCTTGCTTCGAAATTTTATAAGATAAGAAATTGTATATAATATTAATTGTAACAGTTATGGGCAATAAAAATGAGTGTTTTATTTTAAAATCGCTTTTATCTTTAAGATTGTGTTGTTTATTAAATTCATTTTTAAGAATATTTATCCAATCATTAATATATTTTTCTTTTGTAGCAAGTTGTTCATACATCTTTCGTGAATATTTCCCCATCTCGGTTAGAGAGTCTTTATTGTCAATCATATAAATTAAAGAATCTTTTAAAGCTTGAATATCATCATATTTAAAAATAATACCGTTTTTATCGTTTAGCATATATTTTGCACCGACTTTATCGGAAACGATTAACGGTTTAGATAACATGCAAGCCTCAAATACAACTAATGATGCAGGATCATCAAGAGAAGGTACTACAAATACATCAGCAGCATTAAATAATTCAATTCTTTTATTTCCCGTGACTACGCCGGTAAAATTGATATTATCATCTTTTAATTGCATTAATGAATTATAGTATTTTGAGTCTCCATTTGAACCGATTATGTTTATTTGACACTTATTTTTATACTTTTCAGGCAATATACTGTATGCTTTTAAAAGCCCAAGCTGATTTTTCCTTTCTGATATTGTCCCAACAATATTGAATATAACCTTTTGATGTTCGTGATTGGTTGTGAAATCCTTTCGGGGGGGGGGATTTTTCTTTTGATTTATTTTCGTCTTCCACATAATTATATATAATTTTAATATTTTTTCTCTGATTAAGATTTGAAAATGATTTTTCAAGTTCTTCTTTCGCATATTCACTTACACAATAAATATTGTTAAAATTTTCCATATTTTTTATAAACAACTCGGGTATTTTTGATTCGTGTAAATACCATATAACAGGTACATAATCTTTCAATTTTTCTACAATTTTGTATGAAACAGATGTATTAGCAATTATTAAATCATAATTGATAAGTTTTTGATGTAGAAAAAAAGGATATTCCTTATAATTTAAACCGAAATTAATATTTATACCAAGTTCACTATATTTTTTTGACAGAGGTCCGTTTTGAAAAGCTAAAATATCAATATTAAATCCAAGATTAATAAGAATTTGTGCTAAATTGTAAAGTACAATCGCAGCACCTTCAATTTGAAGATTTTGTGAAACTAATAAAATATTTTTATTCTTAAAATAATCCGACATATATTGATTATATCATAAGGTAAAATAAGTCTTGACTTTTAACTGTATAGTTAATAATATATAATAGTCGAAAGTAATGGGACGTCGCCAAGTGGTAAGGCACCTGGTTTTGGTCCAGGCATCTCGGAGGTTCGAATCCTTCCGTCCCAGCCAAGTAAAGAGCCTTGTAATTACTGGGCTCTTTTGTTTTTTGATATTTGTAGTTGTTGTAAAAGAACAGAACAATACAGAAAAAGGGAACCAGTCACAATCCCCCTGTTATCAAAGGCATTTTATAACAATTTTGGGTTACAGAAAAATCCAATCTGTCCGATTTGAAGTATTTTGTGTTCTCTAAAAGCCAAATTTTACAAATGAATACGTCTTAAGTTCTTATTTCTGTAAGGAAATATCCTATATTAAATATCAGATTTTTATAACTAAATAAAATAACACAAGTTCCAGAAAAATATTTTTCTGTTCCATAACGGAACCTTAACGGAACTTTTTACGGAACCAAACGGAACTTATATATTTTTGAAAGCTTCACATAATTCATCAACAGATTTATATCGATTGTATAAACCACGTTTTACCTGATTTGAAATCCCTTTATATAAAATGACAGAAAATAAATCTTGTATGTTTTCAAATTCTTCGCAATCTGCATTATAATTACAGATACTAAAATCAAAAAAGCACTCAATACAAATTTAGGTAGTGTAAATGTTCAGCCTGCATCAGTAGATTTTTATAATGTATATAGGATTGCGGAAAAAATAATTAGAGCAAATAATCTTGATTATATTAACTGGAGAATTGCAATCAGGAAATCAGCAGATGAATTTAATGCTGCAACATCATCTGCAAACTTTATATATATAAATACGGCATTATATGACAGTTTATATACGAATTCCGATGCTTTAGCATTTATTATAGGACATGAAATGGGCCATCAGATTTTAGGTCATGAACAGCGGACTGCTGAAATGAATACAAGATTGAAAAAATTAAGAGAATTTTCAGGAAGTTCTGTTGATGGTCTTACAACAACTGTTTTAAAGAAAAAATATCTTGCCGAATTAAGGAATATGGAATATAATGCAGATGCCTTAGGTGCGGAATTAATGACACGAGCAGGATTTGATATGGAAAAGGGGATGGAAGCCCTTACATTTATGAGTGCATTACCTAATGTGAAAACTCTGAGTGATGATCATCCAATGACTGATAAACGAATTGAAAGTATAATGGAAAATCGCAGCACCTTCCCTATAGAATGGATAAATGAAGGTAAGTATAATATAATTAATTCAAATGTTTTGGATGTAAAAAAGTCATCTGACAGAGTATCAATAGTAATAAGTAAAAATGCGGCAGCGCACAATTACTATAAGCCTGAAAATGCAGAAGCGATGCTTAAAAGAATAGCATATACAAGTTATAGAAACCGAAATATGGAGAATGCCGTAAAGTATTTTGAAAAACTCGGCGGAAAAAATTATGTAAATTATTTATACATTTCTTATGCAAATGAATATTTATACAAACAAACGCATAAAGATAAATACCTTAACGAGGCAAAAAATGCTATAGAAAAAGCACAATCTCTTGCTCCGGCGGATAAATATGTTCAAGAACAGGTAAATGCATTACAGCAGGCAGGTTGAGTTTAACTACTTTGGCTAAAAATTTAAAATTAGTTTGTTATATACGGCAATTTTACAAGAGTCTTGTATTTTAAAAACACTCTAAAGATAGAAAAAGTTGTTGTTGCTTAAAGTTTAAACTGTTAACTATACAAATAAACAGATTCAAAAATTGACAAAATTACCAAAATTATTGGCATAGTTTACACTAAATTATAATTTATGATAAAATTCATATTAAGCAATAAAGATCTGGAATTAATTAAAGTTATAATTATGGAAAAAGAGGCTTTTAAAATTTTAAAAAATTCCCCCCCCCTCAAATCTGTGTTTATATAATATAACCCGTAAAATAATAAAAAAACTGTATGAAAGGTTTTATTATGAACATTTCATATAGTTTTGGTATAGTAGATTTACTTCATGTCGGTCACATTAAAGCGTTTGAGGAAGCTAAAAAAAATTCTGATTTACATATATTCGGATTAATAAAAGATGATTCAATAATAGAATGGTTTGGTCAGCTGCTTGAAACCTATGAAGAAAGGTATCAAACGTTAAAATCACTTAATCTTATTGATGAAATTATTCCGCAGGAAACATTTGACCCTACAAATAATTTGAAAAAAATACACGAAAAATATCCCCAAGCACAAATTACATTGTATAGAGGCTCTCATTGGAAAATTCTGCCTACGGATGAATTTTTAAAATCCGTTAATTGTAAAATTGTAATTATTCCTTATTACAAAAAATTATCACCCGAGAATATATATCGCAGGTTAAAAGAGACTAATGATATATCTTTAAAAAGAAATGATATTATTTCAACAAAAGCCAATACTTTGCTGAATTTAAAGGATAAATTAAAAAAATCCAGAATTGAAGATATTTTAGTTGTAACGGAGTCGGAATTCAATAAAAATAAATCTATAATATTTGAAAAAATAAAAAATAAATTTAAAGGCTCAAAAATAGTGGTAAGAAGCTCTTGCTCAATGGAAGACGGATTTAACAGCTCTAATGCCGGATGTTTTGAAAGTATTTTAAATGTAGATTCAACCAGTAAAATTGAAACGGAAAATGCGATTTATTCCGTTGCCGCTTCTTATAAAAAAGTTTCGGGCATGAATAAATCCGATGAACAAATATTAATACAAAAACAAACCGAAAATATAAAATACTCGGGTGTAATATTTACAAGGGATATTCAGGAAAATCGTCCTTACTATTTAATAAACTATGATGATAACGGCTCAACCGATTCCGTTACCTCGGGAGGTGCAAGTAAGACCATAAGAATTCTCCGAAACAGTCCGGTTGATAAAATACAGAAAGAATGGAAACCATTAATTATATCGGTTAAAGAAATAGAAGATATTTTAACGGATATAATTCTTGATATTGAATTTGCAATAAAAAATGACGGTAAAGTAGTTATCTTCCAAGTCAGACCTTTAGCTGCAAACTATAAATATAAGAAAGACATAAATGAAGAAATTTTATATGAATTGGTTGATAATGCAAAAAATAAGTATTTAAAATTATTAAATGTTTATTCTGATGAACCAATGATGTATTCGGATATGGCGTTTTGGAATCCTGCGGAAATTATCGGCTCTAACCCTAAGAACCTTGATTATTCTTTATATAAAGAAATTATAACTTCAAGACCTTGGAATGAGGGTTTGGTACCAATGGGCTATAAAGAAGTTAATCATAATTTAATGCGAAGATTTGCCAATAAACCTTATATTTCCATAGATTATTCATTCCGCTCATTAATTCCTGATTCCGTAAGTGAAAAACTAACAAACAAATTGGTTAATTTTTACAAAACAAAATTGAAAAATAATTTAAAACTTCATGACAAGATAGAATTTGAAATAACATTGAGCTGTTTGGATTTTGAAACTGATGATAAGCTGAAGGAATTACTTGATAACGGTTTTAATCAAAAAGAAATTGAAGAAATAAAATCATCACTGTATAAATTAACACAAAAGGCATTAAATGAATATTTTGATGTTTTGCAAGATGACTTAAAAAGTTTAACCGACCTTGAAATAATAAGAAAAAGAGTTCAAAGTGAGCTGAGAAATGAGAAATTAACGGTAAAACAATTAAATGACTGCTTTAAGCTTCTGATTTCCAATATAAAAATAAACGCTACTCCGCAGTTTTCAAGACAGGCAAGATATGCTTTTATAGCTAAGGCCTTTTGCAGAACTCTTGTTGCTAAGTCATATATTTCTTTTGATAAAATGGAAAAATTTATGCTCAGTATTGATACAGTGGCAGGAAAATTTGCAAAAGATTTTGACCTGTATTTATGTAATAAACTTTCTTTAAAAGAATTCAATTTAAAATACGGTCATTTAAGAGCAGGGACTTATGATATAACAACTCCCGTTTATTCCGATATGAAGTTTGAAAAAAAATATAAAATTAATAATATTTCATCAAATAATTGTAATGTTAACGAAAATATTGATGAAGAATTATTTGAAGTTCCTTTGGCACAATTAAATTTAAAATGTGATAATTTCGTAAAATTTTTAAGAACCGCTTTTGAACAAAGGGAATATTTTAAATTTGAATTTACAAAATCACTTTCGCTTGCAATAGAAATTCTGGCAAAAATAGGTAATATAATGGGATTTAGCCGCAGCGACTTTGCTTTCTTAACCGTTAATGATATATATGCCGCAAATTTATATAAAAATGAGTGGGATTTAAAAGATTTTTTAACTACCATAATAAAAGGAAGAAAAGAAATTTGGGAATTAAATTCGCAGATTGAACTTCCCGAAGTTATTCTGGATGAAAACAGTTTTTCTTTTATAAAATTTGAACAGGCAAAACCAAACTTTATTTCGGATAAAATTATCACGGGCGAAATAATTAATTTAGAAAATAATAAAAATGCCGATGTTTCGGGGAAAATAGTTTTAATAGATAAAGCAGATCCCGGTTATGATTGGATATTTACCAAAAACATAAAAGGCTTGGTAACAAAATATGGCGGAGTAGCATCTCATATGGCAATAAGGTGTTCGGAATTCGGTTTGCCTGCCGCTATAGGAGTCGGGGAACAGATTTATTCAAAAGTTTCACATTTTAAATCGGCAGTTATTAATTGTAAATCAGGTAAAATTGAAAACGGAGATAAAGAAATTTGCTTGGTATAATAACTCAAAGACAAACAGTTAATTCATACGGTGCTTCTTGTGATTCGCTTGAAAAAGATTATATAAATTTTTACAACAATCTGGGAGTAAAATTAATTCCTGTTTCAAACTTTCAAAAGGCAGATTTATTTAATGCCGATATATTAATTTTAACGGGCGGGGGAAATATATATAAAGAACAGCAAGAAAGGGATTTAGTTGAAGCGGAATTGTTTAATGCCGCAGTTAAAAATAAAATCCCAATAATTGCCGTTTGCAGAGGAATGCAATATGTTAATCTGCTTTTAGGCGGGAAATTATCATCTCTTAATAATTTAAAAATAAAAAGGGTAATCGGAGTTGACCACGAAGTTTATATTAATAATAAAGTAATATGCGTTAATAATTATCATAATGACGGTATTCTCAAAAATGATTTGGCTTTAGGACTTAATGTTTTAGCTATAGATAAAGAAAATGATGTAATTGAAGCATTTTATTCCGGCAAAATGAAAATTTTAGGAATTCAATGGCATCCTGAAAGAAAATTTAACGATGAAGCTTCTCGTATTTTTTCTGAGCAGCTAATTAAAAATTTTATAAATACGAACGGAGAAATAAATGAAAGCGATTATACTTGCTGCAGGTAAAGGAACAAGAATGGGGAAATATACTGAAAATTTACCCAAAGGTATGCTTAATTTAAACGGAAAAACTCTTATAGAAAGGCAAATTGAAACATTAAAAAGCGCAGGAATTTATGATATTGCAATTGTAACGGGTTATAAGGCTGATAAAATTAATTATAACGGAATTAAATATTATCATAACAAAAAATTTGATACTACTAATATGATAGAAACTTTAATGTGTGCTAAAGAATTTTTGGATGATGATGTTTTAATTTGCTATTCTGATATTCTTTACACAAAAAAAGTTGTGGATATGTGTATTAATAATCGCTCAGATATTGGTGTTGTTGTGGATAATAACTGGAAATTCTTGTGGAAATTAAGATATAATACTACAGATTATGACTTAGAAAGTTTAACGGTTAAAGAGGGGAAAATAATAGAGCTGGGGAAAGAAGTTACTTCCTCTGATAATCTTGATTACAGATATGTAGGGATTATAAAACTTTTATTAAACGGTATTAAAACCTTTATTAATACTTATAAAAATCATATGGGAAAAATGTGGGAGCAATCGGGTAAAAGTTTTGAGCAGGGATATATGACCGATATCCTTAATAAAATAATATCTGACGGTATACAAGTAACTCCTATTATAATAACTTCAAATTGGCTCGAATTTGATACGGACAAAGATTATGAAATACTGTCAGATGCCCTAAAAAACGGGGTAATAGATAAAAATTTTAATATTGTAAAACATTAAACAAAACTTGTTTCGGATTTATTTAATTAATATTTTCAATCATATTTTTTCCTGCTTCAAATGCCTTTTGAAGGTCTTTGGGGAACTGTTCTTCTTTGTGTTTGAGTTTTTCATTTTTATCAAAAGTTTCAACTACAAACTTATCATAATCAGAAAATTGATATGTGTCATAAGCAAAAATTCTGACGGGTTTTTCAAATACGGTTGCTATCATAAATTCTGTTTTATCAAACATATCAGGATACATTTGATTTGAAAGAGTTTCTGATACATTCATTGT
The DNA here is from genome assembly GCA_947625495.1 of Candidatus Gastranaerophilales bacterium. GTDB lineage: Bacteria > Cyanobacteriota > Vampirovibrionia > Gastranaerophilales > Gastranaerophilaceae > Avigastranaerophilus. Next base: position 82,253 of record CANQOQ010000003.1, on the reverse strand, counting down.
ATAAATCATTGCGGTTTTAAGTCTTTTAGGAGCAATTGAAGGATAACCTTCTTTATATTCAAAGAAGGGGAAAGTCAAGCGTTCTATAAAGCATCTTGTTACACCCGTTACATCGGAACAATATATAGGGCTTGCAACAACAAGACCGTCAGCGTTGGCGATTTTATCTAATATCGGAGTTAATCCGTCAGGATATGCACATCTGCCAAAGCTTTTACCTCCTTTTAATTTACAGGCGAAACAGCTTCTGCAGCCCTTAAAATCAACATCATACAGGTTTATAATCTCAGCTTCGCCGCTTGCCATTTTAACACCATTAGCAAAGCTTTCACACATTTTATAAGTATTCCAATTTTTCCTCGGACTTCCGTTAACTATAATTACTTTTTTCATTGTTTCCCCTTAAAATTATTTTAATGTTTATTAGCTTTTATTTTATGCTAAGTTAAATATGGTGTATTTTCAAGTTACGGATAAATTTTTAATTAACAAACGATTTTATTACAATTTTTAATATAAATAAAATTTTAATATGTTCGTGATACAATAATTTCAGGGGTTCAAAATCTATTATATACAATTCTCTAAAAAGATGCGATGTTAATAAGAATATTTTCAGGAAGTATAGTAAGTTATGAAATCCAGTCTATATTTACAACAGGCTTATGACAGTAGTGCAATTAACAAAATCGAAATATTTGCACATCGCGGGTATTGGTTGAAAGAATCAGAGAAAAATACAAAAACTGCTTTTGAACGAGCTTTTGATAGTGGTTTTGGTATCGAAACGGATTTAAGAGATATAAAAGGAACTATTGTAATTTCTCATAACATGCCAAAGGGTGATGAAATGACTTTTGAAGAGCTTTTGAAACTTTTTGACGGAAGAAAATTCCCCCCCCCCGTTAGCGCTTAATATTAAAGCAGATGGGCTTGCTGATGAGATAAAAAGACTGTTAAATAAATATAATTGCACTAACTATTTTACTTTTGATATGTCAATCCCTGAAATGATTTATCAACACAAATTGGGGTTGAATTTTTACAGCGGAATTAGCGATATTATAAAAAATCCGATATTACTTGAAGAGACCAAGGGCATTTGGCTTGATAGTTTTAATTCCGATTGGTTTTATAAAAAAGATATAGAAAATTTATTAAATAAAAATAAAAAAGTCTGCATAGTATCTCCTGACCTTCACAAAAGAGAATATAAAAATGTTTGGCAAAGGTATAAAGATATTAAAGGCATAATGATTTGTACGGATTATCCTATGGAAGCTTTGAGGTATTTTAATGAGTAAAATTAAAGCAGTTATTTTTGACATGGATGGAGTTTTAATTGATGCTAAAGACTGGCACTATGAAGCACTTAATCAGGCATTAAATTTGTTTGGCTATAATATAAGCCGATATGATCATCTTGTAACATTTGACGGACTTCCGACAAGAAAAAAGCTTGAAATGCTTTCTATTGAAAAAGGATTACCTAAAGGTCTGCATAAGTTCATAAATTACATGAAACAAATTTATACAATGGAACATGTTTATATGAAGTGTAAACCCATGTTTCATCATCAATATGCTCTTGCTAAATTAAAAAATGAAGGCTACGGCTTGGCACTTGCTTCAAATTCAGTCAGAATTACTATTGATATGATGATGGAAAAAGCAGATTTAGTTAAATATCTGGATTTTACTTTATCTAATCAAGATGTGGTTAAACCTAAGCCCGATCCAGAAATTTATCAAACCGCAATAAAAAGATTCGGCTACAACCCCGATGAATGCCTTATTATTGAAGATAATCAAAACGGCATAAAAGCAGCTTTGGCAAGCGGAGCTAATTTATTAAAGGTTCAAACGGTATATGATGTGACTTATCAAAATATAAAAAATCGTATAAATGAAATTGAAGGCGCTAAAAGCTATATAGGGGTAAGATGATGAATATTATAATTTTAATGGCGGGAAATTCAAAGGATTTTGAACAAAAAGGATTTTTATACCCCAGATATTTAATTGAAATACAAAATAAACCTTTAATTCAAAGAATTATTGATTCTCTAAACAATATCAGCAATAAAATCACTTGTATTATAAGAAAAGAAGACCAGCAAAAGTATTATTTAGGCGACACATTAAAGATAATGTCCCCTCAAATAAAAGTTATAGAAACTCAAGGCGACACAAAAGGTGCTATTTGCACTGCATTGTTTGCGATTGATGATATTAATAATGACGATGAATTATTAATTTTAAACGGTGATCAACTTATAAAAACGGATATTGCCCCGGCTCTTAATGATTTTAAACAACGCAAGCTAGATGGCGGAATAGTTATTTTTAAAGCAATTCATCCTAAATACAGCTCGGTCTTGTTGGATAAAAATGATTATGTTGTCCAGACAAGTGAAAAAAGACCAATTTCAAATTTGGCTTCAACAGGCTGCTGCTATTTTAAAAAAGGTTCTGATTTCGTAAGTGCCGCTTTTTGTGTTATTGAAAAAGACGTAAATACCAATGGACAGTATTATATAAGTTCAACTTTTAATGAAATGATTTTAAACAATAAAAAAATCGGCATTTATGAAATTCCAAAAAAAGACTACATTTCTTTTTCAAGCTATCAAATGTATGAAAATTATATGGCACACAGGGGAACTGTTGCAAGATAATTAATAAAGGAGAATAAATGATAAATATAGTAATACCGATGGCAGGAGCAGGTTCAAGATTTGCTAAAGCAGGATACGCTAAACCAAAACCGTTCATTGATGTTATGGGTAAACCCATGATCTGCCATGTCTTGGATAATTTAAAGATAAAAAATGCTAAATTTATTCTTCTTGCACGTGCTGAGCATTATGAAAATGAGCAAAATACTGTTAATTGGATTAAGGCTAATTATAATGTCGAATTTGATTTGATTGATAAATTAACGGAAGGTGCAGCTTGCACGGTATTACATACACATCGTCTTATTAATAATGATATTCCATTATTAATTGCAAATTCAGATCAAATTGTTGATATGAATATAGCTGATTACATTGATGATAGTGAAAATCGCGAGCTTGACGGATCTGTACTTTGTTTTGAAGATAACGATAAAAAATGGTCCTATGCAAAGCTTGATGAAAATGGCAATATTGTCATGATTAGAGAAAAAGAAGTCATATCAGAGTATGCAACAGTCGGTATTTATTATTTTAAGCACGGATGCGATTTTGTTCAAAACGCAATAGATATGATAGTCAGAAATGAAAGAGTAAATAATGAATTTTATGTAGCGCCTGTTTATAACTATGCTATAAGTCAAGGCAAAAAATTCGGCATTTATACAATAGATAAAACTGCTATGCATGGAATCGGAACACCTGAAGATTTAGATAAGTATATAAAAAATATAAGCAAAGAATGAAACGAAAACTCAGATGAAAACAGCTAAACTTGAAGATATGATAAAAGGTTGGTTCGTAGGTAACTTCAAACCGACATTATATAAGACAAATGATGTTGAGGCAGCGGTTAAAAGCTATAAAAAAGGTGATTATGAAGAGCGTCACTATCATAAAATCGCAACTGAAATCACGGTAATTATTCAAGGCAGAGTGAGAATGAATGGTGTAGAATATAAAAAAGGTGATATAATTGTAATGGAGCCTAATGAATCAACGGATTTTGAATGCCTTGAAGATGATACGCAAAATGTCGTCGTTAAAATCCCCGGTGCTAATAATGATAAGTATTTAATTTAAACATTTGGCAATTTTAGTTTAATTGTTTTTAAATTTTTCTTTATCAAGGTATTTAATTACTCTAGCGGGGGTTCCGACAACAACTGCGTTATCGGGTACATCTTTTGTAACAACCGCACCCGCCTCTACTACTGCATTTTCACCAAGTGTATGATTGAAAAGTTCATCAATAAGTTCTTTACATTCAGGGGTTGTCGGGTTTGTTTGGTTTATCCCGAAGCATAAATCGGAGCTTCTTCTTTATTCTTCAATCCTTTCAGATTCTTGATTTCTGACATCAATTCTTATTTCTTCCATAATTTTACCTTATTTTAATTTTGAATATTGTTCATTGTCGACAGGTTCAAGCCATACATTTTCCGTCTCTGTTCCATCAACTTCAACTGCTAAATGAGAAAACCAGCTGTTTGGTGCTGCCCCGTGCCAGTGTTTAACGTTCGCAGGAATATTTATGACGTCCCCCGGCTTCATTTCAATCGGGTCTTTTCCCCATTCTTGATAGTAGCCTCGACCGCCTACAGCGATTAAAATTTGCCCTCCGCCTTCTTTTGCTTTATGTATATGCCAGTTATTTCTGCATTTGGGCTCAAACGTTACGTTAAACATTTTAACCTGACTGGTTGATACTGGCGCAATATAGCTTTGACCGATAAAATATTGTTTATAAGCGTCATTAGGGCTTCCAATCGGAAACATAATTGTTTTTTGATATTCTTCTTTAGTTAACACTGTTGGTTTCTCCTTCTTTGAAATCATCGCAAACGCTAAATTTGCAGATATAAATATAATTGTAATTAAAAGTATTACTGATTTTTTCATATTATTTCCCTGCTTTTTCTTCTTTCATAACTTCCTGAACAGCTTTTAATGCTTGAAAACTATCGGGGAATCCGATATACGGCATAATTTGAATAATTGAAGCAGTTATTGTTTCAATAGAGTTTCCTGCTTTTAAATTGCCTTTTATATGGCTTTTTAGAGTATCAAAGTTTTTTGTAGTTGTTAAAACAGCTATTGTTAAAAGCTCTCTTGTTTTAAGCTCCAGTCCTTCTCTTGTGTAATAGTCGCCAAAACATACTTCAGTTAAAAATCTTGCTACATCACTTCCCATATTATCGGGCAGATTTTTAAAATTTTCTTTTATCTCACCGCCATACAGAGGATTTTGGATTTCAAAACCTTTCTTAAATCTGTCTTTTTCTGTCGTTGTTGCTGTTGATTTTAACTCACCTTCAAGCCCTCTTGTTTTAATAACTTCATTAAAAACGGCTATTGCATTAAGAGTTTTAGGAAAACCTATGAAAGGCGCACACTGATAAATGGCTTCTCTAATTTCAATAGGATTATTACCTGCATTTAATGCCCCATTTATATGAGCCTTTAACTGCGGAAGCGTTTGCAAAGCGCTAAGCGTTGTAACCGTCAAAAGCTCCCTCGTTTTTATATCAAGCTCACCCACCTCAAAGACTTCACCAAAGATATATTTTTGCAAAATATCCATAAAGTCTTTATCTGCGCCCTTATTATTTTCAAGGCTGATATTAAAAAGTGTTTGAAGATTTTTATTTGCGATATCATATCTTGTCATTTTTTCCTCCTTTGCAAAAACCGTAGAACTTATTGAAATCATAATTAATACTAAAATTGCGAGTATTTTTTTCATAATCTTTACCCTTTTTGTTGACACAATATAACAATAATAGTATATTTATTTTGACACTATGTCAATAGACTTATAAAAGGATGAAATTATGCCCAAAGGCTCAATTGAACTGGTTAATACAAGAAAAGAAGAAATTTTAAATGCTGCTGAAAAGCTGTACAAAGTAAAAAATTTTAAAGATATAACTTTAAATGATATTGCAGAGCTTACAACTTTTAAAAGAACCTCGATTTATAACTACTTTGAAACAAAAGAAGAAATCTTTCTTATGCTCAATAAAAGGCAATATGAGGCTTGGGTAGGTGATTTAGAAAATATTATTCAAAATAATAAAACTTTATCAAAAGATGAGATTGCAAAAAATATCGCTGAATCATTAGCAAAAAGAGAAGATATGCTAAGGCTGATGATGAATCATTTTGATATGGAGGCAAATAGCCGTCTTGAAGTATTGGCGGAATTTAAAACAGCATTCGGAAATTCTATGAAAACTTTAAATAAACTGCTTGAAAAATTCTGCCCTGATATGAAAGATGGTGACAGAACAAAATTTATTTATGCTCTGTTTCCCTTTATTTACGGGATTTACCCATATACAACCGTAAGCGAAAAACAAAAAGAAGCTATGGAAATAGCAAAGGTCGGATTTATTCACCACAGTATTTATGAAATAACTTATAACTGCGTAAAACTGCTTTTGAATTAAGAGGTAAAAATGAAATAAATTTTATACATTCCTCTCGCCTTAGCAGGAGTAATGGCTCAAAATAAACCGCAAAGCAAAGGCGAAAACCACGTTTGGATTAAAAATGCAAAAAATGTAAAATAAATTTGAGTTGTATTATTATTTTATAAATTCATAATTATTTTTATAAATTTTGATTTTATCTTTTTTGTTCAAAAGCTTTGTTTTATCAAGTTTTTCTTTCTGTTTTTCTATAAACTCAGGATACGCATAGGGATAATCGCTTCCGTATAAAAGATGTGAAATATCTGCCATATTCAAGGTTTGAACGGGGTGCAAAATAACAATAGTTTTTCTTTTATTTAATTCTCTAAAAACAGGGTCAAATTTTTCATCGCCTAAATAAGTCCCATTGACACTTGTCGGCAGTTTTATACCTATTGCGTGAAGTTCATCATAAGCATAATTTATTTCTTTTATTGAATTTTCTATATCAGGCAGAGGCAGTGTTGCAAAAAGTTTAAATCTATCCGGATATTTTGAAACAATTTTTGCTCCTTCATCATTAATTTTTCTTTCTGTTTAAGTGTGGGTCTAACCGCTTCTATTTGAATAATAGGCATATTGTTTCTCCTTTTTTATTTTATTTTGACATTGTGTCAATATAGAATTAAAGGAGTACATAATATGAATAAAATAGCTCTTGGAGCCTGGGCTTGGGGAAATGACGGAACTTTCGGAAATAATTTAACCAAAGATGATTTAAGACCTGTATTTCAAACAGCTGTTAAAAACGGGCTTACTTTATGGGATAGTGCTTATGTTTACGGAATGGGTACAAGTGAAAAAATTTTAGGTGAATTTTTAAGGACAATTCCGAGAGACGGTTTTCAAATAAGTGCAAAATTCACTCCTCAATGTGCGTCTTTGTTTCAGGGAAACATGGTAGAAGCAATGTTCAATAAAAGTGCCGAGTTATTGGGAGTCGATTTTATAGATTATTATTGGATTCATAATCCGACTGACGCTCCAAAATGGGTTCAGGAATTAATACCATTAGCAAAGAGCGGGAAAATCGGTAAAATTGGGCTATCTAATCACAATTTGGCTGAAATAAAAGAAGCTCAAGAGATATTATCAAAAGAAGGATTAAAAATATCAGCCATTCAAAACCACTTTAGTATTTTAAATCGTTCGAGCGAAGATTCAGGTATTCTTGATTACTGCAGGCAAAACGGAATAACATTTTTTGCTTATATGGTTTTAGAACAAGGCGCATTATCCTGTAAATATGATACAAAGCACCCGTTTCCCGAGAACTCGGACAGGGGAAAAACATACAACCCTCTTTTAGGCAAACTTGAAAAACTTAACGCACTTTTAAAAGAAATTGCAGATAAATATAATGTCCAAACAGCACAAATCCCGATTGCATGGGCAATAGCAAAAGGAACGCTCCCTATAGTCGGAGTTACAAAAGTATATCAGGTTGAAGATTTAATTAAAGCTAATAAAGTAAAATTATCATCTGAAGATATTGAAAAAATTGAAAATTTGTCTAAAATTTTAAATATAAATATAATTCGATATTGGGAAAAAGAAATGAAATAAGGAGAAAATAAATGAAAAATATATTTTTGATAATTTTAGGATTAATTGTTGCAGTTTTAGGAGCTGTTTGGATTCTAAACGATAAATCACAAGCAAAGGAGGATACAAATATGGATAAAAAAGTGTTAGTAGCTTATTTTAGCGCAACAGGTACAACAAAACAAGTTGCTCAAAATTTAGCTCAAGCAATAAATGCGGATATTTATGAAATAAAACCGAAAGTCCCTTATACAAGAGCTGACTTAGATTGGACTAATAAAAATTCAAGAAGCACGCTTGAAATGAATGACCATAATTCACGTCCCGAAATAGTTAATGATGATTTTTCAACCGATAGTTATGACACAATATTTTTAGGGTTCCCTATATGGTGGTATATAGCTCCTACTATTGTTAATACATTTTTGGAAGCACACGACTTTACAAATAAAAAAATCATTCTTTTTGCAACATCAGGCGGAAGCGGATTCGGCAGAACTGTAGATAACCTGAAAAAAAGCGTTTCAAATACAACTGAAATTATAGAAGGCAAGTTATTTAACAATCATCCGACAAAAGAAGAACTTAAAAAATGGACAGAAGGAGTTTTATAAAAAATTCTATAATTGCTGCTGGAACTATGGCAGGCGGGGCAATACTTTCAAAATCCGTATTGCCCTCATTAAGTGAGGAAAAAGGGAAAATGAAAATATTAGTAATAACGGGAAGTCCGAGAAAAAACGGCAACTCAAACACCTTAGCTGACAGTTTTATCAAAGGAGCAAAAGAAAAAGGTCATAATGTAATTCGTTTTGACAGCGCATTTAAGAATGTTCATCCCTGCACAGCTTGCAATAAATGCGGTATGAATGGAGATTGTGTTTTTAATGATGACTTTAATTTCATTAAAGAAAATATAGTTGATTCAGATATGGTTGTTTTTGCTACTCCTATGTACTATTTTGGAATATCCGCTCAATTAAAAGCAGTAATAGACAGATTTTATTCAATTAACGGTAGAATTCACATTTTTAAAAAAGCTGCTCTTATTTTAACATATGCTGATACCTCAAAAAAAGAAGCTGAACCCATTAAAAACCACTATGAGGTTCTTATAAATTACTTGGGCTGGCAAGATGCAGGGCAAATTATAGCATCCGGAGTCTGGACGGAAGGCTCCGTAAATAATACCGTTTACCCCAAACAAGCCTACGAACTCGGAAAAAGTCTATAAATAATTAAATAAAGCTATTTTACAGGATTGAAGGTGAAATAATTAGTGAAAACAGTATTTATATTTCCTCCCCAGTGGGATATTCGATATCCAAGTACAGGAATTCCGACACTTATGGGTGTATTATCAGAAATGGGTGTTGAATGTATTGTATATGATTTAAATATTGATTTTTTTAATTATATTCTAAAGCCGAAACATATTCTTGATGCAATCAAAAAATCAAAAGAAATTGTTGAAAATCGAGATAATAAATATGATCCTAAAAAGGTTGCTTATATAAAAAACATGCTTGAAAGTTGTCTAAAATACAAAAATATAAATACTCTTATTTATAAAATAGAAACTATAACAAATCTTATAAAAAATAAAAACGGAATTTTCGATTATAAATCTAAAGAAATCAGTCAATATTATATAAATATAGCTCTAAAGATATTATCTTTTCCTTATTATCCTTATATAATAAGAACCAAAGGCTTTTCTAATGTTTTAATAAATTTAGGAGCTTCTGAATATTCTTCAAATTTTAAAAATGCAGCAGAAGATAAAGATTTAAATATATTTTTGGAATATATGGAATATAAAATACCTAATTTAAAAATAGAAAATGGTGATTTGGTTTGTATTTCAATAAATTCAACCGATCAATTATTGGGTGCCTTAACGACTATTAAAATTATAAGGAAAATGTACGATGTAAAAATTGCGATAGGTGGAAGCTGGATTGATTATGAATTAATAAACATTAAAAATGATAAGGAATTATTTACCCGATATGTTGATTATTGTATGACAGGACTCGGAGAAATTGCAGTAAAAGAATTGTGGGAACATCATATCGGAAAAAGAAATATAAAGGATGTATCAAATATTATATATTTTGAAAACGGGAATATTTATCAAACAAAAAATGTGAATAAATTAAATAAAAAAATCGGAAAATATAATTATAACGGATATGATTTTTCTCAATATTATCTTAGTGAACCGATTCTTCCAATAAAAGTTTCTTACGGCTGCTATTGGGGTAAATGTAAATTCTGTAACTATAATTCCGGTAAAGTATATGATCCGAAAAGCGTTGATGATGTAATTCAAGAAATAGAAGAATTAATGAAAAAATATAATGTAAAATATTTCCATTTCCAAGATGCGGCATTACATCCTAAATTCATTGAAGAATTTGCAGATAAAATTATTTCAAAAAAAATAAAAATCAGATATTTAACAAATTTACGTTTTGAGGAAGAATTCGATAAAAAATTACTGAAAAAATTATATAAATCAGGACTTAGAATAGCTCAATGGGGATTAGAAACCGCAAGTCCTAAAATTTTAAATAAGTACAATAAAGGAATTAAGGTTTCAACGGTAATAAGAATACTTAAAGATGCTTATAAAATTGGTATTTTCAACCATTTGTATTTAATATACAATTTCCCCGGTGAAACTTGGGATGATTTTATGATGACCATTAACTTTATAAATAAATATAAAAAAGAAGTTAAATCATATGCATTTCATTCATTTGTAATATGCAGAGATACATATATTTATGAACATCCGGAAGAATTTTCTATTAATCCAGAAGACATCAAAAATAAAGATTTCGTATCATACAGTATGATATGTAATGAAAATGAAAATGTAAAAGAAAAAGATGAAATAGTTGAAAAGGAAGCTTATAAATTAAAAAAGACTCCTCAATATATGATATACAACAGCAGCTTAAACGGTGCATCTATGCTCCCTGAAATAGATAAGATACCGTTAAAATATTTGAATACTCTTTATATGTTTGAAAAAATAAAAAATAAAATAATTTCCGGATATAAAACTTTAATTCAACATAAATAGTTATTAACTATATGACCGGTATTATACGCCATAAGGCTAATAGTCTGTTGGGTAATTTTTATATAAAATAAATTATATATTTGATTTCTTAAAACTCATACTAGCGAAACATAGTGCCTTTTATAGATGTGTCTATGAGAGGTTTTTTTTAATAAAAATGTTTATAAAAATTTTAATGATTTAATTTAAAACGGAATAAATATTTAGCAATAAAAATTAAAATTATTAATCCTAATGCGACTTCAACGGGATACCATAAAACTTCCTGCGGCTTCAATATCATTGGCATTAATAATGCACCTGATGACGGAGGATATAATACTTTTGTTTTGTTGTAAACAAGGAACATAAATAAACAAGCAAATATTGCCGATACAACAAGCGGTAAATCTAAATAAATATTTAGACCAAACCTGAATATAGTTCCTATAACTGCACCAATAGTCATTATTTCCCATATTTTAAATAATTTATTACGATTAGGACTCATAGGGTTAGATAATTCTGCAAATGTAACAACGACAGGCGGTGACAACCAGAATAAAAAACCGTTAAACAACGGATAAATTGAAACTAACGAGAAAATAAAAGACAGTTTAGTCCAATGTTTAAACATCATTTTTCGATTTATTTTTTGAGGCAGATATTTATCTTTGTGCCTGTAATGATACTTTTCAAGTAAATATTGTCCAATAACTATAGCAAAAACCATAATTCCGACAGCTAAAGGATAAATAAGTGTCTTTACATTCATAAAGATAGGGAATATTCCTGCCGGTATTGCAGGGATAAAAGTTGTTTTAAACAAAATAAGTGAAAGTGCCGTGAACAGAAATGAAAATATTACTTTATAATAAATCCCTAACGGTAGATATTTGACCAACAGAACACCAATCAATGCTGATAGTGTTGTTAATATCCATATCCTGAATTTATTGGTATTCCACGGCTGTCTTTTTGCAACCCAAGCACCTGTTAATATTGCAAGAATCTCCGGAAATATTATTTCTTTATGCCCTGTCAATTGTGCGGATAAGAACATTAGAACCGTTAAAATCCCTGCAAATAAATATCTTTCAAATTTTCTGATTTTTAATAATTTTATATTCATTAAAATTCTAAGACCTCATTGTCATCAGGAACAATAACATTATCAAGTTTAAGATTTTTAATATCATCTCTTGTAACGCTTAAGTGACTAACAGTATCCATGTGACTTGCTATAATTTTTGAATATTTGCAATATGATGAAATTTCTTTAGTATCTTCTATATCCATAATTAAACGTTCACCATTTATAACTTTAGCCCCGCAAGCATTTATGATAATAATTTCAGGGGTAAAATTATCAAGTGTTTGTTTTACTTCATTACACCATATTGTATCACCTGCAAGGTATAAAGTTTTGTCATTAGATGACAAAAACACAACTCCCATAGCATCATAAGGCATATTAACACTTTCGCATAAAGGTTTTACAATTTCCCTTCTGCCGTGCTGGCAGGGAGTTTTAAATAACTTAATTCCTTCAAAATCAGTACCTGCTTCTGTTATTATTCTTACATCATTAAATCCTAATTTTTTAATGATCTCTTTATCTGTATCCGATTGAACAAAAAACGGGATATCTTTTCTAATTGCCCTGCTTGCAAATTCATCAAAATGATCAGGATGGTAATGAGTTAAAATAACAGAATCAACATCCGCAATTTTTTCAATACTTATAGGAAGCTCAACTCTAGGCTGCCTTATATGTGAATTTATTCCGGCTTCAAAGCCTGCCATATAGTTTTTTGGCATCAGCCAAGGATCTATCAGAAACTTTTTATTACAATAAGTAATTATAATTGTAGCATTTCTTATTTGATGAATTTTCATTTATTTTACCGTTTTAACCTTTACAATTATGCCCTTCTCCGTGATGATGACAGTGATGATGATCGCTTCCTTCACCACCGCAAGTATTTTCGCCTGATTCAAGAGAATTGGAAAGATATTTTTCTAATATATCTCTTATAGGCAACTCAGGACAGCCCGTAACAACTTCAATGCCATTTTGCATAAATGACATCATCGGTCTTGCACCCATTCCGCCTGCTATAACTTTACTTACACCTTGCTGGGCTATCCAATTCGTACTGTGGCAAGAAATTCCTTCTTCCGGTATTTTTTCTTCAATATTTAATATTTCTCTGGTATTAGGGTTAATTTCAGCAATTGTAAATGAATCGCAATGTCCAAAATGTCCGCACAACCTGCCTTCACTTGTCGGAATACAAATTTTCATAATATTATCTCCTTTTAACTTTTCAATGTTTGTTTGTAATAAAATTGCACTTTCTAGTGCTTCTGTCTCCGTAATATCATGCCTTTTAGCATAATCTCGCAGAATATTTAAAATATTTTCGTTTATTCTTCTGTTGAACGGTATTTTTTTTAGACAGGTTTTTTTTCTCCCCGCCATTTCTCGCTTACCGCCCCAATTTGTATTAAAGCATTTCATATATAAAGTATTACAAAATAACTTGATTATGTCAATACATAATCAAGTTGTTTATAAATCTGCAATAACGTATTAAAAGCAGATTGCTATAATAATTTAAAAATTTTAACATCTTTGTTAATCAAATAATTAATTATATCTTTCAATATATAATTTGGGATTCAGACATTTAAATATTTTATTATCATGTATTATTTGCGTTTTAGATAATTCAATTTTTTCTTCAATATCTTTTAATGGTATTGGATTATTCATAAAATCTTTTATCTTTAATTCAAATTCTCTTTGATTATTATAGTAAATAACAGATTTATCCTCTTTAAACGATTTATTATCTATTTTAAAAGTTATGAATTTTCCAACGTCAATATAGTTATTAAAAAGTTCAAAATCTATTATAGGTACGTTATTAACAATTAATCCTGTAAAATTTGGATTATTTGTTATAACCAGTGGAATAATTTCTTTGTTTTCAATATTTACTTGTTTTGATTTAAATAACTGGGTATTATCTTGCACAAAAACCATTTTTCTTTTTATTTGTGAAACACCTTCCAATAGTCGTTGTTTAGCGTTTTCAATATCATGATATTCTATTGGATATTTAATGCATTTCAATTCAATTAATAAAATTATATTTTCTAAACTTATAATTAAATCAATTTCTTCTTCATTTTCGTTGCTATTTTTAAATTTTTTAATATCAGGAATAAAAAATTTATAATTTTTATTTTTCAAAATTTCTTTAGTTTTAGCCTTGACATAATCTTCAAAAATAATTCCTCTTTCTTGCAAATTTACATTATTTATTTCCAACCAGTCATCAATATTATTAACTGTAATATTGCCGGTTATATTTAATAAATGAAATAAATAATCATTTCCTATTGGTAATAGTGGTTTTTTGAAAAAATTTATTGTATTTTTGTTTCCTAAAATTTTTAAAAACTTTTGTATAGTTTCTTGAGGATATGTTGTTGTATTTAATAGATAGTTCTTTAAAATGTTTTTATTAATTTTTGCTGGAATATTTTTTAAATCATCTAGTGATTTTATATCGGAAGTATTACATTTTATTTGTATTTGTTTGAAAAAATCTTGAAATTTAGAGTATAAAATTAAATAATCATTTATTAGTTCAGAATACTTATTGTTATTTATCATGAATTGGTAGAAAGGCATAACAAAACAGTTTAACTTATTGTATTCATCTAGAAATTCAGATGCATTGCTTGCTTCATCTAGTTCATAATTGATTTTATTATTTTCAAATCTTATATTTGTTATTTTTTTAAATTTTATTTTTTGTAAAACAAAATTTGAGATTTTTGTTTTCAAATGAGGATTATTATCTAAAAAATATAAATACCCAAAAATATATTTAGATTGCCTGATATCGCTTATTGTTCTTATTTTTGAATAATCTTTATCATACATTGTAGCAATGTAAAATATATCTTTATCATTTCGTATTTGTTTAATATTATATTTTTCAAACAAGCAGGTTTCATAAAAATCTTTATAACCGCATAAAATTTGTAAAAACATGTACAATTTATTTATATTATCTAATGTAATATCAGATTTTTCTTCTTTCTTGTAATATCCCGTTGTTTTGTAATAATTAAGATAATTAAAAAATAAATTGTTGAATGTAACAAGATTTTCACATTGCTTCGCAGCTAAATTATTAGATAATAATAAATCCTCAAAATAAGTGTAATTTTTAGGTTCTTTATTTATTATATTATATGAAGTTCTGACAAAGTAATAATTTGTATATGCAGTTATTAGCGTAATTAAATCTTCACTCGGTATATTGATTTTATTAATATATTTATTAATTGTACAAATAGTATCTTTGTTAAAATTAGCCAGTAAAGGTATTACGCTTAAAATATTGTAAATATAACCATGTTTTGGGTTATCTATTTTTGTATTTTTAATATTATTAAAATAATCTGTGATTCTTTTCTTATCATATAGATGCCCAAACGGATAGAAATGGTTGTCATATTTTAGTTTTGTAATTAAATCTTCGATACTATATTTTTCTATATTTTTACACATTCTTGCATACCTTTCTTTTAATAAGTCGCCATTAAGTTTTAACATCATTTATTTCATTAATTATCGTATCATTCATAATTCCACTCTTTTATTTATTTTCATGACTACTTATATTATTTATATCATCTAGTAGACAATAAAGTGACTTTCTGAATAGTTTCAGTCGACCACTCGGAAGGGGATATAATTCAAATACAAAGACGAAAGCCGGCAGAAAAAATTTTCAAATATCCCATTGAAACTGTAAACAAATTGCTATCAAACAAACAGGTGAGCTATTTTCCGATTGTGATGAGCAAATGTAAGATTTCGACAATAGATTAAGTTATAAAATCATAAAAACGGAGAAGGTGGGATTCGAACCCACGGTGCAGATTACTCCACACAACACCTTAGCAGGGTGCCGCCTTAAACCTACTCGGCCACTTCTCCTTTTCAAGTTATATAAATACTATCATAAAGATATTGTTTTATTCAAGTATAAAATTATTTATTACTCTTTCAAATGATAATGGTGGGAATTTAATTAGTCTTTTCTTTTTCTAAAATAAAAAAGGAGGAATTTATGAAACAGAGTAAATTATATAAAGAAGCTCAAAATTTTATAGACGGTTTAAATGAAACAAAATCAAAACCTTTATATGAACTGACACCTCAAGAAGCGAGGGAGTTTTTAAAGACTTTGCAGCAAAAGGATTATAAAGAGATAAAAACTGATATATATGATACACAAATAATGACAACTACGGCAGGGAATGTATCAATAAGATTTATAAGAGCAAAGTATGCTCAAGAACAGAATCTGCCTGTTATAATATACTGCCATGGCGGCGGCTGGGTTATGGGAGATAGTTTTACTCATGATTATTTGATAAAACAGCTTGCAATAAAAGCTAATTGCTGTATTGCTTTTATTGAATATTCACGTTCTCCGGAATCGAAATTTCCTCTGGCTTTAAATCAGATATATGCTGCAATGAATTATTTATACAATAATCCTGATAAATATAATATAGATTCCAATAAAATAATATTGGCAGGAGACAGTGCAGGAGCTAATATGGCAATATCTGCAGCAATAAAATCAAACAAAGAAAACGGAGTCAAGCCTATTTTTGAACTTTTGTTTTATCCTGCCATTGATATAAATATGAATACTAAATCCTATAATGAATATGAAAATGGTCCTTGGCTTACAAAAAAGGCTATGAAATGGTTTTGGAATTCTTATATGTCTTGTGATGATGATAAAAAGAATATTTATTTTTCGCCTTATCAGGCAGAAATTAAAGATTTACAAGGGCTTTCTTCCTGTTTAATTATTACTGCCGAAAATGATGTATTAAGAGATGAAGGAGAAAAATTCGCTCAAAAACTAAATGAAGCGGGAGTTAACGTATCTTGTATCAGAATCTTAGGTGTATTCCATGATTTTCTTATGCTGAATGCATTAAAAGATATGCAAAATACAAAAACTGCAATAAATATAGCGGCTGCGGAGCTCAGACGTATAATTGCTTCAGGTATTTAAAATTCAAAAGTCTGCTGTAAATCATTAATATTTTTTATATTGAAACATTTACAAGCAAAAGGAGTTAATTTTCTGCCTCTGGGAGTTCTTTGAATAAATCCTTTTTGAACCAAATAAGGTTCATAAACATCTTCAATAGTTTTAACGTCTTCACCGAGAGCTGTAGCAAGAGTTTCAATGCCGACGGGACCGCCGTTATATTTTTCCGCAATTAAATTTAACAGACTTCTATCGGTATTATCCAGACCGAATTTATCAATTTGTAATATATCAAGAGCCTTATTGGCGGTATTTTCATCAATTATACCGTCAGATTTTACTATGGCGAAATCTCTCACGCGTTTAACCAGCCTGTTTGCTATTCTTGGAGTACCTCTTGAGCGTTTTGCAATAGCTTTTGCGCCTTCTTCTTTTATATCAATTTCCAGAATTTGTGCGGTTCTTTTTATTACACTGGTGAGTTCGTCATCTGTATAAAATTCAAGCCTGTGAATAATTCCGAATCTGTCTCTTAAAGGTCCTGACAGTGCTCCTGCTTTTGTTGTTGCCCCTATTAACGTGAATTTAGGCAAAGGAATCCTTATTGATTTTAATGTTTGAGATTTTCCTGTAGTCATATCAAGTGAGAAATCTTCCATTGCAGGATAGAGGATTTCTTCCGATATTTTATTTAATCTGTGAATTTCATCTATAAATAATATATCGCCTGCTTTAAGCGACATAAGAAGACCTATAATGTCTCTCGGGCGCTCCAGTGCAGGTGCTGATGTTATTTTAATATTTGTATTCATTTCGTTCGCAATAACAGTTGCGAGAGTGGTTTTTCCTAACCCCGGAGGTCCGTAAAAAAGTATATGATCAAGTGGAAGCTCTCTTTTTTTTGCCGCTTCTATTGATATTTTTAGTGTAGATTTTAAAGCACTCTGTCCGACATATTCTTCAAACTTTTTTGGTCTTATGTTATTTTCAAAAGACATGTCATAAGTCGTTTGAGAAGATGTCGTGTCTTCGTTCTTTATTTTTATCTGTTTATTATCATCATCTGAAATTATTGCCATTCTTATATCATACCATTAGTTTTTAAAATTGGAAAAATTTTATTATTAATTCTAAACAGTTTAATTTATAATATTAACAAAAGAGCATGAGAGGATAGAAAATTGGATATACGTGAATTAGTCACTAAATCAGCTAAAGAACAAAGTGAAGCTTTAAGAAATAAAGAAGTAAGTGCATTAGAACTTACTCAAGCTGTATATGACCAAATAGATGCCGTTGAATCTAAGATTGGTGCATATAACTCTTTAACAAAAGATTATGCGATTGAAACAGCAAAAAAGGTTGATGAAAAAATAAAATCGGGAGAAACACTACCTCCTCTGGCAGGTATTCCTCTCGCACTTAAAGATAATATGAATTTAAAATCCTATCCTACAACGGCTTCAAGTAAGATTTTATCAAACTTTATTTCACCTTATGATGCGACAGTTACATTAAAATTAAAAGAAAATTTAATCCCTATAATAGGAAAAGCGAATATGGACGAGTTTGCAATGGGTTCAAGTAATGAAAACTCGGCTACCAAAATAGTACACAATCCTTGGAATTTAAATAAGGTACCAGGGGGAAGCTCGGGCGGAAGTGCTGCAGCTGTTGCGGCAGGTGAAGCAACTGTAGCTCTTGGGTCTGATACTGGCGGAAGTATAAGATTACCTGCAAGTTATTGCGGTTTAGTCGGATTAAAACCGACTTACGGCCGTGTTTCAAGGTATGGGCTTATTGCTTTTGCTTCTTCTTTGGACCAAATAGGACCAATTACAAGAACGGTTGAAGATTCTGCCATGCTTTTAAATGTTATAGCCGGGCATGATGAAAAAGATTCAACCTCTTTAAATGAGCCTGTTCCTGATTTTACAAAAGAGCTGAACAATGATTTAAAAGGCGTTAAAATCGGATATATTAAAGAACTTTGTACTGAAGGGTTATCCGGTGATGTTGAAAATGCCGTAAAAAAATCAATAGAAACGTATAAATCCATGGGTGCGGAAATTATTGAAATTTCTCTGCCGTTAATAAAATACTCTATAGCAGTATATTATATTGTAGCTACAGCTGAAGCAAGTTCAAATCTTGCAAGATTTGACGGTGTAAAATACGGCTATAGAACTAAAAATCCTGAAAACCTTTATGATATGTACGTTAAAACCAGAGCTGAAGGATTCGGCGAGGAAGTAAAAAGAAGAATTATGCTCGGTACTTATGCTTTAAGCTCAGGTTATTATGATGCATACTATAAAAAAGCACAACAGTTGAGAAGACTTGTTAAACAAGATTTTGATAATGCCTTTTCAAAAGTTGATGTTTTATTGGCGCCTACTTGTCCTCATACCGCTTTTGATTTGGGGTCAAAAATTGAAGATCCGTTAAGTATGTATTTAACTGATATCGCAACAATCACTGCAAATCTTGCGGGAATTCCTGCTATGAATATTCCTGTAGGGTTAGATAGCGATAATATGCCTATAGGATTACAGTTATTATCTGACTGTTTAAATGAAACAAAACTCTTAAATGTTGCTTTTAAACTGGAAAATGCTGTACAATTTAATTATAGTATTCCGAGTAAATCTTTGGTGAAATGAAAAATAAATTATTTAAATTAACAATACTGATATTAATGTTTATAAGTTGGAGCAGTATACCTGTTCTTGCCAAACAGGAAATTTCCGATGAAAATATGCGGCAGTCAGTTACTGCGTATAAAAAAGGTGTTCAATTATTAAAAATCAAGAATTACGATGATGCAATAATTTATTTTCAAAAAGCATTAGAATATAATCCTAAATTATCCGATGCTTATTATAATATTGCTCAAATATACATAGCCAAAAAGGATTACGATGAAGCATATAATAATTATACTAAGGCTATTGCAATAAATCCGAAAGATTATGATTCTATTGTACAAGCAGCTAAAATTTCTTATAACAGAAAAAATTATTCGCTTGTATTGAAATATTTAAATTATATTCCTGAAGATTATTCAAAATATTATGTTGTAAAACAATTGTATAAAGATGCTAAAGAACAATTTGAACTTCAGGCTGGAAAAGTAGAACGTTCAAAAATATCAAATGCGGTTCCGAATAAGAGAGTCATAATAGATAAATTTGATTCTCCCGCAGGTATAGTTGTTGATTCGGAAGGTAATATGTATGTATCTTGCTATTCTTCCAATTCCATAGTAAAAGTTGATAAAAATAAGGCAAGAACTGATTTTGTTAAAGATTATTTGTTAGAAGGACCTGTAGGACTTGCTATAGATAAGTTCGATAATATTTATGTCGCTAATTTTGAAGCTAATAATGTTTTAAAAATTACAAAGGCAGGCACTGTAAGTATATTTATGGATAAAGTTTCAAAACCGTATTTTTTATATATTAAAGATGATGTCTTATATGTATCGGAACAAGGTAACAATGTTGTTCTAACATATAATTTAAATGCCAAGGGTAATTAGAGCCTTTTTGCAAAGCTTCCGCCTACTTCATATAAATCAGTATATTGGCGGATATAGTTATTAAAGTTTCTGATTGTGTCAGGTTTTAAATTGGCATCTAAATCATAAATAGGTGCTACGGACTCAAATGCCAAAAGCATTCCGTCAGAGCGAGCCTGCAATTTATTTATAAAATCCGTAACATTGGAATAAGTTTGAGTTTTGTCTTTCTCAAAATAATGAGAAAAATAATACGGAGCACATAAAGCAATTACAGGTTTTTCTTTTTGTAATGATAAGCAGGTTATCATTTCATCATAAAGATTTTCTGCAGAAGAAACGACCTTTCCCTGTTTTTTATCTTCGTGTGTTGAATATGTCTCAAATACGTTTTTTATGCTTTTGTTTACATCAGAGTCTTTAATAATTTGAGAACCTAATACGGAAAAAGCTTTTTTGTCGGAACCTATATAAATTTTTCCAAGTTTATTTATGATGTCATCGGCTTCTTTAATAACTTCTTTTGGAACCAAAGAAAGCCCTTTTATAGCGGTATCTCCTTTTGTTTCGGCATATTCTCTGGCTCTCCAATACAAGTTTGATAAAGTAAAATCCCTCTTATATTTAATATTATTTTGCTGTGCAAATTCGATTAAATTGTATGCGAATTCAGGATAGAGAGTATTTACTTCTTTTATAAAGCTTATTATCATTGCTTTTCTTTTTGTTATTAAGTTTTCAATAAAATTTGACATAGTAACGGAATATGGATTAATACCATAAACAAGCATATCGCTGTTTTCAAATTTTAATTGAGAGTTAGGCGCTTCATGGGCATAGGATATTTTAACGGAAGGAACAAATTTTAGGTTTTTAAATTTTTCGGGGTTTTCTCCTATAATTCTGATTGCATGTCTTACGCTGTCAAGAGTATCTCTGTCTGTAAGGGCAAAAACGAATTTTTTACCTGTTTTTTTATAGTATTCGTCAGCATAATTTGCAGCATTATCCAATATGTCAAATACATTTTCTTTACCACGTGAAAAATTACTGTGATAGTCGAGGTCAATACAATAAACTCCGGTTTCTTTGTTCTTTTTTGAAGAAATAAAATTTTCACAAGTTAGGTCGGGCAGTAAATTTTTAAACTCATTGGGAGACATTATGTTTTTCAGATTTTGAGGCGGAATAATTTTTCCGGTAGTTGATTTTATTCCGGCAGAAAGCTCTTTTGCAAAATCAGAAAGATTTTCTTCTGTTTTCGGGATTTGCTGCTTTGTATTTACTTCTTTGCTTTTCCTAAAGAAGTCGCTGATTTTTCCGAAAGAAATATTATTTTTACTATGCTCAAAACTATCCTGACAGGTATGTGTTTTTATATAGGCAGGATAATTATATTTGGGAAAGGCTGTATTTATTATATATTTACTTGGAAATTTAATTTCCATTTTGTTCTCCGCATTAAATTTATATAACTTAAAACAAAAAATAAAAAAAATTGTTATGCAATTAATGTTATTTAGATTTATTAATTGGGAATTTATAATTATAATCAATAAATTAGTATAATAGTAAAGTATACAAAAATTTACAAAGTCGGATGTAAAATTTTGTAAAATGCTACAATAAATAGAGCAATAAAAAGCATTTAGAGGAATTAAAACAGTATAATTTTCTGCATGTGAAAAGGAGCAAAAATTGAATATTCCAAAAAATATTTCAGGTATTAAAAATGTATCGTTTACGGGGCATGAGAAGACTTTAGACAAGACAGGATATGAATTACATAATTTTTATTATTTATATGATCCTGAGAAATATACTTGTGAATTGGAAATGTATAATATAAAACGAGACAGAGCGGGAAATATTGCAATACAAACACCCGAAAAACCTCAAAAAATAATTCCTGTAAAAGGATACGGTATTGATATTGATATGACAGAAATGCCGGAAATCACATCAAAAACAGGATTCGCATACAGATTCAAATTGAAGGATAAATCCACCGGAGAAATAACCTATGCTTTTGATAACGGGAGTGTAGCAGGGATTTTTGATAATAATAAAGATAATAAATACAATATAGTGCTTAATAACAGAGCTGTAATAAACAAAAACGGCCCCATGCAGTTAATAATGCCTGACGGTTATTATCCGGGAATAGAGAATTGTCAGGGTAAACCTAAACTAAATGAAGGTATGAGAGCAAAAGCTCTTGCTTCTGTAAGAACTCATGCCAATAAACTTGGCGGAAATTTCTATGGTATTATACAAAGACTTGATGAAATTGAAAAAGAAGGCGTTAAAAGAATTGTCGGTACTCCTTATACTAAGGATACGATTTCTTCACATAAATATTGGACGCAAAATGCATATCAGGTATCTCCGGAATTCGGCAGTATAGAAGATTTTAAAAAGCTGCAAACAGAATTATTTAAGCATGATATTAATTGGATTTCAGATGCCGCACTGGTAAATGAAGGACTTAGCGGATTACATGTTTCGGAATTACTCAGAAAAGGAAAAGATTCATTCTCCCAAAATATGTTTAGAGCGGATGAACGTCCTATTTTAGGAATAATTCCCGATAATTGTAAATATACAAGACTAAAAATTATTAATGCTCCGTTTGTTGTTAAGAATGACGGTAGTTTTGAAGAGAAAAATTCAAAATATAATCCTTCAAAACCCACATATATACAATTTTATGATGACAGACTTGCATCTGAAAAGCAAAAAAAATCCGATTCACCAATGGATTTAACAACGTATGATAATAAAAATACCGATAATATATATGATATTACAAAGCATGATGATGCTGTATATCCTGTACCTATTGAAGTAGACCCTTATGAATTAACCAGAAATGCAAAAAGAATACTAAAAAGTAAATCAAAAGTAGATTTGTCTGATGTAAATACGATGAAAGAAATGACAGATTTCACAAATTTCTGTGTGCAGAATAAAAGTAATGCAGGTTCAATTGAAGTTTGGGACGGAAATGTTGATATTCCGAAATTAAATTTTTACAGAAATATTTCCGATGATGCAAGATTCTCTAAGTTAAATGCCGATGAAAGAAAAAATGCCATAGAAAAATTTGACAGAGGAGCTCTTGCGGTTAGGGATTATGCCGTTAATTCGGGAAAATATTGGACTAAGTTAACTTCGGACACTTTGCTTGAGTATTTATCAAGTCAATTCAAGGGTAAAAATATAACAACAGATGATTATTATAATGCGATTAAAAAGCTTGTAACAGAAGGTAAACTTCCTAAAAATACCCTGAAGGTTATCGATAAAGAAGTTATAGAAAATGTTCTTGATGATAATTATAACTTAAGACGCTTAGATGATGCTGATATGCGCTCTGAAATTAATACGGAAGGTTATGGTAATGAATATAAAGTTTCTGATTATATATTAAGGCAGGCAATGGATATGCCGTTAGAAACTCTTCCGTTTTCTACAAACCTTTTAGGTGTTATAACTTCTCCTTATATTTCAAAGAAAGCAAATACGGAAAATGAACTTGGTGTTTCAAGGTATGATATTTCAAAAGCAGGAAATCCCGATTTGCCTTATGAATACTCTAAAGTTTATGAACAGTCTGAAGATTTATATTATGATTTAATAGAACCTTTTATTGAGGATGTTTTATCGGGTATGGATATTTCAGAAGGCGATAATGTGTCTGATTTGGGCAAATATATTATATCCGAAATAACTCCTGATTTAACAAAATACTTATATATTAAAGCTTTAAACCCAAAAGCAGATATTAAAATAAATGAAAACGGTGAATTTGATTTTAGTCATATAGATGAATCCGAATACACAATTCAAGCTTTGGGTATTCCCTATAACGGAATGTCACTGGAAGAAGAATCTCAGATAGTTATTGATGCTTTGAAAAACGGAATGAATGCAATAATAAAATCTGAAAAAGAAGTTTCAGTATTAAAAAAAGCTGTTAAATCAAGATTTGAGAATAGAACGTTGAATGATTTTAAAATATCAGAAATGATTATAGACAGACTGGAAGGCGGTCTTGGCTGGAGAATAGATGCTTCTAAAGATATTGCTTCCATTGATTCCGTCAGATCAAATTCGGAAAGTATGGCAAATGCTTGGAAAAATGTAATTAATTTCTGGAAAAAATATAATGAAACAGTTCGGGAGATAAATCCCCATTCCTATACAACTGCAGAAATAACGGATTTATCCGAATTATTTAGTCCCGAAATAAAAACTATATTTACAAGTGATGCGGATGCGGAAAGAAAATTTATAGAGGAAACAGGCATCACATCCGTTGCAAATTATAATTATTTCTTCTCATTACTTCCGGATATATATGCTCCGTTGTTATTGGAGGACTTTGATGATAATAGCGGCTGGCAGGCAAGTCAGGAAAATAATAAGAATATTCTGAAAAAAATGGATGAAGGCTGGGGCGAAAATCCGGGATTCTTGTTCCAAAGCCCTGAAGACGGTGTTAATAATTCTTATACATTTGTAAGTAATCATGATAAACCACGTATATTTCATTTGTTATCATTAGATGCAGGGTTGTATAAGACGAATTTTGCTTCAAAGGAACATAAAGAAATAGCAGCAAAAATTTTAAATCAGCCTGTATCTTCGATAGATTATGATAAATTGAGTTCAAAAGCTGTTGCAATGGGCTCAAGACTCTATGATGCATTTGATGAAATATTACCGGAGGGCAATTTAAAAACGGAAATAAATAAAGCAATAGGTGAACTTACAACAGGCAAATTTAAAGGTAAGACATTTGATGCTGAAGCATTCGGGACAAGACCGGTTAATATTGCCATACGAAGTGTTATTGAACAAGTTGAATATAACGGAGTAAAAATTCCGAATAGAGATGAACTTGAAGCACAGGCATTTATGAATATTATAGAACCTGCTTATGACAGGTATTTGTCAATATTAAAATTGTTAACCGTATTACCCGGAAGTCCGACAGACTTTGCCGGAGATAAGGTGGGCTTATCAGGAGCTGAAGAAAAGGCAAAAAACTATCATCAACAAAACAGAAATATTATTCCTTGGGAATGGCTGAGTAAAAATTCCGATAATTTATATTCAAGAATAAGCTCACTATATGATAAAGCTAATGAAATATCTAATTTAAGAAATATACCTGAATTAAGTGCATTAAATAACGGTACAACCGTTACCGTTCCCGTAATGAAAGAAGTTGTTTCAAAAGAAAAAGAAAATTCAACGGAACTTCAAAGAAATGAAAATATGCAGGGAATACTCAGATATAATGATGAAGGTTCTGTTATAATTGCACTAACGGATTCAAAAGGTGCAAACTCGCCGTTAAATAAAAAAATGGATAGAAAAAACGGACAAAAAGTATCCAGAATTTATTTGAATCCTGAAATAACAACTGCTAAGCAGGGGTTGAAACACGGTATTAAAGCCGGAACCGTATTTAAAAATATAAGAAAAGAAGATACATCTGATTATGTTATATCAAAATCAGCTTACGGATATTATTTGGCAAGACGTAATGCAAACGGTCAGGAATTACCGATTCAAATAAAACCTGAAGATTTGAATACGCTTATTCTCTATAAAGTATAGATTAAATAAAAAAATCCTTTTTTGTTGTAAGATAATAAAAAAGGATTTTTATTATGAGATTATTTAATACATATTCAAATAAAACGGAAGAATTTAAACCCATAGAAGAAAATAAAGTTACAATGTATGTCTGCGGGCCTACGGTGTATGATTATCCTCATTTAGGACATGCGAGATGCTATATTACGTGGGATGTCCTGTACAGGTATTTAAAATTTGCAGGATATGATGTTAAATATTGCCGAAATATTACTGATGTGGATGATAAAATACTGAAAAAAGCAAAAGAAGAAAATACTACGGCAGAAGTAATATCAAAGAGATATTATGAAATATTTTCTCGGGCAATGAAAGAATTAAATGTATTAAAACCTGATATAGAGCCTTTTGCAACAAAAACAATCGGGGAAATGATATCTATAATAAAAGATTTGATAAGAAATGATTATGCCTATGAAGTAGACGGAGATGTATATTTCAGGGTAAAAAAGTTTAAAGACTACGGGAAATTAAGTAAACAGCCCATTGATGATTTGATAGCAGGAGCAAGAGTTGAAACATCTGATAAAAAAGAGGATGTATTGGATTTTGCTTTGTGGAAAAAAGATGAAGAATTCGGATACCCAAGTCCTTGGGGGATTGGAAGACCCGGCTGGCATATTGAATGCAGTGCAATGAGCAGAAAACATCTTGGGAAAAATATAGATATACACGCAGGCGGGGCGGATTTGATTTTTCCTCACCATGAGAATGAAATAGCTCAGTCAGAATGTGCTAACGGCTGCAAATTCGTTAATTATTGGCTTCATAACGGGTTTGTAACCATCAATAAAGAAAAAATGTCAAAATCACTTAAGAATTTTATAACTATAGGTGATTTATTAAAACACTACGATGCAAATACAATAAGACTGTTTATATTAACAAATCATTACAGAATGCCTGTCGAATTTAATGATACTGCACTGGATGGAGCTAAATCAGGCTGGAAAAGAATTCAAACCTCCGTTAATAACGCTCTTAAATATGCGGGTGAAATTGAAGTTAGTGAAATTATAGATACTGAAGAATATAAATTATTTAAAGAAGCTATGGATGATGATTTAAATACATCAAAGGCGCTTGCAGTTATTTTTGATTCCGTAACTAAATTAAATAAAGCCGTTAATGACAAAAATCTTGATTTAACTAAAAAATATATTACTGTTTTAAAAACATTAACATCAGCACTTGGATTCAATATTGAAAAGGAACGTTTATCTGAAGATGAACTTCAAATAAGACTTGAAACAATAAAAGACCAAATGGATTTTTTAAATTCTGAAGATAAAAATCTGAAAGGCTATGCTTTAATGGATAAATTAATAGAGTACAGAAATAAAGCACGGCAGGATAAAAATTGGCAAGTTGCGGATAAAATAAGAAATTTACTTGACAGCATTTCTATTGTTTTAAAAGATTCAAAAGAAAATACAATCTGGGAAGAAAAATAAGGAACATTTTGTAAAAAGGAAAGTCTAAAAAAGCAAGAAGGAATGTTGGAGGTCAATAAAACAAGAACACGACATAAAGCCGTGTTCTGTTTAAAAAAGCTTAATTTTAATGTGCATTTCCATGTCTTTCAAGAAGAGAAGGCAGAGCAATCAACAGAAAATACATTAAAGCGCCGAACAATAGTAAGTAGAGACCATCCATAACACTAATCCTTTTTATAATAACTACACACTATTACATTACCCGTATTTACTATTTTTTAAACATTTTATATAATTAGAGGATTATATGGATAAGATTAAATTTAAACGACTATTTTCAGGTTTATGCTGCAGTAATTGCAGGAGTGATTTTGATGAAGAATCAATAATTATAAAACGGGAAGAAAAAAATCTTCTAGTGATTCAGGTAGTGTGTCAAAAATGCGGAAAAAGTTTTGGGCTTGCGCTTCTTGGCACGGGAACTTTATCTGTAAAGGATAAAGAGGATGATGAATTAGTATTGCAAGAGTGTCCCTTACCCATTAGTTATGATGACGTTTTGGATGCGCATGAATTTATAGATAAACTTGATAACGACTGGACAAAATATATTCCGGATGAATTGAAAAATAATTAGATGTCCCAGTTATCACTTAACTTGGCGAACTGAAAATCTTTATAAAAATAATTAAGGATTTGGTAGGCATTATAGCCTTGAGCTGCGAGGTTATTGGCACCATGCTGGCTCATACCCACACCGTGTCCGTTCTTTTTTGTTCCATAATCAAATGAAGGAACTGATTGAAGAAAAGAACTTCCTGAACTCCATACTTTTGTCTGTCCGCCTGAGCTGGCATGGTAATATGTTGGTAATACTTTTTTATTTTGAACAAGGACAATACCTTTAGTATCATCAACGGCTTGAGTGGTTCTGTATTTTTCGGCACTTGCTCCGCCATATACCTGATCGGCAGTTGTGTCAACGAGGTCATACCCTTTAGAAGCGTGTTTGCCGGCAGTTCTGGTTGCTACCGCATAACTTCTTGCCGCAATAGCTTGTGCTTTAAGTGCTTCCGTATTCCATTTTGAAGGCATTTCAGACGGCACAACTCCTTTTAAATAATCTTCAAGCAGAACATCGTTAATTAAAGTGAGCGAATTACCCCAATTATTTATAACAAAATTACCACGGTACCAAGCTCTTTTCTGGCATAAAAATCCCGGCTGCTTTAATTTTATTGCAATTTGATTAGTTCCGAGTCCTACCGGTTTTCTGTTTACAATAACTTCTACTTCATTACCGCCGGATTTAAATGTATATACCTTCATTGGCGTAATTTCATATAAAACTTTATTATGAAAAGTATCATATATCTCTGCAGAAACTGAAGACGCTATTTTTAATTCTTTCACATTTGTTTGAAGTCCTACTTTTATTGCTTCTGCTCTATATGAAAATGTAAATATCAAAAATAATATAAATAAAATTTTCTTTATTGACATATACCCTAAACCGATTATTAAAACTGTTTACCATATAATATCATATAAATTTCAAAGCGTGTAAAATATCATATAAAAGAATGAGAATGACCGAATAAAAGATACATATTTCAACTATAAAAATGACAACATTTGACTTTTAATAGTTTATCATTAAAAAAAAGCTAAAAAGGGAAAAATGTATGTCAGTAATCGGCGGAATAAGATATTCTGAAAGAGGTATGGTCCAAAACATTCGTGCAATGAGAATGCAGACTTTACTTATGGGAATAACCAATGATAATGTCGCAGGATTTGATAAAATCGGATATCAGAGAAAAATTCCCGTTGTCTCATCTTTTGCTGAATATATAGGAGAAGATGCTATTTCAACGACAACTGATGATACGGTAGGCAGACTCGGGTTAACTGAAAATCCTTTAGATGTCGCATTGGCAGAAAAAGGGTATTTTCAAATATTAACCAAAGACGGAATAAAATTGACCAGAGATGGCAGATTTAAAATGAATAAAAACGGTGAAATTCTTTCACTTGACGGAAACAAGGTTCTAACCGATATGGGTTCGCCTCTCGTTTTGCCGATAATTCCTGAAAAATTGGATGATATTAAAATAGATTTAGACGGTGTTGTAAGAGTTTTGAATAATAAAACAAGAAAATTTGAACAGGCAGGTAAATTATCTGTAGTAACACAAGAAGGACTTGCAGTATTAAGTCCGAATGTCAGACAAGGATATAACGAATATTCAAATGTGAACCTGCAGACAGAGTTTATGCAGGCAATGCTTTATCCTAAAACATTCGAAGCAAACAGACAGTTATATCAAATTCAAAATTCAAATTTACAAAGAGTAATCTCGGCACTTGGCAGCTAGAAAGGTGATAAATGACCACTATTCAAGGAATAATTAATAAAGGTGTAATAAATGCTCAGCTCCAATTTGATAAAATGGGGTATGTATCTACTAATGTTTCAAATTATAACACCAACGGATATAAAGGCGTAAGATTTGAACAAATGCTTGATGAAAACGGTCTGTTAAAAGGCTATGAACGGAGAGATTTCTCTCAAGGTGCTATACAAAGAACCGAAAGAGAATTAGATATAGCAATAGACGGAACAGGATTTATTCCCGTTACCTCACCGAAAGGAGAAGTAACATATACAAGAGAAGGGTCTTTTAAACTTGACAAAGACGGTTATTTAATTACAAATGACGGTTATCTTGTCGGTGACGGGATTAAAATTCCCATTAATTATGATAATTTAAGAATTAAACAGAACGGAGATATTGAGGTATACTCAAATGACGGTATGCAGACAGAATATCTGGGTACAATCCCGCTTGTTAATTTCCAAAATCCTGAAGGCTTGAAATTAACCGATAACAATAAATTTTATTTAACTGCCGAATCCGGAGATCCTGTTCTCATAAAAGAACATTCTAAAATTAAACAGGGAAATATTGAAGTTACAAATATAGATATGCTTAATGAAGTAAATACAATATTGAGGCTCAATGCTTCAATGCTTGCAAGTTTTAAAGTAATGCAAACGGTTAATGATATGTATTCAAAAGCAATTCAATTAAATCAATAAAGAAGGTGATTAAATGATACAAAACAATAATACAATGGGATATACATTAAATATTATGGACTTAATTGCCGAGAGACATAAAGCATTATCATCAAATCTTGCAAATATGCATACTCCTAATTACAAAAGGAAAGATATATCATTTTCGCAATATTTAGGAGCAACGGTAAATCCTCTGGAGACTAAGTTAACTGCAAAAATGGGACCGTCACCTGTGAGTGTCGAAACTACAAATGAAGAAGTAGATCCCGCAATGGAATTGTCGGAAATTCAGCAGAATTCTATTTTATATACAATTGCCGCAAGACGAATGACAACTTTAATATCGGAAATGAAAACAGTAATAAATATGGGTAATTCATAATGGGTATATTTAGCGCAATGAACATAGGCTGTGACGGCCTAAAAGTACACGGAATGAGATTGGATATAAATTCAAGAAATATAGCAAATCTTGATACGCCAAACTATGTCAGGAAAATACCGCTTGTTGTATCGACCGACAGAAGTTCATTTTTGAGTGTAATGAATCAGATGAAAGAATCAACATTTGGCGCAGGGACTCTGCCATATTCAACGGGAAGCGTTGCGATGGCAGGAGTAGTTGAAGATCCCACATTAGGCGAAAAAATATATAAACCGGGACACCCTGATGCGGATGAAAACGGTTATATAAGAACATCAAATGTTGATCCTCTGGTAGAAATATCGGATGCTATATTGGCACAAAGAGCTTATGAAGCAAGCTTAGCGGTTATTACATTGTCAAAAGCAATGGCAGATAGGGCGGTAACTATAGGTAGTTAATATTTAGGGTGACGGGTTATGTTTTCAGGGATGATACAAAATTTAATAAATACATCGGGAGCTCAATCTGCAATAAGACGGGCAGAACAGCTTAATAATTATGTCAAATCACAATCTGTTCCTCAAGAAACAATTGATGGTGCAGAGTTAAGGACTTTTGAAGATGTTATGAAATCTTCTTTAAATGTTCATACAAGATTCAATATTAATAAACCGAAATCTAATGTCCAATTCGGTGCTTTGACTGCAAAAAAGGTTGAAGCGAAGAAAATATCCTCGGAAGAATCCGAAAATGTAACAAAAGAAAAGCCGTATATTCCTTCTGAACGTACTCCTGACAAAGCACATATAAAAGATTTAATATCAAAAATATCAAAAAGACACGGTATAGACGAAAAATTGGTAAATGCCGTGATAAGACAAGAATCGGGATATAATCCGAACGCAAAGTCATCAGCAGGTGCTCAAGGCTTAATGCAGTTGATGCCTTCAACAGCAAAGGCTCTTGGTGTAACTGATCCATATAATCCGGTTCAAAATGTAGACGGCGGAGTCAGATATTTAAAGAGCATGTTGGACAGATATAACGGCAATGTTGTACTTGCTCTTGCCGCTTATAATGCAGGCCCAGGAAATGTTGATAAATTTGACGGTATTCCTCCGTTTAAAGAAACACAAAACTATGTAAAAAATATATTGGCAAATTACCTCTAAAAAGAAAGGTGAGTAAATGATAGAAAACAGATTAGTTCCAAATATAAACATATTTTCAAATTCTTTATCATCTATGCCTATAGATGAGTTTTCGCAAAAAGGATTCGGGGTAAGTAATACTCAAGGCAGTGATTTTAAAACCGTATTATCCGGTTTGGTAAGTAATGTCAATAATGATATTGAAAAACCCGATCAACTTTTAACTGAACAAATGATGGGAAATCCCGATGTCGATATTCATGATGTAATGGCAGCAATTTCTAAAGCTGAAATAGGCGTTAGTCTTGCTACTCAGATTACATCCAGAGTTGTCAGCGCCTATAATTCGGTAATGAATATTTCCATTTAATTAAATAGTGTTAAGCAGTTACCCTATTAAAGAAATAATAGTATAATATTAACAAGCGTTACTGTATAGATTAGGGATTTATGGAAAAAATAAAAGAATTATTGAAAAATAAAACAATATTGTATTCGGTGATTGGCGGAGCCGGATTACTTCTTTTTGTATTTATAACAATAATAATAGTTTCAGTAAGTTCAAAAAGTTCCAATCCCGAAACAGGAGCACCGATTGCAAAAATTCAAAAAGAACAGTTTAATATAATAACAACGGAAAGCCCCGGTAAAGCGCTTGAAATACAAACTCTGCTGGCTCGCAGTAATATAGAAGCAAAAAGCAGTTCAAACGGTTCAAAAACAACCGTATATTTAGAAGGCGGTAAGTATACAAATGTACAGCGAGACAGGGCTTTAATTGAAGTTGTAAAGAGCGGGCTTGTTGACCAAAATGTCGGACTTGAAATATTTGATAAAAGTGATTTTACTTCAACAAGGGACGATAAAAGAATTAAGCTTGCAAGAGCAGTAAATGGCGAGTTATCAAGATTAATCAGAAGAATGCCCAGAGTTGAAAATGCTTCTGTTTTAGTCAGTATTCCCGATAATTCATTATTACTTAAGGACCAAAAACCCATTAGTGCAACAGTTGTATTGACGGTTGAAAATAAAGAAAACTATTCAAACAGGCTGGATGATTCAACAATAAAAGCAATAAAAAGTTTATTACTGGGCAGTGTCAGCGGATTGACGACTGAAAATATTTCTATTACTGATACAAACGGAAATGTATATAACAGTATGGTTAAATCTGTTGATGATCAAATATCAAAAGTCCAGCAATTTGACGATTATATGAAAAATAATGTTGCTACACAATTAGACAGGCTTGTTGGCACGGGTAATTATGTCGTTACCGTAAGTTCTTTTTTAAATCAGGATCCTGTTGAAGAAACAAGTATATTATACAGTCCTGAAACAAAAACCCCGTTAACTCAACAGACATTTGAAGAAGGACTTGGTGATCAATCGGAAGACTCAAATAAAGGTTCAGATGCAGTTAGTGTATATCTTCCAAACGGACTTCAAAATTCTTCATCTTCTTCCGTTCAAAATAAAAGCTATTCCAGAAAAGCTGAAGAAATTACTTATGGAGTAAGTAAAACACATAGAACTAAATTGATGAATGCCGGAACTATCGAAAAAATATCTATTGCGGTTACTATAAATGCAAATTCAATGCCTGCTAATATGACAGAACTTGAACTAAAAACTTTAATAGCAAATGCAGCTTCTCCGATAGTATCACCTAATGATGTATCAATAGCTTATGTGGAAACCATTGATCCTTATTTATCTGGAGACAGATCAGTAAATCTGCCTAAAGTAGAAGCTTCCGGCAATCCCTGGTGGCTGGTTTTGATTTTACTTGCTGTTGGTCTTATTACAGGGTTTGTGTTTGTACATAAAAAATTAAAAGATTCTTCGTATGAACAGCAGGAAGAACTTAAAAAACTAAAAGAAAAGACAACTGAACAGGAAAAACAAATCGTCGACGTTAATTTAAAAGCGGCTGAACTTATTGAAAAACAAACAATATTAACTCAAGAACTTCTGGAACATCAAAAACAGCTCCAACTTGAAAAGAAAAAAGAATCCGATATATCATTGGATGAAGTAGCGGAAGAAGTATCTTCCGATATAGAATACGGGGATAGTGAAAAAACTCTTAAAGAACTTAAGAACTGGATAGAAAAGACTTAACGGAGAAAATATGCCTATAGAAGGTTTTGATTATAAAGCATTTGCAAATGACCTTGCCTCGCAGGCTATCGAAATATTACGGCAGCCCGGCTCTAATGCTGTTCCTGATTTGATTACAGATTCTGACAAAAAGAACATTACGGATACTGTCAGAAAATTTTGTTTTATGGCAGGTGAAGCTTTAAGTAATGACCCTCAGTTAAAGTTTACTGCTGAACAAGCTATCTTGGTAACTCAATTTATCGGAGAGTGGACATTTCATAAATCTATAGATTTAATAAAAGGTAAAGTCCCTGTACAATATAGAAATAATATACTTCAAGTTATTGCTTCAAACATATTCAGTACAACCAAACTGGCAATTATAAAAAACATGCCCCAAGATGCATTGATTTCATTAGTGGAAGAAAAGGTTAAGGCGGTTTATTCAAGCGAATTACAAAAAATAGTCACAAAGGGCGAAATGTCACAAAAACAGTTTGAACAAGCTGTTAATATGTCAAATTTGAATGATTTGGTTCAAAAAACTGAAGATCAGGAAAAATTAAAACAGGCACAGTTATCCGAGTCGGAAAGTAAAACACCTGCCGATAAAAAAGTATTAAAACTTGCTGCATTGGCTATTGTTTTAAAAAGGCTTTCTCAAGACAAGGTTGATGAAATCCTGAACGGACTGGATAAAACGGACGTTCAACATGTTATAAATTATATGAAAATGAGTGATTTAGAAAATAAAATTGACCATAAAGTATTGATTAAATCTTTGGAAGAAATAAAGAAAGTAATTCCCGAACCGCAAAAAGTTAATACAGATATGGTTTTAAAAAGACACAGAAAGTTAATTAAATCGACCCCCGTCGATTTATTGAGCAAAATAGCCCTAAAAGAAAGAGAATATGTGCAAGACTTTATTTTAGATTTAAAATTTCCGGCAGAAGAAGTTTTTTCGCCTATGGTTTTGCAATCTCTTGCCAAATGCATAGAAGATAAATTAAATGATAATTAAGAAAAAATATATTAATACAATAAATAAAAAACAAGAAGCAGATAATAATAAAAATCTGCTTCAACCTGAAACTGCCGAAGAAACGAATGAAGTTCAAACGGAAGAAACTCTGAAAGAAAAAGAGGAAGCCGAAAAAGAAATTAAAAAACCTGAAAATGATATGGATTTAAGTCTTTCCATAGAAGATATAACATTTGAACCGAGGCAAGAAAGAAGAGAAGGTACCAGAAGAAGAGGTTATAGAAGGACACAGGACAGAAATTTAGTTTCACGTGCCCAGCAGGATGCGGCTTCCATTAAAGAGGCTGCAAAACAAGACGGATATAAAGCAGGAATAATTCAAGCACAGCAGGAAATTGAATTATTTAAAACAGCTTTAAATGAATTTTTTAATTATAAAGATAAGGTTTTTGACAGTGTTTCCGTCTGTATTTTGGATATTGCCGTTGAAATTGCCAAAAAAATTATTAATAAAGAGATAGAAAATGATAGTCATGCAATAATATCAATAATAAGAAATGCAGTAGAAGAAGTAAATAAGACTGAAAATAAAATAACATTAAAGGTAATGCCCAAAGATGTTGAAATAGTAAAAGACAGTCTTCCTGAAATATTTACTGACGGAACTTATGAAGCTAAAATAACGGTAATTCCGGATAACGCTATAAAAGAAGGCGGTGTTATTATTGAAACTTCAAACGGGATTATAGATGCAACAATTGAATCACAAATGGAAATAATGAAACAAGCACTAAAAGGTCAAACAGAAAAAGGTTAATATAGGTGGCACAGGCTCAGCAAGGTAATAAATCAATGTTAAGTGAAATATTGTTAGCGGTATTTGTTATACTGCTGATAGTTATACTTATTATTGAACTGCCTCCGATATTAATAAACTTTGCCATAAGCTTTAATATAACCTTGGGTATTTTGCTGCTAATGATTTCTTTGTACATACAAAGGCCCTTAGAATTGGCATCATTCCCTTCAATAATATTAATCGGAACAATGTTCAGACTTGTGCTTTCAATTGCATCAACCAGATTAATTCTTGCTAAAGGAGAAGCGGGAGAAGTTATTGATGCATTCGGAAATTTCGTTACCGGTGGTAATTTAATAGTTGGTTTTGTAATATTTATAATTATAACAATAGTACAATTTCTGGTAATTACAAAGGGTTCAGAACGTATCGCTGAAGTTGCCGCAAGATTTGCTTTAGATGCTATGCCGGGTAAACAGATGACAATTGATGCAGACTTTAATGCGGGTTTGATTTCTCCTGAAGAAGCTATAAAACGAAGAGAAGATTTACAAAGAGAATCAAATTTATACGGTTCAATGGATGGTGCGATGAAATTCGTTAAAGGTGATACTTTAGCGGGTATTATCATTGTAATTATTAATATTGTGGGCGGATTAACAATTGGTATATTGCAGCAGGGTATGCAGGCAGCAGACGCAGTTCAAAAATATACCGTCTTAACCGTAGGTGATGGTCTTGCTTCTCAATTGCCGTCATTATTAATGGCTGTAGCAGCAGGTATCGTAATGACACGTTCTACCGCAGCCGGAGGTTCTTTGGGCGGAGATTTGGCGGGACAAATCTTAAATAAACCTTCAAGTCTGATATTTACGATTGTTTTTCTTATGATAATTGCTCTTACAAGTTTTATTACAGGGCTGCCTTGGTATACATTTACTCTGTATTCGTTTATAATATTGGCTGCTTATTTAATAGTTTCCGTAAATAAAGATGTTCAATCTCAATTAGGGCAATTAGATGCCGTTAAAAAGAGTATGAACGATTTAACAAATCCAAACAGAATGTATGAAAGACTCGGGGTTGATGTATTAAATCTTCAAGTCGGAACCGCTTTATTGGAAATCGCAGATCCCGAACAAGACGGTTTATTGCTTCCTAAAATTGCTGCTTTAAGACAGCGTGTTACGGATGAACTCGGGTATATTATTCCAAATATCAGAATTATGGATTCTTCAGCAATTGGTTCAAACGAATATATGATTTCGGTAAGAGGTAATACTGTTGCAACCGGTATAGTATATCCTAAAAAAAGTATGGTAATAGCTGAACAATGGGATGCTACGGGAAGACCTGTTCCTAAGGATGCGATAATCGGTATTGATCCTACCTATCAGACTCAAGCTTATTGGATGGATACTGAGTTTCTGAAGGATAAAACTGATGTTACAGCTGTTGATTCCGTTGATGTTATTATTACTCATCTTCAGGATTGCGTAAGAAAATATGTTGATGAAATAATGACAAAAACTGATGTTCTTAAACTTATGGAACTTGTAAAAGGTCAGGATCCGACTTTAGTTAACGACCTTGTTCCGACTATCATTTCAACCAGTGATTTAAGAAAGATATTTGTTAATTTAATAAGAGAAAAAGTTTCAATTCGTGATATTGTATATATATTTGAAAGATTATGCGACTATGCGAGATTTTCAAAAGAACCTGATATATTATCGGAAAGATTAAGAGCTGCTCTCGGAAGGCAAATTTGTCTTGCAAATTGCACTAAAGATAAAATATTATATGCTTTAACTTTGTCTCCCGAATGGGAAAAAACGTTGGATGACAGCTGCCAGAGAACCGAACTCGGAACAATGTTTTTATTAAATCCAATGCAGGTTCAGGAGTTAATAGAGTCAGCTGCTTCTACATTAATAAGAGCACATCAGAGCGTAAATGTTCAGCCTGTTATATTGTGTTCTCCAAGAATCCGGCTTCCGTTGTATCAGCTTTTAGAACGTCATATCCCGACTATTGTTGTAATATCTTATTCCGAATTAATCACGGATATCAGAGTCGAAGCTGTTGACACAATAGGTGAATCTGTTAATTATAATTTCGAGTAGGTAAATGATAGAACAATCAAGAGAAAAATCAATAGAATTTGTTAAAAAACAAGCGTTTGAGGTTATAAATTCGACGAAGTTATATACTTATAAAGGCTCAGTTTCAAAACTTTTGGGATTGACTGTTGAAGTAAAACTGCCCGGACTCAAAATAGGCGATTTATGTTTTATTGAAACTTATGAGGGAGAAAGGAAACCTGCAGAGGTAGTTGCATTTAAAGGTGAAAATGCTCAGTTATTGTTATTATATGATGGTGCGGGAATAGGGCAGGGAAGCTTGGTTCAATCAACGGGGAAAGCAATAACAGTTCCCATGGGAGATTTCTTATTAGGCAGGCTAATCAGTCCTTTAGGTGAACCAATTGACGGCAAACCGCTTGATACAAGAGGGGCTGTATGGGTAAATATAGATAACCCTCCACCGGATGCTTTTGAAAGACCTATAATTAAAACTATGTTTTCAACAGGTGTCAGAGCTATTGATTCTATGCTGACTCTGGGCGCAGGTCAAAGAATGGGCTTATTTGCCGGTTCCGGTGTGGGAAAAAGCACCATGCTTGGTATGATAGCAAGAAACTCTGATGCGGACGTAAATGTTGTTGCATTGATTGGTGAACGAGGCAGAGAAGTAAAAGAGTTTATTGAAAATTCACTTGGTGAAGAAGGAATGAAAAAGTCCGTTATTGTTTGTTCTACAGGTGATCAGCCTCCTCTTATCAGACAAAAATGTCTGCTTTCCGCTACTGCTGTTTGTGAATATTTCAGAGATTTAGGAAAAAAAGTATTTTTGATGACGGATACCGTTACACGTTGTGCTATGGCAGGCAGAGAAGTAGGTCTGTCTATCGGTGAACCGCCTACCATAAAAGGTTATCCGCCTTCTATTTTTTCTTGGCTTCAAAGAGCTTTAGAAAGAAGCGGAAATAGTTCTAAAGGTTCAATTACGGCACTTTATACCGTCTTAATGGAGGGTGATGATATTAACGACCCTGTTGTTGATACCGTTAGAGGTATTGTTGACGGTCATATTTTCCTTTCAAGAAAAATTGCGGAAATGAATCATTATCCCGCTATTGATGTACTTGGAAGTATAAGCCGTCTATTTACCGAAATTGTTACCGATGAACATAAACAAGCTGCAAATAAAATGCGTAAATTAATGGCTTTATATCGGGAAAATAAAGATTTAATTGATGTTGGTATGTATAATGCAGGTTCTAATCCGAAACTTGATATTGCAATTGAATTAATGCCTGATATTAATGCATTTTTACAGCAAAGAATATCCGACAGTGTTACTATGGATTCTACTATTTCAACACTTATTTCTATGATGAAGGATGTAGATATTTAATCTATCATTGCTTCTAGTGCGGCAATTTTCATTTTTAAAACATCGGGCTTTTTGCCTGTCCATATTTCAAATGCTTTAGCCCCTTGATATATCAGCATATCAAGACCTTGAACAGTATTTATTTCGTATTTTTTTGCTAATTTGATTAATTCAGTTTTTAAAGGATTATAAACAATATCGTATATATATGAATCTTTTTTCATTGTTTTTATAATGTCTTCAGATATTGGAGAAATCCCCATGGCTTTACTTCTCATACCTATTGGAGTGGTATTTACCAGTAGAGTATACTCTGATAAATCCTTGAGGCTTTCTATTTGTTTACAGTTTATTTTAACCTCAGAGAAATTTGGTCTTAGCGTTTCTGCCATTTCAGAAGCATTTATTATATTTCTTGCAAAGATGTCAATTTCTTTAACCTTCATAATGGATAATCCGCAGCCTACAGCTCTTGCAGCTCCGCCGTTACCCAGTATTGCGGCTTTACTTCCCGCAAGTTTATCTTTTAAATCATCAGGCATTGCTTCAACGAATCCGTATACGTCTGTATTATATCCGAACATTGATGAATCTTTCATTATTTTAATGGTATTTGCACTGCCTGCTACATTTGCTATATTATCGACACCCGAAAGAAATAATGTTATCGGTACCTTTAACGGAATTGTTACATTAAATCCCTGAAATCCTTTTGACCTTAAATATTTAATTCTTGAAATTAATTCGTCTTGTTGCGTTTCAAGTATTTCATAGCATCCCTCTAACCCCAATGATTTAAATGCTGCTTCATGAATTATTTTCGACATAGAGTGAGAAAGCGGATATCCTATAAGCGCAAATTTATACATAATTTATTCTTCCATTTCTTTTGAAAATGTACATTTTTTATTACTGCAAATTAATTTTTTTTCTTTTTTTGTTATTTTTTTAACAAGTATATTTCCGCATTCCGGACATCTTTCGTTAACCGGTTCATTCCAGGAAACAAAATCACAATCTGGATATTTACTGCAGGCAAAAAACACCTTTCCGTATTTGGATTTTTTATATACAATTTCACCTTCACCGCACTTAGGACATTTTACGCCCGTAGTTTTTATTATACGTTTTCTGTGTCTGCATTCAGGTGATGTGCACTCAAGATAGGGACCATAAGGTCCTGTTTTTTGAACCATAGGACTTGAGCATTTTTCGCATTTTTCGTCGGTTTCTTTGTTTTGTTCAACAATTTGTCCGTCGGAATTTAATGGAAGCATTGTTTTACATTCGGGGTATCTGCTGCAGCCTAAAAATTGGGTTCCGAATCTGCTTGTTCTTACTACCATTTTACTTCCGCAGTTAGGACATAATGTATCAGACTCTATCAAAACTTTTTGCATATTCTTTTTTGCTTCAGAGACGGTTTCTATAAACGGAGTATAAAAATCTTTAATGACTTCATTCCATTTGAGTTTATCCTCAGCTATGTCATCCAGTTTTGATTCCATATTTGCCGTAAATTCATAGTTCATAATATCTTTAAAATAATCAACAAGCTGTTTGCATAATGTCATGCCTAAAGCAGTCGGAGCTAAAGCTTTATCAATTTTTTCAACATAATTTTTCTGCTGAATTTTGGAAATAATAGGCGCATAGGTACTTGGTCTTCCTATTCCGTGTTCTTCCAATGCTTTAACAAGTGATGCTTCCGTATACCTTGGAGGCGGAGTTGTAAAGTGCTGTTTTGGCATAACTTCACTCAATTTTAGCTCATCCCCTTCTTTTAAATCGGGTATTTTTGATGATTCTTCTTTATCCTCATCATCATTATATACTTTTAAATATCCGTCAAAGGTAATTTTACTAACACCTGCTTTAAATAAACAATCACCCGCTTCGATATCTACCGTTGTATTTTTTACCTGAGCATTTTCCATTTGGGATGATACAAATTTTGTCCATATTAACTTATACAGTTGGTACTGTTCATTTGTTAAATATTGTTTTATACTGTCGGGTGTTTTATCTATATAAGATGGTCTTATAGCTTCATGTGCATCCTGTACGTTTTTTGATTTCTTTACATAGTTATTTGCTGTTTTAGGGTAATATTTTTCGCCGTAGTTCTCAGTAATAAAATCTTTAGCGGCAGCTTGAGCATCATCAGAAATTCTCACCGAATCGGTTCTCATATATGTAATTAACCCTACGGGGCCGTCTGAACCTATATCTATTCCTTCATACAGTTTTTGAGCTATCTGCATTGTTTTTGAAACGCCGTAGCCGAGTTTTGTACTTGCTTCTCTTTGAAGGGTTGATGTTATAAACGGTGCCGTTGGTTTTCTTTGGGTATTTCTTGTTGATATCTTTGATACATTATATGTTCTTTTTTTATCTTTTAAATATTCAACAATTCTTTTTGCTTCTTCTTCATTTTTAATATCAATTTTAGCGTTTTTGTACTTGGACAGTTCCGCTGTAAATTTAGATTTATTTTTTAGTAAATCTATAGAAACACTCCAATATTCAACGGGATTGAAAGCTTTTATTTCATCTTCTCTTTCGCAAATCATTTTAAGTGCAACACTTTGAACTCTGCCTGCAGAAAGATGATAATTTCTCATTTTTTCCCATAGAACGGGGCTTATTTTATACCCTACCAGTCGGTCTAAAATCTGTCTTGTCTGCTGCGCTTTTACTCTTTTCATATCAATTTGTCTTGAGTGTTCAACGGCATACGTAACAGCCTTTGGCGTAATTTCATTAAATTCTATTCTGTAAACTTTACTGTCATCAACATCAATAACCTGCCTTACATGCCACGCTATTGCTTCTCCTTCACGGTCAGGGTCGGATGCAAGATATACTTTATCTGCCTTTTGTGCCATCTCATTTAATTTTTTTACAACAGCTTTTTTCTCGGGGATTATCTCAAATGTTGGTGTAAAATCATTTTTAACGTCAAATCCCAATACTTTAGGCGGAAAATCTCTTATATGCCCGTAGCTTGCTTCTATATCATAAGAACTCCCTAAAATCTTTTTTATTGTTTTAGACTTTGCGGGTGACTCTACTATAACTAATATGTGTTCTTTTTTCTTTTCTGTTTTTCGGGGCATGTTACTCTACCAATATGTATCTTTCTCCTGTGTCCTGAGAAATTAATCCGTTCAATTCTAACTTTGTTAATATTACCATTAAATCATTAATATTCAAGTTGGTTTTTATAATTAATTCGTCAACGGTTAAGGAATCCTTTTGTATACATTCATAGACTTGTTTTTCATTTTGTGTTAAAAGGTTAGTGCTTGTTGATTCTGAATTTAGAGCTTCCGTCTTTTTAATTTCCCAGTTCATTACATCTAAAATATCTTGTGAACATGTAACTATAGAAGCTCCTTCTTTTATTAATTTATAAATGCCCTGTGTATTGGGATTGGAAATTAACCCCGGCATGCACATAAGTTCTCTGCCCTGCTCCAGTGCCAATTTCCCTGTTATCATAGCACCTGATTCCAATCCTGCTTCTGCTACTAAGACCCCTTTTGAAAGTCCTGAAACAATTCTGTTTCTGACGGGGAAATGCCAGCTTATTGCATCAACATCGGGCCAATATTCACTGATTACCGCACCATGTCCTTCTTTTATAATTTTATTAAACAGTTTAATATTTGATTTCGGATATAATTTATCAAATCCCCCGCCTATTACAGCTATTGTTTTCATATTATTTTCTACCGCGCAGGTATGAGCTGTTGTATCAATACCTTCAGCAAGTCCCGATATTATACAAATATCTGTATTTGAAAAATCGGAAAGTATTGAGCGCAGTGTATTTTTTGCATTTTCGCTTGCTTTTCTTGATCCTACTACTGCTATTGTCCGTTCCATATTGCATAAATTTAAATCTCCGAGGACAAAAAGTCCCGCTGGCGGATTATCTATTTGTTTCAATAAATAAGGATAATCCCTGCTTTCAGGATTAATAAATGTTATACCTTGCTTATTTATATAATCCATACATTCATCAGGATTTATGGACTTTTTCTCATTTAAAAAAGCATTTACACTTTTTTCTAACAGTCCTTCTATTTTATTCAAATCATAAAACTCTGCATTCCAAGCTGCTTCTATGGAACCAAAATATTCATATAACTTATTAACAAAAGCTGACGATGTTTTTGTTAATTTTGCAAATGCACACCAATATTTATCATTACTGTTCATAAACAATAAATATCATATAAAAAAAGATGAGTCCAAATCTTAATGAAAATTAAATATCTACGTAACCTGATTTTAGAAGAGATTCGTACTGATCTTTATAGTATGCGGCCAGTTGGCATGCAAAATCATATTTTTGCTCTAAAACGGAAGTATTATCGGGTGTGTATGTATCATCAAGCAAAATAATATTTTGAATATCAGAATTATTCTTTCTTTCAAAGTTCACAGGCTTTATAGGCTGGCAGTTTAATGTAGAATTTGCAGAACTTAAAGCTTGTATTTGCATGATTTACCCCTTCACATAACTATCCATATAGAAATCCTATCACAGTTGTTTTAGAAATTCAACTGCTAAACAGAACTATTTTTACATAAAAAAT
The DNA here is from genome assembly GCA_947625495.1 of Candidatus Gastranaerophilales bacterium. Taxonomy (GTDB): domain Bacteria; phylum Cyanobacteriota; class Vampirovibrionia; order Gastranaerophilales; family Gastranaerophilaceae; genus Avigastranaerophilus. The sequence continues at coordinate 38,192 of CANQOQ010000003.1, read as the reverse complement.
CTGCTAACGGAGTTACTATCATGCCGTTTAAAGATTTATCAGTTTCTTTAAGTTTTTTTGAGACTCTGTCTATATCATCCGTCCATTTAAAATAGTCATTAATAAACTTTTCTCCGCTGTTAAAATCTTGAGAAAGCTGGACTTTAATTATTTCAGAAAGCATTTTATCAGCAGTTGAAACCATTTTATCCGTATTAATGTTTATAATTCCGTCTTTGTCTACTGATATAGCACCTTCTTTTATGAAATAAAATGCCTGCATGACTGTTCTTACACGGTGTGCTTGAGATAGTTCAGGTTTAGCTTTTAAAAAGCAGTCAGCACCAAAAGTTACAAGTATTTGTTTTTTCTCTTCTTCAGTATATACGCCTGCATTAACAAGACAGTCCAGAAGCGCTAAAGACCCCATATCCGCTTTATTCTCTTCGATAATATTTTTATATTTTCCCAGAGCTTCCGTGCCTGATTTCGGTCCCAGTGAATGAACATTTTCATGTCCTATTGTAAACCAATGGTCTGCTTCAGGGTTGTACCATTTATGCAGTTCGGGATTTAATGTCGCATTTAATCTCTTTTTTCTTCTTTCAAGTGCTTCAGGTGAATTACTCGTTCTTATTTGTCTGTGGTATACATTTCTTCTTCCGCCGCCTATTGTCAGTGATAACTTATCGTTATTTGGAAGATTTTGTGCTATTGTAATACCACCTCGATAGGCGCCTTCATCCCCTCTTAATGATACTATATCCACATCAACCATTGTTTGAAGATTATCATCATCAGATGAAATATTTTGTTCATATTCTTCTTTGTACGGCATATTTTCAGCCATTAAAGGAAGATAATTTTTTATTTTAAGTATATCTTGAGTCCCTTTTTTGTTTACTATACCTACTCTTATACCTATTGAGTCTTTTGATATCGGATTTATTCCGTTTTTATCAAGCAGTTCTTTTAATTCTTCATCTTCTATAACAGTTCCTGTTAGTAAATCAGCATATTGTTCTCTTGATATTGTAAATTCCAAAGGAGTATCTTGAAGTGATGCCCATTTTTTATCCGCTTGAGCGTCTAACATGGGGTCATTCTCTCTTAATGCTTTTACCTGAAGTAAAAGATATTCATTAAAATCTTTGTTTGTTGAAACTATTGCAGCTTTTTCAAGTTCATCTGCTATATTATTAAATTCTTCTTTAAATTCAACGGTATAATCAACGGCTTTTAAATATTTGCCGTCTCTTTTTACTATAGTTCTTTGATTTAATATATTTTTTACTTCTTCTGTTTTTCCCTCTTTTAACATACTTTTAAGAATGGAATGCAGTTCTTCTTTAGTAATATCTGAAGGATAGAATGCTTTTCCTTCCTTTTCAACGGCGTTTTTCAAAAGAATAACTTTATTTGATTCGGAATCAATTCCTATTATCCCAAGTTGTGCGCAGAATAATATTTTTGTTAGTTCCGCTTCTTTATTGCCGTTTTCCGTTTCTTTCTCTAAATATTTAAGAAAAGGAATATTTAATTCATTATCCTGCTTCATATATATTAAATTTGCATACTCTGCAGCTTTAACAAGATGCTGCAATGCCTTTTTATCGCCTTCAGACAAGTTATTATATTCTGCTGTATCTTTATCTAAGAGCGGTTTTCTTATTAAATAGTCTTTATCTGTTCTTTTTTCAAGTTCTTCAAGTGATAAATTCAATTCAAATTTCATTTTAATTCTCCGTTAATAACTCAATAGTACGGTATCAGGAACTTCGTAATAATAGCATGAAGAGCATTGGGCTTTTGCGTAAGGAGCACCGTCTATACCTTTAAATCTTGATTTATAATTTGCTATTATTTTAGAGGGGAAATCAGGCTCTGTTATACAAAATGCGTAGGCATTATCCTGTTCTTTTGAATCAAGAACTTTTATTTGCATAAATCTTGAATCTTTATAAAATACCAATACAGGTTTTCTTTCTTTTGTGGTTCTATCTGTAATTTTATTATTTGTCCAATATTTTTCACCTGTTTTATTTATATTTAGTGTTTTTAAAATACCGTTTAATTCAGGTATATTTGGTAATCTGCCTCCTTTTTTTATACAATAAGAGTCAGCCTCAGATTTTGATTTCATAACCGCATTTGGTTCTAATAGTATTACAAATGGCGAACAGAAACTTTGTTTCCATATTTGCGCTTCATTTTCTATACTTAAGTTACCGTAGTCTGTGAACGGATAATAACACAATCTTATATATTTTTTACTGGCAGACGGAGTTATTCTCATTGCAAAATTTTGTTCATTTGTTTCGTATTTTGCGTTTATTTTTAATTTGGGATTATAATCATAACCTTTTCTTATTAAGTCTATCATTATATCAGAAGATACTTCTTTAACAGAGAAATTTACAAACTTCTTTTCGGTATCAGGGCTATAGACAATAATATCATCATTCGCTTTTACTTCTGTTTTTTGATAATTTTGATCCAAAGTCATAGTATTTTCTTCGGGAGTATCAAAATTCCTGTAAAAATGATTTTTCTTAAATATATTATTGTTATCTTCTTCATTTGCTACACAATGCAGTGTGGGAGAAATATTTTGATTATATTTAATTACATTATAGGACATATTTTTAAAATGTATAAGAACAGGAATTGCCCCATCTTTATTACTTGTCCAGTAATAATCTTCTCCGAATAAATTGAACTTGTTAAATGCTATATTATACATTTCAATATAATTAGGAACTCTTGCACCTATGGATTTACAAAAATTTTCCGCATCTTTATAATTGTTATAATTAAAAGATTCCGCCGTATATGCAAACGGAACTATAGCTTTTGCATAAGAAAGTTTTTTCTTGCCGTATTCACTTATATTTTTTATTTTTAGATATTGATTTGAATAGAGAAACGGTAATTTTACAATTTTATATTTATCTTGTTTGTCTATATTTATTGTTTTTACCGAGTATGAAATAAGTCTAAATCCTGAAAGAATTAAAAATATTATAAAAAATATGATTAAATATTCCGTACTTTGAGAATCTCTCTTGTTTGCAGACATTCCAGGCAGTATAAATGCAGGAAATATGAAACAAATGTATGCTAATACCAATATGGAAGGAAATAATAAAGATAAAATATTAATAAAATACGTAAATATAAATGCAGGATTAAGTGCATCGCTATTTATTATGTATAGGCTTATTATACTGAATACAAAAATCAAAAAAATACAGAACATAAATGTTGCGATATTTAAAGGATAATTTATATATAAGGCTTCTTTTTTTATTTCGTTTATATTTTTTTTCGATTCTTTTATGATTAAAAATCCATGAAGAAAAAACAGACAAATATTTAAGAAAATACTTATTAATACAAAGTTAATTTTATTACTTCCGCATAATATAAAGGCAGGCAGGTTTGAAAGTAATACTAATGATCCTATTGTTATATTAATATTTTTTAGAATGTTTAAAGATTTATCTTGCTGCATAATTCCCAATATTTGTAATTTACAATAAAATTCACAGTTAAATTATTATAGTGTATAATTAATTATAAACGATAGAAGGTAAAAAGTGGAAACAATTCAAAAAAATACAATGGAAGATTTAGCAAAAGAAGTATTTCAGATAGAAGCGGATTCTATTCTCAAGTTAAAAGAAAGAATTAACAAAAATTTAGAAAATGCACTAAATGTAATAATATCTTCAAAAGGAAGAGTAATAGTAACCGGCATGGGTAAATCAGGACTGATTGCAAGAAAAATAGCTGCAACCCTATCATCAACCGGTACTCCGGCATATTTTTTACATCCTGCTGAAAGTACTCACGGTGACTCCGGTATTATCACCAGACAAGATGTTGTTATTGCTATTTCTAACAGCGGAGAGACGAAAGAACTGCTCAATCTTTTACCTTTAATAAAAAGATTTGAAGTACCTTTAATTGTATTTTCAGGTAATCAAGCTTCAACATTGGGAAGATTAGCTGATATATATTTTGATATATCTGTTGAAAAAGAAGCATGCCCTTTAGGTAAGGCTCCTACAGCCAGTACCACTGCAACTCTTGCAATGGGTGATGCCTTGGCTGTTTGTCTGCTTAAAAAAAGAGGTTTTTCTCTTGAGGATTTTCTTTTATATCACCCTTCAGGTACTCTCGGCAAGGGTATATTATATCTTGTTAAAGATTTAATGCTCAAAGATTTTGAACGCTTACCTATTGTTCATGAAGATGATACTTTCCTTGAAACAGTTGATTTTATTACTAAAAAGAAGCTGGGTCTGGCTTTAATTGTTAATTCTGATAATAAATTAACGGGTATTATAACTGATGGTGATATAAGAAGGATACTTTTGAGATATCCTGACGTATCAATACTAAAAAATAAAACAGTTATGACACAAAATCCAAAAACAATTCAAGCTGATGCTATGGTATCAAAGGCTTTGGCTTTAATGGAAAAATATTCAATATTGTCACTTGCTGTTTGTAATGAAAACAATGAACCTATAGGGTTATTACATATTCATGACTTATTAAGAGCGGGTGTTGCATAGTGTATAATATTGAATTAAAAAGTAAAGCTTCCAAAATTAAAATGGCAGTATTTGATGTGGATGGTGTAATGACTGACGGAAGCATTACTTATGATGAAAACGGCAGAGAATACAAAACTTTTAATGCTAAAGACGGTCAAGGTATTGTTATGATTACAAAAGCCGGAATTATAACCTGTATAATAACTGCAAGAGAAAATGCCACTGTTAAGCACCGGTTTGAGAATCTCGGTATGACTCGCTTATTTATGGGGCAGAAAAACAAAATCATTGCAATGAATGAGTTATTAAAAGAATTTAATTTGGAATTTTCGCAAGTGGCGTATATGGGTGATGATTTACCTGATTTGTGTGTATTAAAAGAGGTTGGTTTATCGGCATGTCCTAATGATGCAGTGGATGAAGTTAAAGAAATCTGCCATTTCGTTTCTTCTAAAAATGGCGGAAAAGGTGCAATTAGAGAATTAACCGATTTAATTTATAAAACACAGTTCCTAAATTAGGCTTGTTTCCTTAGTTTTTGTGTTTAATTCATAAAGAATTTGCATTCCGTATAAAGTTAAATCAGGGTTTATATAGTCAAATTTTCTTTTTAAATATTTGCTAATAACAGAAGAAAATCCGCCTGTAGCAACAATTACAGCCTTTTGTCCGAGTTCATTTTCACAGCCTTCAATAAGTCCGTCAATCATAGCGGCATGTCCTCTTACTATTCCTGAAAGCATTGCTTCTATTGTATTTCTTCCTATTATATTTTCGGGTGCTTCTATGTTTAATTTTGGAAGTTTAGATGTATGTGAACTCAGTGCTTCAGCTTGGATTTTCATGCCTGCCGTAATTATTCCGCCTACAAATTCATTATTGGCGTTAACTATATCAAAAGATGTAGCCGTACCAAAATCAACAACTATAACGGGAGTTTTATATAGAACTGCTGCGCCCACTGCATTTGCAATCCTGTCTGCTCCGATTTGAGAGGGATTATCTGTTTTTAATACGATATTCGTTTTTAGTTTATGAGAAATTATTAATGATTCTATTTTTAGGTATTTTTTTACCGCAAGCTCTATTCTGTCTGTGAGTTGAACTACTACGCTTGATATTACCGCATTTGATATTTTATTTTCCAAAGCCTGAGATATCAACAAATTTTTAATAAAAATTCCGTATTCATCCTCTGTTCTTGTAATTTCCGTTGATAATCTCCAAGAGTGAAGTAATTTATCCCTATCAAAAACACCCAGAGTTAAATTTGTATTTCCTATATCTATAACAAGTAACATTATTTCTCCTTATATATTCATTCTACCAAAAACATAATTTGTGCTACAATTAGAAATATTCTAAGGAGTAAATAATGCAGGAACTTTTGTTACAAAGTTTTCAAATAAAATCAATGAGCATATATGAAGCCGCAATGCTTATATGTTTCGGTGCGAGCTGGCCGTTTGCAGTTATAAAAACATATAAAACAAAAAATGTTAAAGGAAAAAGCAGATTATTTCTTACTTTAATTATAATCGGCTATATTTGCGGCATTATTAATAAAATCATCAATTCTATGGATATCGTTTTTTGGTTATATGTAATAAACTTATTATTGGTAAGCACGGATTTCGCTTTTTGTTTAGTATATAGAAATAGAAATGAAAACAGATAAAGGTTATTATGAGCAAAAAATTATTTTTAAATATTTTATGTTTATTAGCAGTTATATCGAGTGTTAATTGTGATGTTTTGGCAGTACCTCAAGAAATAAAAAAAGCTGAAACAGTTACTATTCAAATAAATTCATCTGATTTAAAAGATGAAGAGTCTGATTTTATTAAAAAATTTAGTTTGAGAAATAAACTTCAACGCTCTCCACAGACTCAAATAAAAAATTTTTATAAAAAATTCAACAAATATTCTGATAATAATGAAATAGAGAAATTAAAAGAATTATATTCCGATGATTATGTTAATAATGACGGATTTAATAAATCTACGATATTTGAGATGATTTTGAAAGCTCAAGATGTGTATAAAGATGTGGAAAATACTATGACGCTTGACAGTATAGTAACTGACGGGAAATATGCTGCAGTTGATGTTCATGAATTTTCTATCGGCACTACAGCCAAAAAACAAAAATCGGTTGGTGATTACGGCTTAGTTTCTTCTGATTTATATTATACGGATTATTTAGAAAAAAAAGGTAACAAATGGCAGATAACTTCTTCAAATGTTAAATCGGAAAAAGTAGCATTAAAGTACGGAGAGGCAAAAAATATGCCTATTGAAATTTCAGCTCCTTTATATGTGCCTGAAAATAGTGAGTATGAAGTTAAAATAACAACCCAGCCGCCAAATGGTGTTATGGTTATCGGTTCTATTGTTAATGAAAATATAGTTTATCCTCAGGTAACTGAAAAAGATATTTTTAAATCAGTTAAATCAGGAGTAATTGAACGTATTTTAAAATCTAATAAAAATAATACAAACGAATATGCGGCTGTAACTATAGGTCTTACAAGAGCAACGATTGAGCCTCCTGAAGTTGTATTTACCATGACAGGTATGGCTTTTGTTATGTCTAGAATTAATGTTTTACATAAAAATTCATCTGATGTTATTGAAAAGGAGAATAAAAATGAATCAGAGACATCACAGGAATGAGGAAACAGGCAGAAATATTGATTTGACTGCTATTATAAGGTTTTGCATTCTGGCATTACTGTATTCGGCAATAATATATGGAATGAAATATATAGTTTTAACAGCCATAAAAATGTCGCCTACGGGACAAGTCGGTAATAATACTTTGACTTTGTATGAGGTTCATAATACAGGTGCTGCGTTTAGTTTATTTCAGGGGCAGCCTGAAATGCTTATTATGGCTTCGTTCTTAACTGTTGCCGCTATAGTATTCGGAGTTATAATGCTATCCGGCAGATTAACACAGCCAAATCTATCGGCTTTGGCTTTCCTTTCTTCAGGTATATTTATGAATATGCTTGAAAGAATCCAACACGGTTATGTTATAGACTATATCCATTGTAATTTTTTGAACGGTTTCCCTGTTTTTAATATAGCCGATATAATGATAGTATTTGGTGCTTTGGGATTGATATTATCTCTTTTATCAAGAAAATAGGAATAAATTTCAATGCCAAAGAAATATATTTTTAGCATCCAATCTTTGATTAGTCCAATAAGGTTGGATGCTTTTTTAACTTCGCAGGATATCTTTAAATCACGCTCAAGCGTGCAGAATCTTATTAAAAAATCTCAGGTTCTTGTAAACGGTGAAGCTAAAAAAGCATCTTTTTTAGTTAAGAATGATGATGAAATAACGGTTTTTTTAAGTGATGAAATGTCTGTTTTGATTAAAGGAGAAGATATTAAGCTTGATATTGTGTATGAAGATGATGATATTTTAGTTGTAAATAAGCCTAAAAATATGATAGTTCATCCTACGGCAAAAGAAACCGAGCATACACTTGTGAATGCGCTAATATATAAATACGGTTATGAAGGATTATCGGATATAAATGGAATCCTGCGCCCCGGAATTGTTCACAGGCTTGACAGAAATACCTCAGGGCTTTTAATGGCTGCTAAAAACAATAAAGCACATGAATTTTTAACTGAGCAAATAAAAAATAAAACGGCAATCAGAAAGTATTTAGCCGTAGTTCACGGGAATTTTGAGCAAAAAGAAGGAATAATAGATTATCCTATAGGCAGAAATCCCAACAAACCCGAAAAAATGGCGGTAGTTGATGACGGTAAACCTTCAATTACAATGTATAAAGTGCTTGAAGAATTTAAAGGATTTTCTTTTGTAGAATTGACTTTAAAAACGGGAAGAACTCATCAAATAAGGGTTCACATGTCATATATCTCTCATCCGATAGTTAACGATAGCCTTTATAATAAAATTCCATTTAAAGTTAAGACCACCGAACAGGTTCTTCAAGCATACAGTTTAAAATTTGCCGTATTAAAAAATAATGATATAATTGAACTTACGATAAATCCAGATAAAGATATTGAAAAAGTTTTAAAATACTTAAGGAGTACTAGATGAAAAGTAAAATATTATTAACTGCAGTCGAAACAATATTTTTCACAATATTATTATATCTTTTGGTTGTAAATTATAATGCTCATACAACAACTCAATTCAGTATTTCAACAGATAATTCGTATATAGTTTTAAATACATTTTTTGTAATATTCGGAATTTATTTAATAGGAGTATTTTCAGGTTTTGTATACTCGGTTGTGCTTGGTATGAGATATAGGGATCAGATTGAATTTTATGCAAGGAAAACCGAAAAATTATCTCAGCAAAATGAAATAGATTCAGATGACAAAGAAGCTCTTCAAAGAAAAATAGCTTCACTTGAAATTGCACTTAATAATGCACTTAAAAACAAAGAATAATTTTTAATGAAAAAAAATCTTCTTATAATTTTAGTTATATTAACTCTTATATGTATAGAATGCGGAAGTTTTATACAAGAATCTATATTGAGTTTTTCATCAAAAAATCCAATATTACAAACTTGTACGGAAATAATATATTCTAAAATATATTCCGGAAAAACATTTTATAATGATGTACTTGATAAAATGAATAAAAAGGAATATTCATTCCCTAATATTGTGCCGTCCGGAGATATGCCTTCTTTATATACAGCCGTAAGAAAAGATAAAACGGGCGAAATAAAAGATTTAGCGGAACTTTTTATGAACCCTGAAACTAAAGAAGAGGACAGATTAGAAATAATAGATAATATATTATTTAAAATGTCAGGTTCTGAAAATATAGATGAGAACTCAAGAGGCGAATATATAAATGCAAAACATTTAAATGCGCTCGAAAAGGTTATGGGAAGAAAATTTTTTTCAACTTATGATGCAAGTCATGACGGAGAAAACCCAAAAAATCCCAATCTTGTTGCGGGACAATTGCTTGAAGACGGATATTATGTATTAAGGTTGTATTATTACGCTTCATTAATGAATGAAATGCTTTTCTCCAATCCCGATTTGAAAGATACAAAACCTAAACAAAATTTATATTTTTTAAATATGAAAAAAATAAATAAATATTTAAATAAACAGATTGAAATAGATGAAACAAAAGGTAAAGAAAAGGTCTATCAGACAGCAGCCGTTATAAAAGGTTTTGGACTCTGGGATAAAATATTGGACCATAAAGCATTTGATGTATATAATGATGACTGTTTTTATACGTTGTTTACGCAAAATGACAGAGACCTTAAATGGAAGATAGATTCATTGGCAAGAGTTCCTTTAAAAAAAGCACATGAATCAAAGCAGGCTTCAGAATGCTACAGGGCAGCCGAAAATGAGGAATTAGACGGTTTACATCTCAGAAAAGGTGACGATGTAATATATGGCGGGAACAAAAATGACCGATTTATAGGCGGAAGCGGTAATGATATTTTAGATGGCGGCGATGGTAACGATATTATTGACGGCTGGCTTGATGATGACATTATATATGGCGGAAACGGAAACGACATTTTAAGAGGCGGACAGGGAAATGATATTATAATTGCAGGTGACGGTGATGATGAAATATATCCCGACCATAATGATGAAAATGAAACCGCCGAAGGTGACGATATCATAAGAGGTTCTCAAGGTAATGATAATATTGTCAGTGTCTTTGGAAACGATACATACATCTTTAATAAAGGCGACGGAAATGATATTGTTTCTGACTTTAAAGGTAATGATACAATATATTTCGGAGACGGAATAACATGGGCTGATTTATCTTTTATTAAAGAAAAAGATGATATGCTGATAACGATAGATGATACTAAAGATTCAATCCTCATTAAAGATTGGTTTAAAAGTGAAGATAATATAATAGAAAACTTCAGATTTAAAGCAGGAATGGCTCATAGAGCGAATGAAATAAAAATAGAATAAGAAAATATATTGTTAAATTAACTTTATATAATGAATTTATTAGAGTTGACATTGTTTTTTGCTTGTTGTATTACTATAATTAAAGTAAAGTGAGTGGTTAAGTTTGTGCTGAACGTACCACAAGGCGGTTGCCAAATGACGGCGAGGAGGCGGCAGGAGGCAGCGGCAAAAGTTAATTACACAAGGAGAAAATATGCCAACAATAGCACAGTTAGTACGTAAAGAACGTAAAAGAACAACTGATAAGACTAAATCACCGGCGTTAACAAATTGCCCTCAAAGAAGAGGTGTTTGTACAAGAGTTTATACAACAACTCCTAAAAAACCTAATTCTGCACTTAGAAAAGTAGCAAGGGTAAGATTAACAAACGGATTTGAAGTTACTTCATATATACCCGGTATCGGACACAACCTTCAAGAACACTCTGTTGTATTAATCAGAGGCGGAAGGGTTAAAGATTTACCGGGTGTTAGATACCATATCATTAGAGGTACACTTGATACAGCAGGTGTCGCAAATAGAGCTAAATCAAGATCTAAATACGGCGCTAAAAGAGCTAAAAAGAAATAGGAAAGGTGATTTATAATGTCAAGACGTAGTAAACCTGCAAGAAGAATACCTGCTCCCGACGCTGTATATAATAGTGTTGATATTGCAAGCTTTATAAACAGATTAATGAGACGCGGTAAAAAATCTGTAGCAGAAAAAATATTTTATTCAACATTAGAAAACTTAAAAACAAAATCAAAAGATGAACCTATTGAAATATTTAAAAAAGCTTTAACAAATGCAACTCCGCTTTTGGAAGTTAAAGCAAGAAGAATCGGCGGTTCTACATATCAGGTTCCGCTCGAAGTTAAAGCAGACAGAGGTATGGTTTTAGGTTCAACATGGTTAATAGATGCGGCTAAACACCGCAGCGGTAAATCAATGGTTGAAAAATTAACCAATGAATTAATGGATGCTTCAAACGGAACAGGTGCTGCCTGCAAAAAACGTGAAGATACCCACAAAATGGCAGAAGCTAATAAAGCATTTGCTCACTACAGATATTAATAAATTAATTAATATAAAAAAGAACCCTTTAAAAAAGGGTTCTTTTTATTTATTAAAATTATCGTCTATGATGTTCGAATCCGCCTTGAGAGGGTCTGGGTCCTTGATTCTGACCGTTTTGCGGAAATTTGTTCGGCGGAAATTTTTGAGGGGGTATAGGTTTATTATTTGGCATAGGAGGCTTCCAATTGTTTGGATGCGAAGGAGGTTTAGGCTGTCCATAGTATTCCGTTTGCCAAACACCTTGACCGCCGTAATTATAGCTATGTCCGTTAAGATTTGTATGAACACTTACTCCGCCATTTCCTGCCCAAATTCCGGGGACTGTTACAGAATATCCTCCGTAATACGGGTAAACAGGATATACGGGAACTACGGGATTTTGATAATAATCGGGATAAGGAGCAGGTTCCGGCTGCTCTTCGGATTTCTTTTCTTCTTTTTCATCTTCTTTATTGCCCGTAAAATATGGGTCATCAACTTGCGGAGTGTATATAATATCGTCATCACCCACATTTAAAGTTTGTCTGTATATATTACTTTCTGCTTTTGCTTCTTCTATACAAAAACAGAAAACTAAGGAGAACATAACAAATAATGCTAATTTATATTTCATACTATCCTTTTATTTCTTATAACGATTTTTTTATTTAAAAGTTCATATTTTATCTGTAATTTTGAAATTGCAGAGGTACATTATATTTATCGTCATTTTCTCTAAGTACTTTAATAACCGCTTGAAGGTCATCTTTGTCCTTGCCTGAAACTCTTACTTGCTCGCCTTGAATGGAAGCTTGAACTTTTAATTTCGTATTTTTAATATCTGCAACGATTTTTTTAGCTAAATCTTGTGTTAATCCCTTTTTTAAATTAAAAACTTGTCTTACATTCCCGCCAAGAGCGTTTTCTACAGGCTGCGGATCAAGTATTTTTATGCTTAAAGAACGCTTAATCATTTTCGATTGCAGAATATCAAGTATGTTTTTCAGTTTCATTTCATCATTTGTTGTTATTGTGATTGTTTTATCGGAATCCAGAATTACATCAGAATTTGAGCCTTTTAAATCAAATCTTGAACCGATTTCTCTTTTAACTTGATCAACCGCATTTACAAGCTCTTGCTTATCAAATTCGGATACTATATCAAAACTGCAATCTTTCGCCATAATAAACTCCTTCTTATTGTTTATATTATTATATATGATTTATTAATATTTTGAAAATTTTTTTATTTTACTTGACAATTTATAGACGATTGTCTATAATATAAATATGCTTACGGAAAAACAAAAAACATTCTTTGAAAAATTAAAAGAATTATACGGAAATGAAATGCTGCCAAGCTTTGAGGTTATTGCAAAAAACTTCGGGTTTAAACATAAAAATTCAGTATGGCAGTATTTTAATAAACTTAAAGAGGAAAATTTAATCCAAGAAAAAAACGGAAGATTTTTCATTAATAAAGAACTTTTTGGTGCCGTAATGTTTTCTTCCGTCGTAAAAGCAGGGTTTGCTTCCGTAGCGGACGATTATGTTGAAAAAAGAGTTTCATTGGATGAAAGTTTTGATATAAATGCTCCTTCTACTTTCTTATTTACGGTATCAGGAGATTCAATGATTGATTTAGGTATATTTGAAGGTGATAAAGTGGTTGTTGAAAAAACAAGCACGGCAAGAAACGGTGATATAGTGATTGCATTTATTGACGGCGGATATACCTTAAAAACTTACAGAAATAAAAACGGAAAGGTATGGCTGGAGCCGGCCAATTCTAATTATCCTAATTTGTACCCTAAAGAAGAACTTATTATCTTCGGAGTTGCAAAAGGGATAGTAAGAAAGTTTTAATTATTCAAAAGTTTAATGATTAGCGGGGTTGTCATTCCTCCCTTTAACCCCGCAATTTTTCTTAAGGTTGACTATGAATGATAAAAAAATAATACTTGTTGACGGTAATAACTTTTTTGCTTCTTGTGAGCAGATGATAAATCCTTCTTTAAAGGGAAAAGCCGTATGCGTTTTGAGTAATAATGACGGATGTGTTATTGCACGCTCTAACGAGGCAAAAAAAATGGGAATAAAAATGGGAATGCCTTACTTTATGGCAAAAAAAAGTTTTCCTGAGGCTGTATATTTAAGTTCCAATTTCAGCTTGTACCATGAAATTTCAACAAGAATGATGACTCTTTTAAGCAAATATTCGGATAAAGTTGATATTTATTCCATTGATGAAGCTTTTCTTGATATTACGGGCAGTGATAAAATATTTAAAATTGACTATAAAACTCTGACAGCTTTAATAAAAAATGATATAGAAACTCATATCGGCATAACTGTTTCTATAGGGCTGGCTTCGACAAAAATTCTTGCAAAACTTGCTAATCATAAGGCAAAAAAAGGAATCGGTATTTATGAAATACAAAATAATCTTATTTTAAACGAGCTTGAAAATATTGAAGTTGAAGAAATATGGGGAATCGGAAGAAACTTAGCACGTTCTTTAAGAAAGTACGGAATTTTCTATGCGCATGAAATATTATTAAAAGATGATAATTTTTATAAAACATTATTCGGCAAAAAGGGGCTTGAATTAAAGTATGAACTTTCGGGAAGAAGTGTTATACCGCTTAATGGAGTTATGGAAAAACCGAAATCAATACAAAAAACCCGTGCTTTCCCCGAATTTTCAAAGGATAAGGAATATATAAAAACAGAACTTTCAATTCACTTGCATAATGTATGTAAAAAGCTCAGGGCTTATAATTTAGAAGCTGATTCTTTGTGTGTAATGCTTAGAACAAAGGATTTTAGAGTATATTATAGAGAAATAAATCTTGAAACTCCTACAAATAGTGAATTTAACTTAATGAGTAAAGTTTTAAATCTCTTTAATACCATGTATAAAGAAAATGTAATTTACCGCTCATCGGGAGTATTGGTTTTCGGTCTTCAAGATAGTAATACCGTTCAATTATCATTATTAACAGACAGATTACAAAATAAAAACCAAAAGATTTCTCTCTTAATGGATAAAATAGAAAATAAATATGGAAAAGGTGCAATTTCTATCGGGAAAACGGGAATTAAAAATGAAATAACAAAACATATAAGAGAACTTAGAAAACTGCCTTTTTAACTTTTTGTTTACTTTAATGGAAAGTGTTTTATTTATGTGATATAAAAAAATAGAGGGATGAAAAAGTGAAAAAACTTTTAGTTAGTATTATCTTTATATATTTTTTATTTTCGCAAGTCGCTTGCGCAGCAGAAGTCATTAATCTTGAATTGAAAGAAAAAAATCAATTAAAACTCGGCGGAGAAAAAATTTTAAGTGAAAAAAATCTGGTTTTGAATAACAGAGAAGAAATTGAAAATCTGATAAGGATTCAAAAAGAAGAAGAAGTTAAAGATATAGAAGCACTTTGGCAGGCAACAATAAATAATAATACATTGATAAAATTTACAATGAATAAATTGAATACGCCGGAATCACAAAGAAGATTGCATTCTTCTTTAATGGCAAAGAGTTTATCGTCTTTGATATACGGTGCAAGTTTTATTCCTATGTTTACAGGTTCAAATGCAATGCTGCAGTCCGCATCATTTTCGGCAGGAAGGCTTGCCAATAATTTTATTAATAAAGAGTCTTCTACTATGGAATCTACTCCTATTACGGATACCGAGCTTATTCAACTGGCTGGTA
Source organism: Candidatus Gastranaerophilales bacterium (assembly GCA_947625495.1). Lineage (GTDB taxonomy): Bacteria > Cyanobacteriota > Vampirovibrionia > Gastranaerophilales > Gastranaerophilaceae > Avigastranaerophilus. The sequence continues at coordinate 22,915 of CANQOQ010000003.1, read as the reverse complement.
CAATAGAAGAACTGCAGGAAAAAATTATTTCTTCTTATTACGAATATAAAGGTTCCTTGAATAAATTAAAAGATACAAGGTCAAGAATAATTCTTTATAATAAGAATTATTCAAAGGCGCTTCAAAATAATTCATTGACCGAACTTGTTGTGTCATCGGCATTATATGAAGATATGCAGCTTCAAGAGTATAAACAGGAGCAGGATGCTAAAAAATATTATTTGGCTCTTGAACGGCTTGCAGGTAAAGAAGCTGTTGATAATTTGATTTTATCTCAGTATGCTTTAAAAAATCAGCTTATAAATACGGAAGAAATAAACAAATGAAGAAAATTACATATTTGTTGTTAATAATGTTATTGAGTATGCAGATGGGGAATTGTGCTTCCGTTGACACGTTAAAAGAGCCTAAAAAACCCGTATACAGACTTGGTACAAGTTATAGCTTAGAAAAAGAGTATAAAGTTAAGGATTTGAGTCAAACACAAAAAGAAAAAACCGCATCTTATGAAAGAGATTATTTAAGAAATACAACTTATGCGGATACAACATTGAAAGATTTGTCAACTGAAATATCCAAGCTTATGTCAATAGAAAAAGAAGCAATGCTTGAGCATGTGCAAATATTGTGGGCAGGTGCGGCAACAAAGAGTGAAACAATAAAATTTGCACTTTATAAACTTGCGAATCCCGATGCGGATAAGCCTGATGAAACAATAATAAAAAAAATAATAAGACCATTATCTACAGCTTCATCTATTGCAGGTGCGGGATTGGGTAATCCGTTTGCCGCTACAACAGCTTTATTCGGCGGTCACTTGTTAAATTCTCTTTCTTTTAATGATAAAGATTTAAATTACAAATATACAAAAGTTACCGATGCGGATATGATTGTTTTAATTACCAAGGTTGATGATTTACAAAAAAGAGTTATAGATGAATATTTTGACTATATGACGGCGTATAATATGCTTAAAATTGTTGAAAAAAATATTAAAACACGTGAAGCAAGATATAATTCCGGAGTTTACAATACGGAAGAACAGTTATTGGTTGCTGATGCGTATTACAGAAGTGCCGTTGATAATAAAGCAAAATTAGAACTTGAATTTTTGGAACACAGAGCTGCTCTTGAACAACTTGTGGGTTTTGAAGCTCTTAGCGCCTTTGAAAAAGTTTTGATTGAAAATTAATTTTTCGGAGTTTTCTGCTGTTTTTTTGGTTTTTGTTTAACAGCATTTATTGGCTTAACTTTTGAATTCATTTGAATCCTTTTAACCGAATGTACATCAGGCAAGGATTGAAATGCGTTAATAACATCCGTTAGTTTTTCTATACCGTTAACCTCAACACCAAGTTCAATGGTTCCGACTTTTTTTGCAAAATTTGTTTTGACATTGGCATAAGTAATATTTATACCGCAATCTGCGGCTTTAACCAGAATATCTTTTAACATTCCGACTTTATCAACACAATTAATTCTGATGGAAGTAACATAAGTTTTGTTGGAATTTTCACTGTTACGCCAGCTGATTTTCATAAGTCTTTCTTCAGGTACGGTATCTAAAGACGGACAATCAATTCTGTGAACTGAAACACCTTTACCTCTGGTTACAACGCCTACGATATGCTCTCCGGGTACGGGCGAACAGCATTTTGCAAAGCTGTACAGCATTCCTTCAAGACCTTCAATTTCATCTTTATACTGGCTTTTCTTTTTATTTGAAACATATTGCTCTTCATTTGCTTCAACAGTTTTTTTGATTCTGCTGGTGACTTTATTAATGGTAGTTTCGCCGTTTCCGATTGCGGCAAAAAGATCATCTGTTGATATATAATTTAATATTTTTGAAATTTCAAGAAATCTTCCGTTTCTGATATTTTCATCAAAGGCAGTCTTTCCGATTTCCTGTTCAAGCATATTTCTGCCTGTAATAATATATTCGTCACGGTTATGTTTCTTAAACCATTGTCTTATTTTGGATTGGGCTTGTTTCGTTACACAAAATTTTAACCAGTGAAGTTTAGGCGTTCCCGTTTTAGAGGTGAAAAGTTCAACAATATCACCGTTTTTAAGTTTTGTATCAAGCTGGGCTATTCTTCCGTTTATTAATGCACCTGTCGTTTTATAACCTACCTCGGAGTGTATTCTGAATGCAAAATCAATGGGTGTTGCATTTAAAGGTAAATCAATTATATCTCCCATTGGCGTAAATGCAAAAATTTGGTTATCAAATAAATCAAGTTTAACTTTTTCAACAAATTCATTGGCGTTGGAAGCTTCTTTATCGAGTTCTATCATCTGGTGCATCCAGGAAAATTTAATATCATCATTTGATTCTGCTTTAACGGAACCTGATTCTTTGTATTTCCAGTGTGCGGCAACACCGTATTCTGCTACTTTGTGCATTTGCATTGTTCTAATCTGCACTTCCAGCGGTTTTTGCTTCGGTCCGATTACGGAGGTATGCAAAGACTTATATCCGTTGCCTTTAGGCATTGCTATGTAGTCTTTAAATCTTCCCGGAATAGGCTTAAATAAAGAGTGAATTATTCCGAGAACTTCATAGCACTGTCTTTCGGTATCAACAATGACTCTTACCGCCGTAATGTCATATAAGTCATTAAATGCTACATTGAGTCTTTGCATTTTTTTATAAATGCTGTAGTAATGTTTTGCTCTGCCCGTGATTTCAGCATTTATTTCATTCTTTTTAAGACTTTCGGAAATTTCATCAATTAATAATTTAACGGTATTTTCACGTTCAACTTTCTTTTGTGCGACAAGCTGTGCTATTTCAAAATATTTTTCGGGATTTAAATATCTTAAAGATAAATCTTCAAGTTCTGCTTTAATCCTGCCGATACCTAAACGGTTAGCTAAAGGAGCAAATATATCAAGAGTTTCCTGTGCTATTCTGACCTGTTTATTTGGCGCCATATAATTAAGTGTACGCATATTATGCAGTCTGTCTGCCAGCTTTAAAAATATAACACGTACATCTTTTGCCATTGCAATAAACATACGGCGAAAGTTTTCAGCCTGTCTTTCTTCCTTGGATTTAAACTGCAATTTATCAAGTTTTGTTATTCCCAAAACCAAATTTAAAACATCTTCACCAAATTCTTTTTCAACTTGTTCGGGTGTTATTCCCGTATCTTCAATGGTATCATGCAGGAGTGCTGCCATTAGTGTATGTTTATCGACTCTTAATGTGGCAAGAATTTTTGCAACTTCAACAGGGTGAATGATATACGGTTCTTCACTTACACGGTACTGCCCTTCATGCAGTTTCTGCGCAAATTTAAATGCCCTATATATTTCATCTATATCTTCTTGTGACCTGTTTTGTTCTTTTAATATATTTTCAAGCCCGAGAAATATATTTTCCTGTTCCATTATTGACCTCGCTCAACCATTTTACACTTTATTTCTCAATTTTTCCATACTTTTATTAAACTTACTGTAGTTGATGTATAATTATTTTATGGTTGAAAAATATAATTTTTTATATGAAACATCGGATGGTATGATTTTTTGTGTAAAACTTGTGCCTAATTCTTCATTTAATAAAATTTTAGATTATACACAAGACTATGTTCGCATTAAAATTTCTTCACCTCCGATTGAAAATAAAGCAAATAAAGAATTAATTGAATTTTTGAGTGATATTTTAGATATTAATAAGTCAAAAATAAAAATTATAAGCGGTGATAAATCTAAGTTAAAAAAAATTTTATTGGTTAATACAAATTATGATTATGTTATACAAAAAATTATGTTTGTGTTAGACTCTGTTCATAAAGAAAAATAAGGGATAAAATATAATGTTGACTATATTTTGGATAATACAGATAATATCGGGTGTTTTATTAATATTGTTGGTGCTGCTGCATTCACCAAAAGGCGACGGACTGGGTGCAATAGGCGGTGCCGCAAATTTATTTTCATCACAAAAAAGTGCCGAAAAAGGTCTGAATCATGTTACATACGTTTTATCGGCAATCTTTTTAGTTTGTTCATTTATAACGGGTTATCATTTATTCGGTTAAAATCCGGTTGAACCGAAACCGCCTTCACCTCTTAAAGAATTCGCAAGCTCTGAGGTTACTTCGATTTTAGCTTTCTCAACTCTTGCTATAACCATTTGAGCAATTCTGTCTTCGGGGTTAATGGTGTATTCCTCATTTGAAATATTGACAAGTCCGACGCAGACTTCACCTCTATAGTCGGCATCTACTGTTCCTACTGCATTTATTAATGTTATCCCGTGTTTAACAGATAAACCTGAACGGGCTCTTATTTGTGCTTCATATTCTACAGGAATTTCTATCTTTATTCCCGTAGGTACAAGTACTCTTTCTAACGGTTTTAGTGTTATTGGTTTTTCTATTGCAGCATATAAATCCATTCCTGATGAACCTTCTGTTTTATACTCAGGCAGGTGTTTATTATGTTCCATTCTTGTTACTTTCATTATCATTGGTTTACTCCTGTTCCGTTATTACCTACTAATACGTATAAAGGCTGATTATTTGTTATTGATAAATTCTTTGATAAGTTATATTCTCCTTTAAACTGCAATTTATATTGTGCTCTTGCTTTATTATCATAGTTTATTTTGAATCTTTGCGTAACTATAGATTGATTCAAAAAATTAAGGGACAAAATTGTATCCATACAATCAAGTTCTTTTTCTAAATTTTCAATTAAAGATAAAGCGCTTAATACATAGCAGAAGGAAACAAAAATACCGTATTTTTTAAATTCCATTATAATTGAATCTAAAGTCGGTTTTGCATAATATATAAATTCATCAACATAGTTAAAATCTTTATAAACAAGAAATAAATTTTTTCTGTAATAACCTTTTTGCATTGGTTTAGAATAAACAATATTATCAATAAATTTTTTATTAACCCGTTGTTTCCATAAATCAACTTCCTGAAATGTCAATTCCAAATCCGTATCTTTTCTCTTGATTTTATTAACATGAGGCATAATAATAAAAAGGAGCATAGAATTTTCCATTCGGACATTATTATTTACTTCCGAAACTGCAGCTCTTGCCTCCTGACGTTTCATTCTGTCTTTTTTCCTTTTTAGTTGAATCTGTTTATCTCTTTCATCTTCTAAATTATCAATAATTCTTATTAAAATATTAGACCAGAAATCACAGAAAAATCCCAGCAGTAAAGAAGCACCTCCTATTATTGCAAGTGAAAAATCGGCACTCACACCCTGCGGCTGATAAAAGCTTCTGACTATTTTATATGGGACTATAAACAGTTTTTCAAATTGATATATCCAGTCAACTTCAAAACAATTTAAGAACCAAAATACAAAAGATATAAAAGCATAAAAAAAGAATAATATACGCATAAAACGGACACAAAGCATAAGCTTTGTATTAGATTTTATTTTATTCGTAATAGTATCAATTCTTGCCATTTATTATTTACAATATTTCATTATCAATTAATCTGGTATTTCCCGATTTTGCAGCTATAGCCACAAGTGTATTTTTCTCTGCTTTTTCCGCTTTTTTAAAAGTAGAAAAGTCTCTAAATTCAATATAATCAAGTTCAAGATTTTTATCTAAAACTGAAACTGCCGTATCAAAAAGTATTTTTGTGTCATTAATACCGTTTGAATAAAGTTTTTTAATTTCTTTAAGTGCCATAGATATTGTGAGAGCATTTTTTCTTTCTTCAGAAGATAAATATGTATTTCTGGAGCTTAGTGCAAGACCGTCAGGTTCTCTTACAATAGGGCACGGGATAATTTGAATATTCAGGTTTAAATCTTTAACCATTTTTTTTATAACAAATAATTGCTGAGCATCTTTTTGCCCAAAACAAGCGTAATCCGGTTGAACAATATTAAAAAGTTTAAGAACAACAGTAGCAACTCCGTCAAAATGCGAAGGTCTTGTTTTACCGCAAAGGCAGTCTACTATGTTATAAGGCGGACATACAAACGTTAAATCCGTATTAGATAATGCGGTATTTTCGCCGTACATTTCTTTAGGTGCAGGAGCAAAAACTATGTCAACTCCGTTTTCTTCGCATACTGATTTATCGTGTTCTATGGTTCTTGGATATTTATCATAGTCTTCATTTGGTCCGAATTGAATAGGATTAACAAATACACTTACCACGACTTTATCTGCAATTTCTTTTGCTTTTTTTATTAAAGAAATATGTCCTAAATGTAATGCTCCCATTGTTGGAACTAAGGCTATTGTCTTTTTATCCGATTTCCATTTTTGTATGTTTTCTCTAACTTCAACTATATTATTTAACAATGCAGTCATTAAGTTTCTCTCTCTCCTCTTCGGTTAAATTAAAAGTATATTCTAAAGAAGGGAAACTGCCTTCTTTTACTTCTTTATTATATTGTCCGATTGCATTTTGCATAATTTCTTTTATATTAGCATATTGTTTAACAAATTTCGGCAAATGAAAATTATCTGTTTTTTTGCCTAAAATATCGTCAATAACCAGAACCTGCCCGCTGCAATATTTACCTGCGCCGATACCTATAGTCGGAACGGATAAATTTTCACTAATATATTTTGCAGACTCTTCGGGTACCATTTCTAAAACGATAGCAAAGACACCACTTTCTTGGAGTTTTTTTGCTGATTCAAAAAGTTTAATTGTATTTTCATAGGATTTTCCCTGAATAAAGTATCCGCCGATTGTATTAATATATTGGGGAGTAAAACCTAAATGTCCGACAACATTTATTCCTGAATTAACAAGATGATTGACTTCGTCCAAAATAAAATCGGAAGCTCCTTCGAGTTTAACTGCTTTGGCTCCCGCCTGAATTAATTTCCCCGCATTTATGGTTGTTTGTTCTTTAGAAACATGATAAGTCATAAACGGCATATCTGCAATGACAAGGGCTCTTTCTACAGCTCTTGTAACGGCCTTTGTAAAAGTCAGCATATCATCTAATGTTACTTTTATTGTGCTGTCGTATCCGAGAACGGTCATTCCAACAGAATCACCTACTAAAATTGAATCAACACCTGCTTCATCAATATATTTTGCAGTAGGAAAATCATAGGCGGTCAGCATTGATATTTTTTCATTATTTTCTTTCATCTTTTGAAAAGTTTTTACGGTGACAGGTTTAATATTAGTATTAGACATTATATTGTATCCTTTTCATGTTTTCGAAACCAATAATAAATACTTCTTGCAAGTCTTTGAGGTGAGTGTCTTATAAACGAAGAATGTCCGTCTTCAAACCGCTTATCTTCTATCAGGTTTTTTTGCACGATTTGAATTCCCATTTTATTTATTTCTTTAGTATCGACAACAACCTGAACGGAGCCTGCATCTTTATATGGAGCAGTTAAATTCTCCGGTAAATCAGTGTTAACAAGTACTGCATCAATAATATTATCATATTGGGCATGGCTTATAAGAGTTTTTATATGGTCAGATACCGTGAAACCGTCAGTTTCTCCTGGCTGAGTCATTATATTGCATACATATATCTTTTTAGCTTTTGATTCATGAACAGCTTTAGCGATATCTTTTATTAATAAATTGGGGATAACGCTTGTATATAAGCTCCCCGGCCCTAAAATAATTAAATCTGCATCATGTATAGCCCAAATAGCGTCTTCTAATGGTTTACAGTTAGCTGGCTCCGTAAATAAACGTTTAATTTTTTTACCTGATTCGGGTATGTTGGATTCTCCTTTAATAATGGAGCCGTCTTCCATTTCTGCTGCTAATCTCATATCATCAAGCGTGGAGGGCAGAACTCTTCCCCTTATCGATAATACTTTTGATGATTCTTTAACCGCTCTAACCATATCTCCCGTAATAGCGCACATAGCCGTTAAGAACAGGTTGCCGAAGCTGTGTCCGGATAACCCTGCACAGTCTTTAAATCTGAATTGAAACAATTTAGCAACTAAATCTTCATCATCTGCCAGAGCTGCTATACAGCTTCTTATATCACCCGGAGGCAGAACCCCAAGTTCTTCTCTTAACTTACCCGAGCTTCCCCCGTCATCTCCTACTGTTACAACTGCTGTTATATTATTGGTTAATTTTTTTATACCTTTTAACATTGTAGAAAGTCCTGTGCCGCCGCCTATTGCAACAATTTTTGGACCTCTGTTAAGTCTTCTTCTGCGATATAAGTCTTCAAGCAAAGCATGTCTTGTTCTGTCGTTATTTGCATCCAGAATTGAATAATTAGTTTTCAGCCAGCCTATACAAAAACAAGCGGCACCTATGATTATTAACAGCCAGCCTGTTAATCCCGGAGGCATCATTTGAGTTATGCTCATTATAATATCAATCAGTCTGTATACGGGTCTTAGTCCTGATATTATGCATAAACCTATAGCGGCAAGAATTGCACCTGTTATAATAAGTATAAACCAGCGTTTTACTTCAAGCCCCGGCAGCAGCCATCCTGCATCTTTCGGTATTTTTAAAGAAAATTTATTTATTTTCAATTCTTCCTCCTATACCCAGCCTGATAATTCAGCTTTATTATAATTGTATGGCGTAGGAGTTATTATTTCATTCGCTTTTTTTAACAGTTCCAATGCATTGGGATTTTTTGTATCAAAATGTATTGTATCTGCTTTTGATGGCATAAATAAACCATTACCCAGCTTTATTTGTGATGAGAATAAAACGGTTCTTATTCTGTTTAAAGCGTCATCATCACTGATATATTTTTTTGAATCCCAATCGGGTTTAAATTCTTGAGTATATACTTTATCTATGAATAATTCTTTATTTACTATGATACCTGTATCTGAGGCAACTCTATCAAGTGTTTCATTATCTAATCCCGTATAAACAAGCCATTTATCAAATTTTTGTATAGCTTTTGCTATTGCTAAAGAGAATTCATAATTTTCTGAAGCCTGCTTATACATAGCCCCATGCGGTCTTACGTGGTCTATTGTAAGACTATATGCTTTTGCAAAAGATGCTAAAGCACCTATTTGGTATATAACCATTGCTTCAATTTCATCTTCAGACAATTCCATAGGACGATAACCAAGTCCTGCTATATCATTGAATCCTATATGTGCTCCGATTGTTATGTTTTTTTCTTTACATTTCAATAAAAAATCCCTGATTAAAACCGGATCTCCGGCATGAAATCCGCACGAAATGTTTACGGAACTTACATAATCCAAAAGTTCATATTCTTTTTCATTTTTATAAATACCGTATCCCTGTGCTGTATCTATATTAAAATCTATATGTTTTAACGGCATATACTCCCCTTCGATAAACATTTAAAATTTGTTATAATATCACTCCTTTATTATATATCAATATTGAATTTAGTCCAGTTCGTAACGTAATTTTGACTTTTTGAAAATAATAATTAAACAAGTATTAAATTCATACAAATAGAGGTACTTAATACCTCAAAAAAATAACATAATTAATCTGTATAAGTATAAACAATCGGTAAATGTATGCCATTCAGATACAGACTCCAAAAAGTTTTGGATTTCAGAATAAAAAAGAAAGAAGAACAACTTCAAGAGGTATTAAAAGCAAAGCAAGAGGTAGACAGAATCCAACTTTTAATTGACAAAAATAACGAGGAAATATCGGGTGTAATTCATATTATGCATACAACTACGGATTTTAGACAAATGGACTCTTATGATAAATATCTGAAACACCTTTACGAAAAAGGAGAAGAACTGGAAAAACAATTACAAGAAGCTATAAAAGTTTTAAAAATCGAACAGGATAAACTTGTTGAAAGAGAAAAAGAAGTAAAAGTTCTCGAAAAACATAAAGAAAAGGCAATTGAAGCATATAAGGAAGAGGAAAAAATACTTGAAAATAAACAGTTATCGGAAGTAGCGGTACAAAAATATTTTCAAAAAACAAAAGAAAAAAAAGAAGAAAACGAAGATTTATAAAAAGGGTAATTATGAATATTAAAACAGAATCAAAACAAAATATTGAAAATACAAAAGAAATGCAAATTCCTGTTATAACAAAAGAAGAAGAAAACATTATGGCTGATGTTAATATGCCTTTTTCAGATATTCTTTCAGGTGCAATAAATAATATAGATATGCAAAATCTGCCGGATATTGATTTTGATTATGACTCTATTGCCATGAGTATTGAAGATGCAATGTTTTTTATAAATTTAACACATGAAGGGCAGTTTACTGTTGAAGTTAATAATGAAGGAAATTTTCAATCTATTTCTCAAATCGATACAGCTCAAAATGTTGTATCAAAAAAATCAGTCGAAGTTACGAATCAACTGACAAATTTAATAGAAAAAGCACAAAATACGCAAAAACCTGTCAGAATTTCATTTGATAACGATGTTTCGGTTATTTTAAAAATAGATAAACACGGAAAAGTAACGGCAGAATTTATTCCCGGAAATATTGAAGTAGAAAATTATTTAAGAAATAATATTGCTTCATTAAAACAAAGATTTGATGAACAAAATTTGCCGTATAACGATTTATTTTACAGACAAAATAACAGACAAAACAGAAATAAAAAAGAAAGAGGGGAAAAATAATGCGTGATGCATTTATTAATGCTTTAAATACACAAAAGATTACAAGCGAATGGGTAAATGATATATCACAGAATCTTGTAAACGCATATACTCCGGGATACAGAGAGAAAAAGTTTACATTTAAAACATTCTTAGACGGATCTATAGCAGATACATCTTTGAGGAACCTCGATCAGGGAAAATCTTCTCCTGGAACTTCCGATGAGAATATATTCTTAGAAGGCTCAGGTTATTTTGTATTAAGAAATGACAAGGGCAGAATAGTTTATACAAGGCTCGGAGAATTTAAGTTTGACGGAGAAGGTGTATATAGAAGTAAAGACGGACAAGCTGTTCAAGGATATATACTAAATGATAAAGGTGAAATAATGAACGGAGCAAAACCAGTTGATGCAGATTCTTTTGTAGATACTGCATTTGACGGTGGTGCTGCTTCTGTTCCGACTACAAATATTAAATTATGGAGAGATCCTTCTAACGGTAAATATCTTGGAAAGTATGAAGAATTTGAATTTAAAGATGACGGAATCTTGTATGGTAAAGCGGATGGAGGAAGAGTTGTAACTCCTTTATATAAGGTTGCTATTATTAATTTTCATAATCCGCAGGAGTTATTTGAAGTTAATGAAGGACAATTTATAGAAACCGCTGACTCAGGAAGGCCCGTTGTTGGCAGAGGAGAAGTAAGAAGCGGATTAATCGAACTCTCTAATGTAGATTTTGATGCTAATACCGCATATTATCAACAAGCTCAAATGCAATTAGAATTAGCGAACCAATTAATTAAATCTCATAAACAATTGTTGGAAAACGCAATAGAATTAATGAGTAATTAGTTTTTCAAATTAGTAACAATGTTATAAGGCTTTACGTTTAGTAAAGCCTTTTTTTTATTTTGGCAAATTTTTTATTTCTCAAATTTTATTACAAACAAAAGGAATAATATGAAGATTGCACAAATATCCTATTTCGCTGATAATAAAAGGCTGTATAACAAATCATATACCCAAAAAAGTGCTGATAAACCTTTAGGCAATAGTTTTGGGCAGAAAGAATATAATTATGAACATGTCAAAGCGAATTTTATACCATCTTTTAACGGATATAAAAAAATCGGAACTGTTCAATTGAAGGAACGTGATACTGATGATAATGTGACAGCTGTAGTCAAAAAGGAACGAATCGGAGATTTTATATCATTAAAACTGTTTGTAAAAAATAAAGAAGCAGGATATTTGGATATGGAATGTGATAGTGTTCTGCCAAATAGTGATTATGCATTGGATAAACCAAGCAATATAATTCCTCAGATACATCACATAAGGTCTATACAAGGGGATAAATATAAAGGAATAGGTACAGCCCTTATAAAAACCGCAATACAAGAGAGCTGGAATAATGGCGGTTTTGGAAATTTATGGCTCGTAACGGAAACAGGATATGCAAAAGGATATTCCAAATACAGGAGTAATGAAAATCCTATACCTTTTTATTATAAAACCGGATTTGAATCGCCGGACGATACTACAGATAAACTGATAAAAAACTGTCTTGAAAAACAAGAATATTCAAAACTTCCTGACTCTGTTCTTTTGATGCTTACTAATGAAGCAAAAAACAAATGGACTAAAGAATTAATTATGCACCCTATAATAAAATCACCGGGGATGGCTGTTGTTAACTAAAATCCTATGTCTTCATCAGTAATAATAATTTTTATACGATTTTGGGGATTACATAACCTTGTAATGACGATGTGAGAGCATATAGAATCAGTCGAAAGACAATCATGACATTTTCCTGTTTCAAGACAGGGAGTCTTTATTTCTCTTGAAGAAGCTATTCTCTGTATATTGGTAGTAGCTGCAATGTTCCTTACTCTTTTTATTGCACTGTCTATATCGGGCATGATTTTTTTTACAGATGCAATAATAATAACTCTTTTTGGTCCGAACATTAAAGCTGCGGTTCTATTTCCTATAGAATCTATGTTTACGAGCTGCCCGTCTGTTGTTATTGCATTTGTTCCCATTAAATAAGTATCACACAAGAGAGACTGTCTTAATAAGTTTAATCTTTCTTCCTGATTAGCGGCTATATCTCTGTTAATAACTTTATAATTATTTTTTAACAGATAGTCAATTAATCCGATTTGGACCAAAGACATTGAACCGCCCCAAGAAACTAAGTCCGATTTGCCAATCAGTTCAACAGCTTTATCTTTTACTTCTTCTTTAGTTCTTGCATAATATGCTTCAAAATGTCTTTTATAAAGAGCTTCTATTGTTTTTTTCGCAATCTTTTCATTTCTTAAGTTTATAAATTCACATTGAGTCATTTAATATCCCTTTAAAATTCATTTCATTATATAACTCTTGTTAAAATAGAAAAAATAATTTACAATACGAAAGAAATTAAAATATGAAAGGAAATTATATGAAAAAATTTTTATTGGGAATAATTGCAACGGCTGTAATGCTAGGAATGCATCCGGTGTTTGCAATCGAGGTTGAAGATGTACTTGACGGGTATCAGGTAATTTATTCTCCTTCTGCAAAGACATTTGCAACAGGCGGTATGGCTCCTGACAGAATTGTTTTAACAAAAAAAACATCGGAAGGCAGCGGAAGTTATTCTTTATATTCGTATAAATGTAATTGCAAAAATAAAACAACTAAGTGTAAATGCGGATGTTCTTTATCTAAAAAGAAATGTAATTGTTCTAAAAAGTCCAATACAGGTATTAATGAACTTGCTTTAAATTCAAATTATGAATTTATTTATGAAAACCGTTTAATCGGGGTTGATAACGAAAATTTAAATTATTATGAAATAGTTTATAATGATGGTGAGTTCAGTCAAAACAAACTTTCTATTGAAGATGTGAAACAAATATTTAAAGATGCTGAAATAGTTAAAATTTCTGAATTTAAGAGAGGAAAATATACTGTAATCGGTAATAAAACAGAAAAAGAAATATTACTTTTTAATGATACGGATGCGAATTTTCATAAATATAATGTAGCTCCCGAATCTGCAAATATTAATAAATATATTAAAGGATTAATACAATTGCCTTCAAAGGGAAATGTTATATTCTCTCATATCGGAAATGAAAAAGCTAAAAAATATACAATAAAGGTAAAATAGTTTAATGGATTTAAAATTGCCGCAGGGGATTCCTGATAAAGCAAAAAAAGAGTTGATAAAGCTGATAGAAGGCAATAAGAACTTTGTAAATTCAACGCCTACAGCAAAAAATATGTGTCTTGAAACATTAAGAAAATTTGCTTTTCATCAAGAACCTTATGCGGCAGTTTTAAGCTGTTCCGATTCCAGAGTTGTTCCCGAGATAATATTTGACTGCGGAATAGGTGAACTTTTTGTTATAAGAGTTGCAGGTATTGCTCTTGGTCCTAATGTTATTGAAAGTATTGAATATGCGGTTAAAAAACTTAAGCTCCCTTTATTGATTCTTCTCGGGCATGATGATTGCGGAGTTATGAAATATGCAAAAGAGCATTATCCCGAGATTACGGATGATTTTAAATCAATTATTAAGAGTGTTTACCCTGTTTTAGACAGAAATGAAGATATTACCTGCCACAATTTTTTTGCAAAGGAGCACACAAAATGGGTTGAAGAAACCTTATTACAAAAGTCTTCAATAATATCTTCCGCTGTTTCAAGATGTGAATTATATATTGCAAAATGTCATTTTGATCATTCAACCGGTCTTGTCAGTTTTATTTAATAAATATGATTAATTAATGTAAAAAATATAAATTAAAATATATGTCTGCTAACAAAAAATAATACGTCTGTAATTAATATCTATGAGATATTAAAAGGATATACAATGAGAATCGGCAGAATTATAAAGGGATACAATCCTGTTTTCAAAAGTATCAGAACTGACAGAAAATATGCGGAAGAATTAAAAAATGGAACAAATCCGATATCGGATAATAAAAAAGAAAATATATATGCGGCATTAAACAGATTGTCGTTAAATACAGACAGGGAGAATATATCCAGTCTTCTGGATATTGCAAAAAATATAAAGTACGGACAAGGCGGTAATTCCGAGTTTAAAGATATAATAGATGAAACAACAACTGCAGGGGTGGTAAGAGAAAATACGGATTGGCAAAAACAGCTTTCTGAGACTATCAGAGCTGCTTTAAATTCATCTGATGATTATGTTAGTGATTTAGAAAATGAATATGAAATGGTTTTTCATACTAAAAAACCGTTGAGTGCCGAACAAAAGGATATTCTGAAAAAAAGAAAGAAATTACAGTCGATAGTAATAAAGCAAGGGCAATCTTTGAATGATTCTCAATCTCTGACTCAAAGTGCAAAAGTGCTTAAAAATCTTGATTATTTTATTTCGTCTTCAGAAATTTCCGATACGCAAAAACAAAAGTGTTTAGAACTGTTTTTAGAATTTATGAGCAGTAAATATAAGATAAATCCTGAATTGGAGGATAAAAAGCTTCAAGTAGTTGAAGAAATGCTTGATGATATGCTTATAAAAACACCTGAGAGTAATGTACTTACTACAAAATCCGTAAATCAAAAATATTCGGGTATATGTGCTGCAATTTCAATTTGCAGAAAGTCTGCAGCGTATGAAGATAAGGTAAGATATATACAAATAGTTATGGATGAGTTAAAAGATTGTCCGTATATGAGTGTTTATGACGTTACTGCTTTAGATTCCGGAGCAAAAGTTGAAATTCCAAAAGCGAAGATAGATTATAAATCTGCATTGGAACAAGGGTATAGAATATTGGATGCATCTGCACACTTGTGGATGCAAAATGCTCATGCTTCGGGTGACGGTACGATACAAACAGAAAATTATATAGCATTTGAACCGGAAACATACGGAATATATGATGATACCAGTTGGTATCAGGGTATAGAACCGGAATTGGGAAAAGAAAAAAAACTACTGCAGGCTTTAATTAAAGAAAAAGAAGCGCTGGATTCCGTTTTAAAGACAAGGAAAGATATAAAATCCGCAAATCAACAGATAATGACCGTAAAAAAGGACACTATAAATACTCAATCCAAAATAAATGCAAATATAATTGCAAATTTACGGTTATTATTTCCCGATAAAAATGAATTTGAAATAAATCAAATCAGGCAAAATTTGGATGATTTTTATACCGGCAGTCAGGGAAATGAAGCTAATATAGCGGATAAAATGCCGGAAGAGGTTAAAATCCAAGTCATAGCGGATTTTCTTAAAACACAGGGTAATATTTCAAAAGATGAGGATTTATATAAAAGTTCAAAAGTTTTATTGCAAATGCTTATTTCCTATAACGATGCGGAAAAAGATGTAAAAAAATTAAAGAAATACAATTCTAAAAGCGGAATATACGGCTATTATAAAAGGCTTTTTAATTTAGCTGCAGCACACAGACTTGCAGTGATATCCGATATTAATTTAAATGACGGGATATTGAGATTTGAAAGAATTTCCGGACTTCCAACAAGAAACAGACAGATAATAAATCATTTAAAAAATTTAAAATCCAAAATGTCTAATGAAGATATAAGAAGACAATTTTCTAAAACTAAAACGGCGGAAGAAATTACGAAAGAGATAGATTCCGATATTATTAAAATAGAGTCTGTAATCCCGCATAATCTTGATAATATTACTCAAAAGTTTTTTGATGCTGATGTAAAAAATCTTGCAAAAAGGATGTATGAAAATAAAATAGAAGAAATAAAAGAGGGGAATTCCGATATAGTAAGTGATTTAGCTTTATTTTACGGAATTGAAAATGATAAAAATAAAGTTATTAACTTTTTGAATAAACAAGTTGTAAAATTGGGAAACAACATATCTGAAGATGAACTGCAAGAGTCTATACGTTTGCTTGGGTTTGAAAATTCAATACAAATGGTAAAAGTTTTTGTATATTCATTTATATCAAGGTTACAAGAAGGGATATCTCAGGAAGAGTTTAAACAACTGTCCGAAAAATTCGGCGGTGATGAAGAAGTGGCTTTGCAAATAAATTCTTTAGGAAAAAAAATCAATAATATTTCCAAGATTTATGATGGTATTCAAAAGAAATGGAATTTACCTTGTGCCGCAGATGAAATTATAAATAAAATGGAGAAAGAAAAATCAATAGTTTCAGATAAAAAATTGCGTATTTTATATGACAAGTTTATGTCAGTAAGAAGTAAAACATCAGAGAATGAGAAAATAGAAAATACAAAAGAGAGAAATAAAGCAAATGCGGATATATATGATTTTACGAATGAAGAGCTGGAAATATTGAAGCAGATAGAAAAACACATACCTGAAATGAAAAAATATTGCATAATGCAATATAACAATTTAAATAAAATTATGTCAGAGGAATTAGAGTATTTATATTCGGATATAGGAATGTTAAACGGGCAGTTTTGGGTAAGAGAGGAAGGTTCAACAGGTTTAACTTCAAGCGAGCAAATAAGAATTTTAGAACAAATGACAGGAAAGCCGTATCATAAAGAAACGGATATAGAAGAAGCCGTAAATGAAGTAAAAAAAGGTATAGGGAGCGGAATAATATCATACAGTGTTGATGATAATTCGTATGCATTTCATGCTCAATATGTACCGTCTGTTACAACAGAGGAATTTACGAATCCGATTACAAAGGAAAAAGAGCTTCAGGATGTTATATGGACTGATAATTCTTGGGGTAAAGGCGAAAAAGAGTATTATTGGAACGGAAAAGACGGATTTAATTATACTGATTATAACAATGGATACGGATGGAAAAAAGGTTTTATTTTAGCCGATGATATGAAAATAGGTCATAGTTTAGACACCATAAAAACTTCATACGGGGTTGATAAAACAGATAATGAAAAATTCCAACTTATAACTGATATGATACTTCCGGGCACTCCTGTTGAAGCATATCAAAAACTGTATAAAATGTTCAGTTACATAATAAATATGGAACAGAACGAAGAATTTATGAAACAGCTTGAATCTGTTTTAAAAAGCGGATATAAAATTAACCCGAGATATTTGGAGGGGGTAGATGAAAGCGCTGAAAAAACGGTTGAAGTTCTAAGAAAAAAAATTGACGGAATAAAGAGCATTGAAGATTTTGAAAAGCTACCTAAAGATGATTATCTTAGATTTTTATTGGAGCTGTTATCTTTATACAAATCAACAAACAATCCTATTTTAGCTGATGATATGTTGGAGATTACAACAAACGAAGAATTAGAGAAGGAAAAAGATGCTCTATTACAAGACTATGTTGATGAAATAGGTGCTATATTTGCTAAATCCGATAAGTGCATGGAAAATCTTGCGGAGGCTTGTCTTCAAAATATAACAGATGTTTTTGACAGGATTGAGAAAAAATATAAAATTCACTTTGAAGATGAAGAAGTATCCGAAAATATATCTAAAATATTTTTTGATGAAGAAGCGATTAAAGAATTTGACGGAAGTTTGAATGAGTTAAGGAATTATCTTGGCGACCAAACAATAAAAGTTGCATTGGAAATTTTTGACAATGAGCAGGCTGCAAAAGAGTTTATAATGGAAGTAAAAAAGATAATATCTGATAAAATAGATACGACATTGGTAATAAAGGATTTAAACAGTCCCGTTCTTGTAAATTCACCTCTTCATGAAAAAATTATAAATGCCGTTGATAAGTATCTGAATCCAAAATCCGACAAGGAATTATTGGATATTTTAATCGGGCTGCAGAATAGCAATTATGATGAAGCAAATAAGTTTTTTGATATTCTGACGCCTGAGGATGTAGGGCTTAAATTCAGACATCCTTATGAGTATGTAAAGAAGATACAGCAGGGTGACAGTGAGGCATATATAGATTTTTATGAAGTAGCTGCAACAAATAATATTATGAGAGATTTTAATATAACTGCAAGTCAGGAAAATGAAGATAAAGACGAAGAAGAAACTAATACGCCCGAAGAGCTGTACAGACATTTGTATGTAAAGCTTTCGGAACTTGATGTACAGAAATATATAAAGAAGTACAAATCTGAATTTTTTGAAAAGTATAAAGTAAGACAAGCATTTCCACAACCCGTGGTAATTGATGATGAAAAAATTGAAGAAACTGCGGATAATCTTATTAAATATCTTGAAGAGAGTGTTTATGATATTGAAGGAGAAAATTTTGTTATTGAAGTTTTGTCTGAATATGAGGACATTACAAAATATTTGAATTCTATTTCCTTATATCCTGCAATAGTCTCCCGTAAAGAATACAGAATATCGGATGAAAAATCTTTAAAGGAAGTTCAAAAATTAAAAGAAATGTTTACCGATATTATTGAGATAGTAGCAAATGATTCGTCATTGAATGTTATATCAGATGCTATGAAGAGCATAACGGAAATACTTTCGGCATCTGACGGTATAATAGATTGCAAAGCCGCCGCAGAAAAATTAGATATTATAAATTCGACATTAAATATAACTGGCGCATCAATGTTAGACAGTCACAGAAAAATAAAACAGGATAAACTTGATGAAATTGACTGTTATATAAATGTATTTGTAAATTCAAATATAGATCCGGCATACAGAAATTTGGCAATAGAAAAAGCTCATAACATAATTAAATTACTGAAGAAAAATGCAGATGAAGAATCTATGGAAGTAGCAAAGGATGACTTTATGAATATTGCTGTAGAAAGGCATATAATAAAAAATCCTCAAATGCTGCTTAAAGAGTGGGTAAAGCTTTTACAGGAAGGCAAATCAAATTCAACGGAATTTGCAACAATAAACGATTATTTAAAAGAGGCGTTAAAAGTAGCGCAGCAGACTAAAATCCAATATAAGCTAGTTCAAAATGAGCACGACGGAATAAGTTCTAAAACAGGTGATTTATTATCGATGTTTTCCGTCAGGATGAATGATGGTTCAAGTGTATCTATGGACAGTGATATAGGAATGCTGTATTTGGTAAATCAGCTGAAAAACAGCAATGATAATAATCAAACATTGCAACTGTTTTTAAATCAATCAGGATTAGGCAAAAAAGCTATAAAGGCATTAATTGATAATCTTAAACCTCATAGCACGTTGAAAACTGCCATAAAAAAAGGTCAAGACGTTAATAATTATCTTACAGAGCTGAACGAACTTAACGAAGTAATTTCTCAATTTATGCAAAACAGCGATATTAAATATAAATCATTTGAGGAAGCACTAAAACAACAGATTTTGTTTATTAAAAGAGTTTATAAAAATAAAAACAGCAAAATTTATAAAGAGTATATGCATTATATGGAATCAATAAAAATAAGTAAAGAACTTAAGTGCGTTTCGGTTCCGATGATAACGGATGTATTAAGTGCATATAATGAAGAAATAGTTTCAAATATTACGCAAGAGGTTAACAATCGTATAGATTTTATTGCTGATTTGGCTGATTTATTATCTGAATCCATCAATATGCTCTATATTATTGATGTACCTGAAAACTCTCTTGAGTATACCATGAGAGATTCTATTAATAATGAGTGTGAGGAAATACGTGAAAAAATCCAAAATATACTGATAGGTATTACGGAAAAAATAGAAGATATGGATTTTTTGAGTGCTCAATATAAAAGTTAATGGATTATTTTAAAGCTCTATAGTAATATATTACTAAACGGAGATAAAAGATGAAAAAGATATTAAAATTTATAGTGATATTAATTGTGATATATTCGCTAAATATACCTGTTTATGCAATAAATGTCGGTACATATAAAACGGAAACCGAATATGGTTTGTTTGACGGATTTAAGATAAATTGGAAACGAAAAGATAAAACAACTCCGTTTATAGAACCCAGAGAAGAATCAACAAAACAGCAATACGAAAAAGAGTATCAGGATTATAAAGATTCTGAGTATGAACGTACTAAGTTTATGTATGAAGGTAAATCAATATTATAAACTAAAAAAAACAATAAAAAAAGAGAACCTTTTTGGTTCTCTTTTTTATATATATTAAACATTATAGAATGTTTGAAGTAACAGTGAAGTGGAATCTTGCGGTGTCACGTCTTAAACTGTTAGCGTAGTCAGGAAGACGTTTGCCGATTGGGAAGCCCCAATACATGTTAGCTGAAATATATTTAGTAAGTTTAACAACGATACCGGGACCTGCACTCATTAAGTAATCAGCGCTTCCGTCAATAAATCTGTCGCCGAACCAGCCGAAGTCATAGAATCCTGCAAGTTGGATACTGTCAGAGATAAATCCGTATTTTTCAGGAAGTAAAGCTTTTAACCCCGGAATGGGAGCTCTGTATTCTAAGCTTGCAGTAACACCATAGTCGCCGATTCTGAAGCCTTCATCATAACCTCTAACAGAAGAGATACCGCCGAATTGCATAGCTTCTGAAGCGTATAAGTGTCTGTTAGCATACTGTGTATTAACCTGTAAAATAGCTAACTGATTTTTAGGTAATACTTGTAAACGAGCAGCGCTTGCATTAACTTTGAGGAAGTTGTTGCTTGCGTAGTTTCTTGCTTTGTTGTAATCGGAAGCATCAATAGGGATACCGCCTGCAAGAGTAGTATTAAATAACCATCTGCCATAGTAATCATCTTTAACATCAGTTAAAGAACCTCTAAGAACTCTTGTTCTGTATGATGAATCAAGTTCAGGGATAAGACCTGATTCTGTAGAAGTATTACGCATATCTAAAGTGATATCACCGTATAATCTGTATTGGTCACCTTTAGCCAAACGTCTTGATACGCCGATATAAACATCATGTGAATCACCTTTGATATTCCAAGGTTTAAAATCCTTACCCAATCTAACGTGAGAATAAGAATAACCGAGGTTTAATCTTGTATCATTTTTAGCTATCGGGATAGAATACATACCGCCAACACCGAGAGAACGTGAAGACATAGCCAAAGTACCCATTAAGGTATCGCCGTGACCGGTAACATCATGAAGACCTGCGTATAAAACGCCTCTTTGTGTACCGATTAATTCTCTGCCCTGATTATCGTATCTAAGGTCGAAGTTAACAGGGAATCTGTCTTTTACATCAAGAGTAACATCTGAAAATTCTTCTGATTCTTCGTTATCAGCGAAAGAAACAGAACCTTTCATATATTCTTCAGCACTCATATCTGTTAATGCGTTACGAACATCTTTGATGTTAAGAACTTTACCTGTTTCTATATTATTGTCTTTTAAATATTGATTTGTAAGATAGGATTTCTTTTGCCATTTTCCGTTGTTAGCAACAACGTTACCGTATTTACCTTCAAGGATAACGATATCTACTTTACCGTTTTGAACCTTTTGAGGAGGCAGATAAGCGATTGTAGAAACGTAACCTTTGCTCTGGTAATAGTCTGTAATATCGTTAGCTGACATAATAAGGTCGTTAATTGTAACTTCCTGACCTATTTTAAAATCAACCAATCTCATCAATTTATAAGTTGGTATTTGAGTATTACCTGAGATATTAATTTCTTTAAGTTTAAAAGAAACCTGTTTTGTATTAAGCAAGTCCATTTTTTGACGAACTTCTTCTTCAATAACTGCAGGATCTTTCGTATCCTCATACTTGACTCTTTCCTTATATTGTTGAGTTTGAATAAAGTTAGAGTTGTCGATACTACCCGGATCATAACCGCCCATTGCACTGCCCATATTTTGAGGGTCCGGTAATGAAAATGCGACACTTCCAATTATGGATGCGAAGCAGATTAATGTTGTTTTTAAAATTAAATTTTTCATGTGTTCCACTCTCTATATTTATTTATAATCAAATACTAATTACATTATATAATATAAAAGAATTTTTTCTACAATAATTAAATTTTATCTTATATTTCTTTGTCTTTACATAATGCAATTGTATGAAATCCAAACAAAATTAAATTTGCATATTATTATTATAATTATAACAATTCTTAACATTTGAGTTTTAATCTTGTAAAAAATATATTTAATTATAAAATATATGTATCTTTAGGGATTTTAAAGTTTTATTAAAAAAGAAAAGGAATTGTAGCAAAAATATTTTTTATAAATTTTAGACTTTTAGGTAGTTATTAATCTGTAATTATATAAAGGAGAAGGAAAGCAGATGAGAAGAAAAATAAGTGCAGCTATAGTAGCAGCAGGGATGATGGTAATGAACAGCGCCCCTGTATTAGCAACAGTAGATGTAAATGCGCTACCGCAATTTAAAGGCGGAAATAATGTAAATGTACAAACAGGAGATGATATCACAGGGAATTTTACCGGCGGTAAACCTGATATGAACGTACAGATACAAGGTGATGCAGGTTCAGTAGGAAC
>CANQOQ010000002.1 GCA_947625495.1 Candidatus Gastranaerophilales bacterium | reverse complement strand
AAATATCCCCACACTTATAAAATAATAAGTCCGATTACGGACTATTATGATATAAAAATCAGATGGTGTCAACTTAAAATTATTATTTAAGTTTCAATGCTTTTTGGATAGCTTTTAAACTTTCGATATAACATAAAAGTTCATTATCATTTTGAGCGGAATTAAGTATTTGCAAGGCTTTTGAATACAGGGGATTTTTGTTGATTTCGGCTTGTTCGAGTTGAATTCCGACCTCATTAAGTGTTACGCCTAAAGCATTCAATAATTTACTAAGTGTAGCATAAGAAGGAAAATACTTGCCGTTTTCAACACGGGAAAGGTGCTTTTCATCAATCTCGGCTTTTTCAGCTAACGCTTGCTGTGTATATCCTTTTGATTTTCTCAGTTCTTTTAATTTCTTACCAAATTCACTATTGTTCATATTGCCTCTTTTGTAATATTTTTAACTAAAAATCGAAATCTAAACACAACTATTACGGCAATATTTATTTATATATTTATTGTCATTATTGTCACTTTTATATTTTTTATGTTATTATTAAAAACAAGGTGAAGTATGCTCAAATATATATTTATTTAAATTTTGGAATTTAAAGTATTGTTGCCGTAAACATCACTTTTATAAATAAGAAAAGAGGTAAAAGAATGAAAAAGAAAAAAGCATTATTAGCGGTTCTGCTGTTTTGTATGGCTATGTCATACAACAAGGCAGGCGCTCAAGAGGTCGGCAATTGGTCAGGGTTAAAATCAGCTCTCGAATCGGGAGCCGAAGCTTCCTTAAAAGGAAACATTCAAGCTGAAAATAATTTTATCGAAGTAGGAGACTATGAGTCAGACATTTATACTCCTAATCATAAATTAGAATTAAACACTCACACTATAACGGGTACTGATTTTGGTAGTGCCGGTTTTTTTGTACATGAAGGTATTAATATTTCAAACGGTACCTTTAAAAGCTTTACAAACAAAGGAACAAATACCCAAAATTTTGATATGTCAACACAAATGCTTGGCGGTGTAATATATAATGAATTTGCTGACAGTACAATTAATAAAGTAACTTTTGATACAAATAAAGCAGCATTCGGCGGTGCTGTTGCAACCTTGGGTATAGAAGAAGGCGAAGATAAAGCCGAGTCAAAAATAACAATAACAGACAGCAATTTTACAAAAAATGAAGCAACATCTGTCGGTGGTGCTATATTCAATATGGCAGTAAAACTGACCAATTATGATGAAGAAACGGGAAAAGGTGATTTTGAACTTATTACGAATGATTCAAATACGGTTATAAATATAGCTGCAAAAGAATCTGATGTTACATTTAACGAAAATAAAGCAACAACTGCAGGCGGTGCTATATTTAACCTTGAAACCGTAAATATTGAAGCTGAAGGAGAACATAAAGTTAAATTTGAAACGGAAAGTGACAGCATATATAATGCAGGAACTCTAAATATTAAAAAGGGCGAAACCGTTGTAAACAGCAGTATTACGGATGAAAAAATACAATTAAATCTCAACGGGCAGCAATTTGATATCGGCAACAGCGGTGTTACCAATATAGAAGAAGATGGAATTCTTACATTATGTGAAAATGCAACAATTACCCAAAAAGAAATTAATGTTAAGGGCGCTTTAGAAGCAAAAGAAAGCGGATTAATAACGGGAGCCTTAAATATAGCAAGTTCGGGTACTGCGGATGTTAAAGCAGACAAGCTTACAAGCGAAGTAACCAATGACGGTGATTTAGCTCTTTGGGGCGGAGAACTTAAACAAAATATTAAAGGAAACGGCACCACGGGAATATTAGGCAATGTTACCAATAACGCCAAAATAACACAGAAAACTCTTGTTATTGAAAAAGAAGGAGACGCTGAAAACGGTATTTTCACAACTAATTTAGATAATATTAACATTGCAGATAAAAAAATTCATAACTACGGCACTTTAATTTTAACAGGCGGTACTAATGAATATGAAATCAGTTCCACTGATGATGAAAATAACCCCAAAGAGGGCGGTTTAACCAAAATTCAAGGTGATGTTACAAATAATGCTTTAATTTCACAGAAAGTTGAGATTTCAAGCGGCAATTTGACTTCTTCTGCCGATAACATAAAAGGAGAAGTTGAAAATAAAGGAACATACAATATTACGGGCGGTACTATTGCACAGGTTATTTCAGGAAACGGCACAGTAAATATAAACGGCGATGTTATTTCAAATGTTCAAAATACACTGAATGGTACCGTAAATATTGAAAAAGGTGCAAAACTTTCAATGGGGGAAAGCGGAAACCTATTTGACAGTGCTTCCGCACTTAATGCTAAAAACGGCTCAACAATAAGCTTGATTAACGAAAAAACTGATTCATCGGTTTTACAGAATTTAAATGTAGCATTAGAAGATAGTGTTAATATAGAAGTTGATTGGAATGATAAACTTGCTTCAACAACAGAAAAAGTTCAAGGTACCATTAAGCTGTCAAAAATAGATTTGACAAAAAAATCTGATACGGAATATGAAATATCCAATGTACTAAAAGATAAAATATCTTTAGCTGATGACGTGGAGCTTGTTCTTGGCGAAAACAAAGATAACTTCCTCAGTTATGATTCAAGTGACGGTAAGTTAAAATCCAAAGAAATTAATAGCGTAGAAAGTGCTGTTAAAGAGGTCTCAGGAGGAATCGGTTCAGGCGTTTATCAGATGTCGAGTGATGAAAAAGCGTCTGAAAGTTTAGGCACACTCAAGAGCGGTAATTTAACAGTTAACGGCGGTGGAAACACGCTTCAAGGTAACAATCAGGAAGGTGCAAAAGTTGAATCAGGTGCAACCTTAAATCTTGCAGATATTGAAGTCAGCGGTTTCGCAAACGGAACAGCCGTTGAAAATGAAGGAAACGTAAATCTTTCTAACGTTACATTGAATGATAAAATAACAGGTAACGGAACAACTGGTATTGTCGGTGATACAACATTAAATAGCACCATAGAAGGAAATAAATTAAATTTAAGTAAAGGCACTTTAACTCTCGGACAGTCTGCAGATATATCAAAAGCAGAATCCTTTACGGCAGAAGGTGGTGCATTAAGTTTACAAAATGCTTCCATTCAGGATACAAACCTCGGAAACCTTACACTTAATCAAGATATGAACTTAATGCTTGACGGTAACTTTGCGGAAGAAACAATGGATA
This sequence comes from Candidatus Gastranaerophilales bacterium, assembly GCA_947625495.1. Taxonomy (GTDB): domain Bacteria; phylum Cyanobacteriota; class Vampirovibrionia; order Gastranaerophilales; family Gastranaerophilaceae; genus Avigastranaerophilus. Next base: position 216,805 of record CANQOQ010000002.1, on the reverse strand, counting down.
CCATTTCCGCAAATAAATTTAGTGATAACGGTCATAAAATAAACATTTCAAATATAAATATTTTAGAGCCGACAACAGCACAAACCTTCTCTATTTCACCAATAGCCGAAAATACCGATGAAGCGGTAAAATCACAACTTGCAGGTGCAATTCAATATACGGGCGGAGAGATGGTATATTCTCCTATTTATAAATATAATGCAACTTATGACCCTGATTCTGCAATGTTAAACTTTGAACGGGGCGGCAGCGGTTATGATAACGTAAACCCTTCAATTATGGCGGCTCCCGTTGCAGCACAACTCGGCGGTTATTTGAACCAATTAAACTCTTATGATGAAGCCTTCCGCAATATGGATATGTATATGCTGATGACTAAATCTCAACGTCAAGCAATGAAATACAGAAACAAATATGCGGCAGCAGATTCCAATCTTGTATTTGACCCGACAAACACACCATACGATAATACATCCGCTTGGTTAAGACCTTATGCAACTTTTGAAAACGTTAAACTTAAGAATGGGCCGAAAGTATCAAACGTAGCATGGGGTTCATTTTTCGGCGCTGATTCAGAACTTATGGAACTCGGTAACGGCTGGGACGGTATGTTTGGCGTTTATTTGGGTTACAACGGTTCACATCAGGCTTATGACGGAATTAGTATTTATCAAAACGGTGCTACATTAGGTTTAGTCGGTATGGCATATAAAGATAACTTCTTTGCAGGGTTAACGGCTAACGTCGGTTCAAACGTAGCAAGTGCCGATACTATGTACGGTAATGATGATTTTACTCTCTTAATGTCAGGTATAGCAGCAAAAACGGGTTATAACTGGGAACTTGCTGACGGTAAATTCATCATCCAGCCAAGCTATATGATGTCTTATTCGTTTGTTAATACATTTGATTATACAAACGCTGCAGGGGTAAGAATAAATTCAGACCCTCTAAATGCTATTCAATTTGAACCGGGATTGAAATTTATCGGTAACTTAAATAACGGCTGGCAGCCTTATATGGGAGTCAGCGTTGTTTGGAATGTTATGGATAAAACACAATTCAAAGCAAGCGATGCTACACTCCCCGAATTAAGCGTTAAACCGTTTGTTAAATACGGTATAGGTATAAGAAAGACTTGGGGCGAAAGATTAACAGGCTTCTTCCAAACCTTCTTTACTTCAGGCGGCAGAAACGGTGTAGGACTTCAAGCAGGTGTAAGGTGGACTTTAGGTTCTTCTCAACCTAAACATGCTAACTCTACAGACGAGAAAAAATACATCAAAGCTAATTCGGATTATAAAAATAATATAATTTAATCCCCATTTGATAAATAAAAAAGCTCCTATTAAGGAGCTTTTTTTATTTTAAATTAATTTTCTTTTTCAGTTTAATAAAGTTATCGGCTTCTTCTTCAAAGATTTTAACATCACTGCTTGAAGCCATATTCATTGTAAAAGTATGATTTAATTTTTTATCAACAATGTATAAAGAAGGAAGTGCTGCTACATGGTATTTTTTAACAAGATTTTCATTTATAAGAAGGTCACAATTAACAACGGCAAAAGTAAAATCTTTTTCGTATTTTTTTGCCATTTGACCGAAAATCGGCATAAACCTTCTGCAATATCCGCACCAATCCACATAAAACATCACTATAACAGGCTTATCATAATCTTTAGCTTCATCAAACTTCACTATTCCTTCATCAGGTATTTCAATCGGAGCGTTTAAGTTATTCTGAACTCTTTGCTGACCGATATTTTCACTGTTATTTTTCAAAGAAAATATAAAATAAGCGCAAACTACTATTACACAAATCAGGACAAGCGAAAATATTATATAAAATTTCTTTTTCATAATTTAGCTCCCTTTGGTACAACGCAAACTCCGCCGTTTGAAACAATAAATCCCCTTCTTCTGTCTTCCTCAGGGTCTATCCCAATTTTTGTATAAGGCGGAATAACAACATTCTTATCTACAATGGCTTTTCTTATTTCTGAGTATCTTCCGACATTCACATTTTCCATTAATATAGAATCAGTTACATTTGAATAACTGTTTATTCTTACCATAGGAGAAAGTACACATCTTGAAATACTTCCGCCCGATATTATACAGCCTTCAGACACCAAAGAATTTGTTGCCATACCCACTCTGTCGCCTTCTTGCCAGAGAAACTTAGCAGGCGGAAAATTATAGTTATATGTTCTTAACGGCCATTCGGTAGAATAAAGATTTAATTCAGGTTCAGAATCAAGTAAATCCATATTAGCCTGCCAATAGCTGTCTATACTTCCGACATCTCTCCAATATCCCCTCTCTGACGCTGTCATACCCGTAAATTCGTTTTGAGAAAAATCATAAACATAAATCCTTTTACCGTCATTGAGCATTTTAGGAATTATATTTTTGCCGAAATCATGGTTTGAATCGGGGTTGTTTGCATCTTGAGTTACTTCTTCGACAAGGTCAACAGTTTCAAATATATAATTTCCCATAGAAGCCAAGCACATATCGGGTCTGTCGGGGATTGGTTTTGGCGGTGTCTTTGGTTTTTCCTGAAACCCTGTTAAGCGCCATTCTTCATCAACCTCTATTATGCCGAACTCACTTGCTTCTGATATCGGAATCGGTATAGCGGATATTGTTAATTGAGCGTTTTGTTTTTTATGGAACCTCATCATTTGTGAGACGTCCATTCTGTAGATATGATCGCCGCCAAAAACACAAACGTGTTTAGGGTTTTCATCTTTAATATGAGTCAGATTTTGATATACAGCATCGGCAGTACCCTGATACCAGTTTCCGTCCGTCCTCATTTGTGCAGGGACTAAATCTATATACTGCCCCAATATTGGAGATACGGGCCAGCTTCTTGCTATATGCTGATTTAAAGAATCGGATTTGTACTGGGTAAGGATTTTTATTTTATAAAACCCCGAATTAATGAAATTATTTATAACAAAATCAATAATTCTGTACCTTCCGCCGAACGGAACGGCAGGTTTCGCTCTGTCTCTTGTTAAGGGATAAAGTCTTTTGCCTTCTCCGCCTGCTAAAATCATAACAAGTGCTGTATCAAGAGCCAAAATTTACCTCCTAATCTTCATTCAAACTTAACACTGCCATAAATGCTTCCTGCGGAACTTCAACTTTTCCTACAGCCTTCATACGCTTTTTACCGCGCTTTTGCTTTTCGAGAAGTTTTCTTTTACGAGTTATATCACCGCCGTAACATTTATCAAGCACGCTTTTTCTCAGCGCTTTTATATTTGTTCTGGCTATTATTCTGCCGCCTATTGCCGCTTGAATCGCCACTTCAAACAACTGTCTCGGAATAATATCCTTTAATTTGGACGTCAATTTCTGTCCTATATAGAATGCACTGTCTTTATGCACTATAGCACTTAAAGCGTCAACTACCTCGCCTGCAAGAAGTATATCCAGTTTAACTAAATCAGAGCGTTTATAATCGCTGAATTCATAATCCATACTTGCATAACCTTTGGAGCGTGATTTTAACTGGTCATAAAAATCCGTAATAATCTCGCTCAGCGGGAGTTCATAATGCAACGATACCCTGATTTTATCCAGATAAGTCATATTGTTAAATATTCCCCGTTTTGACTGCGCAAGCTCCATTAATAACCCGACGTAATCATTTGGAGTTATTATGGTAACTTTCACATAAGGTTCTTCAATATACTCTCTATACTGTGCATCAGGAAGGTTTGCAGGGTTATCAATATCTATTACTTCGCCGTTTGTTTTGTGAACTTTATATATAACACTGGGTGCTGTAGTTACAAGAGTAAGATTATATTCTCTTTCAAGCCTTTCCTGTGCTATTTCCATGTGAAGCATACCCAAAAAACCGCACCTGAAACCAAACCCCAAAGCTGAGGATGTTTCAGGTTCAAAAGTAATACTTGAATCATTAAGTTTTAATTTTTCAAGCGCTTCTTTTAAGTCTTGATACTGGTCATTATCAACGGGATACATGCCTGAAAACACCATTGGCAGTGCTTCTTTATATCCTGCCAGCGGCTCTTTCGCACCATTTTCCACGTGGGTTATGGTATCTCCCACAAACCTTGTTATTTCTTTAATAGAACAGCCCATATAACCAACATCGCCCGTTTTAAGTTCTTTTACGGGAACTCTGTTTGGATTTAAGTAACCCAGCTCCGTTACCTCATATTCTTTACCAGACGCCATAAACTTAATCTTGTCGCCCAGCTTGATTCCGCCGTCTACCACTTTAAAGAAACATAAAGTTCCTAAATATTGGTCATAAGCACTGTCAAAAACCAATGCTCTTAAAGGCTTATCCGATGTATCTACAGGAGGTGGAACAAATTCTACAACAGCCTTGAGTACATCTTCTATCCCCGTTCCCTCTTTAGCACTTACAGGTATTGCCATAGAAGCGTCAATCCCCAATACTTCTTCAATTTCTTCTCTTACCCTCTCAACATCGGCAGAAGGCAAGTCTATTTTATTAATAACGGGAATTATCTCTAAATTCTGCTCTATAGCAAGATAAACATTTGATAAGGTCTGCGCTTCAACACCTTGCGTTGCATCAACAATTAATAATGCACCTTCACATGCAGCTAATGACCTTGATACTTCATAAGAAAAATCTACGTGCCCCGGAGTATCTATTAAATTAAGCTCGTATTCTTTGCCGTTTTTAGCTTTGTAGCTCATTCTTGCGGCATTTAATTTAATGGTTATTCCTCTTTCACGCTCTATATCCATTGAGTCAAGCAGCTGATCCTGCATATCACGCTGCGCTATCGTGCCTGTTTTTTCCAAAAGTCTATCCGCAAGCGTTGATTTGCCATGGTCAATATGTGCTATAATACAAAAATTTCTTACATTATCTATGTACTTCATATTTTTAGTCTATTACAGAAATAACCTTTTGCCAATAATTTAAAGAAACAAAAAGCACCCTATTGAGGGTGCTTTTTATCAACTTTGTTCCAAATTTTTTATTTTTGTGTGTCGTCTTTCATTGAGAAAGTCCACGCTATTTGAAATTTAGGTTTATCGCCTGCAGGGGATAATTTTGCAACTTCTCCTACTTTATCGCCAGTATTATCTGCTAAATCAAATACATTTTTTTTATTATTGTTATCTATTATTACATAGGTTTGTGGATATTCTACAGGCAAGTTACCGGAATTTTTTAATATAGTGTCTGTATCATCACGCATAGGTACTGTCCATTTTATTGCGAAATAAGGTTTTTCATCTCCCATACCTTCAATAGCTCCCACATCATAGTGTTTGCTTGGGTCTAAGCCTGCAAATTCAACTTTTCCATCTGCATCTTTTTTAAACCCCGTGACTTGCGTGCCTGTTTCAGAATCAAAAAGTCCGTATGCTCTTTCTGCATTGGCACCATTTATTATAATTGTTCTTGGAGAAGGTATTACAACAACTTGTTCAGGCGATTCATTCAAAAATTTATTTTCGTTCATAGTAAAAAGTCCTTTCTGTTTTTTACACCAAAATATTGGTGTCTTTTGAGCATCGTAAATATATTGTGGTTAAAATTTGCTGATTTTAATCGCACTTATAGGGGCAAAAATATATCTGCTGCAATTTTTTTGCAGTTTCATATAATATTCTTAGTTTTATATAAAATTTATAATTATATTCAAATTAATTTTAGGCACAAATCAACGTAATAATATAATGCCCGTTTTTTTGAAGTTATAAACATCTATATTAAAACCTTGTTACATTTATATTTCCCCAAATTGCTTTAGCTGAAAAGTTATAAAATAAATATAGAAGGGTATTTTAACTTTATGAAAAAGATTTCAGTTAAACGAATTATAATCGGAGTATTAATCGGGATATTAATAATAATTTTATATTGCCAGAATAATATTTATTATCCTGTTAAAGAGGTTTATAATTCGGATTATCCGCATGAAAATATATATTTTAACTCAAAAGACGGAATAAAATTAAACGCTTGGTATATTGCACCAAAGGCAAACAAGCCAACAATATTATTTTCTCACGGTAATGGCGGTAATATCAGTTATTTTTTTGATATGCTTATTCCTTTTGCGCAAGAAGGGTATGGAATTTTCATTTATGATTACAGAGGCTACGGCAACAGCAGCGGTTTTCCTTATGAAAACGGATTGTATAACGATTTAAGAGGAGCAGTAAACTATTTAAATAAAGAAAAAAATACTCCCGATAAAGATATAATATTATGGGGATTATCCATTGGCGGTGGTGTTACATCTAAAATAGCTAATGAGAATGAATTTAAAGCAGTTATTTTTCAAAGCACCTTTACTAATATTCAAGATATGGGCAAAGTAGTCTTAAAAAGACTTACTCACTCTGATTTCTTTTCTAATATCGTTTATATAGTACCTTTCTTCCAAAATTTTAATACATATTCAAGAATAGATAAAATAACCGAACCTATTCTAATTACTCATTCAAAAGATGATGAATTAATCCCTTATGAAATGGCATTAAAAAATGCAAGTAAAAATAAAAAAGTTAAACTTGTACTTGTTAATAATGATACTCATAATTATAATGAAAATTCGCTCGTTAAAATAATGGAGTTCATCAAAGAAATAAATTGAAAATTTATTTTTGGTAATCTATTTAAAATATAAATTCATGTTCAAAATTGAAAATCCGCAAAACAAAAAACACCCCAATGGGGTGTTTTTTTTTGTTATCTGACTTGTGCCATGCCTGTTATTTTTGAGTGTCGTCTTTTATTTTTAACGACCAAATACCACGGATTTTAGGTTTATCGCCTGTCTGAGATAAATTCATAACTTGACCTACCGTATTACCTTTATAATCTGCTATATCAAAAGTGTTGTTGGAATTGCTGCCGTTATCTTTTATTGTATAGGCTTGAGGATATATTACAGGCAGGTTATGTGAATTTTTTAATATAGTTTCTGTATCATCTTTCATGTGGGGAGTCCACGCAATTGTAAATTGAGGTTTTTCATCTCCCATTCCTTCAATAGCTCCGACGTCATAGTGCTTGCTTGGCTCTAAGTTGGCAAATTCAACTTTACCATCTGTACCTTTTTTAAACTCACTGACCTGCGTGCCTGTTTCTGAATCAAAAAGTCCGTATGCTCTTGCAGGATGTACATGATTAATTTCAATTCTTCTTGGGTTAGGAGTTAAAACAATTTGCTCCGGTGTTTCATTTAAAATTTTATTTTGTTCCATAATAAACTTCCTTTCTGTTTTTTTGCGCCAAAATATTGGCGTCTTTTGGGCGTCGTAACTGCATTTTGGTTAAAACTTGATTTTAACCGCATTTTTAGAAAAATATTTACACTGCAATTTTTATGCAGCTTCATTAAATATTCTCAGTTTTTTATAAAATTTATATATTATATTCAAATTAATTTTAGGCACAAATCAACGTAATAATACAATGCCCGTTTTTTCAAATTTAAAACGCATATGTTAAATTTATTTTTGATAATCTATTTTAAAATAGTCTAAATACGATTTAAATTTATCTTGTGCTGTTAAGCAAGTGTCAGTCAAATAACCTTTTTCTTTTTTCCATTCCTTTAAACCCCGATAATAAAATAATTTTATTTCATCATCAATTATGAAAGGCACAATATTATTTTTAAGACATTCTTTAAACATTATTAATCGGCCTACTCTGCCGTTGCCGTCTTGAAACGGGTGTATTGCTTCAAAATTGTAGTGAAAATCTAAAATTTCGGTTAAATTTTTATTTTTTGTCTTATTATAGCCTGTTAATAGCTTTTGCATTTCTTTTGTAACATCTTCGGGCTTTACGGTTTCCATATCCCCAATGATATTAGGATATTTTTTATAATCACCGACCGCAAATCTTTCGTTAGATGAACTTTTTGTACCGTTTTTTAAAATAAAATGCAGTTTTTTTATAAGACTTTCAGAAAGTTCATAATTAGCTTTATCAATAATAAGGTCGATACACTTGAAATGATTAACTGTTTCCAATACATCATCAACATTAACCGTATTTTGTGCAAGTCCTATTGTGTTTGTTTCATAAATGTACCGTGTTTGCTCGTGAGTTAGTTTAGAGCCTTCTATGTGATTTGAATTATAAGTTAAATCTATCTGTATTTTATGGTAAATCCCGCCTTTAACTTTATTATTCATCTCAAATTTTAAAATATCTAAAAGAGTTTTGGGCTTATCTGTGTGTTTATTTTTTCTGTCGGGTTTTACGGCATTTTCAGGGATATTCCAAGTTTTGCCCGTTAAAAAAGCATCAGGGATTTTACCTGTTGCACAATAATTTCTGACAGACCTTTCAGACATATTCCATAATTTAGCAATTTCGCTTACGGATAAATATTTCATATTTATATTTTATCATATTATCGGCAAAAAATCAATTTTAATTTGTGTATAATTTTATCTAATTTTGCCGATAAAGGAAATTTTGTCTGTATTAATTTCTTCAATTTGCTTCGGGGGGGGGTAAAAGTTGTATAATTATTAAGCATTCAAGCTTAGGAGTTTATAGTTTATGAAAAATCACTTTTTTAATATAAAAATATTTTATTTAATTCTAATATTGGTAATTTTTATAATTGGATTTTCTGTTTTTAATAAATTTAATAAAAAAAATTCAGATTTAATACCTGACATATCAATCAAATCAAATGAAGCAAATCAGGTACAAAATGATGAAAAAGAAGAAAATTTCATACCCGAAATAACAATCAAAAAAAGTGAAAAGTCACCCGAAAAAATTAACGAAAAAGGATGGCATTATATAGGAAAAATGAACTCGCCAAGAGTAGATTCATTGTCAGTTGCATTACCTGACGGCAAAATTCTTTTTGCTTGGGGTATGGGCAGAAGTTTTATAGATTATTTAATGATTTCTTCTATCGGACCTTATGTTCATGATACGGAAGGATTAAGCCAGTTTGAAATTTTTGACCCTAAAAAAATGGAGTTTATCGGGTATTATTATAAAAATCTTATTGATATTAATTCCAGAATATTGGCAGAAGGTTGTTGCTGGGCAAATATTTCTAATGTTACTAGGGATGAAGTAGTATTTAAAACTGAACATTTTAACTGTTCTTTAGATAGACTTATAACTTTTAATCATCATAATGCTCAAATAAACGTTAAAAAATTTGCTGAAGATAATAATGTTTCATGTAATATTGGCAAAAAAGAAAGAAAATATTATTTTTCAAAATATATGATTTCAAATACAAAAGATTATATCTTTGATGGATTTAATCATAAAATTTTTATAACTCCAAATGAAAAATTACCTTCTAATCCTAATATATTGCCACTTGATGAAAATAAAATAATTTTTGCAGGCGGAATTGATGAAAAAACAGAAAAGGTAATCAATAAAAATACAATTCAAGAAGGTAAATCATATCAAACTTCTGATGATGTTTGGATTTATACTTATTAATTTTGAAATTCTAGAGTGCAATTTTTTTATTTTTTTTTTGCTTGATTAAAAGGAACAATATTTGAAAGTTCATTTTCAAGTTTTTGTCCTTCTTCCAATAATTCAAGATTAGTTTGAAGTCTTAAAAAATAACCTTTAGAAAGTCCAAAATATTTTGTTAATCTTAAATCGGTATCAGCGGTAATACCTCTTTGCCCTCTAACAATAGCATTAATTCTGTTTGCAGGCACTCTAATAGCATTAGCCAGTGCATTTTGAGTTATATTTAACGGGTCTAAAAATTCTTCTTTTAGAATTTCTCCGATATGAGGTATTGGAATATTGTAATTATTTTTTAACATTTTATAATCCTTTATTTATATTATATATTACGTACAACGTAAAATCAAGCTCATATAAATCAAAATTAATAAAAATTAATCATGATAATCGGTAATTTCAACATTCATGGCATTATTATCAACCCAGTTAAAGCAAATGCGGTATTGGTCATTAATTTTTATTGAAAATTGTCCTTTTCTGTCACCTGACAATAATTCAAGATGATTTGAAGGCGGGATACGTAAATCGTTAATATTTTCTGAAACATCAAGACTGTGTAATTTAATTAAAGCTCGGGTTTGAATTTCATTGGGTAATTTTTTAGAAAATTTACCGTTAAATATTTTTTCAGTTTCTTTACATGCAAAATTTTTAATCATAATTTTACTTTAGCATTTTTGATACTTTGTACTTTCATATAAAAAACTGAATTTAATAATTTATATGGTCTGTTGCAACTGGGGGGGGGTAAAAGTGGTATAATGACTTTGTTTACAAATTTGGGTGGTTTTATGAGTGAAGATGAAATACACAAAACAGCTGAATTTAGTTTAACAGAGAGTTTATATTACAGATTTGTAGTAATAACTTTTGCACTTTGGCTTGCCATAGAAAGTATTTGTGCTTTTTTATATTCCGGCGGGCCTATGCCTGGTTATGCTGTTAACGGAACCTTATGTTTTATTGTTATGGTTTACCTCTCGTTAATAATTTTGTGTGTAGATTTTATTTTCACAGAAAAAGTTCAAGCTAAAAAATCAATTAACAATAAATTCTTAAAAGTATTAAGTTGGATTTTATTTGTAATTTATTATTTTGTATCTATTCCGATATTAATTTTATCATTTAGATTGCTAATAATTTTTCTTATTTTATTGGCATTAAGTATAATATATTATTTCTATAGGATAAAGAAATAAACTACAACATCAAAATATAGTATTAAATAATATAGACAAAATAAATTTATGACCATATAACAAAAAAGCACCCTATTAGGGTGCTTTTTATCAGATTTGTGCTCAATTTGTTATTTTTGTGTGTCGTCTTTCATTCTGAAAGTCCAAACTTGTACAAATCTGGGTTTATCGCCTGTCTGAGATAAATTCATAACTTGCCCGACTGTTGCACCTTTCTCATCTACTATATCAAAATTATTATGGGAATTGTTTCCTTTATCTTTTATTAGGTATGTACATGGAAATTCTACAGGAAGGTTATCGGAATTTTTTAATATATTATTTGTGTCATCTTTCATAGGATAGGTCCAATTTATTGCAAAATAAGGTTTTTCATCTCCCCTGCCTTCAATTGTTCCAACATCATAGTGCCTATTGGGGTCTAACTTATCAAATTCAACTTGCCCGTCTGTACCTTTTTTAAACCCCGTGACTTGCGTGCCTGTTTCAGAGTCAAAAAGTCCGTATGCTCTTTCGGCATGGGCACCTTGTATTCTAATTGTTCTCGGGTTAGGAATTAAAATAACTTGCTCAGGTGAATCATTTAAAAATTCATTTTCGTTCATAATAAATGTCCTTTCCGTTAACTTTTTATAATTATTTCAAATAAAATTACTTATTATTATTTATTACTCTATATTTTTCTCTTAAAATTGACCAGGGTGAATGTAATTCTTCTACTTCGTATCCGTTATATAATGCTATTTCGTCACAAATTTCAAGTAATAATCTGTCTTTATTACAATTAAAATTAATATCTTCATTACTGCTTAATAAACTTGGATTAATTTTATAAACCGTTTCTAATATTTCTTTTAATGAAGGTTTGTAATTAAGAATCGGTATTGAATTTATGCCTGGAAGATTTTGTCCTATATGATATTCATATATTTTTAATGCTTCTAAATATTCATTTTTATGAACTTGAAAATCTTTAAATTTAAAATGAGCTATTGTGTTTCTTAAATTTAATAAATTTTCTTTTGCAGATATTAACTTTTCATATTTTAAGGGAACATTATAATAAAATTTATCTATAATTTCACTTTTTCTAAATTGTTCACAATATAGAAATATAAAAATTAAATCTGATAAATATAAAACATTATTTATTAAAGAAATAAATTTTTTTGAGTTTGAATTAATTTGAGGATTTTTTATAATTGAACTTATTTTATTAATATCTTTATTTTTATATCTTTCCAATCTTTTTTTATTTGTAAAAAAGTTATTAAATTGATTAATAATATCTTCTTTATAATATGGCAATAAAGAATTAATAAGACCGTTTTTGATATTTGTTTCAAGTCGCATAATTCTTATATAAAGTCTTGAAAATTGAAAATAATATTTATTAATATCATCCATTAAATAATTATAACATTAAAAAAGTGCATGTTTCCATGCACTTGCTTGCTTTTGTACCAGAGGAGTTTGTCCAGCAAACCTACGCCCCTCCTAATAAGGTATAGGTACATTAATATTATAAACTATATTCGGCATGGTTTCAATATTTTTGGGTTAACATGAAGATTTGTTAAATTTTTGTCAAGTATTTATTAAGATATATTTAAATAATTTTAATTTTTCCTGCCTTGCTTCGGGAGAGGGGGCAAAAATGGTATAATTACTTTGGTTATGAATTTTGGTATTTATTATGAGTATGTAGGTTAGGGAATATAACCCAACAACTTTTACTTATAAAAATACCAAGAATTGTGAATTCCCAAAAACAAAAGCACCCCATATCGGAGTGCTTTTTATAAGACTTGTGCCAAATTTGTTACTCTTTTGTATCGTCTTTCATTTTGAAAGTACAAACCATATCAAATCTCGGTTTATCTCCTGCAGGGGATAATTTTGCAACTTCTCCTACCTTATCACCATTATCATCAACCAAGTCAAAAATGTTGTTGGAATTATTCCCGTTATTTTTTATGTAGTACCTACATGGAAATGCTACAGGCAAGTTACCGGAATTATTTAATATAGTGTCTGTATCATCTATCATATTTGCAGTCCAATTTATTGCAAATACAGGTTTTTCATCTCCCATGTTTTCAATAGCTCCCACATCATAGTGCCTATTTGGGTCTAACTTATCAAATTCGACTTGCCCGTCTGTACCTTTTTTAAACCCCGTGACTTGCGTGCCTGTTTCAGAGTCAAAAAGCCCATATGCTCTTTGAGCACAGGCATCATGTATTCTAATTGTTCTCGGGTTAGGAATTAAAATAACTTGTTCAGGCGATTCATTTAAAAATTTATTTTCGTTCATAATATGTCCTTTCCGTTAACTTTATCTTATTATTTCAAATTTTTTCGGGTTTGATATTAATTTTACAATTTTTTTACAATGGTTTTTTATTACAAATAAAATACTTTAATTTGCTTCGGGGGGGGGGTAGAAGTGGTATAATTACTTTGTTTACAAGTTTGGGTATTTTTTATGAGTGAAGAAGTAAATATAAAAGATAAAATTACAGAGAACAGAAAGAAAAACTATTTTAAACCATTCATATTATTTTCAATATTGTTAGTTTTTTCTTTATTTTTTATTCCAAGTGCAAAAGGTTTTGATATAAAAGAATTACTTCCTGTTAAACATAATGTATTTGTAAAAGGTCCTAATATGCATGTATTTCATAATGGACCGGCAACACTTTTGAATGATGGAAATGTTTTAGTAATTGGGGGAAAAACAAAAAAATCTGAAATATATGATTATAAGAAGAATAAATTTATTTTTACTAAAGGCGAAATGAATTATATTAGACAATTCGGTGCTACTGCAACAACTCTAAAAGATGGAAGAGTTCTTATTACCGGTGGATATAATAAAGATAACAAAATTCTTGATAAAGTTAACCATAGGGTATTTTTTGAAAATAAATTATATTTTACAATACCACCAAAAGAAGAAATCTACAATCCGAATACAGGATTATATACTCCAATAGAGAACATGTGTGTCCCCAGAATTAATCATAATGCATTTTTAATGAAGAATGGAAATGTAATTTTGATAGGAGGAATAGATAATAAAATTTCTTCAATACAAAATCCGCACAACCCAAATGTTTTAGAAATTGAAGAATTCAATCCTATAACGAATACTTTTAAAATAATTTTGACTTTAGATACTCCACAAGATAACTTGACTTCTTTTAAATTAAATGATGACAAGATACTTATTATTGCAGGTGTAATAACTTCCAGACAAAGAGAAGTAATAATTTATGATTATAAAACAAATAAAGCCGAAAAATATAAACCAAAAGAAAGTAATATTTTAAATTCAAAAGGAAATGTAGAGTTTGTTAATGCAAAATCTGTATTTATCGATGATGAAACATTATTAATTATGAGTAATAAAAACAGAGTTATTTTATTTGATACTAAAAATAATAGCATAGAGCAAGTTATAGAAACCGATATTTACCGAAATCAAGATTATAGTTTAACAGAATTAAGTAATGGTAATGCAATATTAATTGGTGGTTCAAGTGGGAGTGATATTACCCTGCGTGAATTAGAGAATACTTTAATTTTTGATACTAACAAAAAAGAATTTATCAAAAATAGTGCAAAATTAAACAGTAGAAGAACTAATCATATTGCCATAAGATTACTTAATGGTAATATATTGATTTTTGGCGGTTATAAAAATGCAAAGGATAATGAACTTTTAAGTTCAGAAATTTATTACCAGTAATGAAAAACAATTAGGCCGGGTTAGCGGAGCATAATCCATTACTCATAAAAATACAAAAAATTGTAAATTAATAAAACCAAAAAGCACCCGCATTGGGGTGCTTTTTATCAACTTTGTTCCAAATTTGTTATTTTTGTGTGTCATCTTTCATTTTGAAAGTCCAAACTTGTACAAATAAGGGTTTATCGCCCGTCTGAGATAAATTCATAATTTGCCCTACCGTTTCACCTTTATCATCAACTATATTAAAAACATTGTTTTTATTATTGTTGTCTATTATTACATAGGGGCTTGGAAAGTCTACAGGTAAGTTGCCTGAATTTTTTAATATTTCGTCTGTGTTGTCTTTCATATTTAGATTCCATGCAATTGCAAATTGCGGTTTTTCATCTCCCATGCCTTCAATTGCACCCACGTCATAGTGTCTGTTTGGGTTTAAGCGGGCAAATTCAACTTGTCCGTCTGTACCTTTTTTAAACCCAGTGACTTGAGTGCCTGTTTCAGAGTCAAAAAGTCCGTATGCTTTTTCCGGCTGTACACCTGTTATCCTGATGGTTCGTGGGTAAGGAATTACAACAACTTGTTCAGGGGAATCATTTAAAAATTTATTTTGTTCCATAATCATCGTCCTTTAACTTATACTATCATTGTTATTATTTCAGAATTTTTTAGTTTTGAATATGATTTTACAATTGTTTAAATATAAAAATTTGACAAATAGTTTGAAAATATTTCATAATAAATCTGTTATGAAAAAGATTTTATTAATTTTAACTTTAATTTTTGCTTTTACTTCACAAACTTTTGCACTTGAAATTGTTAAACCTTCAAGTAAATCATCTACCGTTTATACGGATTCTACCCAAATTTACGGGACAGTAAAGCCTGAATCAACCGTGCATATTAACTCTCAGCAAGTAAAGGTTTGGAAAGATTTTTTTGTACACCCGATTCCTTTGAAAATGGGTGATAATAAAATAACGGTTGTAGAAACTCAAAAAAACGGTGCTAAAAAAACAAAAGTAATAAATATAAAAAGGATGGAAGAACCCAAAGAGGAGGTTCAGCCTTTTATTGCAAAAGAACCTCATACAATTTGGACAGCAAAAACGATAAAAAATTATGCACCCGTAAGAGAAAAAGCAAGCGCAAAATCTAACCGTGTTATTGATTTACCCAAAGGTATAGTGCTTTATTTATCGGGCAAGCAGGGAGATTATTATAAAATAGAAGAAACGGGCGAAACAGAATTTTGGATTAATAAAAATTTCATTTCCACCCCGACTTCAACAGACAGCAGACTGCCTATTACAATTTCAGCTCCGGAGAAATCTTATGATAATCTTTATAATTACACTAAATTTGCAATATCATATCCTGTTTTATACACTATTAAACAAAATGACAAAACTTTAAATTTGACTTTATACGGTGTATATGGCGGGCCCGAAGCAGAAAAACGCAATCTTGAATACACTTATAATTCTAAGGATACTATTTTAGGCTATGACGGGGTCTATTCAAACGGCGACTTTATTTTTAAAACCGCAAAAACTCCTTTTATCAAAAATCCCGATAAACCGCTCGAAGGTTTAAGAATATTCATAGATGCGGGTCACGGCGGAAAAGATACGGGTGCAATAGGACCTACAAAAATCCCCGAAAAGAAATTTAATCTTGCTATAGCTCTTAAATTAATTGATTTATTGCAAAATGAAGAAGGAGCTATTGTTTCATACTCAAGAAATACTGATGTTTTTGTTGACTTAAATAAAAGAGTTGACTTGGCAAAACAAAATGATGCTCTGATTTCAATCAGCATACATAATAACTCGCTTCCTCAAGGTGAAGACCCTTATATTAAGCATGGAACGGGTACATATTATTATAATTACAATGCTAAAAATGTAGCATTCATAATAAAAAATAACCTCGTAAATGATTTAAAATTGAAAGATGACGGATTAAATTATAAGAGTTTGGTGCTTGATAGAGCAACAGACCCGGTTTCCACTTTAACAGAAGTCGCATACCTTACATACCCGCAAGAATATATGCTTTTGCAGGAAGAAAAATTCCAAATGGAAGCAGCTGATTCAATCAGAAAAAGTTTAAAGGAATTTATTTTATCACTGAAAGCTAATAAATAAAAAAATTTTATGTATTTTTCTTTGTTCTCTTTAACAAATATAAAAAGCACCCTATAAAGGGTGCTTTTTATCAGCTTTGTACCATGCCTTTCATTTTTAACCGTCTTTTTTATTTTTATCATCGTCAACCAAAGGCAAAGAATGAATATAGTGTATTTCTTTTTTCGAAGTATCATTTGCCAATCTTACCCTGATTGAATATCTTTTATCGGGGTCTAAGTCCGAAAATGTAACGTGACCTTCTCTTCCGTTAACCCAAGGGGTAACTTGTTTTGTAGTTTCCGCATCATATAAACAGTATTCATGCATTGATGTAGTTTCAATTATTGAAATTTGTGTTCTGTCTTCGCTTACGAATACATCTTCAGGTTTAACAAACGAAGTATCAAATACATTATTATTTTTTTTATTATTGTTGTTCATAATAAGTTTCCTTTCTTTATAGTTTTATTCTTTAATTGGGATAGGGCTTCCGACAATAACGCTGTCGGAGGGATTTACGTGTTTAAATATAATTAAACCGTCTTTATCTTTATCTGCCTGCGTTAATATATGCTGGCCTGCTCTATTGTATAATGAGTAGTTTGAATATTGACAAGCAGGGTCGATGATTAAATTGTAACTGCCTTTTTGAGTTACAAAATACGGAGGGACATAGCCGTACCATGCGTTGTAATATACTCCCGGAGTAATAAACGTAGGGCCGTTTATAAAAGTGTATTTTTTGGATAAATTCTTACCGCCGAGTTTATATTCACCGCCTGCAGGAACTTCAAAATTAATGATTGTGTTAGTAGTAAAGAAATAACCGTCATCTGTTTTTGGTACTAAAAACCCTTTGCTGTTGGTTACTTTAATGCCCCATTTTTTAAGCTGTTTATCAGTTAAGGGCATATTTTTATCATTTAATATTGCATAACCGTGATTAGAATCAGCTTTAATTGAAATTGAACCGCAGCCGTTAAGTCTGTTAAATGTTGGTTTTTTTGCAGGTATAATAATATCCGCATCCAATACCGGAATTGTAGGGTTGATAATAATTTCAGGTTTAATAATCGGCATCGGAAGAATATCCTCACGGCTTTGAACTCTTACGGCATATTCTATTTTCGGATCTAAATCGGAGAATATCACTGTACCTTTTGAACCGCTCATCCAATTTTCAGTTTGCAAGCTTGTTTTTGAATTAAATAGAGTGTAATTGTAAAACTCGCTGGTATTTAATATTGTAATAACGGTTTTATCTTCGCTGAGCATAACATCTTCAGCATTTACATAAGAAAAGTCATAGTAATTGATGTTTGACATTTTTACATTTTCCATAATAATTTCCCTTTCTGTTTTTTTGCACCATAACATTGGCGTCAATTGTGGCGTCGTAACTATTTTGGGGTTAAAAATTTTGATTTTAACCGCATCTTTTTGGGGCAAAAATATCTACACTGTCATTTTCATACAGTTTTCATAAATATTCTTAGTTTTTTTATAAAATTTATATATTGTATTCGTATTTAATTTATATAAAATTGTCCGTAGTTTGGCTTAATTATAATATTCCCGTTTTTTTTAAATTTTAAACATGTATATAAAGATATTGTTACATTACTGTTTTTCCCTCATTGCACCAGTGTTAGCTAAAAATGGTATAATTTGGGTTATGAATGATTTTAAAGAAAAATTATATAATTTTATAAAATTTCGTACAGTTATTTTATTTATAATATTTTTTATTGTAAATATTATTGCTTCTCTGCCTTTTATTAACCATATTACGGAAATTTTATCTCATTTTAAATTACAATATTTTTATTGTGCAGTTTTATTTTTTATTATATTTATCTCATTTTTTAATAAAAAATTTATATCGGGAATTGTATTATCCTTGATTTTGATATTTTTAAACCTATTTGATTTAATTCCGTATTTTATAAGAACACCTGATGTAAATTATGAAAACAGTTTAAAAATAGGATTATTTAATGTATTAACTTCAAATTGGCACTACACAAAAGTAATTCAAGAGATTGAAAATAATAAGCCCGATATATTAATAATGCAGGAAGTTAATGATATATGGGTTGAAGAACTTAATAAAATTAAAAAGGAATACCCTTACACCATAGAATATCCTTTAAACTTAGGAAATTTTGGCATAGCTTTATATTCTAAATTTCCTATAATTATTTTTTCAATAGAGGACTGGACAGACTATAACCTGCCCGTAATTAATGCAAAAATACAAAAAGACGAGAATGTTTTTAATATTTATGCGATTCACACACTGCCGCCTTTAAAAAAAGATTACTTTATAAGAAGAAATGAAATGTTTAAAAAGATAAATTATATAGCCCAACATGAAAATAAAAATTTAATAATAGCAGGAGATTTAAATTCTACGGTATTTTCTCCCGTTTATAAAAAATATATAAAATCCCTGCCGTTAAATGATGCTCAAACAAAAAAAGGTAATATTCATATCGGCAGTTGGAGTGCTTTTCATCCCGCTTTTTTAAGGGTAACTTTAGAGCATATTTTAACCTCGGAAGATATAAAAGTAAAAAGTTATAAAAACGGGAACAAAATAGGTTCTGACCATTTCCCTGTTTTTGCGGAACTGACATTTCCTTTAGCAAAATAAATAATATAATTTGGGTATTTCTAACTTCTCCAAGAATATCCTGAAGTTTTAATTAATCCTTTTCCGTTATTTATTAAATATATAGTATAGTGCCCTGTAGAATTATTAAACTTTGCAGTGCAGGACTTTGGGGTCATACATAAACCATCGCCATAAAATTCAATTTGTGCAAAATCAGTACTTAATTTATTATCTTGAGCTGTTGAGTTTTTTATACCTTTTTCAAAATATTGTGCCAGTCCGTTTGAATCAAATGTATTATATAAAAATTCTTTGTTTGCTATTCTTGCAGCTTTATTTAGTTGTTTTTGTACGGTTTTTAAATTGTTATTTACACCGTCAGGCATAAGTATCAAATTTAAAATAAACGGACTCAAATATAATAATAAAAAAAGAAGAATCGGAATTCCCATCATCAAAGCAATAATAAGAACAGCAACCTTTTTTGGAACTACCTGAATCAACAATTGATATAATAAATTAATATTAATACCTGACCTGCCTCTGTATCTATGCATATTTTAGCAACCTCCATATTAAATTTTAAATTTTTTTCTAAAAATGTCAAACAGATAGTATTTATTTGGCTATAAGCACAAAAATAGTTTTAAATAACAGACAAAAAAAGAACTCCCAAAGGAGTTCTTTTTGCAGATATTTGCCAAATATTAACGTTTTGAGAACTGGAATCTTTTTCTTGCTCTCTTACGTCCGTATTTTTTACGTTCTTTAACACGAGCATCTCTTGTTAATAAACCTTCTGTTTTTAAAACTGATTTATAATCTTCATTAATCTTTAATAAAGCTCTTGAAATACCGTGTCTGATAGCACCAGCTTGAGCACTAACGCCGCCGCCTACAGTTTTAACTCTTACATCATAGTTTTCTTGATTATCAGTTAGAGCTAAAGGTCTATAAACCATCATTTCCAATGAAGCTCTGTTGCCAAAATAATCAGCAAATGTTTTACCGTTAACAAAAACTCTTCCTTTACCTTTTACAAGTTTAACAACCGCAATAGCTGTTTTTCTTCTTCCGGTAGCCATAACTTCTTTATTTGCCATTATTTAGCCTCCGTTTCATTATATAAAACAGGTTTTTGAGCAGCATGAGGATGTTCTGAACCTGCATATATTTTTAATTTATTAAATTGTTCCTGACCTAAAGTATTATGAGGCAGCATGCCTTTTATAGCTTTTTCTAGAGCCAAAGTTGCATCTTTTTCCATTAATTCTCTGAATGATGCTGATTTTAAACCGCCCGGATATCCTGTATGGTGGTAATAAATTTTATCTGTTTCTTTTTTACCCGTAACGCTTATCTTTGCAGCATTGATGATTATAACAAAATCACCCGTATCTACGTTAGGAGTGTATTGTGGTTTGTGCTTCCCTCTTAAAAGATTTGCAGCAAGTACTGCGAGTCTGCCTAAAGTTTGACCTTCGGCATCTAACAAATACCATTTCCTTTCTACTTCAAGAGGTTTAGCTGAATAAGTTTTCATAAGCTTTCTCCATATTTATATTATTGTCATATATTACTTTTACTAATGTTAAGCCCTCAGGGCTTATGGTCGAACCTGCTTTTGTTCTATCCCTTGACTCCAAAATTTCCTTCATCACCTCAGGTGCTAAAGAATCTTTTTCAATCATTAGGAGAGTTCCGACGATCGATCTGATCATATTGTACAAAAATCTGTCCGCAGCAAAATCTATATATACATAATCACCGTCTTTTAACGCCTTTGCTATATACATTTTGCATATCTTGCTGGGATTTGTCGTTCTTACTTTTTTAAAAGCGGTAAAATCATGTTCCCCGATTAAATAACCTAGAGATTTATTCATTCTCTCAATATTTAAGGGGAATCTAACCAGCAAACAATTTTCATCCCACGCACTTCTTTGTACTCTATTGGCAATAGTATATCTGTAATACCTTGCTTTCGCACTTTTCTGTGCGTGGAATGTTCTCTCAACTTTTCTTAACTCCTTAACGCTTATTGTTTTAGGAAGAAGCCCGTTAAGCGAATTAATGAACTTACTCGGATTTAGTTCAAGCTCTGTCTCGAAATGAGCAGTTTGACCTTTAGCGTGAACACCGGCATCGGTTCGGCCGGAGAATATTGTTTTGATTTTTGTTTTTGTCAATGTGCTGATTGCTTTTTCTACCTCATCCTGAATTGTTATTACAGGCTTTGTAGTATTGAGCATTTTTTTTGGTTGTTTTTGACTGCCTTGATAGTCTGTTCCAATATATTCTAATGTAAGTAAATATCTTTGCATTATACTAATTGGATTAAAGCCATTTCAACGCCGTCACCGCGTCTTGGCGGAAGGTGATATATTCTTGTATATCCGCCGTTTCTGCTTTCATATTGTTTGCCGATTTCAGAGAATAATTTCTTTAGAACCGTTTGAGGTACCAGTTTTTTACCTTCCTGCAATTCTTCAAAAACTTCACCTGTTTTACTGTCAACAAACTTTGATGTTTCTACATTGAATATGAATTTTGCAGCTTGTCTTCTTGCATGTAAATCGCCTCTTTTTGCAAGAGTTATTATTTCTTCAGCATAAGGTTTTAATGCTTTTGCTTTAGAAACAGTTGTTTTGATTTCGCCATGTAAGAATAACTCTGTTGCTAAAGACCTTAACAGGGCTTTTCTTTGGTCCTGCGGTCTTGAGAGTTTGTTTCTTGTGCATTGGTGTCTCATTTTTATTTTTCCTTTTGTAAATTATACTTTTTTATTTTTAAACTTCTTCGAACTCAACACCTTCCGGATTCGGTTGTAATTCCAAACCGACCTGATGTAATTTTTCAATTACTTCATCAGAAGATTTCTTTCCGAAGTTTTTAATGTTTAATAAATCATGTTCTGATTTCTTAAGCAGTTCGGCTAAAGAATTAATACTTGCTCTTTTTAAACAATTGTAAGCTCTTACTGAAAGTTCCAAGTCTTCAATTGATATGCTGGGAGCTTGTGTTTCTTCTTCAACTTCTTCTACAACGTGCTGGCTTGTTAATACGGCAGGCTGACCGGTAATAGAAGCTATTTGCATAAAGTGTTCTATTAACAGGTTAGCAGCTTGGCTTAAAGCACTTGATACATCAATACTTCCGTTTGACCATATTTCAAGAGTTAACTTATCATAGTCTACAACATCACCGACACGTGTGTTTTCAACATTGTAGCTGACTCTCTTAATAGGCATAAACGAAGCATCAATAGGTAACAAATCTATAGGCATATTACCTTTATTTTCTTTAAGAACATCAACTGTTCTGTAGCCTTTGCCTGTTTCAACAACTATATCGGCAGAAATACTTCCGCCTTCTGAAATTGTACAAATGTGCCAATCAGGGTTTACAACCTTTACACCTGCAGGAAGCTGTAAATCACTTGCCAAAACAGGTCCCGGACGGTCTACTTCGAGTCTTAAATGCTGAGGGTCTTTATCCTCTGTTTTTACTGTCAAACCTTTTAAGTTCAACATTATATCAATAGCATCTTCAACAATACCGGGGATTGATGTGTATTCGTGAGTAATACCTTCAATTCTGATAGAAGTAACAGCTGCACCCTCTAATGAAGATAATAATACTCTTCTGAGTGCATTACCTATTGTTGTACCAAAGCCTTTTTCCAAAGGTTCTACAACAAATTTACCGTATTGTGAACCGTCTGAACTGGTTGTTGTATTAATACATTTAATTTTCAATTCCATTATAATTAATCTCCTACAATTATTTAGAATAATACTCGATTACAAGCTGTTCTTTAAGCTCAGGGTCTAATTCTTCACGTTCAGGAATTCTGTCGAACGTAACTTTCATATTGTCTTTGTCTATGGTTATCCAAGCCGGAGCCAACGCCAAATCTATTGATTCCGCAACAGATTTAACAAATTCGCTGCTTGATGACTTGAATGTAATAACATCGCCTGCTTTAACGGTATAAGAAGGAATATCTACTCTCTTTCCGTTAACAAGAACATGACCGTGATTTACAATCTGTCTTGCCTGCTTTCTTGTTATTGCAAAACCTGTTCTGAAAATAATGTTATCAAGTCTTGCTTCTAATAACTGAAGTAAAACAGTACCCGTTACACCTTTGCTTCTTGAAGCTTCATTGTAATATCTTACAAATTGCTTTTCACTTAACAAATATGTTAAACGGATTTTTTGTTTTTCGTTTAAATGGATTGCATATTCAGAAAGTTTTTTTCTTGCCGCACCATGCTGACCAGAAGCATTCTGCCTTAAGGAAGAAACCAGCTTTCTGTTTGATAAATCGGTAACTCCAAAGTTACGATATAATTTATTTGATGGTCCTGTATATTTAGCCAATTTATGACTCCTTACTTTTTATTATTATACTCTGCGTCTTTTCGGAGGACGGCAACCGTTATGCGGTATAGGTGTAACGTCCTTTATTAATGTGATTTCAAGTCCGGCAGCTTGAATAGCTCTTATAGCTGTTTCTCTGCCTGACCCGGGTCCTTTGATGTAAACCTCAACTTTTTTCATCCCTTGGTCTATTGATTGTTTTGCAACTTTTTCTGCTGCTGATTGCGCTGCAAACGGAGTACCTTTTCTTGCACCCTTGAAACCGCAGCCGCCTGCAGAAGCCCAAGCAATAGCATTACCTTGAGTGTCTGTTGAAGTTACGATTGTATTATTGAATGTTGACTGTATATGTACAACACCTTGTAATACATTCTTTTTTTCTTTCTTTTTTGTTTTTACCGGTCTAGCCATTGTTTATATTACTCCTTTAATTATTTCTTCTTAGCGATTGGGCCTGTTTTCTTACCGCGTCTTGTTCTTGCGTTTGTCTTTGTTCTCTGTCCTCTTGCAGGAAGTTTACGTCTGTGGCGCATACCTCTGTATGAGTTAATTTCGCTCAATCTCTTAATATTTAATGACTCTTCTCTTCTCAAATCACCTTCTATGGTGTAGTGAGAAATCTCATCTCTTAACTTCTTGATATTATCATCAGTTAAGTCATCCGTTCTTAAATCTTCTGATATACCGCATGCCGCTAATATTTTTTTACTGCGGGCAGGTCCTATACCGAATATATAGGTTAATGCGATTACCATTCTCTTATTACGAGGTAAATCTACCCCGGCAAGTCTTGCCATAGTCTCTCCTTTTATTTATATTGTTTTACTTATTTGGCTTTTTTTGTTGATTTCCTTTAGGGCTCGGGTGCAGTGGCACCTTTAAACCGGCTCTGCGCAATTTCGCTGTCTTGAAATTCCTTTTTGCACAACCCGAGCAAACTCGCTTTAAAACCTTCGGTTTTCCGCTCGTTACGGGTTGTTGCCCCCACGGGCTCGTTCGGCTCCGCCTCAACTCCGCCCTACGGAAAATCAGCCTTGTCTTTGTTTGTGTTTAGGATTTTCGCAAATTATTGCTACTCTGCCTTTTCTTTTTATTACTTTGCACTTGTCGCAAAGCGGTTTTACCGATGTTCTTACTTTCATTTCTTTTCCCTTTATTTTTCGTTATTTCAATCTGTATGTTATTCTGCCTCTTGTTAAATCATAAGGAGTCATTTCCACTTTTACTTTGTCTCCCGGCAGAATTTTTATAAAATTCTTTCTGATTTTTCCTGATATATGTGCTAATATCTCATGCCCGTTTTCTAAACCTACACGAAACATTGCATTCGGCAGTGATTCTATTATCGTTCCTTCAAACTCTATTACGTCTTTTGACATCTTTTCCTCTTACTTGACTAAGTAATAAAATTATCGTACATGTTAAAAATTTCAAATCAACCCTTTTTTCTCTTATCATTTCCTTTTTTAGCCGATTTTTTCTTGAATTTATTCAATTGTTTTTTTAATATTACGAAATAAACAATTATTTTGCGATTCTTTAAATCGCCTTTATTATCTATTTTTTAGCTAAATTGTAAATTTTTATTAAGATGTTAAAGTTTTCAATAATTAAATAAACAATTAATTAAATCTTACTTTTGTTAAATCTGCCTTACGAATTCTGATATTTTTCGGGGTTATTTCAAGCAGTTCATCATCAGAAATATACTCCATGCAGTCTTCCAATGACATTTTTCTGTGTGCCTGAAGCGTTACCATTACATCAGCAGTTGCACTTCTCATATTAGTAAGCTTTTTGGTCTTGCAAACATTAATTTCTATATCCTGCGGACGGTTATGTTCACCTACAACCATTCCTCTATATACTTTCGTTTTGGGCGTTAGGAAAAATACGCCTCTATCTTCAAACTGAGCTAAAGCATAAGGAATTGCTTCACCTTGTTCGTGAGATACAAGAGAACCGTTTCTTTGTTTTGTTATGTCGCCTGCATAAGGTTTATATGAATCAAAGGTATGATTCATTATCCCTTCGCCGCGTGTCATTCTTATAAAATCACCCCTAAACCCTATTAAACCTCTTGCGGGAATATTAAAGTTTATAAGAGTTCTGCCTTTTGCATTTTGCATGTGAACCATTTCACCTTTTCGGTTTGATAATTTTTCAATACACGCACCTGCACAGCTTTCAGGAACGTCTATTAATAGGTTTTCATAAGGTTCCATTAAAACACCGTCTATATTTTTTGTTATAACCTCAGGTTTTGAAACCTGAAATTCGTAGCCTTCTCTTCTCATTGTTTCAATTAAAATACTTAAATGAAGCTCGCCTCTGCCTGACACTTTGAAACTTTCCGTTGTATCCGTATCTTCGACTCTTAAGCTGACGTTCTTTTCCAGCTCGTCATATAGTCTTTTTCTTACCTGTCTTGAAGTTACGAATCTTCCTTCCTGACCTGCAAAAGGACTGTCGTTTACTGAAAATATCATCTGCAAAGTCGGTTCATCAACTTTTATCAATGGCAGTGCTTCCGTGCAATCAGGTTCTGTTATTGTTTCACCTATATGTATATCATCAAATCCCGTTATTGCAACAATATCACCAGCGACAGCCTCTTGAGTTTCAACTTTTCCCAAGTCTTCAAAGACATATAATTTGACTATTTTCCCTCGTTCAATACTTCCGTCAGCTTTTATTAAATTTACCTGCTGCTGCGATTTTATTATACCGTTTTGAACTCTGCCTATTGCTATTCTGCCGACATAGTCATTGTAATCGAGTGTCGTAGCCTGAAATTGAAGTGTTTTATTTTTATCACCCGACGGATGTTTAATTTTTTCAATAATACAATCAAGCAAAGGCTCAAGTGTCTTAGAATCGTCTTCCATATTCTTTTTTGCAAATCCCAATAAACCGTTTGCGTATACATAAGGAAAATCTATTAACTCTTCGTTATCTGTTAATTCCGTAAACAAATCAAAAACTTTATCAACTGCACCATCAGGGTCAGCACCTGTTTTATCTATTTTATTTATAACTACTATAATTTTAATACCCAGCTCAAGCGCCTTTGAAAGCACAAATCTGGTTTGAGGCATAGGACCTTCCGCCGCATCAACAATCAAAAGTGCGCCATCTACCATGCCTAATACACGTTCTACCTCACCGCCAAAGTCAGCGTGCCCCGGCGTATCCACTATATTTATTTTATATCCTTTATAATTAACCGATACATTTTTTGATAGTATCGTAATTCCTCTCTCACGCTCTAAATCGTTAGAGTCAAGCACTCTTTCTTGTACTTGCTGATTTTCTCTAAATACACCTGTCTGTTTTAATATGCTGTCTACAAGCGTTGTTTTACCGTGGTCTACGTGCGCAATTATTGCCACGTTTCTTATTTTCGTGTTATCCATTATTAATGTTTCCTAAAAATCGTGTATATTTACGTTAATATCTTAATATAAACATATATATAAAACACGTAAAAAAAAATTTTGTTTTAATTCTTATTTCAAGAAGGAAAAATCTTATACTCCTTTAAAACACTACAATCATTAGGTTATTGTTTTTTAATAATTGAATTATTATAATTATTATTATGAAAAAGTTTTTTATTATATTAATAATCATATTATTTATCTCTTTCGTTACTATTTTTTACCAACAAAATATTAAAATATTTGGATACAAAAAACATGAAATTATGAAAGTCTCTGAATTATTGTATGATAAAGACCCAAATCATTGGGAAAAAATATACATTAATAATAAAGGAGATGTCGCTTATAAAAACAAGGTTATATTTACTGATTCCGGTAAACCTTTAAATGGTATTAATGCATATACAACAACTGAGTTTGAAATATTTTTTAAAGCCGACGGAGCCGTTCCAAAAGATGAATGTGATCCTACAGACTATAAAACAAACGGTCGACTGGGCTGTTATATATATGGAGATGAAAGTTAAACTTTATTCTTCGTCAGGTGTAAGAAATAAGTTTCTTTCTCTAACTCTTCTATCGTACAAACCTTGACGAAATATCTTTTGTTTAACTGTTTTTCCATTAATATTCTTTGTTTGAGTTTCTTTACAATATTTTAACATAGCATCTGCGGCACCTTTTTTATCTCCAACAAGTAGTTTTTTATATGTTGTTGAACTCCTAAATTCTGTTTTTTCCCCCCCCCAATGTTGTATATTAAACTTGTTAAAGCAACTTTTTCATTATCACTTAATGGTATTTTAATATCTTTAAGAGGTAATGCATGTTCTCTGACATCTTTTCGGTATAATTCTTCTGCTTTTTCTTGAGTAATTTTCATCCCCGCAGTGATTTCTTTACCATCAACTTTACCCGTATGTCCATATCCGATTGTCCATATTCCTTTTGTATCTTTATATGCATTAAGTTTACATCCCTCAGCTTTTTTTATAAAACTTCTTGTTTTCTTCAATGCATTATCAGAAAATACAGTATTATCGATAGTTTTAACAGTATTTGAATTGTCTATATTTGCAGCTCCGCCGGTAACAGAACCTTTTTCTTTTTTGTAATTTCCAAGTCCGATGGTTGAATAATCTGTTTTTGGTTCTTTATCTTTCATTGACGTATATAGAAGGTCTGCTCGTCTTTGCATTTTTTCTTCTTCGGATTTACCACTACTACCTCCATTTTTATATGTAAATTTCCCTTCGTCATCACTGTCTTGGATTTTGCTCACTCTCTGCCCTGTCATTCGCAACACTCTGTGTCTGCTCACTTCGGGCATTCACTTCTTCGAGTTTCGCTCCGCTCCACTATACGCAAAATCCGCTGTTCACTCTCATCCCATGTTCCCATTTATTTTCTCCTTTCCTGATATTTTTTTATTATTATGTTGTATTAAAACTACAAGCTGCTGTCTATTGTTTTTTTAAACTTGAATTATTATAATTATTTTTATGAAAAAAATTATTATTATATTAATAGTCATATTTTCAGTATTTTTAAGTATATTTTTTTATAAACGTAATAATGAAATATGCGGATATAAAAAATATGAAACCGTAACTTTAGATGAATTTCTTTATTCACAAGAAGCTCCAGAAAATTGGAAACACTTAAGTAAAAATTCTAAAGGTGATGTTATTTATAATGATAAAGTTATTATTACGGAAGATAAAAAACCAATTAATGATAAAACTGCTGCTGACTCTGTTTTCTTATTAAAAATATTGGTAATAGCTGATGGGGCTATTCCTAAAGAAAATTGTGATGAAAGTGATACCATTACTAATGGTATTTTAGGCTGTTATATTTATGGAGATGAAAATTAAAACTTTTATTTCTCATCTGGTGTAAGAAATAAATTTCTTTCTTTAATCCTTCTATTATAAAGACCTTGACTAAATACTTTTACAGAAATAATTTTGCCATTAACTTCCTTTTTGGTTGTTACTTTATTGTATAATAACATAGCATCTGCAGCACCTTTTCTATCTCCTTGATTGATTTTAGTAAATACAGATGATGATAGAAATCTTGGTTCACCAACATTATATATGAAACTTGTTAAAGCAACTTTTTCATTTTCAGTAAGTGAAACTTTCACATGTTTTAAAGTTTTACTATAAATTTCAAAATCTTTTCTATATAATTCTTCTGCTTTTTCTTGAGTAATTTTCATCCCCGCAGTAATTTTTTTACCATCAACTTTACCCGTATGTCCATATCCGATTGTCCATTTCCCAGCTTGGTCTTTATAAGCATCAGCTTTAAAATCTTCAGCTTTTGTTATGAAACTTCTTGTTTTCTTCAATGCATTATCAGAAAATACAGTATTATCGATAGTTTTAACAGTATTTGAATTGTCTATATTTGCAGCTCCGCCGGTAACAGAACCTTTTTCTTTTTTGTAATTTCCAAGTCCGATGGTTGAATAATCTGTTTTTGGTTCTTTATCTTTCATTGACGTATATAGAAGGTCTGCTCGTCTTTGCATTTTTTCTTCATCGGATTTAACACTATCACTACCTCCGTTTTTATATGTAAATTTCCCTTCGTCATCACGTGGATGCTCAGACTCGTCCCATGTTCCCATTTATTTTCTCCTTTCTTGATGTTTTTCATTATTATGTTAGTAACAGAATGTATATTCACATCCATTTATCAATAGTCTTTTTTTAAAGTTTGTTATATTTTCAGTATAAATCTTTTTTTAAGTTCTTCAATCCTTTATCAATAAAATCAGCTCTTTTCGCAAAGTTCAAAACCGCTAAAACCATGATTTGAACATGATTTCAGCTGCATGTAAATAATTGTAAAAATATTCATTATTATTACATTATTATGTTGTATTAAAACTATAAGCTGCTGTCTATTGTTTTTTTAAAATTGAATTACTATAATTATCTTATGAAAAAGCTTATTATTGTATTAATTTCATTATTGTTATTATTATCATCTTTTGCTCTAGGATTTTTTGTTAAAAAATCAATTGATGATAAGAAAATCAGTAATTGGAATGCAGAAAAAAAATATTTACAAGATAAAATAAATCATTTAACAGAAACAAATTACAAACTTTCTAATGATGAGAAATGGTTACAATTAACAAAAGATATTTATTTGGATAAAAAATCCATAACTAAAAGTAAGTATTCAATATCGGGTTGGTTTAAAATGTATAATACGGAAAACACCATTACTGATAATATTAATGGTATTCCTGTATTTTATCAATTAATTAAATATGAAGCTGATTGTAAAAATCCTACATTATGTCTTATACATATAAAGCAATATGATAAAAATAACAATATGTTATCAGACGAACCGAATAATTATGATGTATGTTATAACGGAGCTGGTGGATGGATTAATGGGGAAATAGCTTATAAGGCTTTATGTAAATATGAGAAAAACTAGAATTGTTTTTATTAATCATCCGGTGTAAGAAATAACTTACTTTTTTATTGTTGTTAAATTACGCTAACCCAAATCAAACTATATACTGAACTATTGTCATTGTATTTATTAATTATTATAATTACATTATGAAAAAACTTATTATTGTATTAATATCATTATTGTTATTATTATCGTCTTTTACTTTAGGTTTTTTTGTAAAAAAGTCGGTTGATGATGAGAAAATTAGTGATTGGAATGCAGAAAGAAAATATTTACAAGACAAAATAAATCATTTAGCAGAAACAAATTACAAACTTTCTAATGATGAGAAATGGTTACAATTAACAAAAGATATTTATTTGGATAAAAAATCCATAACTAAAAATAAGTATTCAATACTGGGTTGGTTTAAAATATTTAATTCAGTCGAAAATCCCTTATATGATGTTGATGGTGTTTCGGTAAATTATGAATTAATAAAATATGAAGCGTACTGTAATGTAAATGTTTTATGTCTTATACATATAAAACAATACGATAGAAACGGTAAATTATTGACTGACAAAATAAATGATTATGGAGTTTGTCCCGATTATTCAGGGTTTGTTAATGGAGAAATATATTATAGTGCTTTATGCAAATATGAAAAAGATATAAAGTGATTTTATTCTCCGTCAGGTGTAAGAAATAACTTTTTCTCTTTTGCCATTCTATCAATTAATCCATTTAAAACTTTATATTTAATTTTTTAATACTTGAATTATTAATTCTGCCAAGGACCTGCATTCCCCATACTCTTTACTACAATAATTACAAATATAAGAAAGAGTTCATAAAGTAATAAATAAATTGCTGATATTATATTGAGTATTTTCCTGACAATATTTAATTTTTTTATTTTATTTTCATCTTTTTGAAATTCAATCATTATTTTTATTATTGCTGCAATAATTGTAGGTATGCTTAATTGCAAAAACATCTCAAGTATATTATCTTTTATATCAACTTCGTTAAATGAATAAAATTGTATTACGTATGGCAATGGCACAATAATTGACAATGTATTATAACATAATACACTATAAAATACGGTTCTATTTGTTCTTGCTCTTGTAATTCCCGACCTGCTTGTACTAATTTTTATGACATTTTTTTATTATTATGTTGTATTAAAACTACAAGCTGCTGTCTATTGTTTTTTTAAAATTGAATTACTATAATTATCTTATGAAAAAGCTTATTATTGTATTAATTTCATTATTGTTATTATTATCATCTTTTGCTCTAGGTTTTTTTGTTAAAAAATCAATTGATGATAAAAAATATACAAATTTAATAGCAGAAAATAAAAAATTAAAGGCAGAAGTTAAACTGATTAATGAATTAAATAACAAACTCACAAATTTCGACAATCCTATTGATATAAACGAACAAAGCTGTATATATAAAACTGATAATGCAGCAGATTCAAGAAATTGCATATATTACGCAACAAAAGAATGGGAAAAAGAAATAGACAAATATATAAAATTATTGGAGCAATCAACAACAAAAGAACAATATAAACTCATTAAAGACAGTCAAAATCTATGGTTACAACAAAGTAAAAAAGATAATGATATTATTAATGAATTTATTTTTAATCACGGAGGCACAATGTATTTTGATATAGCAGCAAGTGATTATGAAGAATTAATTAAAAACCGTGCAGAATTTTTAAAATGGGTTTATAAAATTCATACGGACAGAATACCTGATAATTCATAATAGAGTTATCAGGTAATTTATTCTTTAATTATTTTATACTCGCATAGTACTCATCAATATATTTTTTTAAATTATCAAGTCGATTATACCAGCCTTTTCTAAATTTTTCCTTTATTGGTTTTGACTTAATAACATCATCATAAAATTTTCTACGATTTTCTATAAATTTATAAACATCGTTATCAGAACGATTTAATACATTTTTCGCTTCCCTAGGATTACTATTAATATACATATCAAAATAAACTAAATCTAAAGGATGTTGAAGTTTATCTGCTTTAGATGGTTTCCAAAAATATTTATGATAAATTTGAGTTGCTTCTTTTATATTAATTTTTTTCACATCTTGGGAAGGTAAACCTTTTTCTTTTCTATATATATTATAAATATCTTGAGTTACTCCTAAATTTGTTGGTTTATCTCCTTTATAATTATTATATCCTCCTTCTTCTTTTAAAATATAATCTAAACTGTTTAAAAATCTTAAATCCGAATCAGTTTGAGCTAAATTTTTTAAATTTTTTATATATTCTTCATTATCCATTTGAATATTTGCAGCTCCGCCGGTAACAAAATCTTTTTCTTTTTTGTAATTTTCAAGTCCGACAGTTGAATAATCTGTTTTTGGTTCTTTATCTTTCATTGACGGATATAGAAGGTCTGCTCGTCTTTGCATTTTTTCTTCTTCGGATTTAACACTATCACTACCTCCGTTTTTGTATGTAAATTTTCCATTTTCATCACGTGGATGCTCAGACTCATCCCATGTTCCCATTTATTTTCTCCTTTCCTGATATTTTTTCATTATTATGTTAGTAACGCAATGTATATTCACATCCCTTTATCAATAGTCTTTTTATAAAGTTTATTATATTTTCAGTATAAATCTTTTTTTGAGTTCTTCAATCCTTTATCAATAAAATCAGCTCTTTTCGCAAAGTTTAAAACCGCTAAAACCATGATTTGAACATGATTTCAGCTGTATGTAAATGATTGTAAAAATATTCATTATTATTACATTATTATGTTGTATTAAAACTACAAGCTGTTGTCTATTGTTTTTTTATACTTGAACTATTATAATTATTACTATGAAAAAGTTTTTTATCATTTTATCTGTAATTTTGGTTTCTATACTGAATTGTTTTCCTTCGTCTTCAAATAAAGCCCTTGCCGAGCTTGAAGAAATGAGTGGAGATGAAGCCTATAAATATTATGTTTTAGATAGAATAGATGCTTCTGATAGTCCTGACTATGTTAAAAAATTTGCTTATGAAAATAATTGCTTCAAAATTATTAAACACTATTATTGGAGTTATGCTCTTTTTAAAAATAAAGGCGGAGTGTATTCTTGTTTAAAAGATAAAAAAGTACAGTATATTTACGATTACAAAAATAAACTTCGCTTTGCTAGATGGTACGAAAAACGTAAATTTAGAAAACCTGTTTTTGAATTTTAATTACGTTTTCTTGTTGAATGTTTAATATTTTCTAGATGAAGTTAAACCTAACTTATTTACTATTGTCTTTATACATACTAATTATTATAATTATTTTTATGAAAAAGTTTTTTATTGTATTTATAATTTTGATATTAACAAATAATTGTTCTTTTGCTAATATAACAGATGATATAGAAAGAACCAGACTTAATTGTCTAAATACAAACAATCAGTCAGATTTTTATATGGCTGAATGTAATTATCAAGCAATTAATTTATACAATAAAGAAATCAATAAAGAATTAAAACTTTTAAAAAAAATACTTACTAAGGATAAATATAAATTATTATCAGAGTCTAATTTAAGTTGGGAAACATATATTAAAAATAATAATTTATTATTAAAAAATTTATTTGAAAATCAGAACTATGCAGAACCATATTTAGTAAGTTCAAGTATAAAATGCCAAAATTCAAAACAATATTTAGAAAAACTAATTACTATCCGAAAATATTTAAGTGAAATAAACAAATAATTTATATTTAATAATTCTTTTCTATATATTTATCTATATTATTTAATCTGTTAATCCAACCATTATAATTTTCTTTTTGTTGAGGTATATTATTTTTCATACGCTCATAATGTTGTTTCCGTAGTTCAACAAACTTATTATAATTGCCATTTGATTCTTTATAATATTTTTTTGCATAATATGGACCATGATTAACGGCAGCATCAAAATACATCAATGCCATACCCTTATCTTTAATTGAACTAGCACCAGATTCTTTCCAAAAATAATCATAATATATTTTTGTTGCTTCCCCTTTAGTTATATTTTTCACATTCTGAGTCGGAATTTTATTACGTTTATTATACCAGTCATAAGTAGTCTGAGTAACCCCAAGTTTTGTAGGTCCGCCTAAATCTGCTTTTCTATTACTATATCCTCCTTCTTGCGGATATAAATATTCTAAAATTTTATTAAAATCCTTATCTTTTTGCCAATCTTCCGTATTTGCAGCTCCGCCGGTAACAGAATCTTTTTCTTTTTTGTAATTTTCAAGTCCGACAGTTGAATAATCTGTTTTGGGTTCTTTATCTTTCATTGACGGATATAGAAGGTCTGCTCGTCTTTGCATTTTTTCTTCATCGGATTTAACACTATCACTACCTCCATTTTTATATGTAAATTTCCCTTCGTCATCACGTGGATGTTCAGACTCATCCCAAGTTCCCATTTATTTTCTCCTTTCCTGATATTTTTTTCATTATTATGTTAGCAACGGAATGTATATTCTCATCCATTTATCAATAGTCTTTTTTTAAAGTTTGTTATATTTTCAGTATAAATCTTTTTTTGAGTTCTTCAATCCTTTATCAATAAAATCAGCTCTTTTCGCAAAGTTTAAAACCGCTAAAACCATGATTTGAACATGATTTTAGCTGTATGTAAATAATTGTAAAAATATTCATTATTATTACATTATTTTGTTAATCAGTATTTAAAATTTTACTCTTTTATTCCGCCCGAAAGAATATCGTTTATAAAATACTTTCTGCCAAGTAAAAACACACCTATAACGGGAATACAACAAATTACACTATATGCGGTTAATGCTCCCCAGTCTGTTACTTCTCTAAAACTTCCCTTAAAATTAGCTAATCCTAAAGGCAATGTTCTCATAGAATCTGAATTTGTCACAATTAACGGCCACATAAAACTGTTCCATGTTGTAATAAATGTAAATATAGCAAGTGTAACAATTGCAGGAAGCGCCAATGGCAGAGCTATTTTATAAAACACTTCAAAAGTGTTACACCCGTCTATCTTCGCCGATGATTCCATATCATCAGGCATGGATTTAAACCACTGCCTCATCATAAATACTCCAAACCCACCAAAAAGCCCCGGAACTATTAATGCCCAATATGTATCTATCCAATGAAACTGTTTCATTATAAAAAACAAAGGCACTATATTTACCTGAGGCGGTATCATCATTGATACAAGGATTAGAAAGAACAATATTTCTTTATATCTAAATTCAAATCGAGCAAAAGCGTACCCTGCCATTGAGGCAATTAATACCTGACCTATTGTTGTTGCAATTGCAACGAACATACTGTTATAAAAATATTTTATTATATCTACGTTATTTACTACATATTTATAATGCTCAAAAGTAGAGGGATGAGCTATAAATTCAGTCGTTCCCGATATTATCTGTTTATCAGTCATAAATGATAATGAAATCATATAAATAAACGGAAGAAGCATTGATATTGCCCCGAGTATCAGTATTATAAAACCTATTATTTTATATGTTTTTTTCATAAACCAATAATATCATTTTTTTAGCTTTTTATATATACTGCCAATCATATAAAGACTTCCTGTCACTATTTTTAAGGAATCTTTTTTTAATACATTATCAAGATTTTCCAAATCAATTTTTTCTATTTGGCAAGGCAATATGGTATTTTTTACATAGTCATCATATAAAACGCAGTCTTTGTGGTTAAATTCAATATAGAATATTTCATCTTCTTTTCTAAAAAGAATTTCAGCTATTTCTTTATAATTTTTTGTGCTTAAAGTTGAATAAATAAAAGTGCGTTTTTGCTTCGGGAAATAATAATCAAGACTTTTTCTTAAAGCTAAAGCCGCATCAGGATTGTGAGCTCCGTCAATTAAAATATTTTTTTCTTTCAAATATTCAAGCCTTGCACCCCATTTTAAAGTTTTTAAACCTTTTTCAACCGCTTCTTTTGTTATAGAAAAGCCATTTTCATTTAATACTTCTACACATTTTAAAACTAAAGACATATTTTCGGTCTGATATAATCCTAATAACGGTATTTTATAAGGTATTTCTCTATCAAAAGCAGTATAAAGTTTAGCATTATGTTCGATACAATACTTTTCAATAACGTCAAAACCTTTATTTTGAGCGGAAATTACAACATTTGAATAATCATTAATAATACCTGCTTTTTCAAATGCGATTTTCTCTATACTGTCACCCAGTCTGTCGGTATGGTCTAAGGAAATTGAAGTTATAACGGCAAGAATTTTATTCTCCGATGTATTAGTAGCATCAAACCTGCCGCCAAGTCCCGTTTCTATAACGGCTATATCAACTTTTTTTTCGTAAAAATATAAAAATGCAGCACTTGTCAGTATTTCAAACTCAGTCAAATTAATTCCGACAAAATCTGCCTGCTTGCATATTCTTGTAATATACAATGCAAAATCATCTTGTGTTATCTTTTCGTTATTAATTTTTATTCTTTCTGTATATTCAACCAAATGAGGGCTTGTATAAAGTCCCGTTTTTAGACCGTTTGAATATAATATATTTGAAAGAGCGGAGCACACCGACCCTTTGCCGTTTGTTCCTGCAATATGGATTATCTTTATTTTATTTTGAGGGTTATCAAAATACTTTAGAACCCTTTTTATTCTTTCAAGTCCTAAATTTATATGAAATTTACCCTGTGATTGCAGCAATTTTACTGCTTTTTTATATGTTAAAATCATTGCGCTATACTTTTTAATTGATTAACTATTTCTTGAGTCGGGTTTGTTTTGGCAAATTCTTCCGCCTTTTTACGCATTTGCATTAGTTTATTTTCATCATTTAAAAGTTCATTTATTTTGTTTAAAAGGTTATTTCCACTGCAGTCCGAATCTTCCAAATACAGGGCAGTTCCTCTGTCTGTCATTTCTTTGGCATTTTTCCTTTGGTGGTCTTGAGCGGCATAAGGATACGGAACCAATATTGAAGCCAAATGACATTGAAGAATTTCGGACAAACTTACACTGCCTGCCCTTGCTATTACTATATCGCAAGCTTTAAGCGGATATACCATTTCATCAAAATAAGGCTTAATAAGTATATTATTATAATTTTTATATTCCGTAAATTTTTCATCAAGTTCAGACAATACTTCATCAAATTTTTTCTTGCCTGTCTGCAGAATAATATAATTATTGTTATTATCGGCAAGCGTCTTTAAAATATCAATCAATGCGCTGTTAATCGTTTTAGCGCCTTGAGAACCGCCCATTGCGAATATAACTTTTTTTTCTTTAGAGATATTTAATTTTTCTCTTGCTTCATCTTTTGTTACGGTAAAAAATGCTTCTCTTACAGGATTTCCGTTAAACTTTATATTATTTGATTTGAGAATATTTTTAGAGTTTTCAAATGCAACGGAAACATATTTTGCCTTTGGTGCCGCCATTTTAGATACAAGCCCCGGAACGGAATCACAATCGTGTATCATATAAGGAATTTTTTTTAATATTGAAGCAATAACAATAGGAGCACTTACATAACCGCCTGTTGTAAAAACGGCATCAGGTTTGTATTTTTTTATATAAGACATTGATTTTAAGCAGGCAAAAAATAATTCTATTGCCCATTTTATTAATGAAAAACTTATTTTTCTCGGCATACCCGATACTTTTACGGGCAGAAACTCAACATCAGGGTAGTTTTTAGCGATATCATATTCTAAGTTATCAGGATTCCCGACAAAATATATTTTAGATGTTTCTTCATCTTTCAGGAGTTTTTCAACAACGGTAAAAGCGGGATATATATGTCCTCCCGTACCGCCGCCTGAAATAAAATAATTTTTTTTACTGTTCATCATACTGTGTAATCATTCTTATTCTTTTTTTTGAAATATTTAATAATATTCCGACCATACACATAGTTATAAATAAAGAAGTACCCCCGTAGCTTATAAACGGGAGCGGAACACCGGTTGCAGGAAGCATTGAACTTGCAACGGAAATATTTATAAATGCCTGTAAACATATTGATATAGTTATACCGCCTGCAAGAAGTTTGCCGAAAACATCTTCGCATTTAACCGATATTAATATACCTCTTTGCAGAAAGGCGAGAAATAGACCGATTATAATTAAACAGCCTAAGAAACCAAATTCTTCAGCTAAAACGGAATAAATAAAATCAGTATGTCCTTCAGGCAGCCAGCCGAGTTTCTGCCTTGAATTCCCGTAGCCTTCACCGAAGAAACCGCCTGCAACAAAGGCAAGCATAGCCTGAATAATGTTATATCCTGCGCCGTAAGGGTCACGTTCGGGGTGAAGCCATGTGAGTATTCTCTGCATTTGAAATGATCTTATCATGGTGCTTACACCTAAAACACCAAGAACACACATTGTAATAATAAGTTTTATTGACCCGCCGCCGGCAAAATACATAAACAATGAAGATAAAGCCAAGATTATTACCATACTGAGGTTTGGCTGTAAAAAGATAAATCCTACCATTATTATTATGGGGATAAAATATTTAAACTGCGAAAAATCAAATATTTTTATATTTTTTGAAAAAGCACTCGACAGGAGCATTATAACTGCAAGTTTTGAGGCTTCTGACGGCTGGAACTGAACAGGTCCTATAGTTAACCACCTTTGCGCCCCGTTTACGGTAGTACCTGCAAAATGAACTCCCGCTAATAACAATATTATAATCCATGCAAAAGGAACGGATAATTTATCATACACTTTATAATTTACATTACTGAGCATAAACATTGCAATTAAACCAAGTATAAACCAGATAAACTGTCTTGCAACAAAATAAGTGGAAGAAGTTCCCTGCTGAATACATTTTGGCGCACCTGCCGAAAATATAGCCAGCAAACCTATTACGGAAAGGAATATAACTATAGTTACCAAAGTACCGTCATGATTAGATAACATTACCGTATTTTTGACGACTTGTTCCTGTTTATTATATCTTGGACGTGACATATTTTTTAAATACTTCTCCTCTGTGTTCGTAACTGTTAAACATATCATAACTTGCACAGGCAGGTGATAACAACACTACCTGAGTGTCAAGAGTTAAAGATATATCCACCGCTTCTTCAAGCGAGTTTGCGGATATTATATTATTAAAACCGTTTTTTTCCATATTCTCTCTGAATCTTTGAGCAGCTTCACCTATCAAAATAACCGTTGAAACGTATTTGTTAATATAGTCTTTGCAAAACTCGGTTAAATCAGTATTTTTATCTCTTCCGCCGGCTATCAAAGTAAGATTTTTCCCTTCAAAAGATTTAATAGCGACAAAAGAAGCTTCGGGGTTTGTTGCCTTTGAATCGTTATAGAATGACTTGCCTTGAATATCCGCTACATATTCTATTCTGTGTTCTACAGCTTTAAACGACTTTATTCTTTCTCTTATATTTTCATTAGAAACTCCGGTTAATTTAGCTATAACTACCGCACACATAATATTTTGGTAATTATGTTCACCCACGAGCGATATTTCATCAATACTTATTATTTCTTCTTCTTTATCACGTTTAAAATAAATTTTTCCGTTTTTCAGGTAACAGCAATTATTTTCGAGTTCTTTTGCATATATAAATTTTTCACCCGAGTATGTTTTTGAAAATTCATAAATTTTTTCATCCGCACCGCTAAAAACCGCATATAACGGTTGTTTTTTATCATCAAACAAACTTATTTTCGCTTCAAAATACTTTTCTAAAGAGCCGTGCCAATCGATGTGGTCGGGAGTAAAAGTTAAAAAGCAGGCTATTTGCGGTTTAAAAGCGGGCGCCGTTGCAAGCTGAAATGAACTTACTTCACAAACAAAATAATCAATTTTTTCACCTAAAAGTGATGTCGGAGGAACTCCAATGTTACCGCAAACGGGAGCTTTATATTCACTTTCTAAAATATGTGAAGTTAAATACGTAGTTGTAGTTTTGCCGTTTGTACCTGTTATTGCAATAAAAGGCGCATCAGCTTCCAAGTATGCAAGTTCAACTTCACCTATTACGGGAATATTTTTTTCCTTAAGCCTTTGGAAGATTTCGCTTTTAGGCGGAATCCCGGGGCTTGTAATTGCGATATATGAATCGTTTATAAACTCGTCACTGTGTCCGCCTGTTTCTAACTTAATATCAAGTTTTTCAAGTTCCTGTGCAAGCTCTTTATTTTTATCATCTAAAGGTTTAAATTCCGTCACAAAACAGTCTGCGCCTTTTGATGAAAGGTATTTAGCTGCTGATACACCGCTTTTAGATAAACCTAATATTAAAACTTTTTTATCAATCCACTTTCTTTTCATACCATACCTACCATAAAATTTTAAATAAAATTGCGGCAATTGAACCCATTATTAAACTTACTAAAGAAAATACAATTACTATTTTATTTTCGCTCCAGCCTGAAAGTTCAAAATGATGATGAATAGGACTCATTTTAAAAACTCTTTTCCCTGTTAATTTAAAGCTTATAACTTGTATTATAACAGACATTGTTTCACAAAAGAAAACAAAACCTATAAATAAAATCCAAAGTTCAAATTTGCCCATAACAGCAATAGTTGCGAGAAGTCCTCCGAGTGCCAAAGAGCCTGTATCGCCCATAAATACTTTTGCGGGATAACGATTAAAATATAAAAAAGCAATACAGCTTCCAACAACAGCCGATGATATGATAGCTAAATCCGTTCTGCCTGAGATAACAGAAATTATAGTACACATAATCATGGCAACGGCAGTATTTGATGATGCCAAACCGTCAAGTCCGTCCGTTAAATTAACTGCATTTGATACACCCGTCATAAAAAATATTACAAAAAACGGATACAGGTAATGTAAATCAATACTGTATTGTCCTATATTTAAATATGTTTGACCCGAAAGCGTCATATAAACCGCAGGTAAAATAGCAATAGCAATTTGAAAGAACAGTTTATTTCTCGGTGAAAGCCCTGCTTTATTCTCTTTATGGCTTATTTTTCCGTAATCATCTTTTAACCCGGCAAGCATAAAAAATAAAAATGTTATTAAAACTATAAGTGCCGAAGTCGTAAGACTTTGATTCATAGTCAATGCCGCAAGTGAAGCTTGAATAATAGAAAATACAATAAAAACTCCGCCTGTTGTAGGTGTACCTGCTTTTTGTGCATGGCGTTCAGGCGCATCTTCAAGTATATACTGCGTCATCATTCTTTTTTTTAGAAAATCAATATACACAACACCGAATAATAAAGTTAAAACGAATGCAACAAGCATTGAAACTATTATTAATATATTGAATCCCATATTATTTCTTCAGCTCCTCAATAATTTCTTCAAATTTCATAAACCTTGAAGCCTTTAAAAGAATATTTGAATGCTTTGGCAGATTTTCTTTTATATAATCCGCAAGCTCTTTTTTTGAATTAAAATGAATTGTTTTATTTTTTGCTGAAACTATATATTCAGCCAGT
The DNA here is from genome assembly GCA_947625495.1 of Candidatus Gastranaerophilales bacterium. GTDB lineage: Bacteria > Cyanobacteriota > Vampirovibrionia > Gastranaerophilales > Gastranaerophilaceae > Avigastranaerophilus. The sequence continues at coordinate 174,812 of CANQOQ010000002.1, read as the reverse complement.
TCACCCACCGTCAGAACATAATCACATTCAAGGTTATCAAGAAATTTACCGACTTCTTTATGGTATTTTTTCTCGTCCCTGCCAAGTTCTCCCATATCACCAAGCACAACTGCTTTAGGAGAAGGAGTATGAGTTAAAAAGGTTTTCAATGCAGCTTTAACCGAGTCAGGATTAGAATTATAGCTGTCATTTATAACTTTAAATCCTTTTATATCCTCTATATCCCATCTTTTTTCTATCGGTGAAAATTCAAAAAGCCCTTTTGCAATTATATCGGGATTTAACCCTGCATATAAACCTGCTTCAATAACACTCAGGGCATTTTGTATATTGTGTTCACCCGAAACATTTAATTTATATTCATTTCCCTTATATATAAATTCAGAGTTTTCAGCCGTCATTTCCGTTATTTCAAGATTTTTATCTTCAAGCGAAAAATATATTGTTTTATGCTTATTATCATTAACCTCTTTAATTAATGGATTATCATGCGCAATTAATATACCGTCCGATTTAAGATATTTAGCTATTTCAAACTTGGCTTTTGCAATATTTAAAAGTGAACCAAGCCTTCCTATATGGGCGCTTCCCGAATTTACGATTATTGCAATATCAGGCTGTGTATATTTTGATAATAATTCAATTTCGCCAAAGCCTCTCATACCCATCTCGACAATAAGGTATTTAGTATTTTTATCAATGTCAGAAAGTGTTTGGCACAATCCTATTTCATTATTATGGTTCAAAATGGATTTTACGGTTTCTCCCGCATTTTTAAAGACGCTGTAGAGCATTTCTTTAACGGTTGTCTTTCCGCTGCTGCCCGTTACGGCTATTGTGCAGGGGTTAATTTTATTTTTATGATAATTAGCAAGCTTTAAATAAGCTTCTTTTGTGTCATTTGTATATAAAATGACTTCCGCATTATTTAAAATTTTACTTTTATCTGAAGTAAAATAACCTTTAGCCCCGTTTTCAAGGGCTTTATCAATAAATACGGCACCGTCAAAATTCTCGCCTTTTAAAGGGATATATAAATCACATTCCTTTATTGTTCTTGTATCTGTTGAAAAACTATATTCAAAGTTATCAGAACCGCCTTTTAAAACTTCTGCCCCAACGGCATTCACTATCTCTTTTAAACTAAGCTTCATATTATCCCCAATTCTTTTAAATTCTACCATAAATTAAAATATGAATAAAGAAAGTGAATAAAATTTAAACCACATTCTCTGAAATTACATTTGGTACTCTCATATCAAGTGCATCAGGAAGTATATAATCGGGATTTAATTCATCATCTTTAACCAAAGAAGCAAGAGCAAAAGCGCAATTAAGTTTCATTTGAGTTGTAATCTTTTTTATATTATGCTCCAAAACACCTTTAAAAAGCCCCGGAAAAACCAAAGAATTATTTATTTGATTAGGAAAGTCGCTTCTGCCTGATGCCGAAATAAATGCACCAAATTCTTTCGCCTTATCAGGCATGATTTCAGGTACAGGGTTTGCAAGAGCAAATATAATCGGGTTTTTATTCATTGATTTTATCATTTCTTCATTTAAAATATCAGGGGCGCTAAGTCCTATAAATACGTCAGCACCTTTTATCTGCTCTTTAAGAGGTGTTTTTACACAATCTGAATTTGTATAATTTGAAATTTCATCGTGGGCGAAGTTATTTTGCTTTCTGCCTTTATAAATAGCACCATCTATATCGAACATAACGACATTTTTAGCACCCAGAGCAAGAATAAGCTTACAAACGGCAATAGCGGCAGCACCTGCACCCGAAAATATAATTTTTACGTCTTCTATTTTTTTATCGGCAAGCACAAGCGCATTTAATAATGCAGCAGCCACAACAACAGCTGTACCATGCTGGTCATCGTGGAATATCGGTATATCCGCTTTTTCAATAAGCTTATTTTCTACTTCAAAACACCTCGGAGCCTTAATATCCTCTAAATTTATTCCCGAAAATGAATTTTGAAGCAGCAGAACCGTTTCAACAATTTCATCGGCATTTTGAGTTTTTAAGCATAGAGGCATTGCACTAACTTCGCCTAATTGCTGAAACAAAACAGCTTTCCCTTCCATAACGGGAAGCCCTGCAAGCCCTTTTATATCCCCTAAGCCCAAAACGGCACTGCCGTCTGAAACAATCCCTACGGGCTTTTTTTGTTTTTCTTCCGTAAGTTCAATTTCAATAACCCCGCCTGCCATTTTTCTTAATTGCAGTGATTTTTCGCTATTGCTTCCTTCAAGTTTATCATAGCTGAACATAAATAAATTCTTGGATACACACAGGAAAAACTCTTTTAAATTGCCGGTTTTACCTTTTAAAACAGGTATTTTGACGTTAAAATCAATATTTTTAACATATTCCTCGATCAGGCTTAAATCCACGGCACCGAATGAAGGTTCAATATTTTCAACAACGAGTTTAATCTTATCAGAAGCTTTTGAAGATATTTCAAACGGATAAGCGTCAATAGAAAGTGTACTCTTTAAAAATATTGCACGATTTAAAGAACTTTCATAGTCAAAAGATATAACGGCAACTGAATTTTCTCTGTTCGTATAGTCATAAGAAGTTTCGGGGTTATTTTTTATTTCAATGCAGGAAGCTGCAACCCCTGGGGTATAAACTATACTCAATGCTTCTTTTGAATCAACTTCAACTTTTGAAACTATTTTTAATCCGTTATACTTTGCCATTATTTTCTGACTTTATTTTCCGTTCCGGCTATTAATCTTTTTATATTTTCCTTGTGCATTAATATGACATAAATTGCGCCTATTGCAGAAAAACATATATAATAAATATTCTGATCAAAAGAATTCATTAATACAGGAGCAATAGCAACCGCAACAATAGAACCCAGAGACACATATTTTGATAAATATGTAACAATAGCCCAGACACCTGCAATAATCAGACCGACAGGCCAGCATAAAGCCAGAATAGTTCCAATTCCTGCTGCAACGGATTTTCCGCCCGTAAATTTTAAGAAAATTGATTTACTGTGTCCTATAATTACAAATAATGCCGCAACTACGGGTGTCAATCCTTTAAAATGAACAAAATTATGATAATTAACTGCGATTAAAACAGGGATAGCACCTTTTAGAGCATCCAACAGCATTACAATAAAAAACCATTTAGTACCAAGCACCCTTTTAACATTTGTAGCACCTGTTGACCCTGAACCTATTGTTCTTATATCAATACCTTTTAATAATTTCACAATAATATATCCTGTAGGTATAGAGCCTATGATATAAGAAACTAAAGCAATTACTAACGTAGTATTAATAACTTCAATCATTTTTTCTCTCCCTTTTCTCTGGCAGAAATTTTAATGGGACTGCCTTTAAATCCGAATGCTTCTCTCATTTTATTTTCGAGATATTTAACATAGTTATCCTTTAATAAATCTTCATTATTAATAAATAAGACAAAAGAAGGCGGCTGAGTTTTAACCTGAGTAATATAGAACAATTTTAATCTTTTACCTCTTATGCTTACAGGAGGATTCATTGATATAGCGTCTAAAACAACCTTGTTCAATATGCTTGTTGAAATTCTTTTTGTCGTTTCAGCATATACTTCTTTTGTTAACTTATATATGTTAACCAATCTCTGCTTGGTTTTTGCGCTGATAAATACTTTAGGAACATAACTCAGAAAAGGCATTTCGTTTTCTATTTCTTTTTCAAACTTATTAATGGTGGAGGATTTTTTATCTTCAATTAAATCCCATTTATTTATTGCAAGAATCATACCCTTGCCCGAATCAATTATAGTGCCCGCAATTTTTTTATCCTGATCCGAGATTCCTTCCGTTGCATCAATAACAAGAACCGCAATATCACAATTTCTAATGGCTCTTATGGACCTGTCTACGGCAAATTTTTCTATTCCCCAATCGACTTTTGATTTTTTCCTGATACCTGCCGTATCAACAAGAATAAATTCTTCGCCCTCATATTTAACTTTAGAATCTATTGCATCACGTGTCGTACCTGATACATTTGAAACAATAACTCTTTCTTTATTTAAAAGAGCGTTAACTATAGAGGATTTACCCACATTAGGCTTACCAACTATTGCGATTCTTATATGTTCTGATTTTTCTTCTTCTATATCATAGTTAAAATCTTTTGTAACAAGTTCTAAAAGGTCACCAACACCACCAGAGCCGTGAAGTGCGGATATTGCAACAGGTTCACCTAGTGCAAGTGAATAGAAATCCGTGATATTAATAAATTTTTCGGGAGAATCCAGCTTATTAACGGCGAGAAATACTTCTTTTCCGCTTTTTCTTAAAATATTGGCTATATCATAATCAACGGGGTGAATACCCTCTAAACCATCGACAATGAAAATGATTTTATCTGCTTCATCACAGGCAGCTTTTGCCTGTGCGTAAATATTAACCATTATTTCATCTTCGTCACCGGGGATTATACCGCCCGTATCAATTACGGTAAAATGCTTATCCATCCATTCAACGTCAAAATAAATACGGTCACGGGTAACGCCTGCCTTATCATCAACAATCGATTTTCTTGCACCCAAAAGCCTGTTAACGAATGTCGATTTACCGACATTCGGACGTCCTACTATTGCTACTGTGGGTCTTGCTGCCACTTCTCTATCCCTTTATACTTTGATTTAATTTTAATACAAATAAAGCTATTATTCAATTTGTGATAAATCTTTCAAATAATTTTTAATATTTACACCCAATTTTTCCGCTTTTTCATAGTCGTGTTTTAAAGAATATTTTTTGTCCGATGAAAAAATTATCACATTTGTTATATCCATTACTCTTTCATCAATATTAAAAAACGATTTATAGTAAATTTTATCGGAATAATCGCCTTTAAAAACTAAATTACAGCCAAAATATTTTTTATATATCGGGAAATATTTTTTGAAAAAAATATTTTCAGGATTCTCAAAATCAGGGCTTGCACACATATTGGAAACAAAAATTCCGTCTTTTTTTAAACATTTTTTTACTGCGCAAAAGTACTCGTCAGATAAAAATCTTAAGTCTATCCCGTCATTATTTGCAACGTCAACTATAATTAAATCGTACTTTTTGGGGCAATTACGAAGGTATGTTATGCCGTCTTGCAAAATAAAATTAAATTTTTCGGGCTGTTTAAAATCAAAATAATTAACCGCAATATCATATATATTTTCTTCTATATCAACGCAGTCAATTGTTTTAAGATTATCAAAAAGAAATTCAAAATCATTGATTAATTTCCCCGTTCCCAATCCCACAAGCAAAATTTTCTCAATTCTAGGATTCAATAAATAAGAAATCAAAAAATAATTAATATAAGGCAGATTGCCTTTATAAAACTCCGTTTCAATAAACCCTGCCTGATAGGTGTCTTTATAATGCAAAAACCGCCCGATTTCATTTTCTATTATTTTAATATTATGAAAATCGGAATTTATTTCATAAAGCACACGGTCATTGAATTTTTTACTGTTTATAATTTTTAGAAGTTCGCTATTTGGCTTTTTTATCGCTAATTCTTCGGGGATTAAAATATTCATTTTTTAATTATTACACAAATTATATGTTAATGATAGAATTTTACTGAAAGAATAATTTGGAGAGTAATATGCAGGATACTAAAGAAACAACATCATCAATAGACACAATAAGGCAAACAAGAATACAAAAAGCAAACGATTTAAGAGAAAAAGGAATAAACCCTTATCCTTATAAATTTAATAAAACCGCATCAGCTAAAGAATTACAGGAAAAATATAAAGACCTTGCCTCAGGCGAGGAAACAACTGACCGCTACAGCGTAGCAGGCAGAGTTATGGCAATCAGAAATTCAGGCATGTTTATTGACCTTATGGATGATACAGGCAAAATCCAAATATTCTCTCATAAACAAAACATTGATGAAGAAAAAATAAAACTTTTAAAAGTGATTGATATAGGTGACATTGTAGGGTTTACGGGCGACATAAGAAGAACCCCGAGAGGTGAATTAAGCTTAAAAACAATTGATTTTGAGATTTTAACAAAATCACTAAAACCGCTGCCCGAAAAGTTCCACGGATTAACTGACGTTGAAACACGTTACCGCCAAAGATATGTCGATATGATTATGAATGAAGAAGTTAAAGAAACCTTCAGAAAAAGGGGATTAATCATTCAAAAAATCAGAGAATATTTAACCTCAAAAGGATTTTTGGAAGTTGAAACACCAATGCTGCACTCGCAAGCAGGCGGAGCAAATGCAAGACCCTTTGAAACACACCATAATGCTTTAGATATCCCGATGTATATGAGAATAGCCCCCGAGCTCCACTTAAAAAGACTTATGGTCGGCGGATTATCCGAAAAGATTTTTGAAATCAACCGCTGTTTCAGAAATGAAGGTATAGACTCACTGCATAACCCTGAATTTACGACTATAGAACTTTATCAAGCATACGTAGACTATAACGATATGATGGAATTAACCGAAAATATGGTTGCCTTCGTTGCAAAAGAAGTTCTCGGCACAACAAAAATTAAGTACGGAGAAAACGAAATAGATTTAACTCCGCCGTGGGACAGAAAAACAATGATAGGTTCTATAAAAGAAGCAACGGGAGTTGATTTTGCAGAATTTATGACAGCTGATGAAGCAAAAGCGGCTGCCGAAAAATTAGGCGTTGAACTTGAAGAAAATATGAACTGGGGCAAAATTGTTGAAGCCGTTTTTGAAGATAAAGTAGAACCCTATATAATTCAGCCCGTACATATAATGGACTACCCGAGAGAAATCTCGCCGTTAGCAAAAGTTCACAGAAATAATCCCCGTTTAACGGAACGTTTTGAATCAAAAGTCAACGGGTGGGAACTTGCCAATGCATTCTCGGAACTGACTGACCCAATAGACCAGCGTGAAAGGTTTGAAGCACAGGCACTACAAAAAGCTCAAGGTGATGAAGAAGCCTGCGATATAGATGAGGATTTTATTAACGCATTAGAATACGGAATGCCTCCGACAGGCGGTATGGGTATGGGTATCGACAGACTTGTTATGTTATTAACCGATTCAACCACCATCCGTGATGTTATTGCCTTTCCAACGATGAAAAATAAATAGCCTCTCGCTATAAATTATAACAGTATTGAAAGTTAGCTATTGACTAGTTCTAAAAAATAGCTATAATAAGAAGTGTTATATTTATATTTAAGGAAAGGGGTTTTATACCATGAACAAAGAAGAATTAGTACAAGAAGTATCAAAAAAAGCAAAAGTTACTCAAAAAGATGCAGCAGAAGTAATAAATGCAATTATGTCAACAGTTGAAAAAACAGTTGCTAAAGGTAAAAAAGTAACATTAGTAGGTTTCGGTACTTGGGAAGCTAGAAAAAGAGCTGCAAGAACAGGCCGTAACCCTCAAACAGGCGCTAAAATTAAAATCGCTGCTAAAACAGCTCCCGTATTTACTGCTGGTAAAAAATTCAAAGAAATTGTTGACGGTAAAGTAGCTGCAAGAAAATAGTTATTTTATAAGTTTAAAAAGGGCAGATAAGATTTCTTATCTGTCCTTTTTTTGTTTATAATATTTTTATGAAAAATAAAGCTATAAAAATTCTTGAATTTGACAAAGTACTTTCATACCTTTCTGAATTTGCAGTAAGTTATTTAGGTAAGGAAAGGTGTTTGAATGCTCAAATTTTTGATGAACCCTTCCTTATAACTCATGAACTTTTATTAACTTCGCAGGCAAGACAAATTATAAATAATGCGCTTAATGTTCCTTTAGACAATATTTATAACATAAAAAAAAGTCTTGAAGACGCAAAAAAACACTTAAGGCTAAGTGAAGAAGAAATAATAAACTCTGCAAGAATCCTTAAAACAACAAGATTAATGAAAAACTTTCTTGAGAGTATTTCAAAAGATTATAAAGAATTATCGGAATTAAAAAATAATTTATTTCCGAATAAAGAACTTGAAGACAAAATATTTAATACATTTACTCCCGCACTGACCGTAAAAGAAGATGCAACTCAAAAATTAAAAGGACTGTATCAAACACTGAGAGATACAAATTCTAATGTGAAAACGGTTGTTTCGTCTCTACTTCAAAATTCCGATTTTACAAGCTGTCTGCAAGACAGTATATATACCCAAAGGGAAGGCAGAACTGTTTTTCAGGTTAAAGCCGAATGTAAAAACAAGGTATCAGGTATTGTTCACGATATCTCGCAAAGCAGTCAAACTTTCTTTATTGAGCCTGAAATACTGGTAGGACTCAACAATAAAATAAGACAAACGGAAATCGAAATTAACATTGAAATCGAAAAAATACTTAAATCTCTTTCAAATGAAATAGGAAGCGCATTTGAAGATATAGAAAACTCGCTAAATGAACTTGTCGAGCTCGACTTTATTTTTGCAAAAGCAAAATATTCCGCATCATTTGACGGAACGGCAGCTGAAATTTCATCGGAAAAATTAATTAATATCAAAATGATGAAAAACCCCGTGTTAATAAAATCAAAAAAAGAAATTGTTGAAAATGATTTTTATATGAACCCGAATAAAAACTGCATGATAATAACAGGTTCAAATACGGGCGGAAAAACTGTTGTACTTAAAACCGTCGGGCTTTTTGTACTTATGACAAAAGCAGGACTTCATATTCCGTGCTATGAAGCTCAAATATATCCGTTTAAAAAAGTATTTGCGGATATTGGAGATGAACAGAGCATAATTCAAAACCTTTCAACTTTTTCTTCTCACATGACAAATATTGTTAATATAATTAATCATTCAGATGAAGAAACTCTTGTATTATTTGACGAAATATCAGCGGGAACAGACCCAAAAGAAGGTGCTTCACTGGCTCAAAGCATACTTGAATATCTTAAAAACAAAAATTCTTTTATCATTGCAACAACGCATTTTGGAGAACTCAAATCTCTTGCATATTTAAAAGAAGGATTTATTAATGCTTCAGTAGAATTTAATATTAATACGCTTGAACCGACCTATAAACTCTTAATAGGAATACCCGGTGCCAGTAACGCTATATCAATAAGTAAAAATCTCGGTTTAAAAGAAGAAATTATTAATAATGCCAAAGATATTTACTTTAATGAAAAAGATACAAGCGCAAAAGTTCTTGAAGAACTCCAAAAAACTCAGCAGGAGCTCTCTGACTCTAAACTCATTATTAAAGAAAAAGAAGAAAATGTTAAACGATTGGAACAAAGTCTTAACGATAAATTAAATGAAATAAAAAAAGAAAAAAAGAAAAATATCGGAATATACAAAAAGAAATATGAAACCTCAATAAATGAAGCCCGTGATGAAATAAAAGACATACTTAAACAAATGCGGGAAGAAAAATCAGAGAAAATTGCAAGAAGAAGCTTTAACCGTCTGGCAAATATTGAAACGGTAATGCGCTCTGATTTCAGAAAAGATGAAGACGAAATAGCCGAAAAATATACTCCTATTGACTGGACAAAAGCAAAAGCAGGCGATATCGTTATGATTACCGACCTGAATCAGGAAGTCACAATTTTAGAACTTCCCGATAAGAATAAAAATGTATTAATTCAATTAGGGCAGTTAAAAACAAAGATAAAACAAAATAAACTAGCGGTTTTAAATAAATCTTTAATAAAAAGAGAACAGAAAGCAAAAGGCGTATATAAAAAAGATTTTTCATTTGAAAGACATTCCTTATCTCAGACTTTGGATTTAAGAGGCTACAGGTGTGAAGAAGCACTTGATGAAATAGAAAAATATCTTGATAAAGCAAGCCTTTATAATTTAAGCCCCGTATACATTATCCACGGACACGGCACCGGAGCATTAAAACAGGTCATAAGAGAATATCTTATGCACTCACCTTATGTCGCTAAATTCAGAGCGGGCGAAAACGCCGAAGGCGGCGACGGCGTGAGCGTCGTTGATATTAATTAATAAACCTTTTCAATAAGCTCAATTAAAAGATTTTTAAAGTTTTCCTTAACCTTGTTTGCCGTATCTATAACTTCCTGATGGTTCAAAGGATTATTCGTGGTTCCTGCCGCATAATTTGTAAGGCAGCTTATCCCTAACACCTTTAATCCGCAATAATTAGCTACAATAGCTTCGGGAACGGTAGACATTCCGACTGCATTTGCCCCTAAGAGAGAAAACATTCTTATCTCTGCGGGCGTTTCATAGCTTGGACCTGTTGTTGCAACATATATCCCTTTTTGATATTTGATATTAAGTTTTTTTGCTATATTTTCCGCTTTTTCAATAAGTTCTTTTGAATATACTTCGCTCATATCAGGGAAACGAGTACCCAATGTATCATCATTTCTGCCTATTAAAGGATTTGTTCCCATAAAATTAATATGATCCGTAATAAACATCAAATCTCCGGGGGTATATTCTTTAGTAACCGCACCTGCGGCATTTGTTATTATAAGGATTTTAACCCCGAGTTTTTTCATAACCTTAACGGGATAAGTAACGGTAGCAAGAGAATAACCTTCATAAAAATGGTATCTGCCCTGCATCATAACGGTTTTTTTACCGCATACCTCGGCAAATACAAGCTGTCCTTTATGCCCCTCGACATGTGAAGCTTCAAACTCAGGTATTTCACTATAAGGAATTACCTTCCCCTGAAATTCATCCGCAAAGTCTCCAAGCCCTGAACCCAATATTATACCTATCTCAGGCTCAAAATTGCCAATCTTATCCCTTATAAAATCAATTGTTTTATCCATTTATTAAACCCCTTTTGCAGCAAAATTAAAAAACACAAAAGTAAACACACCTATTATTATGCAGTAATATCCGAAAAATGCAAGTGAATATTTTCCGACAAATTTAAGAAAGTATTTAATACAAAGGTACCCGACTATAGCGGAAACTATTGTTCCTGTTATAATTGAAGTCCAATTGTATGAATAGAGTTCATTTAAATCTATTTTAATAAGAGGGTACAACATAGAAGCACCGAGAATGATTGGTATACTTAAAAGAAAAGAATATCTTGCAGCGGTAACTCTTTGCTGCTTATTTAAAAGCCCTGCGGCAATTGTAAGCCCCGAACGGGAAAACCCCGGAAGCGCAGCTATACCTTGTGCTATTGCCATAAATATAGCTGTTTTTGTATCTATATCAGCTGATTTTTTAGATAGATTCTTGGAATATCGTTCGCTAAAAAACAGTAAACAGCCCGTTATTATTAATAAAATACCTACAATACATGGAGCAAAAACAAGTTTTTCCGCAACGGTATTTAAAGGATACGCTATTAATACGGTTATTACCGTACCAAAGATTATATATAGCGAAAGTTTAGCATCCTGATTAGAAAAATCTTTTGTTTTTATCGCAGATAAAAAAGCTTTTATAATACTTATAATGTCTTTTCTAAAGAAGATTAAAACGGCGATTAAAGTACCCAAATGAAGCATAATATCAAGAAAAATTTCCTGAGTCTGCTGCTCTTGGATAGGGATGTTTTTTAATACTTTGTAAAGATTAGAAGTAATAACAAGGTGAGCAGAGCTTGATACCGGAAGAAACTCGCTTAATCCCTGAACTATCCCCATAATTATCGCTTGAATTATACCCATTTTTAATCCTCAAAATAGCTCGCACAAGCCTTTTCCGTTTCCCATACCGATACTTTAAAAGTTTGAGGGATTTTTTCTTTCAATTTTTTATAAATAAATTTTGAGATAATCTCACTTGAAGGACTTACTCCGTCAAACTCTTTAAGAGTGTTAATATCCTTATGGTCAAGTAAATCAAGGATTGAACTAAGTTCTTTTTTTAAGACTTTAAAATCAATCAGAAGATTTGATTTATCAAGGGTTGAACCTCTGAAATAAGCTTCAACCTTCCAGTTATGCCCGTGCTGATTCTCACATTCACCGTTATAATTTAAAAGGTGGTGAGCAGCCGAGAATGTAGATTCCACTTTTAACTCGTGCATTTTATTTCCTATATTATACTTTCAAGTTTTTGGATAACATCCTGATGTTGAGAAGCAAACTCATGCCCTCTTGCTTCTATGGCAAGCTTTAAGATTAAAGGAAGATTTAATGCTTTACCTTCTCTTAAATTATTTGCATAAACTTCATCATAGTTATCGGGAATTCTTAATGACCAGTTTTTATCACCTGAAGTTCCGGGGCGGTTATATACATCATACAACCCTAAAAAGTCGGTAAAGAAAATCTGAATATTTTCAGCCTTGCAGGCAAATAACTCAACAAACTTGGTTTGAGTTAAGAAAGGAGCATCTTTAGAAATTCTTACGGCAATTGCTTCTCTTTCTTCATCATCAGCATCAGGCCATAAGTCCTCAGCAAGATTTTTACCGTTTAAATACCCTGCTTCCGTATTAACCGTAGCGTCAGCCCACATTGCAATAGGTTCATTATCGTGAGTACCGACCATAGCCCAGCTTCTCGGAGTAATATTTTTACATCTGTAAGGGTGATCAGGCTTTTCAGGTACAACAAACTGAATCAATTTCATACCTTGAAGGTCATATTCTTTCATAACACTTACAACAGGATAAGTCAAAGTGCCCAAATCCTCGCAAACAATGGAATCTTTATCAAGTCCGACTTCTTTAGCGGCACCGATAACTATTTTTTCGACAAGCGCACCGTAGCGTTTAACCTGTTCTTCGGTTAACTTAAGTATTCTTTCTTCTTTATCGGCTTCAACTTCATAATTTAAGTCATCTTTAGTTGCAATAGCATATCTTGATAAAACGGGATGTTCGGGAGATGAATATAATCTGCCCGCACCTTCTTCTATTTTAGGTTTTTTGCCCGCAACATAAACCCAAGGGTCAATTAAACCTACCATGTGGTCAATTCTTACACCGCCGGGGTTTTCGGTAAACATTTTCTTATAAAGCTCTTTCATTAACAATCCGCCTTCAGCAAGTGAGCCGTCTTGATTAAAGAGCTTTTCAGGATCCATTACGGGGAATCCCCACATTTGACCGTCTTCCGAGAAATAATCAGGCGGACATCCCAAGTACCAGCCTTTTAAGAAATATGACTGATATGCCCAATTATCACGGTCTGAAAATGCAACTTGCCTGTCGGCTATCATTTTCATACCTTTTGTCTGGGCATACTGTCTTGATTTATTATTTTGAACATAAATTAAGAACTGGCAGAATGAATAATACTCTATTACATCTTTATACTGTTCTTTAAGTTCTTTTATTCTTTGTGTATATTGAGCTTTTTGTTCTTCATTTTGAGGATTAAGAAGATTTTTATCAACCTCCGAATTCCACATAGGCCAATAATCGTTGTTGTGTTCAACTGTTAAAGCTTCATACAAAGAATCTTTTTCAAGCCAGAATTTATTATCTTCTTTATACTTTTCAAACTGATTTTTTAAATCGGGGCAGTTAACTTTTTTAAAGTTTTCAAAAGCCTCTTTTAATGCTTCATCCTGTGCATCAAAAATATATGAATAAGCTGTTCTGTTTGTATTTTTATTCGGATTATTTTCAACAATTCTGTCATAAGTTTCAAGCGACAGAATATTAAACCATTCATCGGTTGTCAGTTGCTCTAAATCTATAAATAAAGGGTTATTTGAAAAAATTGTACCCGTATACGGCGAAGCATCAATAGATTTTGTTTTTCCTGCAGGTCCAAGCTGAATATCGGTAAATACGCCTGATAAAAAATCAATTAACTTTTTTGCCGCATTTGAATTAACACTGCCAAATCCGGTATTTTTACCCGTTTCAGCAGGAAAACTGTTTGCATGTGCTATAAATGCCAGATGTTTTTTCCCTAATACTTTTAAAGCCTCATTTATTATTGACTTTGCTTCTAAACTTGTAAAATGTGATTTTTTTTGTTCTTCACAATTTCCCATATTAAAATATCCTCAAAACTAAACTCACTTTATTGTAATTGCTTCAAAGATATTTTACAAGTATATAGTTTATTATAATGAAGAATAATAGTTATCAACGGAGTGAGAAAGCGAATTAACAGTATCCGTAAATTCTTTTTTAAATTCAGTTTTCTTTAAATATTCAATTAATTCCTTTTTAGTACCTTTAACGATATATTTTGAAGTAATTCTGTCACTGTTAGCTCTGTGAACGCCAATAGAAAGTCTTCTCATATCCTTAGGTTCGATTTCATCATGTTCAAAACTGATTAATGCTTCATTTTGAGTATCAGGAATATCAAAAGCAACAAAAATTCTGCTGAACTTCCCGTTATCGGGTACTTCCCTTTCGGCTCTCTGTACCAGAAGGTTTGAAGCTTTTTCAACTAATATATCCATTTTTTCATCTTTTGTCATTTTATTTAAATCTTTTTTTAACAACCCTGAAAACGAAGTATTTATTTGATTATTGTTATTATTTATATTCATTTTTTTATCCTTATATTATAACATATTTAAAACATATAACTATTTTTTTTGTCAGTGTTTTCTTGCACTTATTTCCAATAAACCTTCGGGGCTTAATAATCTGAGTGCTTCTTCAGAAAGTGATTTATCACTAAATACAGGAGGAGCAGTTTCAATCCCAAGCTCTTTTAGCCTTAAATATTGATATGTTTTAGTAAGGAATTCATTATATTTTGTATAAGTTTTATCAGACATTTTTTCTATAATTTTATAAATATCAGAATAAGTTTCATCAGAAGCTTTAATCTTACCTGTTTTTATATCATAGGGAATATGCTCCACATCAGCAAATTTATTTACTTCGGTACCACGGATTTGAAGTTCGCCGTTACCTATTGTACCGTCAGCGAATTTGTGTTTAACATTCATTTGAGATGACGCATATCCTGAATCTTTTACTGCACCTTTTGTATCTAAATTTATTGTATAATCAAAACTATCATCTATGGTAACTTTTGACCCTGAAGCATTATGGAAATTATCTAATGAAACGAGTTCAAGTTTATTTCCTGTTGCAATGTAGTACGCATCAGCTATTTCCTGCAATTGTTTTGCGGTAAAATAAGAAGAAATATTATCACCGTAATTGTTTAATTCGGTAATAGTCATTCTGCCGTTACCTATCGCATCAATAAGCTGATCAACAACTTCCTGCGATTGGCGTTCTTTTAGTAAATCAATAACGGTATCTTTTATTTCATTAATAGTATTAATACCAGCATCATCAAGAGTAGAAGTATCACCATTCATATACTTTATAAACTGTTCGTATGTGATATTATAACCGTATAAACAATCTTCAATAATTTCTTTTGCTTCATTCGGCCGGAGATTTTCCATCTGAATTCTTGTTCCGTATGCATCTCCTATTGCATCTATACAATCTTCCATTGACGTAGATTTGAGTTCGCCGCTATCATATTTTTTTGCCAATTTACTTAAAACCGAATTTTTACTTTTAACTCTTGCGGTAATATTTTCATTTTTAACACTTGTAAGCTCGGAAAACTCATTTGATATCTGCTCTTGAGCTTCATCAATATATGATGAATAGGTTTCATGCATTTTATTTGTTTGATCTTTCAATTCATTAGCTATTTTAAAGGCTTTTTTATATTGAATGCCGGAAGAAATTCCGCCCATGGCACCACCTGCTATAGCACCGCCTGCCGCATTCATTAATGTACTTTTAGCTAAATCTTGAGCATTAAATTCAACATCTTCTTCTAAAACGGCTTCAATGGTATAGTCACTTGCACCTGTTACGGCACCTGAAACGGCACCTGCTTTAGCACCTGAAATTATTCCTTGTTTTACGGTTTCTTTTAGTGTTTGTTGAACCGCGGTCTTTGCAGTAACAGCAGTAGTTCCCATTCCCATTGTTGCAACGGAAACCGCACCATCCACGGCACCTGATAGTGAATCTTTAGCTATTTGTTTGGCATCTGCAGCATCACCTTCTACTTTATTTGTGGCTCTGTCTAAAAATTTAAGTCCAGCCTTTGTTCCTGCTCCGACTGCAGCTGCACCTGCTATTACACCCAGTGACAGTCCGCCTGTTAATACCGCAGAACCAACTACTAAAGTCGCCGCTACACCTGTTAATATATTTGCTGCAAGATTTACAGAACTTTCCTGTTTGGAGTCAAAGCCCGAAATTATACTTTCTGCTTCATCGTAGCTGATTTTTCCGTTTTTATAATCCTCGATAGCTTGTTCGCACTTATTTGTACTTGAACCGAGTCCGGTTATATTTTTTATTCCGTTCCAAAGTGAACCTACTACACCTTGTTTATTTTTTGCCTCCGATAATTTGCTTTCAAGTGATTGTATTTTTTCTTCGGTTATTTCTTCACTATACTGTTCGGTCATATCATTTTCAAGCAAAACAGCCAATTCCGACTTAGAATTTTCATCAGTTATTTGCTCAACTTCAAATACGGAAATTTTTCCGTCATTATCTGTATCATATTTGGATATTTCGGGATTATTATATTTATAAGCGTTATCTATGCCGTTATTATTTACAGAATCTGCCATACATACTCCATACCATGGAATATATCGGTATCATAGGATTATTTCTTTAGCATTTTTTATTTATATAAAGAAATATTAATTAAGGAAAACTTAACCACAAAGACTCATAAGGTCTTAATCTTACTATTAATTTTTTATTATCAATTTTTAAGACTTTATTTTTCATCGAAATTAATTCTTTCATTTCAATTTCACCCGATAACTTATCGAAATTAAAGTCAGAAGATTCAAGCTCCGTATAAATTCTGTCATCGGAAAGATTATTAATTATAAGTATTCTGTCATTTTTTCCTTTTCTTAAATAAGATAAAACCTCTTTTTTACTTGATTTGACCTCGCTAAAATCACCTCTAGACAGTGTAGGATAGGCTTTTCTTACCTGAATTAATCTTTTAACTTTTTTATAAATTCTTGAATTAAAGTTATTGGAATTATTCATAGCTCTATAAAAAGCAGATTTTTTAATTGCACCTCTATGAATGTCTCTGCTGTCAAAATAAGACAGCATTTCTGTTTTTTCGCCGTTTTTTGTTTTATTTTTTCTTTCTCTGTATTTAGCCCTTCTTTGGGCAAAAGAATAGTTATTACGGCTTCCTATTTCGTCACCGTAATATATTACGGGAATCCCTTTTAAAGAAAGAAGAATTGAAAATGCCATATTAATACGTTCAGGGTCATTATCCAAGAAATCAGCCATTCTGCCGCTTACGCCGTAGCCTTTTCTAAACTCTGCACCCTTATCCGCCAAACCGTCATATATAAGTTCACGAATTTGATTATTTACCATTTCAAGCGTAAGTTCATCATGCACCCTTAAGAATACTGCCCATTCGCTTGAAGCAGGTATTTGAGGAGTTTTTTTATGTATCTGCCAGAAATATGAACTGTTACCCGATACCAAAGAAGCCCATATTGCAGGCATGTAAGGAAAATGGTAAGCTATTTGAACTTCATTTGTTCTTAATAAATGCTTATTTTCTCCCGATATATTTAGTTCCACCTGTTTTTCACTGCCAAAATAAGGAACTATCTTTTTAGGAGGCTGGCATGCCTCGGATTGAATAACGGAACGAGGCGCAATTTCCTGCAAAAACGTACTTAAAATCTTTATTATTTCATGTGTTTTAGGACTGTTTTCACCGTTGGTGCCTTCTTCTTTTATAAGGTACGGTATAGCATCCATTCTGAATATATCAATTCCTATATTTGCCCAAAACGCTATTGTTTCCAAATTGTAATACAATACTTTCGGATTTTCCCAGTTGATATCAAGTTGAAACGGATAAAAAGTATGGTAAAAATAGTAGTCTTTGCCGTTTATTGTTTCTTTTCGGTAATGAGAATCCGTTATTTCGGGGAATATAAGCCTTCTTTTTGAGATTTTTCCGCTGTCGTGTTTATATTCAGCGATATACCCGAGTTTTTCATCTTTATATATCGTTTTTTCGGGTTCCTTATCCGTTACAAGGAAGTAATCCAACTTATCCAAATTACCGTTCTTTATCTCATTAAACCATTCATGACTATCGGAAAAGTGATTCAGCACTAAGTCTGATTTTATTTTCAGCCCATGATTTTTTGCTTCACGAATAAAGTATTTAAATTCGCTCATACCGCCTAAGTCTTTACGGACATCTCTAGGGTTTCTCACGTCAAATCCCGCATCTCCCATTGGTGAATCCACGAAAGGCAGCATATAAATTGTTGTTACACCTAAATCTTTTAAATAAGGAAGCATTTGGGCAGTTTTTCTGAATGTATTAGGCAGATTATCACTGCCGACGCCAAACTGGTCAACATAAAACATATATATAATTTCATCTTTATACCAGTCATCACTGCGTTTTAAGTCTTCTCTTTTTAAAGAATCACTGCGTTTTAATCTTGTTTCTTTTATTATTTTTAATATATTTATATATATTTCGTCTTTTTGATTTTCGCCATATACCTTTGCAATTGAAGATTTTAGCCTTTTTTCAACATCTTTTGAAACAACATTTTCGGTTTGAATCTCATCAATAATTTTCTCGTGCAGAATAAACCCTGATGAAAATGCCGATACGGGAAGGGTGTAATTTAAAAATAAACATAATATTAATAATATTTTAAATAATTTTTTCATAAATTACTTCATATTTTCAATAATGTTAAGTCCGTTAAATATGGCTTTAATATTAGCTTTAACGGTACTTTCATCACAACCTCTGGAAATAACGGTCTGTCCGTTCGGTGCTTTAAACTGCATAATAGTCATAGCACTTGCGTCAGAACCCATATTCAAAGCTTTTTGTTCATAATTTAAGAACTCACAATCGAATCCTGCCTTTTGAACAGCTTTAATACAAGCATCAACAGGCCCGTTACCAGATACTTCAATATTGTATTCTTTATCTTTATACATAAATCTGAGTTTAATTTTTTCGTCTTCAAGTTTTTCAAGATTGCATAACCTGAATGCACCTTTAACATTAAGAACATTATTGTAGTAGATATCAATAATATTGCGTGTTGTAAGTTCTCCGATTTTTTCGGCTTCTTCCTTGGCAACGGGAACAATTCTTTGCGCCTCGGAAAGTGTAATAGGATAACCTGCCTCCGTAATAATTTCAAATATGGCGGTTTTACCCGATTGCGAAGTAAATCCGAGTTTTTCATCATCTTTTCTGCCTATTAAAGACGGATGAATAGGTCTATATGCACCTTTTTCCATATCTTTGGTTTTTACGGCACCGTCTTGGTGTATGCCGCTTCTGTGTGATAGTGCTTCAGGCCCTATTAAAGGCGCTTTTTCATATATTTTTACATCCGACATATCGGATATTACAAGTGCAAGTTCGTATATTTTAGATAAATTTAAAGGTACATCCACGCCGAGATTATGGAGAGCAACTGCAACTTCATACATATTTGTATTTCCCGCTCTTTCTCCAAGCCCGTTTAATGCACATTCAAGCTGTACAGCACCTTTAAAATAACTTTCAACCGTTGTGGCTGTTGCCATTCCAAGGTCATTATGGTTGTGAACCGAAATTATTATATCCTTCGGAAGCGCATTATAAACCTTTTCAACAAGATTAACAAATCTTGAAGGGCAGGTTCTTTCTACCGTATTAGGTAAATTAATAACGCTTGCACCTGCTTTTACAATCTCTTTAAGTGAATCTATAACAAAATCTATATTTTCACAGCAATCGCCGAAGTGTTCAACCGAGAATTGTACCTCTCCGCCATTTCCTACAAGGCTTTTTGCATATCCAACAGCTTCAATTGCCGTCTTTTTAACTTCTTCAGGTGATTTATTCAATACATATCGCATATTAAAAGGGCTCATAGCTATAAAAGTGTGAATCCTCTTTTTCTTTGCGTTTCTTATTGATTCAAAAGCCTTTAAAATATCATTTTTAACCGTTCTTGCAAGGGCAGAAATAACTGTATTATCAGGCGCAATTGAAGCTAATCTTGAGCAGGCTTCAAAATCCATATCGGATGCCGCAGCAAAACCTACTTCTATACCTTGAGCTCCAAGTTCTATCAGATTATTGAATATGATTTCCTTTTCAAAGGTGTTCCAAGGCTTTTTAAGAGATTGGTTGCCGTCTCTAAGCGTTATATCATAAAAGAAGGGCTGTCTTTCCATCTTTATACTCTCCTTAGCGTTATTTCCATTCCTTGAACTCTGTATGGAGTTATTGTAAAATAAAAAAGTTAAAAAAGGAAGTAATAATGATTGAGAGATATTCAAGAGAAAAAATGAAAAAAATTTGGGATATTGAAACCAAGTTTAAATACTATCTTGATGTAGAACTTGCCGTTGTAAAAGCTTATAATAAGCTTGGTGAAATAAGTGACGAAGTTTTAAATGATATCATAAATAAGGCTTCCTTTTCCGTAGAAAGAATCGACGAGATTGAAAGTCAGGTTCATCACGACGTTATTGCATTTTTAACAAACGTTAATGAAAATGTAGGCGAAAATTCAAGATATATCCACATGGGAATGACAAGCTCCGATGTCATTGATACTGCTCTTGCGCTTCAAATGAAAGCTGCGGGAAAAATTATCCTTGATGATATCGACAATTTAATAAAAACAATAAAAGAAAAAGCTAAAGAGCATAAAAATACCGTATGTATAGGACGTTCTCACGGTGTACATGCAGAGCCTATAACATTCGGGGTAAAACTTTGCGGCTGGATTGATTTATTTGAAAGAAATAAAAGAAACTTTGAAAAAGCACTGTCGGAAGCTAATGTGGGTCAAATTTCAGGGCCTGTCGGAACATACAGCAATATAAGTCCTAAAGTTGAACAGCTGGCATGCGATATTTTAGGGTTAAAACCTGCTAAATTTTCGACTCAGGTTATTGCAAGAGATATTCACGCTCAATATATTCAGGCATTGGCGCTTATAGCTTCCTGCGTTGAACAAGTTGCAGTTGAACTAAGACACTTACAAAGGACAGAAGTGCTTGAGGTTGAAGAAGGTTTTACATCTTCGCAAAAAGGCTCATCCGCTATGCCGCATAAAAAGAACCCCATTTCGGGCGAAAATTTATCGGGACTCGCAAGAGTTGTAAGAGCTAACTCTATTGCCGCAATGGAGAATATTCCGCTCTGGCATGAAAGAGATATATCTCACAGTAGTGTTGAAAGAATTATATTCCCTGATTCATCCGTGCTTATTGATTATATGCTCTCAAGACTTGAAAAAACCATAAAAACCCTCGTTGTCCACAAGGATAATATGCTTAAAAATACAAATCTTTTCGGCGGAATTGTATTTTCGCAAAAAGTTTTATTAAAATTATGCGCAAAAGGAATGCTTAGAGAAGATGCTTATAAAATAGTTCAAAGAAATGCACTTGACGCCTTCAATAACAATAAAAGCTTTATTGATAATCTTTTAAACGATAAAGATGTAACATCAAAACTG
This sequence comes from Candidatus Gastranaerophilales bacterium, assembly GCA_947625495.1. GTDB lineage: Bacteria > Cyanobacteriota > Vampirovibrionia > Gastranaerophilales > Gastranaerophilaceae > Avigastranaerophilus. Next base: position 153,365 of record CANQOQ010000002.1, on the reverse strand, counting down.
TCTTCGGAAGAAATAAAATCGTGTTTTAACATTGACGATTATTTAAAAAACATAAATGAAATTTATAAAAGATTTGATATTTAATTCCAAATATCCGGAGTTGAAAGGGTAAATGCCGTTATATTTTTATACCCTTTTGATTTTAAGAGTTTTATAATCTCATTTAAGGTTGCGCCTGTTGATGTTATATCATCCGTTATTAATATTGGAGTTTCTAAGTCGGGCATTTTTGTCTCATCAATGTCAAAAGCATTTCTTAAGTTTTCAATACGTTCTTTTCTGTTGAGTTTATACTGGTTTTGCGTATCTTTTATTCTTATCAAAAAATCAGTATTATATTTATAACTTGTTAAAAGAGAAAATTCTTTTACCGCTATATCCATGTGATTATATTTTCTCTGTTTAAGTCTTGATTTATGAATAGGAACTGGAATTAATAAAAAATCATCTTTTATATTAAGTTTTTGCCAGTATTCAGACATTAATTGAGCCATAACGGAAGCAAGATTTTTTTTATTATGATATTTAAAATCTCTTATTAAAGTTTTTATAATTCCGTCATAAAGGCAGGCAGAGTATATTTTTACGCCGTTTTCATTTCTTAATTCACGCAAAGGGAGAAAATGAATCTTATCATGACATTTTGAACACAACAAGGTATCTTCTTTTGAAGATTTACAAAAATAACAAGGTTGAATATAAATTAAATTAAGTAGTTTTTCAAAAAACTTTATCATATAATACAAATTATATTAGATAAAAGAGATTTTTAAAATGAATTTTTTACACATGCTGACAAGCTCAATAATAATGATATTACTTATAAGTTTATTGATATTAGTCCATGAAGCGGGGCATTTTCTGGCAGCAAAATTAGTGGGAATAAGGGTAGATAAATTCGGATTCGGATTGCCTGTCGGGCCTACTTTATTTAAAAGAAAAGTCGGAGAAACGGAAATATTAATACACGCCTTTTTACTTGGTGGTTATGTTTCATTCCCTGATGATGAAGAAGATTGCGACCTAGCTAAGGATTCACCCTTAAGATTTTCTAATAAATCGGTCGGTCAAAGAGCTCTTGTTATTTCGGCAGGTGTAATTTGCAATATTATTTTAGCTTATGTCTTAATATTTATGACAGGACTTTTGTGGAAACATCTCCCTGATAATACCTATACGGTTCGTTTTGAAAGATTTGCTTCATCTGCCGTTGAATCAATTAAGAATTCAGGGATTGAAAAAGGTGATATTATCTATTCAATAAACGGTTTAAAGGTTGATTATCCTGTTGCCGTAAATAAATTTTTTAATATGTCAAAAGAGTTTGACGGTTTTGTTGATGAAAAAATATTTACGTCGAAGCTTGACGAACTGAAAAAATTAAACCCAAAACTCAATGAAAACGAACTGATAAAAGAAGGAACGGTAGTAAAACTTCCCGAATTTAAGGATGAAGCACCCGTTAAATTAACCTTTGACAATATTGTAGGACTTGAAAAATTTAAATCTGATGAAATCGCATTAACGGATTCACAAAGAGATTTAAGAGATAAAATTAATTATTCAAAAACATACAAAACAGAAAAAGCCGTTTCTTTAAAAGATTTGGCAATGGCAGTATCAGATACCAAAAAACCTGTTTCTATAGTCGTAAAAAGAGGAAATGAAGAAATTCAATTGCCTGATGTATACCCGAATAAAGACGGGCTTTTAGGGATTGAACAAAGCTACAGCGAAAACTATACACAAACAAAAACAATAAAGCAATGTGTAAAATCCACTTTTGATTATGTTAATAATACAATGTGGCTAATGGTATACAGTCTTGGCAAGCTTTTTACGGGCAAAATTCCGATGAGCGAAATGAACGGTATTATAGCCATTACAAAAATAGGTACTGAAATTATTGCTTATAAAGGCATATTCCAAGGCATTTTGCTTACGGCAATGATATCTTTAAACCTTGCATTAATTAATATATTGCCAATTCCCGCATTAGACGGCGGACACCTTTTGTTCTTAATCATCGAAAAGGTTACGGGTAAACCCGTCAGCAAAACATTTATTGAGAAATTAAGCAATTTCTTCTTCTATCTTTTAATTGCATTAATGATATTAATTGTTTATAACGATATATTTGCCTGGATAACGGGGAAAATTTAATTTAATTTAATAAAGAGGTTTTTATGCCGAAAAAATTGTTATTTATAATAGATGAACTTGAATTAAAATATTTTGAATTTAATGATTTAATAACCGATTTTTGGCTGATTAGAGAATTTTTAAAACGGAATTATGAAGTATCGGTTGCTGTTAAAACTGATTTATTTATTGAAAATGCAAAAGGAAGCGTATTTTCAAGACAATCATATTTAAAAGAAGACAATATATTTTATAATAAAGGACCCGAGAAAAATTTAATTAATGATTTTGACGTTGTATTTTTTAGGTCAGACCCTCCCGTTAACATTAATTATATAAATGCCTGCTACGTTTTTAACTTTGTAGACAGAGAAAAAACGCTTCTTATTAATGATCCCGTTGAAGTTAAAAACTTTAATGAGAAATTACATATAAATTATTTCCCCGAATTTGTACCCGATAACATTGTTACAAGCTCGGTTGAACTTATAATGAATTATGTCGAAGAAAAAAAAGAAGCTATTTTAAAGCCGTTAAACAGATGTTTCGGAAGCGGAGTTTACTATTTAAACAGAAATGACAATAACCTCTTAACCATAATTAATAATATGACGGAGGAAGGTAAAGTTCAGGTAATGGTGCAGGAATACCTGCCTGAGGCTAAAGAAGGGGATAAACGTGTATTAATTATAGGTGATACGGTACTTGATGAATGTATTCAAAAACTCCCCGGCGACCATAATTTTAAATTTTCTATCCACAGTGATAAATACTTTAAACCTGCTAAATTAAGCGAAAATGAAAAAATTATGGCTCAACATATCGCTTCTCAATTGTCTGAAAGGGGAATTTATCTCATAGGACTTGATGTTATAAAAGAAAAAGCTATTGAAATAAATGTGACAAGCCCTTGCTATTTTATAAGAGAAATTAACCAAAACTACGGTATTAAATTTGAAGATAAAATAATGGCTTGTTTAGAAAACATTATCAATAAACATTTTACAAAAGAAAGAATATATGCTGCTGCAAGATAATGATAAGATTTCTACATTAAATTATAACGAGCTTTCCGGGATTTTTTTCTCCGGCTGTAAAGAAGAACAAAAAATCGGGGTGGAATCAGAGAAGCTTCTTATATATAAAGACAGCCAAAAAGCCGTTAAATATGAAGATGTGGTAAAAATTTTATACTGTTTTGACACAAATATCTGGCAAAAAGTCTATGAAGAAGATAATTTAACGGGGCTAAAGAGCAGCTTCGGGGTAATATCTCTTGAACCGGGAAGCCAAGTTGAACTAAGTCTTTTTCCCTTTAAAGATATCAAAACCATTTCAGATAAATTAAATGAATTTTATAATAATTTATCCGATTATGCCGAAAATGTTAATGCAATGGTATTAAATACGGGGATTCAGCCTGTATCTACCTTTGATAACATTGATGTAATACCTAAAAAGCGTTATGAATATATGACAAAATACCTCCCGACAAAAGAATTGACTCCCTTTGTAATGATGAGAGAAACGGCAGGTATTCAGGCTAACTTTGACTACAAAAATGAACAAGATGCCGTAAGGAAGTTATCTCTGGCTTTAAAAATGAGCCCGATAATAAGCGCCATTTACGCAAATTCACCCGTAAGAGATTCCAAGTTAACAGGATATAAGTCATTCAGAGCTAATTCATGGCTTAATGTCGATGAAGACAGGTGCGGTTATATAAGCAGAAAACTGTTTGAAAAAAATCAAGATTTTACATTTAATAACTACGTAGATATTTTGCTCAATGTTCCTATGATTTTTATTCAAAGAGGGAATACATATTTCGGCTGCTCGCAAACATTTAAAGAATTTATGGAAAACGGTTATAACGGTTTAAAAGCTGAAATTTCAGACTGGTATAACCATATAAGTCTTTATTTCCCCGACGTAAGATTAAAAAGTTATGTTGAAATAAGAAACCACGATGCGCAAAATTCTCAAATGACAATGTCTGTTCCCGCTTTTTGGAAAGGCATAATGTATTCAGATAGTGCAATTGAGGAATGTGAAAAAATATTATCAAAATACGGCTACGAAGATTTTATAAAACTCCGAGAAGAATCACCTATAAAAGCTATTGAAGCTAAAATAGGATTTCATAAAGTAATTGATTTAGTTAAAGAAATGTTTGATATTTCTTATTTAAGCCTAAAACAAAATAATGAAGAGGAAGAAAAGTACCTTGAACCTGTTTTTGAGTACATAAATAACAAAAGAGTACCTGCCGATAATATTATTGATGAATATAATATTATATGCAATAATAATAAAAAGTTATGAGGGTTTATTGTGTCACAAAAATTATTAATAGCAGATGATGATAACGAAATCAGAGAGCTTCTGGAGTTTGATTTATCTCACAGCGGATATGAAGTTGAAAGCGCAAAAGACGGGGAAGAAGCACTTCAAAAAGCATTAAAAAACAATTATGATTTAATTCTGCTTGATGTTATGATGCCAAAAATGAACGGATTCGAGGTTTGTAAACACATAAGAAACTCAAAACCGGAAATTCCGATACTAATGCTCACTGCTAAAGGTACAATAAACGATAAAACGCAAGGTTTTGACTCGGGTGCGGATGATTATATAGTAAAACCTTTTGATATACAGGAAGTCTTATTAAGAGTAAGGGCGCTTGTAAGAAGAAATCATAATGATAAGGCGCAAACAAAGGCACAAGAAATATTAAAAATCGGAGATATTGAATTATTCCCCGATTCACTTGAAACAGAAATAAAAGGGAAGCGCATAAAACTTACTCCTACGGAATTTGAGATATTATACTGCCTTATACAGCATTTTAATAATGCGGTAACCCTTGCCGTACTACTCGATGAAGTATGGGGATATAACTCGGATGACGATGTCAGAATGCTTAGAGTCCATGTGGGCGGGTTAAGACAAAAGATTGAAGATAATCCTAAAATGCCTGATTACCTTCATACCGTAAATAACGTAGGATACAAATTAACTCCGTTTGGTGAAGATGTTTAGAAAAAGATTAAAAATAGTTGAACAAATTATAATAATTTCTCTTATAGGAGTTTTAGTTCCTTCCGTTATCGCTTGGGTTGTAATAAATAATGTAAGCCAGCATTCTATAAGAAAAGAACTCGGATATTCGGCACAAATGTTTGCCAGAATTATTGAAAATAATATTTTTTCTTTAATTAATTCCGACCAAAACAGGCTGAATGAAATTGTAATTTCACTAAAGCATATAAAAACAGAATCTGCTCAAAATTTAATGTTAAAAGATATAGCCATTAATTCAAATGTTTTTAAAGATTTTGAGATAATTCATCCCTCAGAGCAAAAGAATTTTGAAGCCGAGCAGAATCTTGAATATAATCCCGAAAATGAACAATTGTGGCTTATAAAAAAAATCCACGATGATAAATATTTAAAAGCTGAAGTTAATACTAAAGTAATTAAAGATAATATCTTTAATAATATATCGGAAGAAAAAGGCAGAAGAATATATGTAGTTGATAAATCAGGCAATTTAATTTTTTCACATAACTATGATGAAACCGATTTTAATGATTGTATAAAACAATTACCGGTAAATTTAGTAAATAATATAGCAACAAGGTTTGAAGAAATTAAAAATCAACCAAGAGTCTATTTAAAAATGGATAATGTCAATCTTATCATTATAGTAAATACTACGGAAGCATTGACAAAATCCACAATCAACAAAGCAAGAATAAAAATTCTTCTCTCTTTTCTGATTGCTGCTGCTATTACTATTTTATTAACTCTTTTATATACATACTACCTCTATATCAACATAAGGCAGCTATTTAAAGGAATAATAGCAATATCAAAAGGAAACTATAAAAGACAGATATCTCTTTTAACAAACATATTCACACCCAGAGAAATAATATTTCTTGCAGATGAGTTTAATAAAATGGTCAACGAAATAAATGAATCATATAAAAAACTAAAACAAAAAAATAAAGAATTAAAACAATTAGATAATTTCCGTTCAAACCTTGTAGATACGGTAAGCCACGAATTAAGAACACCTTTAACAAGTATAAGAGGATATACTTCAAGATTATTGAGAACGGATATAGAAATTGACGAAGAAACAAAACATAAATCACTACTTATAATAAAACAGCAATCAGAAAGACTGTCGAGGATGATAGAAGACCTGCTTGTTATTCCAGATATTGAAGGGGCTAAACTTAATATAAATCTTGAAAGAGTCAACATATTAAATATTATTGAAGCTTCAATATATTCGGTTAAAAATATAGAAACAAGACCGATAGAAAATGAAATAACAAATGACTTTCCTGACATTCTGGCAGATAAGGACAGATTAGAACAGGTTATAATAAATATTTTAGGCAATGCCAATAAATATGCATATCCTGATACTCCTATAAGAATTGAAGCTGCAGCAGAAAACGACAGAGCAATAATAAAGATATCAAATCAGGCTGATTTTATTGAAAAACATGTACTTAACACATTATTTGATAAATTTATAAGATTAGATGATAAAACAACAAGAACAACAAGAGGAACAGGGCTTGGTTTATACATAGTAAAAGGACTTGTTGAAGCCATGAACGGAAGTGTACATCTAAAATCATATACAGACAACAGATTTGCAGTTAAAATCGTTTTACCTTTATTTAAAGAATCGGAGAATATTAATAATGAAGCTTGAATTCATGCAAAAAGCGATAGAAAAAGCAAAAAAATCAGGAAAAGATATTCCGATAGGCGCAATTATAGTTAAAAATAATAAAATAATATCTATGGCGGTAAATGAGCGTGAAAAAAGGCAAAACGCAATATACCATGCAGAAATGCTTGCGATAAAAAGAGCATGTCATAAACTAAAAAATTGGAGATTAAATGACTGTGAAATGTATGTAACACTAGAGCCATGCCCGATGTGTGCAAGTGCCATTCTGCAGGCAAGATTAAAAGCCGTTTATTTTGGATGTAATGATTTATTAAACGGTGCATTTGGTTCTAAATCAGACATGCGTAGTATTATGGGTTATAATATAGAAGTAAAAGGCGGTATTCTTGAAGAAGAATGCTCCAAATTATTAAAGGACTATTTTGAGAAAATAAGATAATGATAAAAACAGAACTTGATAAATATGCACTTGAATATGAAACAAAAGATTTTATAAAAGATGATCCCGTACAATTTGTACACAGGTTCAAAAATAAAGAAGATATTGAAATAGCCGGTTTCATTGCCTCTATGTTTGCATACGGGAAAAGAGAAGTTTTTATTGAAAAATTGAATCATATTTTTAATTTAACCGGCAGTAACATTTTAGAATATGTAAAATCATTTGATAAAAATGACAACAATATAAAAAATTGCGGCTACAGATTCTCGAAAGACTGCGATTTAATTGAAATATTTAAGATTTTAAACATGCTTTACAGAGAGAATGAAACATTAGAAAGCCTTTTTAAATACTCATACGGCAATAAAAAAGAGATATGGGATATGTTTCAGGGCACTGTTGATTATTTTTATGCAAGAGTTGACAAAAATAACATAACAAGAGGATTTTATCACCTTCTGCCAAACCCCGAAAAAAAGAGCGCATTAAAAAGATTAAATATGCTTTTGAGGTGGTTCGTCCGCAAAAGTGAAGTTGATATAGGTATATGGAAATTTATAGATAAATCTGAATTATTAATTCCATTAGATACCCATGTAGCAAAAATAAGCAGGTTATTAGGTCTGTTAAAACGGAACGATAACGCTTATGAAAGCGTTATCGAACTAACAAATAATTTAAAAATGTTTGATTCAAAAGACCCTGTAAAATATGATTTTGCTCTGTTTGGCTACGGAGTAAACCATAAGATTTAGTTATTTTTATCAGTTAATAAAAACAAACTAACGAGGTCATTTAATTGAGCTACATTTTTCTGGTATTCGTCAACTGATTCTTCAAGTCTTAAAATATTAGTTTTATACTCTTGAATTTTTAACATAAATTCTCTTACCGAGGTATTTAATTCTTCCTGAACTTCCTGAGCTTCTTTAAGAACACTGTTCATAGGAAGCCCCATAGCTTCAAGAGTCTGCCTGATGATTTGAGCACCTGTTTGTTTAGAAACACCTGCAGGTAATGTAGCTATAAGATTTTTCAAAATAGCAACATTAGAAGGTATATTAACGCTGACAACAGGTGTAGCTTTTTGCAGTTTATCTTTTTTTATAACGGTTTTTTCGGTAAAATTCAAAGATTGTACCTGTTTTGGAGCAATAGGTACATCTTCGACAGTTTCTTTTACTTCGATGTTATTATCATCATGTATAGGCTCATCGGAAACATTCATGTCAACAATCGGCGATTCTTCAACTATTAAATCATCAACAGCTGTTTGTTCTGAGGGTATTTCAAAATTTACGTCCTCTGCAGCCGGAATATCGTTTAAGGGAACACTGCTTGATGCTGAATTATCAATATCAACAATAGGTGAAATATTAGTTTCAGCTTGTCTTTTCAATGCTTCAACTATCTTTTTCCCGACACCTTCAGGAAGTTGATTTCTTACTGCCATATTTATTCCTCTCAATTTATCAATAAAATTATATATAAAACAATTTTTTTATTCAACAAAAAGTCAAATTCAAATTATGGATTAAATGAAAAAGAATTTTTATCGGAAAATTTTCTAATATTAGTAATTTTAATAATATGCCAGCCGTCATCCGATTTAATAACTTCAGATACTTGACCTTTATTGAGTTTAAATGCGATTTCTTTAAATTCATCACGCAGCAAATCTTTCATGACATAACCGATATTACCTTTATCTTTAGCGGAAGGATCAATAGAATACATAAAAGCGGCATGTTCAAAAGTAATTTTTTTATCAATAATATTTTGTCTTATCTCTTGTGCTTTTTGTTCTGAATCAACAAGAATATGTGAAATTTTCACTTCTTTTTTATTCATTTCGGAATCATAATACGAAAAAGGAAAATAAAAACAAAATACAACTAAAATCCAACAAAAAATATTTAAAATCAATTTCATAAGCAACCTCAATTTGATTATACACTAAATTTTTGAAAAGCCAAAAGAGCAGCACCAATCATGCCTGCGAAATTACCCGTTTTGGCGAGTTTAATTTTGACAGGTGAAACAACAATTTCTGAGTTAATTTTTTCTTCTAGTTCTGATGTATTAATAAATTGACCCATACCGCCTGAAATTACAATGCTGTCGGGGTCAAAAATATTTGTCAAACCTATTAATCCCGTAATTAAATCATTTTTCCATAATTCAAAAACTTTTGTGCAATAGGAATCATTTTTCTTAATCCCGTCAATAATATCATAAGTAGTAATTTCATCAGGGGTTTTATCTTTAAAAATACTTGTTTTAAAGATATCATCAGATAAAGCAAGTTCAACTGCAGAAGTTTTTAAGCCTGTACCTGAGGCGTAGCTTTCCCAGCAGTCCTTTCTACGGCAAGTACATATTCTTCCTTTAGAATTAATCTTCATACTGCCGACTTCACCGCCTCTTCCCGATTTACCTCTGAGCATTTTACCGTCAATAATAAATCCGCCTCCGATACCTGTACCTAAAGTAATAATAATAGTATTATTATCACCTATTGCTGCCCCTGTTTTATATTCAGCCCACGCAGCAGCGTTTGCGTCATTTTCAACATAAACGGGTTTTTTACTTAACAAAGAAAAATCAATGGAATTATACCCTTCAGGCAGATTAGGAGTAGAAGATTCAACTTTTGTATTTGAAAGATTAACGGCGCCTGCCGTTGCAAATGCTATAAAATCAACATCTTTTTCGTAATCTGAAATTATTGAACGGAAGATTTTTTTCATATCTTCAATATTTTTAGGTGTAGAAGTTTTTTCAATTTTGCTTATTATTTCGCCTTTTTCGTCAATAATACAATATGAGAGCTTAGTTCCGCCTACATCTATTGATAAAATTTTTGCCATAATTATCTTTCTATAAATCTTTTAGTAATTAACTGAGGTCTTGTAACGGCAGAACCTATAACAACGCAATGTGCGCCAAGCTCAAATGCTCTATCCACTTCATCAGGATTCCAAATTCTGCCTTCTAAAACTATCGGGGTATTTAAGTTTTTAACAAGTTTATCTAAAAGTTCAAAATCAGGATAGGTAGTTGATGTTTTAGTATATTGAGTATAACCTGAAAGAGTAGTTGAAATAATGTCAAATCCAATGTTTTGCGCGTTTAGTCCTTCTTCAAAATCAGAAATATCAGCCATTATAAGTTTATTTTTACCGTGGATATATTTAACAATTTCTTCTAAAGACTCTTTTGGTCTTGGTCTTTTAGTAGCATCCGTTGCTATAATATCAGCTCCGGCTGAAATAAGTTCATCAACTTCTTTTAAAGAAGGAGTAATATAAACAACATCAAGCCAGTTATCAGGGAGTTTATCAGGCTTGGTGAGTCCTATTACGGGAACATTAAAAAGTTTTTTTGCATTTTTGACATCTCTTGCACCTGCCAGTCTTAAAGCTTTTGCTCCGCCATTGATAACGGATTTCATCATGGCAGTCATAGCAATTTCATCATATAAAGGTTCACCCTTCATTGCCTGCACAGATATTATTACTTCGTTTTTTAATTCGTTTATTATACTCATAATTAATATTATAAATCAGGATATATTTTCTTCAACTCAGGAATTAATTCTTCCCAAACCTTTCCGTTAGGATGAGGAGAAACTTCAGGTTCAAAATATCCTTTTGATAATTTATATAACTCATGGACTCCTATTGTATCCGCTATATCAATAACATCAATTCCTTCTTTTTTAAGTTCATCTTCCCACATATATTTTTTAGTATGTTCAAAAGTCAAAATTATCAATTTAGGGAATTCACTGTCTTCTGACTCACCCCAGTTAGATTTAATTAATTTATTAATAGTTTTAAAATGGAGTATAAAAAAGTCAAAAAATTTTTTATTAGGTTTTGTCCAATAATTATAAAAAGCCCATTTTTGTATTAATTTATTTTGTATATGCCTTATTATTGCAAAATTATAGTATAAATTTAAAAACGGCTTTCTTTCTATCAGTTCATTACCTTTTTGTTTATAGGTAAGATAATAATAATTATCTATTATAGAAGGCACATTTGTAAAATATAATCTTTCAAAATGACCATTATAATCCATAAGTACATAAAATATATATTTAGGTTTAGTTTTAACTGTTTTATATAAATTTTCGTCTCGTAATTGGTAAATTACGTGCTGAACTCCCGTACTATTAATAGCCCTATTATATATAGGTCTTTTAGAATATTTTGACATCACATAGGATATAGTTTGTTCATTAGGAAAAACATAACCGTAAGCATAAGAACAACCGAAAATTATAATTGAATCCATTTTACTGTCAGGATTCATAACAGGTCTTAAATTTTTTAAATTTTCCTGATAATAGTCTTTTATAGGTCTTAATTTGATAAAATAAGACGGAATTTTTTTAACGGATTTATATCTTTCAATAGATTTAACAATTTTCTTATTATCATTTGCAATATACCAAAAAAATAACATATCAAAACAAATAAAAACAGCAAATGATATTAAAACAGTCAATAAAATTCTAAATATTTTTTTCATAAATAAATTTTATAATAATTTTTTTCAAAATAAAATATTAATTTTTTGTTTATTTTTTCAAGGAATAAAAAAAATGATGTTATAAAGAGAATAGTGAAAAAAAATAATAAAGAAACGGAGATAAAATATGGCAAAAACAATAGGTATTGACTTAGGAACAACGAACTCGGTAGTTGCCGTAATGGAAGGCGGGAAGCCTACCGTTATAGCGAATGCGGAAGGTTCAAGAACAACACCTTCAATAGTAGGTTTTTCAAAAACAGGCGAAAAACTTGTAGGACAATTAGCAAAACGTCAAGCTATTTTAAACCCTGATAAAACGGTTATTTCTATAAAACGTCACATGGGTGAAGATTTTAAAAAGAACATTGACGGAAAAGACTATACTCCGCAAGAAATATCAGCAATGATTTTAAGAAAATTAGCTGATGATGCTTCAAATTACCTCGGAGAAAAAGTTACATCAGCAGTAATTACGGTTCCTGCATACTTTAACGACGCACAAAGACAAGCAACAAAAGATGCAGGCAAGATTGCAGGGCTGGATGTACTACGTATCGTAAACGAACCTACTGCAGCCGCTTTAGCATACGGGCTTGAAAAAGAAAAAAGTGAAAAGGTATTGGTATTCGACTTAGGCGGCGGTACATTTGATGTATCAGTTCTTGAAATCGGCGACGGCGTTCATGAAGTTCTGTCAACATCAGGTGATACTCATTTAGGCGGTGATGATTTCGACCAAAAGATTATGGATTGGCTTGTTGAAGAATTTAAGAAACAAGAAGGAATCGATTTAAGAAACGATAAACAAGCTATGCAGAGATTAAAAGAAGCTGCAGAAAAAGCTAAATGCGAATTGTCATCAGTAGTTGAAACGACAATCAATCTTCCTTTCATAACAGCAGATGCAAACGGACCTAAACACTTAGACATGAGCTTAACAAGAGCAAGATTTGAAGAATTAAGCCATGATCTGCTTGAAAGATGTAAAAAACCCGTAGCAGATGCTTTAGAGCAGGCAGGTTTATCAAAAGGCGAAATAAATGAAGTTGTATTAGTAGGCGGTTCAACACGTATACCTGCTGTTCAAGCTTTAGTCAAAGAATACACGGGTAAAGACCCGAACCAATCGGTTAACCCTGATGAAGTAGTAGCTGTTGGTGCTGCTATTCAAGCAGGTGTACTTGCAGGTGAAGTTAAAGATATAGTTTTACTTGATGTAACACCTTTAACATTAGGTATTGAAACTTTAGGCGGAGTATTAACACCTTTAGTTCCGAGAAACACAACAATACCTGTTTCTAAATCACAAGTATTCTCAACGGCAGAAAACAACCAGACAGCAGTAGATATTCATGTACTTCAAGGTGAAAGACCGATGGCAAAAGATAATAAATCTTTAGGAATGTTCAGACTTGAAGGTATTGCACCTGCTATGAGAGGCATTCCTCAAATTGAAGTAACATTTGATATCGATGCTAACGGTATTGTTAACGTTTCAGCTAAAGATAAAGCTACAAACAAAGAGCAGAAAATAACGATTACAAATTCATCTAATTTGTCCGAACAGGATATAGACAGAATGGTAAAAGAAGCTGAAGCTAATGCGGAAGAAGATAAAAAACATAAAGAAGAAGCTGAAATCAGAAATAATGCCAACGGCTTATTAAGTTCAGCAGAAAGAATCGTAAAAGACTTTGAAGGCAAGATAGCGGAAGCTGATAAAACCAAACTTGAAGAACAAAAGAAAGCTCTTGAAGAAGCTTTAAAAGAAAACAAATCATCCGATGAAATAAAGAAATTATCGGAAGAATTACAGCAGACAATGTTTGCGATATCACAAGCAGCTTATTCACAAGTTCAGCAAGAAGGTGCACAGGCAAACTCTGAAAGCGCACAACAGAATGAAAACACATCATCAAACAAAAACGATGATGACGTAATCGACGCTGAATATACTAAAGAGTAGCGAAATTCCGTACGGATGAAATCCGTTATGCGAAAGCTGAAACGACGACAGGCAAAGCCTTAGGAGTGACAAGCTTGAGCGAAAAGGAATTTCAAGACAGCGGAATTGCGCAGGGCAAAGCCGAGCAAAGCGAGCGAGCCCGAGGGAGCAACAACCCGACCGAGCGGAAAAACCAAAGGTTTTTAAAGCGAGGTTGCAGGGGTTGTGCGAACAGCAATTCCAAGAAGCGAAATTCCGTACGGATGAAATCCGTTATGCGAAAGCTTAAACGACGACAGGCAAAACCGTAGGAGTGACAAGCTTGAGCGAAAAGGAATTTCAAGACAGCGGATTTTGCGTAGAGCGAAGCTCGAAGTAATGAATGCCCGAAATGAGCAGGTGCGAAGCACGGCGAATGACAGGGCAGAAATGAAGCAAAATCCAAGACAGCGGAATTTCGCAGGGCACCGGCAGAGCCGGTTCAAAATAAGTTAAACCAAACTTTTAAGGTGCCACTGCACCAGAGCTCAAGTTTTAAAAAAAGGTTAACATAAATTGTTAACCTTTTTTTATGTTAAAATCAAAATCGAGAGGATAAAATGCACGAAATATTTATAAAAATGAATGACTTTTTTCAGGCAATGGGTGTTCAAGGTTTAGCCCTAAACTCGTTTATAGAAAGTTTTTTTCTTGTTCCGCCGCCTGATTTTCTTTTAATAGCAATGGATTTAGCTAATCCTAAAAAAGCATTGTTTTATGCTTTAATTTGTACAATTGCCTCGGCATTCGGAGGTGTTATAGGATACTCAATCGGGTACTATGGCGGCAGACCCGCTTTTAACTGGTTCTTTAGAAAAGGCGGAAAAGAAAAATTTGAAGCTGTTGAAGTTTTATACAATAAATACGGTACTCTTGCCGTTTTCTTTTCGGCATTTACGCCGATTCCTTATAAAGTTTTCACAATTGCAAGCGGTATTTTGAGTATGAATTTCTTTAAATTTATGCTCGCAAGCTTTTTCGGAAGAGGCTTAAGGTTCTTTATTGTAAGTATAGTTTTAATGCTGTTTGGCGAAGCCATTAAACAATATATCGAACTTGTTATTATTGCCGTAACCGTTGTTATTATTCTGTTTTTCTTTATTCTATACAAAAAAAGAAAATCTTTTATAAAATAATATACAGCCGAGCATTCATTTTGTAACATTTTTTAGAAACCGTGAAAATTTACGCGGACATTTTTGAACCAAATAATAATTATATCGTTATAAACTTTGTGATTCAATTTTATGTATAATGTAATTGTACAAAGTATAGAAAATTATGTTTAATAAAATAAAAATAATCGGTTTAATATTAATTTTAACCTGCTCGGGTACAGTTTCTTACGCAATAGAGGAAATAAAAGCGGGAGATACGCTTTCAATAAATGACTGCGTTGAACTTGCCATAAAAAACAGCCCTGAAATACAAATTAATGAGCAGTATATAGAAATGTACGATTCAAGGGTAGGTCAGAGCAAAGCCAGATATTTTCCTTCAATCGGGGCAAGTGCAGGCTATAACTTTAATAATGCCGATTCAAAATACTATTCAAACAGCAATAAAAATGTTTCCGCTCAAGTATCTTTAAACCAGCTGATATACAGTTTCGGCAAAGTATTTTCACAGGTAAAAATGCAGAAATTCTATAAAATTGCAGCACAATTTGACCTGGAAAACTCGATTTTAAATACGGCAAACTCGGTTAAATCCGCATATTATGCCGTACTTGCCGCTAAAGCAAATGTTGATATCCAAAAAGCCAATGTTTTAGTTAATGAAAGGCAGTATAACAGAACAAAAGCATTTTTTGATGAAGGACTTGTTTCTAAAATAGATTTGGTCAATCAGGAAGTATATTTATCAGATGCAAAAATAAGTTTAATCAATGCCGAAAATACTTATCAGAATGCAATTGTAGCTTTAAACAGCTCTATGTATATTGTAGATGCGCCCGATTATCAAATTGAAAATACGGAAACCTTTAATTTTGATAAAAACTATGCGGAAATTAACCTTATAAATATTGCAAATACAACAACAAAAGAAGACGGAACAATAGAACCAAAAGACGCTGTGTTAACTATGCAGGTTGAAAAAAATGATATTTTGCAAAATTATAAGTTTACAAAATATCCCTATACGCTTAAAGAATCTGTAGAAAAAGCGTATAAAAACAGACCTGATTTACTATCCATGATGGCAACACAAGATGCCGTTAAAGAAGCATTAAGCTATACAAAAAAATCATACCTGCCCGACTTAACCGGTTCGGTCGGTTACAACTGGCAGAATAACTCTTATTATTCCACTAACGGAATAAGCTTAGGCGCATTCTTAACCACAAGTAATCTTAATATAATGGACACTAAATTGAAGATTAAAGAAAGCAAGGCTCAGCTTGAAATTGCAAAAAGAAATGTTGATTTAGTTAAACAAAACATATATTTTCAGGTTCAAAATGCTTATATTAACATGATTCAGCTTGAAAAGAATATTCCGTTAATGCGCACAAAAGTTAAGCAGACTCTTGAAAACTATGAACTTGCTGACGCAAGATATGAAGTAGGTTTAGGCAACTTTATAGAACTTCAGGACGCTAAAGAAAATTACAACAATGCTCAAAGAGATTATGTTCAAAATATTTTCAGGTACAATGTAGCACTCGTTGACCTTCAAACGGCTATGGGGGAAAGATGAAAAAAATAATAATCGCAATAATTATAATAATATTAATCATACTTCCTTTTGCTTTTATGAAAAAAACAGGAAAAGTTAAGTATATAACTCAGGAAATAAAGCCCAGAACAATAACTCAGATAGTTGAAGCCACGGGAACAATTGAACCCGTAAATACGGTTGATATAGGTACACAGGTTTCGGGGTTAATAAATGAAATTTACGTTGACTATAACTCAGAAGTTGAAAAGGGGCAATTACTGGCGCAGATTGACACATCTTTGTTTGAAGCGCAGCTTCAACAAAGTCTTGCAAATATTAACAATGCAAAAGCAACTCTGGCAAAAAATCAAGCCATACTTGAATATGATACAAAAACATACAACAGGTATAAGAATCTTTATAAAAGAAATCTTGTGTCAAAAAATGACCTTGATTCAGCTGAATCAGCATATAAATCGGATTTAGCACAAGTAGCTTCATCTAAAGCTTCCATTATGCAAGCGCAAGCTAATTATGATACGGCAAGCGCCAATATGAGATATACAAAAATCATCTCTCCTGTTAAAGGGATTGTTATTTCAAAAGAAGTAGAAGTAGGGCAGACTGTTGCAGCAAGCTTCCAAACACCTACATTATTTACCGTTGCGGAAGACCTCAATAAAATGCGGATTGAAACAAGTGTTTCGGAAGCTGATATAGGTAAAGTTAAGGTCGGTCAGGATGTTGAATACACTCTTGACGGCTACCCCGACAGTATTTTTACGGGTAAAGTCACTCAGGTAAGATTATCACCGATTACTGAATCTAATGTTGTTACTTACACCGTTATTATTGAAGTTGAAAATGATGAGGGCAAGCTTTTACCGGGCATGACCGCTAATGTTTCAATTATTACCGATAAAAAAGAAAATGTCTTAACCGTTCCGAATCAGGCTCTTAAATTCACGGTTGAAGGCAATAAACAAAAATATGAGAAAAAAGGCATTTGGATAGATAAAAAAGGCAAGCCTGTCCGTATTGATATCGAAACAGGAGTAAGCAACGAATCATATACGCAGATAATATCGGATGAAATAAAAGCAGGCGACAAGGTATACACAGGCAAAGTTTTATCAGGCAAGCAAAAACAAAATATGAGAGTACCGAGATTATAGGCAAGAAATGAGTTTTATTGAAGTAAAACATGCAATAAAAACCTACAAAACAGGTGAAGAAAGCTTTAATGCACTTAATGATGTTTCATTAAGTATAGAAAAAGGCGAGTTTGTTGCGATTATGGGAACATCCGGTTCAGGTAAATCAACCTGCATGAATATGTTAGGCACACTTGATAAGCCAAATTCGGGCAGTTATTACCTTGACGGTGTTGACGTATTATCTTTAAAGCCTGATGAGTTGTCTGATATAAGAAATTTAAAACTCGGATTTGTTTTTCAGGGATTTAATTTAATTTCAAGGACATCCGCACTTGATAATGTAGAGTTGCCGATGATATATAAAGGAGTACCTGAAGAAGAACGCCATAAAAGGGCGAGGGAAGCTTTAAAAATAGTAGGTTTGGAAAACAGAGAAGACCACATGCCAAACCAGATGTCAGGCGGTCAGCAGCAGAGAGTTGCCATAGCCCGTGCCATAGTTAACGATGCACCTTTAATTCTGGCGGATGAGCCTACGGGTAATCTTGATACCAAGACCAGTATCGAGGTTATGGAATTTTTTGTAAATCTTAATAATAAGACGGGTAAGACTATTGTACTCGTAACACATGAACCTGATATTGCGGAATACTGCAAACGGGTAATCCGTTTTAAAGACGGCAGGATAGTTTCAGACCAGCCAAAAGAAGAGTGGATGAAGACAAGGACAAGGCAGACATAGATGTTAGATTTCAAATCGACAATTAAAATGGCAATGATTTCACTCAAGGTGAATAAAATGCGCTCTGCCCTGACAAGTCTGGGTATTATTATCGGGGTAAGTGCGGTAATTATAATGCTTGCAATAGGAACTGGCGCAAGTAAAAAAGTTCAGGAGAATATGGAAGCAATGGGGTCAAACCTTTTGACAATACGTTCTTCATCCGCAAGAACAGGCGGAGTAAGTATGGGAATAGGTTCAAGACCCACATTAACATTAAAAGACACAATAGCCATACAAAAAAGTATAGCGAATATCGATGCTGTCGCTCCTGCTTCAAATCAAAGCAAACAATTGATGTACGGCAATCAAAACTGGCAATCCACTGTATACGGGACGACTCCGCCATATTTATATATTAAAAATTATGAAATAGATGAAGGCAGATGTTTTTCCTTTGAGGATATAAAAAACAGCGCCAAAGTTGCCGTTATAGGTTCGACTGTAGCTACAGAGCTTTTTGGCGATGTATCTCCCGTCAACAAGGTTATAAGAGTCGGCAACGTGCCTTTTAAAGTTTTAGGCACACTTAAAACCAAAGGTTCAACAGGCCCTTTTGATCAGGATGATTTAATATTCATCCCCATAACAACGGCGCAGAAAAAACTGTTCGGCGTAAGTTTCCCCGGAACCGTAGGTATGATTGTCGTAAAAGGTGTTGACGGCGACACTCTAAATGATGTTCAAACAGATATAGAAGAACTTTTAAAAACCAGACACAATATAGGTAAAAATCAGGTTAACGATTTTGAAATAAGAAATTCCGCCGAATTTCAGGAAAAAATGAAATCAACCGTCCAAACTTTTGCCATACTTTTAGCTTCAATAGCTTCCGTTTCGCTGCTTGTAGGCGGTATCGGCATTATGAATATAATGCTCGTATCGGTTACGGAAAGAACGAAGGAAATAGGTATAAGAATGGCAATAGGAGCGAGGGCGTCAGATATTCGCTGGCAATTTTTAATAGAATCTTTTATGCTTTCTATAATAGGCGGTTTAATCGGTGTATTAACAGGTATTATAGGGGCAAAAGCAGTTGAATTTTTCTCTGACGGAATGAGCGTATCAATTTCAGTGTTTTCAATAATTCTTTCACTCGGTTTTTCAGGGCTTGTAGGTATTGCTTTCGGCTATTATCCCGCTTACAAAGCTTCACTTCTTAACCCCATTGATGCTTTAAGATATGAATAAATTTTATAAAAAACTGGCATATAATCATCAATTAGGTTATAATCTTTTAAAATCAGTTTTTAAGGATTATTATGACAGGACGATTATTTATAATAGCAGGATGTTCGGGTGTGGGGAAAGGTACTCTTTTAAAGCTTTTTTTGGAGAAGAATCCCGATATAAAACTTTCAATCTCTGCAACTACAAGAAAACCCAGAGAAGGAGAAGTTGACGGAAAAAATTACTTTTTCTTATCAAAAGAAGAATTTCTTGCCGATGTTAATAATAATGAGTTTCTGGAATGGGCTGAATTTAGCGGAAATTATTATGGAACAAAAAAAAGTTTTGTTGAAAAGACGCTGAATAAAGGTATTGATTTAATCCTTGAAATAGAAGTTAAAGGGGCAAAGCAGGTTAAAGAGAAAATGCCTGATGCAATAGGTATATTTATTATGCCGCCTTCCGTTGAAACACTTGAAACAAGATTAAGAGGCAGACATACGGAAGATGAAGAAACTATTAAAAAACGTCTTTTGGAGGCGAAAAGAGAAATTGAAGCAGGTCAGCGCTTTGATTATCAGGTTATAAATGACAATTTGGATGAAGCATTAAACAATCTGCAAAAGATTTTTGATACTGAAAGGAACAATCTATGTTAAGCGGAAAAACAGTTTTAATAGGTATAACGGGAGCTATTGCGGCTTATAAAACATGTGAACTTATAAGATTGTTCAAAAGAAACAATGCAAAAGTAAGGGTTGTAGTTACACCTAACGCAATGAACTTTGTAACAAAAACCACTCTTGAAACATTGAGCCAGACCCCTTTAAATATTGAACAATTCATCATAAACGAATATAAGCCCGAGCACATATCTCTTGTTGATGAAGCGGATATATTTGTTATTGCCCCGATAAGCGCCAATACAATATCCAAAATAGCAAACGGAATCTGCGATAACTTATTAACTTCAACATTCTGCGCATTTAAAAAACCTGTTATAATAGCACCTTCAATGAATATAAATATGTGGGAAAGTGCTGCAATTCAGGAAAATTTAAAAATTTTAAAAAAGAGGGATGTCAAAGTAATTGAACCCGAAGTGGGTTTTCTTGCCTGCGGAGCTGAAGGCAAAGGAAGACTGCCCGATATTAATAAGATTTTTGAGGCAGCGAAAGAAATTCTAATCCCTAAACAAATCCTAAAAGGCAAAAAAATTGTAATAACGGCAGGCGGAACAAAAGAAAATATTGATGCCGTAAGATATATAGGCAACTACAGTTCAGGCAAAACGGGAATTGCTTTAGCCGATAATGCGCATAAACTGGGAGCCGATGTTGTTCTTATATCTACAGTTGAGGCGCAAAAGCCTTATAAAATCATCAATTTAGAAAGCGCCGATGAAATGTTTAAAGCAGTAAAAAAAGAATTTAAAGATGCTGATTCTCTTATTATGGCGGCAGCCGTAAGTGATTATAAAGTTAAAAATAAATCGGACAAGAAAATTAAAAAAGACGGTAAGCCTTTAACTGTTGAACTTGTAGAAAATCCTGATATATTAGCTGAAATTTCAAAAATAAAATCAAAAAGTCAAACAGTAATAGGATTTTGCGCCGAAAGTGATAATTTAATCGAAAATGCTAAAATAAAAATTCAAAAGAAGCACTGCGACTATATTTGCGCAAATGATATTTCGAAAAAAGATATAGGCTTCTCATCAGATTACAATGAAATATATATTATAGATAAAAAATTAAATACATATAAAATAGAAAAAACAGATAAACAAACCGTAGCACTTAAGATATTAGAAAGAATTTATGGCTAAAATAAACAGAATAATAAAAAAGATAGAAGAATTTGCACCGACGGATACAATGCAGAGTTGGGATAACTCAGGCTGGCAGATTAACCTCGGAAATAAAGAAACAAACAGAATTTTACTTACTCTTGACGTAACAATAAATACGGTGAAAGAGGCAATAAAATCCAACTGTGATTTAATTATTTCACATCATCCCGTTTTTTTCAGCCCGATAAAGATTATAAATAAACCGTTCATTATAGAAGCAATAAAAAATAACATACAAATATACTCGGCACACACAAATTTAGATATAGCAAAAGGCGGAGTATGCGAACATCTTGCCGAAAAATGCGGTTTTAAAGACTTAGATACCGCTTTTGATTTTATTAAATATAAAAAATTTAATGAAGACAAAGACTTTAAGGAATTAATCAGTAAATTAAAAGAAATTTTCAATATACCCAAAATAAGAGTTGTTAACAGTAAACGGAAAACCTACAGTTCAATTGCATTTTGCTCGGGGTCGGGCGCCGATTATATACAAGATTTGGAAAAAATCGGTATTGATGTATTTATTACGGGTGATTTAAAACATCATCAGGCTATCAATACAGACTCAATTACCATTATTGATTTAGGTCACTTTCAAAGCGAAAAATTTGTTGTCGACATATTTGAAAAGATATTGAAAAAAGAAGATGTAGAGCTTTTTAAAGCTGCTGAAAAACCTGCGTGGGAGTTAATATAATGAAAAAATTATTATTGGTTATTTTAAGTTTATTACTTATTCAAAATTTAGTTTTTGCAAAAGACGTATTAGAGTTTAATTTTCCGAATGAAGGCTGGCATAAAGTAGACAGTCCCGATAAAGTACAATCAAAGAAATGCTATGTCCCTTATAATCAAAGCAGTGAAAATTATACGGAAATGTTTATTTTTTCTGAGAGAGTACTCCAAAATAAGGCTTTAAGCCCTATGGCAATACTTCAAAAACAGCTTGGTAAAGACAAAAATAATTATTTAGATATTATGCCCCGTTATATTAAGCAGGATATGGATGACGCTATGGTATACTGGTGCAGCGAGAGTAAAACCACATGCGCTATTGAGCGTGCATTTCAAGGTAAAGAAGGTGTAATTCTTGTTATATATCAAAACAAAATGCCTCATTACTCGCAAAATTTATTGACAAATCAAGTAAACATCGTAGGAAGTGTTAAGACATACAGTCCAAACAGCAGTCAAAATAATCCCAATAACCTTATAGAATTATAATTATGCAGATAACTGGCGGAATATATAATTCAAGAAAGATTCAAACACCTGATTTTGATAATATTAAGCCCACATTATCAAAAACCCGTCAGGGAATTTTTAACACGCTTTCTTCAATGATGGATTTTAACGGCAAAACCTTTATAGATATGTTCTCGGGAAGCGGAATAATGGGTTTGGAGGCTCTATCGAGGGGATTTAATGTTATATGTTTTGAAAAAGACAGAAAAACAGCACTTGCAATTAAGGAAAATTATAAAAATTTAAAGCTTACTCCAAATTTATATTTTGGAGATTCACTAAAAAACATATTAAAAATAAGCACTAAGGCAGATGTAATATTTATAGACCCGCCTTATGACTCTGACCTTTATGAACAGTCGCTTGATATAATCAAAAAAAATAACATATTAAATCAAGGCGGAATTGTAATACTGGAACACCCTGTTGATAAATCCATAAACAACAATGGCTTTGAATTAATCAAAGCCAAAGTATACGGTAATAAACAAATTACATATATCAGTTCATTGGAATAATAAGTTCCTGACCGATAGAAAGCCTGTTTGCACTGGTTAAATTGTTAACCTGCTTAATTTTTTCAATTTTTTCAGGGTCATATTTACCGTAGAAGTGGTAAACAATACTGCTCATAGAATCACCTGATTTAACTACATAAGTTTCATTAGCAGGAATACTAGGTTCCTCCTGATTAGCGGATATAGAAGGAAATACTTCTGCGGAAGAAGCTATTTGAGGCAATTTATTTTTTCTTGAAATTTTCTTTTCAAATTTTGGCTGGCCTAAAGATGATTCTGCTGTTGAGTTTGAAATATTAGAACCCAAACTTAAAATAGCATTCATTAGGAACATGCATAAAGCACCTGCAATAAATCCTGTTAATAAATAAACACCCGGAGATTTTTCTTCTTTGGGATTAATTTTAAAATTCTGCCACAGCATATCAAGTTCTTTTTGTTTCCCTGATCTTTTATAGGCTTTAGGTGTATTATTATCTTCTTGAGGCTCCATATCTTTTTGATTTTTAACCTCAGATAAAAAAGCAATCTTTTCACCCGAAAGATTAGACCTGTAAATTGATGAATTTCTCATATTTATTTCCCCAATCCCTTTTTGATATTAACATAATATTCTAAGAAAGTAATAAAGTCAAGGTTTTCAAGCCTTTTATTACAATAAGGATACAAAAAACCGACCCAAATAATTTTTGAGCCGGTTTTCTTAAATTTTTTTTATTTAAGCAGCCAAACCTTTAATTTCGGTAATTAAGTAATTTGCAATCCATTCAAAATCATTATTTTTTTGAGCTGCTTTTTTGAGGTAGTCGATTGAAGATTCACCGATTCTGATAAGAACCATAGCAACAATACCTCTTGTTTTACCTTTTACAACTTGAAGCGAGTCAACCAAAGATGGTACTGCTTCTTCTCCTATATTTACAAGTTCATTTTCAATCTTATTTTTTATTGTATTATCAGCATTTTCCAACTTATTTAAATATTCATCTATAGGTAATAATACTGTATTCATATAATGCCTCTTTATTATTTCTCAACTTTCGATTTTATTATAAACCGAAAATTTGCTATTTCCGTTTTTTTTAATATATTCTTTATATCCGGGCTAAAACTCAATAATAATAGTATTTTTTATTATATTGATTATTACAATTATTTTTTTTAAATTAAAAAAAATAGCCTGATTATACAACTAAAATATTATACCTTGGTATATTTTATCAGGTTTAAAATAAATTTAAACTTAATATATCCCTGAACATTTTTGGGATATATGGAAGTGTGTAAATTAAAAGTTATTACGGGGTATAGAAAATGCTAGTTGAAAAATATATTAACGGATTAAATCAAAGAAGCCAAATTGAGTTTAAAAATATATCAAAAGATCTTATTCCGTGGCTGGAAGAAACAGCATTAGAAAACAACTGTCTGGTAGATAAAAAAGAGTGGAAAAGCAAATATAACAGCTACGTTATTTATGATTACGAGCCGTTTTGCTCTGACGGATTTGAAATTAACGTTACAGTTTCTTCTCATGACATTAACTATTTATATTTTTTAAAATTCTTATACGATAACAAAATGGATACTATTGAATATTTAAATAACTGTATAAATGATTAAAACAAAAGTATATTGTTAAAATTTCAACATGTCACTATAATTTATTTAAAAAAGAAAGGAAAGCAATATGGAAGAAAACTGTGAACAAAAAAATAATGAATATCATTATCATCATAATTGGAAAAAGTATCTTGCAATGATGCTCGGAACATTTTTAGGCGGACTTGTTGCATTTTACTTTGTATTTGACCAAATGGCAGAAAGATATTACAGAAATCATCTTTTTATGCCTCACAATATAGACAGATTTGAAAAGAAAATGTTTAATGACATGGAAAAATCATACAGACATGAAATGAAACATTTTGATGATATATTCAAAAAAGAGCTGCCTAAAATAGATTATAGTGACCTTGCCGTTCCTTTATTTATGATGGATGCGGTTAAAATAAGAACGGAATTTGAAGATAATAATTTTAATGTAATTGTTGATTTAAAACCTTTTCAAGGAAACATTGATAAAATTAACTATAATTTAACGGGCAGAAAACTGACTGTATTCGGTTCAAGCGAAGTTAAAGATAAAACTACACAGCAGGATATTTCTTTCTCGCAGGATTTTCTGCTTCCTTCAAATGCGGATAAAATGAAAATAAAAAAATATAAAGACGGAAAAGATTTAATAATTTCAGTACCGTTAAAAAATTAAAAAGGAAGGATTAAATCCTTCCTTTTTTTATTTATTTTTAAATTATTTATTTATCATCCAAAGCGGCAACACCGGGAAGTACTTTACCTTCTATAAATTCTAATGAAGCACCGCCGCCTGTTGATACGTGAGTGAAGTCTTCCGCTTTAAAGAATTTTTTAGCAGCCGATACACTGTCGCCGCCGCCTATAACAGAGGTTGCACCGTTTTTTGTAGCTTCAACAACAGCTTGAAGAACCGCTTTTGTACCTTCAGCAAATTTTGGATTTTCAAAAGCACCGACAGGACCGTTCATTAATATTGTTTTTGATGATTTTAAAACATCACTAAATGCTTTTCTTGATTCTAAACCTGCATCAACGCCTTCAAATCCGTCAGGTATTTCATTAATTTTAACGAACTTATTTTCGCCGTTGCCTGAAAAATCATTGGTAACCAAAACATCAGTTGCCATAACAAGTTTAACGCCTTTTTCTTGAGCTTTCTTTTCGATTGCTCTTGCAACATCCAATTGGTCGTCTTCACAAATAGAATTACCAATTTTACCGCCGTTAGCTTTTACAAAAGTATAAGCCATACCGCCGCCTATTATCATATTGTCAACTTTATCCAATAGGTTTTCTAAAACTCCGATTTTAGAAGAAACTTTAGCTCCCCCTACAACTGCCGTAAACGGACGAGTCGGATTATCAAGAGCCTGTGATAAACATCTTATTTCTTTTTCCATTAATAAACCTGATACCGCAGGTTTTAAAACTCTTGCAAGTTTCGCTGTTGAAGTATGATTTCTGTGTGCTGCACCAAATGCATCATTTACATAAAAATCACCTAATTTAGCTAATTTATTTGCAAATGTCATATCATCATCTTTTGCTTCTTCTTCTTTGTAGTATCTGATATTTTCTAAAAGTGCCACTTGTCCGTCTTTTAATGATGCAAGCATTTTTTCCGCATCATCAACATCAGGTATAAACATTACCTCTTCACCAAGCAATTTAGACATATATTTTGCAACAGGTGCTAAACTGAATTCAGGATTCTTTTCGCCTTTTGGTCTGCCTAAATGTGCCATTAATATAACTTTTGCACCTTTATCTTTTAAAAATTTTAAAGTTGGCATTATTGCCTGTATTCTTGTATCATCCGATACATTTTTATTTTCATCCAAAGGAACATTAATATCTACTCTTACAAGAGCTCTCTTTCCTTTGATATCCCCCAAATCTTTAACAGATTTTTTCATTTTATCTCTCCTTTTATATTACTATCGTACCTTGATTTTCAACATCAAATGTCCTTATATCACATTCAACATTAAAATCATCAAAAATATTTTTTACTTCATTTTGAACCTTTTCAAACCCGTCATTTTTGGAAATAACCAAAATAGAAGGACCTGCACCTGATATTACACAGCCTAAAATATCTTCTTTGTTTTCAAGCAGTTCATTTAACTCTTTAAAACCTTTAATGAGTTTTTCTCTATATGGCTGATGAAGCTTATCTTTTAAACATTTTTTTAATTGCTCAGAATCCTGTTTATAAACTGCATCAACCAGCATGGCACACTTTCTTACATTAAAAGCTGCATCTTTTACGCTTATACTTTCAGGTATAACTGACCTTGATATAGAAGTATCAAGTTCATAATCAGGAATTATAACCGTTAATTTCCAATCCTTAGGCCAATCTATCTTGGAATAAGAAACGCTTCCGTCACTTTCCATTGAAGAAATACAAAAACCGCCATAAATAGCAGGAGCAACATTATCAGGATGACCTTCAACCTCTGAAGCTATTGATAAAATAACCGCATCATCAGCGGGTCTGCCCAGCAACTCATTAGCTGCAACAAGCCCGCCTACTATAACCGAAGCACTTGAACCTAATCCTCTTGCTACGGGTATATTTGTTTTTATTGTTATTTTTATGTCACTTACACTCTGACCTATAAAATTATATAAAAGTTCTATTGCCTTATAAGCCAGATTATTGTCATCTTTTGGTATTGATAAAACATCATACATATCATTTTCATCAAGAATATTAATTTCAATACCGCTTCCGGGCATAACCGTTTCTTCAACGGCAACCTCATTATATAAAGGAAGTGCAAGTCCCAAACAATCAAAACCGGGACCTAAATTTGCTGTTGTTGCGGGAACTTTTACGCTTACTTTCATATCTAACCTTTTATCTTATCTGAATAGGCATTATTAAACAAATATAATTTTCATCGCTGTCAGGTTTAAATACCGTTGCTGACAAACTTCCGTTTAATCCTACTTTTACATTCTTTGATTCCATTGTTTTTATAGAATCAAGTACATATTTATAATTAAATGCTATTGCTAACTCTTCTCCGGTATAATTACAGTCAATTACGTCTTCTGAAGTACCTGAATTTGGAGTTTCAGCTTTTAGAGTTAACTTATTATCGTTAAAACCGAATTTTACTATGCTTGTTCTGTCATTTACCATTGTTGAAACTCTGTCAAGTGCAGTAATTAACTCATCTCTTGATATTACTGAATTATTAGCTGTTGTTTTTGGTATCAACTGTTCATAAGGAGGATATTCTCCTTCTATTAATCTTGAATTTATTGAAAAACTCATTGTCTTTAATGTTAATTTTGATTTATCAACAATTAAAATAACTTTTTCTTCGGTTATAAATGAACAAATTCTTACAAATTCATTTAAAGTTTTAGACGGAATAACTATTTTAGCTGATTTTTCATCTTTATTCTTAATGGCTTCAATAATTCTTGTTAATCTGTTTCCGTCCGTTGCTGCCATTTCAAGTGAATTACCTTTTATCAAACAAAATACACCTGATATTACGTTTCTGTTTTCATAATTTGCAGCTGCATAAACCGTGTTTCTTATGGATTTTAATAACGGTTCAAGTTCTATTTCTATTTCAGTTCCGCCTGCAATTTCATCTTCAATCTTCGGAAATTCGGAAGCTGAAATTCCTATTATTTCAAATTTTGAATTTCCGCAAATTATACTTACAACGTTTGTATCTTCATTTAGTGAAAATTCAACCGGTTTATCAGGAAGTTTAGCAGCAATTTCCAAAAGTTTTTTTGCAGGAAGCGTTATTTTACCTTCTTTTTTCACTGCTACGGTAGTTTTTGCTTTTATTGATATTTCTAAATCGGTTGCACTTAAATTAAGTGTGTTATTTTCGGCTTCAAATAAAACATTAGCGAGTACAGGCTGTACATTTCCTCTTTGAGCTGTTACTTTTTCAACTATTTTTAATTTATTTAAAAGTGAATCTTTATCTATTGTAAATAGCATAAAACTACCCTCAATTTATCTTTTACACATATATTATATAAGAAAAATTTAAAAACTAAAGTTTTTATTATTTACTTAATTTATATATATAAAATAAAAGTAATAATAAGCTTTTTTATAAATTGTATAAAAATATTTGAAACAATTATTATAATTGATTTTCAGCCATGTTTAAAACTTGTAGATTATTTTTTAAAACTTGTTTATTAAATGTTCAAATATTTAATTTTATTTTTATATAAAAAAGTTTTCTAAAATTTTTTAAAATTATAAACAACATTTGAAAAAGTTTTCTACAGGTTTTATACATTTTTAAGTTTTTTTAAAGATGTAAATTTTTGATACAAAAAAGGCATGTAAACATGCTATTTTATTGTTTTTTAATCATGCTTAAAATCGCTCGATTTTTTGTCATGTAAAAATTTTGCAAGTTTATACTGTTCAAAACTTAAAGAAAAATTATATAATGCATTCATCAAATTTCTTCCCGTTTCACTTTTTGCTATAATTAATGTTTTTCCGCTGCTGTTTTTTGCATAATATAATTCTGTTTTTAATATAATATCAACTTTATTTAATGAAGGCGACATAAGGCGCTCTATAAGCCAATTATTTAATAAAATAACCGAATTTTCTTCTTTATTGTTTTGTAAATATTTTGAAAATTCCTTTAATATCATTAAAATAATTTCCTTTATACTTTGCGAGTGGCGTTTTGAAAAGGTGAGCAACTTTACGGTTGCGACACCAGATTAAATTTTTTTTCGGCAAGATTAACAAAATCATATGCAAACTTATCAAAAGACATATTTTTTATTGTTTTCCAAGAATTATATGACAGTTTTTTATATTCTTCATCAGAAATATTAATAATATATTCCATAGCTTTATATAATTCTTTTGATTTATTTTTATTTGAAAAATCAATAATTATTCCGTTTTCTTTATCGGTTATTAAATCACCGGCACCCGAGACTGATGAAACAATTACGGGAATGGAATATGACATTGCTTCCGTAACGACTAAACCAAAAGGCTCTTTTAATGATGGTACTAATAAACAATCTATTGAATTATAAAAATTTTCCATATTCTTTTGAAGCGGCATAAATTCTATATTTTTATTTATTCTCAATAAATATAGAATTATTTTAAAAAGAATCCTTATTAGAGGATATCTATAATATTCTTTATTTATTATTTTTACTTTAAAATTTTTGTTTTTGGAAACTAAACGGCCGGCTGCTTTAAATGCTGTAAATACGCCCTTTTTTATGGCGCTTTTACCGACTAAGCCGAATGTAAAACAATTATTTTTATTTGTTTCTTTTAATTCATATTCTCTGTAATCAACGCCCGGAGGCAGTATAAAAATCTTTTCAAACGGAATTTTATAATTTTTTGTATAATCCCGTTTTATAATATTGGAAGATACTACAATTTTATTTATCTTTTTTGAATTTTCTAATGCTGTTTTATGTCTGTTAATTCTTAATTTATATGATTTTTTGAATATTTTTTCAAACATTAAATTTAAAATATTTTTATTCCACATATAAGAATGACTGTGTGAATAAGTGATTTCAGAGGGATATTCCAAATTGGTCGATATAACTAAATCATAATTTTTTAATATGTTTTCATAATTATTATCAAAATTTTTATCTTTTATATAGATATTAACAATTTTACTTGTTTTTACGTAAGAAACAGCTGTATATATGTCAACTGAATAATTTCTGTTGATAAGTTCTTTAATGATATAAGAATTGACTTTTTCACCTCCGCCAAAAAATATATCTTCATTATATTCATTGACTATGAAAGCTGCTTTTTTCATTTTATTTATTTTATTTACCAACTATTTTAATTAATGATAAAATAAATTTAATTATTATACAACATAAAAGGTTAATTATGCCCGTAAAAGTTTCAGTTATTTTAGCTGTTTATAATGTAGAAAAGTATATAAGACAAACACTTGACAGTGTCGTAAACCAGACTTTTAAAGATATAGAAATTATAATTGTAGATAATCATTCAACTGATAAAACGCTTGAAATAGTTAATGAATATGCAAAAAATGATAAAAGATTTGTAATTTATAAAAACAGTGAAAATTTAAAACAGGGAATAGCAAGAAATTTCGGGGTTCAAATGGCACGCGGTCAATATATTTTCTTTATTGACGGCGATGACTATATGGAATTGACCTGTATTGAAAAACTTTATAATAAAATTACCGAAACACAAAGCGATATTGTTCTTTTCACCTGGAATCAGTTTGATGACAAAACGGGTAAAATAGATAAAAACCATGTTTATGCCAAATTAAAACAAATTCCGCAAGAGTTTGATAATAAAACCTTTAATTGGCGTGATATAAAATATTCTGTCTTTTGGCAGACAAGTGTTCCGTGGGATAAAATGTATAAAAGAAGTTTTCTTATTGAGAAAAATGTTAAATTCCCCGGCGGAATCTACTTTGAAGATAATGTTTTTGTCTATGATGCCTTATTTAAAGCGGAAAAATTGGCTGTTTTAAGAGAAGATTTGATGTTTTATCGCTGCAACAGAAAAAATGCCGTTACTAATTCCAGAAATCATATTTTCTTTGATTATTTTAAAATATTTAATTTAATTGGCGATAACCTCAAAAATGTTGATTTGTTTGACGAAATGAAATATTACTACTGGGATTATAAAGTTATTACTCTTTACTGGTGGTTTATGAAAATAAGATTTCCTTATAAAAGAAAATTTTTTAATATGATGAAATATGATTTTAAACATCTTGATATGAAAGAAGAAGATAAGGAATTTGTAAGAAACAGAACCCTGTTTTTAATAAACAGATTTACTAAACTTCCGTTTTTTATTTATTATCCGGTATTTTTCTTTTTTGATAAAATTTTCAGAATTGAAAAAGGTAAAAAGTATTATACTATTATTTTCTTTTCAACTTTTGAAAAATGGATTGAATATAAAAAATAAAGAGCTGTATTTATTAAAAATACAGCTCTTTAGTATATTAAGTAATGTTATTTAGCTAAAAGTTCTCTTTTTTCTTCTTCTTCTTCTTTTTCCTCATTATTATTCAATAAACCTGTTTCATCGGTAGTTTCTTTTGTTTGTTTATCTTCAGCAACAATAGAACCATAGAAATTTTGAGCTTTTTCTTCTGCTTCAGTCTTAGTAGAATTGTTGATTCCTTGAATTTCTTCGTCGGTCAATCCTAATTGTTCATAAGCATCATTAAGTTCAGCTCTTAATTCTTTTGATATTTCCGTATATTGATTAAAGAAATTAACATGTGATTGAGTTAATGCCGAATAATCATCGGATTCTAATTCATCTTCAGATTCCAAACTTTCGGTAGGATTAGTGAAATCATAATTTTCATTAAGCCAGTTTATATCATCATTTGTTTGATATCCGTTTAAAGTTTCACCGTTTAAATTTACATCAAAAGTGCCCATTAACTGATTATTTTCACTTCCGCTGCCTGTAAAGAAATTATTAGGACCTATGCCTTCTTTAGCTTTATCATGTTGTTTAGTGTTGATAGATAAATCAGAATCTTTTCCGAAAGCTTCTTCAATACTCATAGCTTGTTTTGTACCGTCAGCTGCGGTTTTATAAACCATAACTCCGCCTGCTGTTAATTCTTTAGCGTCAACACTGCCGTTTAAGTCAGTATCTAAAGAAGTCATTTCCTGCCAGCCTGCTCCATAGCCTAAAAATTCAGTTTCGTTTGATAAACCGTTGTTTCCGTCTTTATCTATAAAGAAATCAAATTGATTACCTTCTGAATCTTTGAAACCTTGCGGGTCACAGCATTTTTGTGCTTCTGCTCTTTCAGCACTTTCTTGTTCTAATTCGCTAAGTTCACAATCTATATTTTGTGCATCAAGAATTAATCCGTTTAAATCACCTAAAAGTGAATCAATTTCATTTATTTGTTCGTTCGCTTCGGTTAATTTTGCCATTGCATCCGATAAATCAGGCATGTTTGGAAGAGCAGATTTTAAATTTTCTTGTAATTCATCTCTGCTCATACCTTTTCCACCTTCTTTATTGGCTTCAATGTATGCATTTATATTTTCGTCTAATGCTTTTTGTGCTTCTTCTTCACATTCTTTTGAAATTGCTTTCTGTTCTTTTAAAGCTTCCATTATATTAGTTTTTGCAGCATCTGAAAGATCTTCTATTTCTGATTCTATCTCTTGCATTTGTTTTTCTAAATCATCTCTTTTTTCTTTTAATTCATCAATTCTCTCCTCAATTTCTTCATCAGTTAAACCGCTAAGTGATGATACTGCTGTTGAACCTGAATTAATACCAAGTTCATTTGCCAGTGCTTCATATTCTTTAGTTAGTTCTTCGGTATTTTTTTCTTCATAATCGCTGCTAAAGTCGATTACTTTTTCCGAATTTTCTTCATTACCTTTTATAGGTGATGTTGTCGTTCTTGTTTGAACGCCATAAAGTTGTTGTAACAACTCAACGTTGTTAATGTTTGTAGCCATAACCATTCCCTCGTATTTATATTTTCCCCGTGTAATAACATGAAGTTTTTTTTTTCTTTTATATTGCTTTTTTATTTTTCTCACGGAAGAAAAAAATCGTTAAAAAGTTCTCAAATATTAAAAAAAAAATTGTTTACAAAAGTTAATATTTAAAAATAAATTTTTATTTCTTAAGCTTTTTTAATTCGTTTTTTTCCTCAACACAAATTCTGTTTGACTCTATAATTTTTTGGATACTTTTGTTATAGGTAAATTTATCAAGTTGTGATGAATTTAAAAAGACTTTTGTTTCTTTTTTAAATTTTATATAACAAATGGAAATAAGCCATGCACAAGCCATTTGTGCATAGTATTTATCGGATTTAAAATTATTTAATTTATCAAATATTTTAAAGATATATTCTTCATCAACAAAATGATTTAACATCATAACCAGAGCAAATCTTTTGGAATATTGAGAATCCGAATCAAAATAATTAATAATAAAATCCCATAATTTTTGTTTTTGGGATTTATCAAAACTGAGGCTGCAGCAAAAACTGTCACATATAGACCAATTATCTATTAAGGGAATAAAATTTTTCATATAATAAAAGATATTTTCTTTGTTATTTTTGGATATAAGTCCTATTATCATACCTTTGAGCATAGTTTCTTCCATATATTCCGATTTTGTCTTTAGAAAATTTTTATAATCGGTTTTATAAATTTCTTTAGCTAATTTTCTCAGTATAGGAAGTCTGACGCCTAAAATATTATTAATTTTAGGTAGAAGAGAAGATGAGAATTTGCGGTAATTTTCATCTTTATTTTTTATTAATTCATTTTTTATGTTAAAAGTTTCTTTCAATTTTTATGAGATTTTCTAATAATTTTTTATTATCATTTTCTTGCATTTTATACTAAAAGAAAAGTTGTTAACTACTAAAAAAGGAGGTATTATTTATTTTTACGAATTATGTTATAAATTTCGTCTAATTTATGGTTTATTTTAGAAATTTCATCAAGGGTTTCCGGCGTATATTTTTGGTTTGACTTTAGAAATAAAACATAGGGTTCAATATTAAAAAATTTACAGATTTTTTCCAACAAAATACGAGTTACAAAAGTTTTGCCGTTTTCTATTCTATTAATAGTTTGATAAGTCTGTAAATTCAAAAGTTCTGCAAGTTGTTCTTGAGTTAAATTTTTAGATTCTCTCAAATTTTTTAAATTGTAACCAAGTATTTTTCTAACATCAAAAGACTTATCCATATTAAATATAATATGGTTATTTTTAGAAATTTAGTATCACATAATATGATATAATATAACTAATTATATTTTATAAATATATGAATTATAAAAAAGTTATATAAGAAAAAAAGAAAATAAAAGGAGAAAAAATGATTGAATTAACTGAAGAAATAAAAATTAAATTTGAAGACCAAATTATGAGTATTTCTCAAAGAATAGATGAGATAGAGGGATGCTGCAATATTATTTCCGCTGCAATAAACAATGAATTTGACCCTCCTTCTATAAAAGATATTGATAATTCTATTACTATATTAAAAGAATATGTTTTAAAAATTAAAGAAAAAATGGAAAAACATACGAATTTATGCGAAAAGTTAGGGATATTTAATATTTCACCTGATGATAAATAATTATCTTAGCGTTGGTTTAATACAACTAAAATCAAATTCTTATGTTTAAATACAGCGATTATTAACAGTATTATTAAAATATGATATTATAAAATTATGGAAAAGATAAAAGAAGAAATTTCATATTTAAAACAATTAAGTAATAATTATTTTAATGCAATATTATTAATTAATAGCGGTCTTGCAGGATTATTAATAAGTAATATTGATATAATCAAATTACTTATATTATTCATAATTGGTATTTATTTTGATATAGTATGTATTATACGATTTCAAACACTTAATAATCAAATAAAACTGACTTTAAAGGAGTTAAATTAAATGGAAATTACTTTAATTATAAAAATAATTTTAGCTGTTACAATGGTTCTTTTATTTACTTTTGGTTTGAAATTACCTGATTTTGAAAAGAAATAAAAATTAAATTTTTTATGCTCTGTGAACCTAATACTCTTATTTCAGCCTGATATCTCTATTTATAAAAAATCCTTTAGTTTTTTTACTTCGCCGAATTCTATACCCATTTCTTTTACTAACGGCAGATTCATTAAAACCTTATTACTCAGTCTGAATATTCTCGGGAAAATCTTATAATTATTTTGTTTAACGAGGGCAAAAGAAAGGTGGTTTTTTTCTTTATCATATATTTTTGAAAAATTTAAGCCTAAAGTTGAGCAGAAAGGAAAAGAGGGATTTCCTTTTGAATCTTCCGTTAAAACGCCAAACGCTCTGCATACAAAGGGTCTGTGACTATATACACTGCATTTATGGTCTGTTAAATACGGGCATGTGTATGAATCGGGATTTTCTTTTTTTATTTTTTCTATATTTTCATTTATTTGTTTTTTTAAATTATCATCAAGTTTATTATATTCTTCTTTAAGGTAATTAAATTCAAGCTGTGACATAGGATAATCTCCTCTTTCGCAGCATAGTGAACACCCCTTTTGGCAGCATATATATTCTTTTTGGTAATCAAATATTTTGGCTAAATCTTCATCTAATATTTCTAAAAATTTTTCATAATTTTCAAAATTATTCATTTATATGTCCATACTTCCTGATCTTATGCCTTCTATATCCAGTGTAATATATTTTATGTTATCGGATTTTAAATTATTAATTATATCATCTTTTTTATTTATAAATTCTTCAAAGTAGTTTTTATCAATTTCTATTCTGGCTATATCATTGTGCAATCTGAATCTTACGGATTTAAACCCCAAGTTTTTAAGATATTTTTCATTTTTTTGCACTAGTTTTATTTTATTGACATCTAAAATTGTATTATAAGGGAATCTTGTTGCACTGCAAGGCTCTGAGGGTTTGTTATAAAAATCCAAATCAAGTTTCTTGGCATATTCTCTTATTTCTTTTTTATTTATCTTGTGTTTAGCGAAGGGTGATAAAATTCCAAGTTCACTCAGGGCTTTTATTCCCGGTCTGAATACATTTAAATCATCATAATTTGTGCCGTCAATTGAATATTTTAAATTGTTTTTCCGTGCATATTCTTTCAGTAATGTGAAGAATTTTCTTTTACAAAAATAACATCTGTTTTTGGGGTTATTTATAATATTTTTATCTTCTAAGGGGTTTATATTTATAATTTCTTGTTTTACATTGTATTTTTTGCATAAATCAACTGTAAAATTAATTTCTTCATCGGTTATGAAAGGGGAGTTAAAAGTAACCGCTGTTAAATTTAAATCTTTTAAAAGGTACAGAAGAAGAGAAGAATCTGTTCCGCCAGAGAGAGCAAGGCATATACCTTGCTCTGACATTGATTCTAAGTCTTGATTAAGCTGATTAAATTTATTTTGCATTAATTTTGCCTTTTATGGTAACTAAAACAGCACTTGCAGATACAATTAAAAGTCCTAAAATATTAGCAATGAAAGGATTTATTTTTGTTAATACGGCTGTTTTTGTCTGTATAGCTTCAGAAATTGAATAAATAATTCCCTGAGTTTGGTATGTTATCGAGTCTGATATATTTAAAAGCGCCCATTCGAGCCCGTCAGGTTTATTAGAAGCATAATTAGATATTAATCCTGCAAGTATAACGGCAAATATAGCAAAGATATAGCTTGAAGCCTTATTAAACCATTGATTTTTTGTTAGTATAACAATAAAAGATGTTAAGAAGCCTTCAACAATACCTATCAAAAGATGAATGAACATCATTAAGCTTAAAAAATTTGAAAGATTGCCTGTTATACTTCCTGATAAAGCAGTTTCAATAATTACTGCAATACTTCCGAGTTCTAAAGCTGCCACAGATGATATTAAACAAGCTGAAAGGTCGTGATTTTTTTCTTTTAAAGGTTTAAATAAAAGGGGATATACAATAAAACAAGGTATAAATGCCATATTAAAAATGTTGCAGCCGATTGCCGTTAATCCTCCGTCCGCAAAAAATAATGCCTGTACCATAAGTATTAACGACATTGATAAAAATGCTAAAGACGGACTTAATAATGCGCAAAGCAGTATTGCACCTATCACATGCCCGCTTGAACCTGTTGAAGGTATTGCAAAATTAATCATTTGAAGTGCAAAAACAAAGGCAGTAAGGGTTATATATAGCGGTATATTTTTTTTATCAAAATCATTTCTTGATTTTTTAAACGCAAAAAATACTGCTGTTCCCATGGCTAAAATCATTGGGATTCCTGTAACAGGGCAAATTATTGAATTTCCTAAATGCATAATTATCTCCTTTAATTAATTAATAAAGCTCTTAAAATCGGGTTTTTATATTTTCTTTTACCTGCTCCGTACCCTATTTTTTCAATAATAATTTCATCAGGGAGTTTTTCTCCCGAAAACAGGCTCGCACAAATAGCAATACCTGTAGGTGTAATCATTTCACCTTGGTTGTCCGTTATTTTAATGGGGATTTTGTATTTTGAAGCAATTTCGCAAACGGCGGGAACAGGAACGCTTAAAGTTCCGTGCCGGCATTCAACACTTCCCTGACCTTCTGACAGTGTTGAAAAATATATTTTATCGGGGTTTATTTCTTCATATAACACCGAAAAACTTATTATATCTACAATTGAGTCGATAGCTCCCACTTCATGGAAATGAATTTCATTAATATCTTTGGCGTGAACCTTAGCTTCCGCTTCAGCTACTATTTTAAATATCTTTTTAGCAAGATTTTTGGCATTATCACTCATTTCAGCCTTATCTATAATATTGTTAACATCATTGAGATTTCTATGCTCGTGTATGTGATGATGATGAGAAGGAAGAATTACATCAAAATCACTCGCTTGGATTGAATTAATATTTACCTTAGAGATTTTATATGTAAATTCATTATAAAGTTTAAGTGAATCAAGTGCTTTTTGAAGATTTTTTATATCAACACCTAAATCCAATAATGCCGCAACCGACATATCACCTGAAATTCCAAAATTACAATCAAAATATAAATTCATTATTTACCTGCTATTTTTCTGTTAATCTGATTTGCGCTGTAACCTGCATTAAACCCGTTATCAATATTAACAACGGTCATACCTTCCGAGCAGGAATTAAGCATTGTTAAAAGAGCGGATAATCCTTTAAAAGAGCTGCCGTAACCGATAGAAGTGGGTACTGCGATAACGGGAATATCAACTAAACCTGCAATAATACCCGCTAAAGCACCTTCCATGCCTGCTATTGCTATAATTACATTTGCTTTTT
Source organism: Candidatus Gastranaerophilales bacterium (assembly GCA_947625495.1). Lineage (GTDB taxonomy): Bacteria > Cyanobacteriota > Vampirovibrionia > Gastranaerophilales > Gastranaerophilaceae > Avigastranaerophilus. Next base: position 114,684 of record CANQOQ010000002.1, on the reverse strand, counting down.
TGATTTCTTCAATATTATCAAAGAGCCTGTGAATCCCTGCGATACCGATATCATAATATTTTTTAACGTTGCTTCCAAAAAATTCAGCAGTATCAGCAGCTTCTTCGGCTGCTTGTATATCTCCGGTTCCGCCTGTACATATTGCTATTTCGCCTACTTTTTCAATACTGTTTTGAATTAGTGTTATTACTCTGCTTTGTTCATTATATTTTATATCGGGGAATTCTTTTTTTAGTGCATTATACTGTTCAAGTGAAGCTCTGGTGCCTAAAACATTCTGACCATTGTCTTTAAATGTTTTAAATATTTTCACAAGCTGATTATTTGTTTTGCACTCACAGAAAACAGCTTCGGAACATCCTCTTCGCTTTTGCCGTTCTATATCAAGTTTTGCAAAATTAAGTTCAATATATTTTTTATCATTACCCATGAAATTATTGTACCTCATAATAACTGCTCTCAGTCAAGAATTTAATTAATTGTTCTGTGAATTATTAATATTCTCGCGTTCATACTGTTTTTTTGTTGCAATTCTATTTAATAGTGCAACAGCAGCACCTATTGCTATTGTATTCATTAAAAACGTTGAAGCATATGAAAAGTTTTTACTTTTTAAATATTGTTTTTGCAATTTTTCAGGGAGTTTTAAAATTTCATCATAAGATTTTACTATACCGTTTTGCATAACTTGTGTATTAAATAATTTATCAAACCCTTTATAAATCGGCTTTTCAATCAGTCTTTCACCAAAGAACAGTAATGGCACGGTAACAGAAAATCTTCTTGCATTTTCTTTTCTTTCATATTTATCTCTTGATGCATAAAAATAGCTTGCAATACTGACGGGATAAATAAAAGCACCATAGTGAGAAAGTTTTAAATCATTAGTTTTGGTAAAATCAAAGTGTTTAACAATTGATGTTAGTGCAGGCTCAATTTTTTTATAAAAATTATCATTTTTTGCTGCGGTTAAAATGCCTGAAGTTAAAGTAAGTCCGCCTAAAGCTGCTAATATCAGTTTTTTAATCAGTGATTTTGCCTTATCTTCTCCTTTTTTTTCTTCTTTTATTTTTTCTTTCAGCCCGACAACTTCCGTAAATTCTTTTTTCCCGCTTTTATTTAATGTCATATAGTTTCTAACTGGTGCTATTGCATATACTAATGGAAGTACAATACTAAAAACAGAAGCTATTTTTCCGAATTTTGCCAGCTTAATGTTTTTTAATTTCTCTTGTGAAATTGAGTTTATGTTTTCAATAGGCATAGACATAAGTCTTGAACCTGTTTGATATTTATTTTTAAAATAATTATTGGTTAATTTTACAGCGGCAGGTGCTGAAAAGTAGAATAAAGCGGATTCTGCCGTTTCAGTAAAAGCTATTTCCTTTGTTTCTTCTTTGCTTCTGGATATAGCAAGTTTAGGAATAAGACAACCTCCGGTATCTCTTACAAACATTCCGACAGAAGAACTTGTTTCCATTCCTTTTAATATTTTTGTACTGATTGCTATTCCGTTCATGTCTTAAATATTAAATGATGATAGTATATATTAGTCAATAAAATTTTTAAACTTATTAAATCTACTTTAATTTTGCGAATAATAATCCGCCTTCAAACAATAAATAAGAAGGAACAGCAAGCATTAATTGGCTTATTACATCAGGAGGAGTCAATATTCCTGCAAGTACTAATAATGCAACTACCACATAAGGTCTTTTACCCGCAACGGATGAATATGACAAAATATCTGATTTTATCAAATAAAAAGTTATAATGGGAAGCTGGAACATTAGTCCGAATGCCAAAGAAAGCCATAAACCGAGATTTATAACCTCAGATATCCTAAATACAGCTTGAATATTCTCTGACTGAAAACTTAAACCGAATTTTATTATTAAAGGCAGTATCATAAATATACAAAATACAATTCCTGCCGTAAAAAGAAAACTTGATATAAATACGAGAGATTTTATAATTTTTTTTTCATTATCATAAAGAGCAGGCAGAATAAAGTTCCACAATTGTTTTGCTATATAAGGAAAACAAATTATTACTGACATCAAAACCGCCATTTTTATTTGAATTATAAACACTTCTGCCGGTGAGAAAAAATTTAAAGTTACTTTATTTGAACCTAAAATAATTTTTATAAATCTGCTTAATATTTTCGGAGCAAAATAAAACATAAACGGTAAAACTATTGCAATTGAATACATGCACTTAAGAAGAGTCTGTCTTAATGCTTCTAGATGAGAAATTATGCTTTCATTGTCATCATTATTCATTTTTATACATCATTAGGCTTATATTCTTCGGGTTTTTCCTGAACGTCTTCAATAGCATCTTTAAGCTCGTCGGTTTCTTTTTTTATTACCTCTTTTGCCTTTTTAAACTCATAAGAAGCTTTTCCTAAAGCCCTTGCAAGTTCAGGTATTCTTTTACCTCCGAATAACAATAGAATAACTACAAGTATTAGTGTGATTTCAGTTATACCAAGCGACATTTATTATCTCCTTTTGAAATATTATAATACTTTTTGTTCATTAACTGCAAATATTTCTATGGCATTTGTATCACAAACTGTTTTGCATTTCCCGCAGCCTATACATTTAGATGAATCTATAACTGTAATATTATCTTTAGTTTGAGAAATAGCACCTTTTGGACATACGGATACGCATTTTGCACATTTATCGCATTTTTCACTGTTAATAACCGCCTTTGCTATTCTTAAATTTTGTTTTTCTTCTAATGTAAGTTTTTTAATTGCACCCGACGGACATACCTTTGAACATTCTATGCAGTCATATTTACAATAATTTTTATCGCCGTATTCAATATGCACGGCATTAAACGTTTCATCAGCTTTTTTTATAATTTTGTTCGGGCATGCATTTACGCACAGATTGCAATTTAAACATTTATTAAACAGCCTGTTTTCTGAAATGGCTCCCGGAGGAAGTATAATATTTTTGATTTTTTTTGCTGCGGTTTTGCTTAAATCAATTCCTAATTTTATTGCACCCATAAATACGGTTAATGCTGCAGCTAACGTTATTACTTTTCTTCTTTGAATGTTAAATTTAACCTCTTCTTTCGGTTTTATCCCGTATCTTATTGCTTGTTTGGGGCATTTCCCAAGGCATTTAAAACATTTAACACATATTTCATTGTCAACATTTTGTTCATCAATATTTATACATCCTGCAGGACAGTTATTCTCGCACATAGAGCATGATAAACACTCATTTTTATCAATATAGACTTTAAATAGTGAAAATTTGGATAATAATCCCAATAAACAACCTACAGGGCAAATGTTTGTGCAAAAATATCTGTTTTTGAACACTGTTAATATAATTATGGCAATAACTGTTATGATACCAATTAAAGATAGAGTAAAAGCGGAACCAAAATATGTATAAGGTTCAATATATCTTATAATGATAGCACTTCCGCCTATTAGAGTACCAAAAACAATTGCGGCTATAAAATATTTAAACGGTAAATTTTTTCTTGTTTCTTCATTGTTTTCACCTCTGAAAAGTCCGATGAGTTCTTGAATTATACCTAATGGGCATAATAAAGAACAATATAATCTTCCAAAAAGCAGGGTTAATAAAGCTAAAACAATTATTAAACCTATGGCAATAACTGAAAAATCAACTATTACTCTTTGTAATAGGGGTGCTAATTGAATATCGAAAAACTTTACGGGATAAAAAATACCTGTTATACCTAAAATAGCTGCTATTAATATTAAAACAGCCAGTGAAAAACGAATTTTATAAAACATTATGCCTCACCTTGCTTTTTCATATTCTTTTTGAACTTGGCTTAATAATTCAGGAATTGGAAGATTCTGAGGGCAATTTTTATTGCATAATCCGCATTTTATACATTTATCTGCTTTTTCACTGTCACTAAGTGTTTCATAATATATTTTTAAATGAAATGCACTCTTTGTAACTTTATATTGATTGTATAAAGCAAAAATAGCAGGAATATTAATACCTCTGGGGCAAACTTCCATGCAGTACTTGCATGCCGTGCAATTAATTTCGCCTTGAGATTGAATTATTTTAGCTATTTCATCCGCTACTTTGATTTCTTCAGGTGACATTGGGGTGAAATTTTCAAAAGTGGCAATGTTTTCTTTCATTTGTTTTAAATTACTCATTCCGCTTAAGACGGTAATAACATTATTTTGACTTGCTGCCCATCTTAAACCGAATTGAGCAGGAGTCTCATCAGGATAATTTTCTTTTAATTTAGCCATAGCCTTTTCGCTTAAATTAACTAAACCTCCGCCTCTTAAAGGCTCCATAACCGTAACGGGAATGTTTAAGTTTTGAACTATATTATACTGTTCATGCGCCTTTACTACATCCCAGTCAAGATAATTAACCTGTAGTTGTGCAAAATCCCATTTGTAGTCATCTACAACGTCTTTTAAAATTTCAGGTGTACCATGGAATGAAAATCCTAAATATTTTATCTTGCCTTCCTGCTTTAATTTATCAAGCTCCTCAACCATTTTAACCTTGTTATATTGGTCAACGGTATTTTGATTTATATTATGGCACATATAAAAATCAAAATAGTCGACCTGACATTTTTTTCTTTGTTCATCAAAAATTTTTCTAACGTCACTTCTCGAATTCATTTTATAAATAGGACTTTTATCAGCTAAAATAAAGTCTTCACGAGAATATTTTTTTAATACTTTACCGATGGCAATTTCCGATAAACCGTCAACATACATATATGCGGTGTCAAAATAATTGGCACCATGGTTCATTGCATATTCAGTCATTCTGTCAAGTTCAGCCATATCAACTTTGCTGCCGTCCATAGGCAGTCTCATACAGCCAAAACCTAATAACGGTATATCAAGATTTTTAAATTTTCTTTTTGCTACCTGACCTTGAGTTTTTATAATTTTTCTATCAGAACAACCTGTTGTAAGTATTGCACTTCCGCCTAAAGTTAGTACGGAATTTATAATAAAATCACGGCGTTTCATATATCCCCCTTTTAATAATATTTTATTATTTAATAGCTGCTCTAAGTCAATATTTATGAAGCCAGTTCTGCTGTTATAAATTCATTTTTTACTTCATCGATGGATATTAATTCATATTTCTCGTGTTCGGGATTCATAAGAACGCTATTACATATATGGTTGATTTTATTAATTGCTGATTCAATATTCTCAGCTTCTGTTGTTATTAAATAATATTTACCTGTTTTAATTTTTACATTTGAATCAATATTAGTACTTCTTAAGACAGATTCTACCGCTAACCCGTGAGAATCTTTAATACCGTCTTTCAAAATAACTTTTATTTCAGCTTTAAATTTCATATTCCCCTCTTTTTTAAAAACTTACTTAACAATCTTAACAATTTTTTTTAAATTTGTAAATTTCATGTCTGAAAAAATACTTTATATAGATGTGTGGGAAAGGATGTTTTATGGTTAATGCTGTAAATAGTGTAAATAATGTACAATATATAAATAATCAGGCAGAAGTCCAAAAACTTATAAAATATACAAATAATGAAGCATTAAAAGATGTTCCCGATACATTTACAAGTTGTTTAAAAGGTTCTGTTCCTACTGTAGGATTATTTGAAGGTTTTCCTTTATTAAAACTGCTGAAAAGAAATAAAAAATTAAACAATACTTTAATAAGTGATTCAATGAAAGAATTAGGTGCTAAAAATAAAATTGCGCTTAATAAATTATTTCATGGCGAAGGTAAATTAACTGAAAGACTTATAAAATATATATCTTCCGCAAAAGAATCACAAGAAGCGTACTCTTCTATAAAATTAGCTGCTAAAACAGAATATAAAGAAAAATTTCCAAGTTTATTAAAGAAATTAACTAATAGAATATTTAAAAACGGTTCTAAAGAAGTAGTTGAAGAAACAACAAAGAAAGCTGTTGAAGAAACAACTAAAACAGTTGCAAAAGAAACTGCGAAGAAAGGTATTTTTGCTAAATTAGCATCAACTAAACTAGGAAAATTAATGAAATCTTCAGGTGCAGGCGGTATGCTTATATTTAGCGGAATATTTGAATGTGCATTTGAAGTATATCCTACATTTAAAGAGTTAGGAGCTAAAAAAGGTATTAAACAACTTGGTAAATCTGCAGTTAAAGTAGTAGGTGATACATTCGGATTCATTGCCGGCAATCAGGTAGGTGTTGCTTTGGGTACTGCTATAGGAACTGCAATATGCCCGGGAATCGGTAGTGCTATTGGTGCAGCTTGCGGATTTTTAGGAGGTTTATTAGGTTCATTTGCTATGGGTAAAGTTACTAAAGCTATTACCGGTAAATCAGAAAGAGAAATTGCCAAAGAACAGCAGGAAAATGAGCAGGTTAATCAAATTGCAGGTGATAAAACAGCGCTTAATGATCTAAAAGAAGCAGCAAAATTGAAAATACAGGAAGAATACAATTTAACAGGCACTTTAAGTGAAGATTCTCAAATAGCACTAAAAACACTTCAAACTCTTGAAAATAATAATCCGTTTAGTGCAGCAGTATAATTTTTTCTCATATAATATATAAACCGCCCTTTGGGCGGTTTTTCGTTTGGGGTCGGGTTGTTGCTCTCTCGGGCTCTGGTGAGTGGCGCCTTAAAAGCTTGGTTTAACTTATTTTGAACCTGCTCTGCTGGCGCCCTGCGCAAAATCCGCCTCTTGGATTTTGCTGTTCGCACAACCCTAGCAACCTCGCTTTAAAAACCTACGGTTTTTTCTGCTCGGTCGGGTTGTTGCTCTCTCGGGCTCTGGTGCAGTGGCACCTTAAAAGTTTGGTTTAACTTATTTTGAACCGGCTCTGCCGGCGCCCTGCGCAAAATCCGCCTCTTGGATTTTTGGCATTAAACGGCATTACGTGCCGAAAGTTCATCACTTCCGTCACTCCAGCCTCTGCCAAAAAATTCATCTTTGATTTTGTTTCATTTCTGCCCTGTCATTCGCAGTGCTTCGCACCCGCTCATTTCGGGCATTCATTACTTCGAGTTTCGCTTCGCTTCACTCTACACAAAATCCGCAAAATAAAATGCGACTAAAAGCCGCATAAGTCAAGAAAGGAATGGTTAGACTATTAATATGTTCTTATTATTACATATATTTGATTACTATGCAAATTTATGTATATTTGTTAATATTTTGTAATATTTCCTGCCCCAATTTATAATTCTTTTGGAGGCGGTTTATGGAAAAAAAACTTAAATACTGGCTTGAAAAAAATCTTATCAGCCTTGAAACTTATACTAATCTTTTAAAAGATGTTAAAGAAGAAGCTGAACACAGAAAAAAAATCGGATTTATAATTACCCTTTACACTCTCGGAATTATTCTTATCGGGCTTGGCTTATTCTCATTTATTTCTGCTAATATCTGGCTTGTTCTCCTTTTACTTAAATCTACTGCTTTAAGAATTTTTCTTGTTGTTTTATTGACATTTTCTTCTCTGTTTTTCGGATATAAATTGGCATACGAAAAACAAAATTATATAAAACTCGGAAAAGCCTTGATTTGTCTATCTTCAATTTTAATAGGCTGCTGCTATATGGTTATAGCTCAAGCTTATAATATTAATGCTCATAGCTCTTTCTTATTGTTCTTATGGTGTTTCTCAATTTTCCCTCTTGCATATATCTTTAAAGAAAAATTTATAAACTGCCTTTCTTCCGTACTTTTTATATTAGGATTTATAACGTATTATTTTGAACTCTCACTTGACCATACATTACTCTGGACAATATTTATGCCTGTTATACTCGGAAGTTTGTTTTATTTTGCGGGCAGTGTTTCTTATATTGAAGAAAAATATAACGAATTTTCCGTATTTTATAAGATTATCGGATTAAAAGCAATATTTATAACATTATTAATTTTAACTTGCAGCAGTGAAAATTCATACAATATCAGCTCTATTCATTATTATCTGCCGTTATTCTTAATATTAATCGGATTTTTATTAAATTATTTTCTTTGCAAAAACAAAAATAATCTTATTATAACTGAAACCGCTTATTTTTCCGTTTTGCTTCTTGCTTTATTGTCAGTTATGCTCTTAAAAACAGTAAATCCCGTATGTGTAATGATTGGCGCTCATATCTTTTTAATAACGATGTTTTATTATGCAATACAATTCGGATATAAATTTGAAAATGTTAAATTAATTAGCCTCACCCATTCATTAATCGGAATTTATTTATTTACGATGTATTGCAGATTCGGCTGGAGCTTTTTAAATAAATCCTTATTCTTTTTCCTGTGCGGTATAATACTTATCTCAATGGGGATTTGGTTTGAAAAAAAACGAAAAAAATTATTGAAAGGTAATAATAATGAATAAAAAAGTATTTTATATTCTATCAGGCTGGCTGATAATAATTATATCAATGGTTTTATACCATATTTGTCCTTTGATAACTGGTAAAGAAGTTCTTTTAGAAATAATCCCCGTTGACCCGAGGGACTTTTTCAGAGGGGATTATGTTACTTTAAATTATGTAATATCTTCTCTGCCGGATTCTGATGTAAAATATGGCGAAAATGTTTTTGTTACTTTAAAAACAGATAAAAATAACGTCGTTTATATTGATTCTGTTGAAAAAAATAAAAATGATATAAATAAAAGGCTCTATTTAAAAGGAAAAGTAAAAAATAGAACTGTTGTTTACGGTATAGAAAGCTATTTTGTTAAAGAAAAGACAGGCAGAGAAATAGAAAGAAAAATAAACTCTGACAAAAAATCTTATGCCAGAGTAAAAATAAGTCCTTTTGGCAGTGCAAAAGTTGTGGGACTATTATTAAATAAGGATTTTGAATAATGAAAACAGGTATTATTTCTTTAGGTTTGATAGGCGGTTCGCTGTTTAAATGTTTATCAAGGACTGAATATGATGTATATGCGATGACACGTAATAAAGAAACTATAGAAAAAGCAAAACACTGGTGTGATAATGTTTCTTCGGATATTAATATAATAGCTGATTGTGATGTTGTGTTTGTTGCTTCTCCCATTAATAAAACACTTGAAACGCTTGATAAACTTGAAAATATTGTTAAACCTGAATGTATAGTGCTTGATTGTGCAAGTGTTAAAGAATTTGTTATGCAAAAAAAACGGCCTTATAAATTTATAGGTTCTCATCCTATGGCAGGTACGGAGTTTTCAGGATATGAAGCTTCGTTTAAAGAGTTATTTGAAGGTGCCAAATGGGTGCTTACACCTTCCGGTAACATAAGTGATAAAGAACTTGAAACGGCCCGGAATATAATCAAAAAAACAGGTGCCGAACCTATAGTTGCTGATGCAAAAGAGCATGACAGAGCAGTTGCTTTAATCAGCCACATGCCGCTTTTAATTTCTCAAGCTGTTTTTAAAACCGCCAGTGATAATCCTCTTGCTCTTAAACTTGCTTCTTCGGGGTTTAGAGATATGACAAGACTTTCCATGTCAAATCTTGAAATGGCTTTTGATATGTATAATTTTAATAAAGAAAATATTGATTATTCGTTAAAGAAATTTAATGAGGAAATTAATTTTTTAAAAAATACTAAAGATTTTAAAATTTATTCCGATATAAAAAGCATGCGGTCGAAAATGTATTCGGATGAAGGAAAAAATATTCTTTAATTAATGTATCATCAAAATTGAACAATAAAAAAACCGATTAAAAATCGGTTACTTTCACTTTATATCAGAGAGAGGAATCAGAGAGAGAAAACACTTATTTAACACATTTTTTTATCCTCACATGTATAAGTTCCCTTTTTTAAAATTTTTTTATCGTGTACTTTTTACACTTGTAACATATTGTTACATTTATTGTTGTGAACAGGGGTAAAATTTGTGCTAATATTATTAATTAAGACGGGGATGAAGAATAAATGAAAAATAAATCCAGACTTAATCAACCGCATAATCTGCCCGGTACGTTAATATGCGTTGAAGGTATAGACGGCTCAGGTAAATCAACACAGCTTGTTATTTTAAGAGATTGGCTTAAGTCATTAAAACAGGATGTTATATTTACCGAATGGAATTCATCCGACTTAATATCTCAGACTACAAAAATGGCAAAAAAGAAAAATCTTTTAAGCCCAAGAACCTTTTCGCTATTGCATGCGGTCGATTTTGCCGACAGACTCGAACAGGTTATTATACCTGCATTAAAGGCGGGATTTATAGTTCTTGCTGACAGATACGTTTATACTGCTTTTGCTCGTGATGTTGCAAGAGGTGTTGACCATGATTGGGTTAGAAAAGTCTACGGTTTTGCCGTTAAACCTGATTTGACCCTTTATTTTAGAGTTAGTGAAGAAGTTTCTTTAGAAAGAATTTGTTCAAACCGTTCGCCTAAGTTCTATGAAGCAGGCATGGATTTAAAAATCAGCAATGACCCTTATGAAAGCTATAAAGTTTTTCAAAAAAGAGTTAATGATGAATACAAAAAAATGATTGATGAATTTGGACTAGTTGAAATTGATGCAAATGAAAGTATACACAAAAAACAGGTATATTTTAGAGAAAAAGTAAAAGAAGTACTTGCTCAAAAAGGAATAATTTTATAAATGGTAAAATATAAATCAAAACATGGCTATGAAGGCTTGTTAATAGTAATAGAAGGAACGGATGGCTCAGGTAAATCCACTCAAATTGACAGATTAAAAAGGTGGATAGAAGACCAGTCTTACGGTGTTATGGTCAGTGAGTGGAAAACTTCTAAATTTATTGCTGATGCAATTAATGATGCTAAAGAAAGAAATTTATTAAATGCAACGACATTCAGCCTCCTTTATGCGGCTGATTTCGCTGACAGGTTTGAAAATATTATTCTTCCCGCCTTAAAAGCAGGTTTTGTTGTTATTTTAGACCGATATATTTATACTGCTTATGCTCGTGATGTAGTTAGAGGTCATGATATTTCTTGGGTTAAAAACCTTTATGAATATGCACCTGAACCTGATATGGTTTTTTATTTGGATGTTCCCGTTGAAATTTTGTTAAAAAGAATTATAGGTACAACAGGGCTTGATTACTGGGAATCTGGCAGAGATATCGGCTTAAGCTCCGACTTTTACAAAAGTTTTCAAATTTATCAAGGTAAGTGTCTTGATGAATATCAAAAAATGATTAAAAAATACGGATTTATCTCTTTAGACGGTACTTTATCCGAAAAAGATATCCATAAAAAAATAATTTCTCATGTTAAAGATATTCTTGAAATTTAAACTTTGAACAAAACTCAAAAATACATTATAATAACTGTATGAAAAAGTTAAATAATTCTAATTTTGTTTTGATTCAAGATATAATTAATGATTTAAACATTAGTTATAATGCCGATGAAGGACAAAAAAAAGAGGAATTATTTAATAAATGGGAAGATATAATAGGAGAAAAGATTTCTAAGTATTCAAAATTAACTGATATACTGCCAAATGGTACGGCTGTTATTAAATGCAGTGATTCTTTCGTCGCTAATGAATTATATTTTGAAAAAGAAAAAATACTTCATTTATTGGTAAAAGAATCTGAAAAAATGGGTATTATTATAAAAGATATAAAATTTGATTATAAAAAATGGAAAGAACGGATTTATGAATAGAAAATTAAAAGGTTTTTCTCTTGCCGAGTTATTAATTTCATTATTGATAATAAGTATAGTTTTATCAGCGGCTATACCGACTTTAACAAAAAAATCATCAGGTTCAGAGCAGATATGGCGCTGGTCTACAACACCTAACAGTGCTTATTTCGGTATAGGTGCGCAGCAAACTGCAATTATCGGTAATGATGCTCTCCCTGAAGAAATTAAAGGTTCATTTGAAGCTTTTGACGGGAATATTGATGGCTTAAAGTTTACTAATTCGGGAGATAAACTTGCTATATTTAAGCAATCACCAAGTTCAAGTGAAAAATCTCATTTAATGAATTCACATATTTCTTTTTATACATTGGATGATAATGCAGCTGCAAAAAAAGATGATTATACTTATGTTGGAAGATTATCTATAGATAGACATAATATTGCTTTAGGTATAGGTTCTTTACAAAGTCTTGACCCGACTAATGATTCATTTTTGGGTAATAATACCGCATTAGGTCATTTTACATTATTTAGGAATCAAAAAGGTACTTTTAATACGGCTATCGGTGAATATTCACTTGCTAATAATAAGTATGCAAAACACAATACAGCTATAGGTTATAATGCCGGAGTACTTTTGGATAAAGGTTCGACTTCAGAAGATGCTAGTACTAATGCGGCAATGAATACCGCTATTGGCTCTAATACACTTGTAAAAAGTGAAAAAGGCAGAGCTAATACTGCATTAGGTTATGCTGCATTATATACTCTTACTAATGGTATAGGTTCTACCGGTATCGGAACTATGTCACTGTATAATTCTTATGGTACGGGTAATACCGCTTTAGGTGCTAACTCTTGTATGGATTTTACTACCGGCAGTTACAACTTATGTTTAGGTCTTGAAGCGGGTAATGTATTTAATAAAGACGAACGTCAAAATCGTACCCAATTTAATGATCTTTTTTCTGTAAATGAAACTTCAAATAACCTGTTATTTATAGGTACAATACCAAATGACGGCAGTGTAAAAAATAATATAAAAATTTCTTCCGTTCCTCTGATTTTTGGCAGAATGCAATATGATACAACTAAAGCTCTTTCAAGATATTTAGGCGTAAATACTCATAAATTTTCAGTCAACACATTTAATGGTATTACTGAAGTATTTAAGGTAACAGCTCAAATGGGTAATGACGGTCACGTTCCGGGAGCTGAAGTAAATGGTCAGGTTGACTTATTAGTTTCAGGTTATAACGGTACAAATTCTTATTTACATTTTAAAGGTGATAAAGATACTTCTTATATTAATGCTGATGACGGTAATGAGGCAAATTTTAAAAATATCTATTTTAATAAAGATAAATTAAAACTTAATTTTTCAAAATCAGGTACAGGTTCAAATTTAAATATACTTTCAACTGCGTTAAAAGTAGACTTATTTGATAACAGAATTAATATTGAAGGTAATAATACGGCAAGAAAAGCAAGTATAGGTTTTGCAAGTAACGGTGACCTTATTTTATCTTCAGAAAAAAGCGGAAATATAAATGCTAATACTGCATCTGTTATTAGATTAAACGGGTCAAGTAATACTCTTACGGTTAGTTCAAGCGGTAACTTAAATATTAGTTCTATTTCAGGGCTTGTTTATATAGGTAAAGATGGTAGTGCAATGATTGTAAACCCCTCTGCTAAAGCTTTGGATTTAACTACTGCAGGTTATGATATTACTATGTCAGGTCTTCCCGATAGTCAACCTACCGTAAAAAATGCGTTTGTTAAATTAAATACTAAGATTACTGAAATTTGGGCAAAAATTAGTGATATCAGAGTTAAAAATGTTTTAGGCGATAATAAATACGGTCTTGACGTTATTAAATCACTTGATGTTAAAAACTATACATTTAAAAATGATAAAACTAAAAAAGTACATTCGGGTATTATAGCTCAGCAGCTGCAAAAAGTTTATCCCGATGCCGTATTTAAAGGTGATGACGGTTATCTTAGAATTAAAATGGATACTTTGTTCTTTGCCATGTTAAATGCAATTAAGGATTTAAATACACAATTGCAAAGTTTAACCGCTAAAGTAACGGGACTTGATAAACGTATTAACCAGCTTGAGCAAGAAAATGCAATGCTTAAAAAGCAAAATGCTGAGTTTGAAAAACGTCTTGAGCGGCTTGAAAAGAAAATGTAATTTTAAAAAACAGCTTTTATAGGCTGTTTTTTTTATTCTTATATAGTATTATTTATTTATGCGATTAGATAAATTTTTAAAAGTATCAAGACTTATTAAACGAAGAACCGTTGCAAATAAAGTTTCAGAGCAGGGCAGAATTTATGTTAACGGTATTATTGCTAAACCTGCAAAACAGCTTAAACAAGGTGATATAATCTCTATTGTTCAGGCTGATACTGTTGTTAAAGTGAAAATTATTAAGGTCCCTTTGAATAATGTTTCTGTTCAAGAGGCTTCAAGTTTGTATGAAGTTATTGAGTAGTTTTTATATTTTTTATTATTTTTTTAACTATTTTTATAATTAAAAATTCAGTCTTAGTGTTCCGTATAGATAACATCTAATTTCGGCTTGAGCAGGCTAAAGAGAGCCTGCTTCGCTGCTGCCTCAATAAGATGTTTAACTATACTCCACAATAGACTTTAATTTTGAATTATAAAAATAGTAAATAGAAATAGTAAACAGTAATATAAAATAGAAAATTATTCCTCTGTTTCTTCATCAAGTTTAATTCTTGATAATTTTACTATTTCTTCAAAATCGCTGTGTTTTTCACTAAGTTCTTTAAAAGTGCCTATATCAACTATTTCACCGTCTTTAAGATAAATAATCCTATCGCAGCTTACAAGTGTTGATAGTCTGTGAGCTATTGCAATTATCGTTTTATTACCTTTTATATTATTAATAATTTCAGTAAGTTTATTTTCTATTTTAACGTCAAGATTAGAAGTAGCTTCATCTAAGATAATAATTTCAGGGTTTCTATATAATGCTCTTGCTATACCTATTCTTTGTTTTTGACCTATGGAAATACCTGTACCGTCTTGTTTTAATTCAATATCAATACCGTTTTCTGTCTGTTTGAGTTGGTCAAAAAGCTGGGCTGTTTTTAATGCTTCTTCTACTTTTTCCTTATCAATATCTTTTCTATCTACTCCCCATGCTACATTTAAATATATATCACCTTCGATTGTACATATCTTTTGAGGCACATAGCCTACTATGTTTCTAAATTCTCTTTTGTTTTCATTTGTTAGAAGTGTATTATCTATAAATATTTCACCTTCATAATTTAATAATCCCAAAAGGCAATCAATTAAAGTACTTTTTCCCGCACCTGATAGTCCTACTATTCCTATAAACTCACCTTTTTGTATCTCAAAATTGATATTTTTCAATACTTCTGTTGATTTATTGTATGAATAATTCATATTTTTAACCGTGATTTTATTTTGAAACGGCATTTTAATATTACTGTCTTGATTTATAGGATATTCATACTGCTTATATTCATTATAGTTATCAAATAATATTTCAATATTTTTAGAATATATATTTATATAATTAATGTATGTTTGATTTTTATAAATTTGAGGTACTACACGGTAAATAGCGATAGCAACAACACCCATATTTATTAATATACTTGTCGGATCTTCACCATATTTGGTTAATATACCATAACATAAAATTATCATTGTAAATATAAATATTATTTCTATAATATACTGCGGTATTAAGGGAAGCAGATTTATTTTTTCATTAAACGGTATAATTTTTTCGGAAATATTTTTATAAAAATCATAAAAATATTTCTGACATCCGTTAATTTTTATATCTTTAATACAGCTTAAACTGTTTATAACAGATGAATAAGGACCTTGCATTAATTTATATTTTTTATCAGCCAGTTTTATTCCCCAATTCTTAAAAATTCCGCTTTGTATTGTCCCTGCTATCGAGAAAAATATTATAGCTATCAGTGTAAAGGCAGGCAGTATAAACATTAATATTGAAAATACAAGTATTATTACCATTGAATTTGAAATAAAATTAATAATATTAAAAATATAATATTTCATTACATTATCAATATTGTCTGTAATAGTTTTAATAATATTAGGGTTACCGCGTTTTAAATCGGCTTCATAAGGAGAATAAAGAAAAAATTTCATTAACTGTTCTTTAATGTCAAGCGCCCATTCTCCCATTATTTTATTCTGCCAGTACTGAATACAAATGCTATATATATTTTTTATGATAATTATACTTGCAATCAATAAACCGATAGCCAGAATCATTCCGTTGATACTGTTAATATGAAGACAATGTTGTAAAGATAAAGCAACAGGGTTATTTACAACACGTCCGGGATTTACCATTATCATTATAAACGGAAATACAAGTACAACTGTTAAAAATTCCAATAAACTTGTCATAAATGCCATAAAAAACATATATAACAGTTTTAATTTATACCCCTTGCCAAAATAACATAAAAACTTATAAAACTGACTGAAAAACATATAATTCCCTTTTTTTTTGATTATAGCATGACACGATTTTATTTAAAGTATTTACTTACATATATATTATCATCATTTTTCAGTATATTTATTTCTTCTTGAAATTGTTCTGACGAATCAAGATTATATATTAATTTTGCTGTTTTTTCTCTTATTGTATAATCATTTGAATTTGATGTCTTTTTTATTATATTCATTAATTCATTTGTTAGTTTAATTTTATTATCAAGTGAAATTAAAGCTTCAAGATTCCAATAGAGGTTAAAATTTTTCTTGTTTGCTATATATGAATGTGATTTGGTTATATTTTTTAATTCATCAAGTGTTTGATTAATTTGCGAGATAATGTTAAAGATAAGGTATTCATAATTATTAATATATTTGAGGGTTTGGATTATATTTCTTGAAACAGAAGGATTAATATCAGTTATTGCTTTTGTTATCGAGTTTATTATTTCTTTTGTTTGAAAAAAAACTTTAAAGTTGTCATTAGAAATCAAATCTAAAATTTTAAAAGAGCACACTTCTCTGACGGGGCCTGAGTGCTCTGTAAGGTTTTTAACCAAGATATCAGCTTCTTCCTGATTGTTAATATATTTTAGTTCAATGATACAAAGCTGTTTTTTTATATCGTTATTTAGATAAAGTTCGTTAATTATATCTTCATGGCTAAAATCAATGCAGCATAAATTAACAGCCTCATTTAACGTTTTTATATTATTTTCATAAATTATTTCAGAATAATTCTCCATAAAAATAAATATAGCATAATTGGAGGTTAAAAATGAACTAAAGAGGGAGTAAAGTAGTTATATTGAATGAAACGGCATTAAAGTGAGAGGCTTGGAAAAATGAACGAAATAGTTAATTTTGTTAAAGAAATACTAATGTTAGATACAAATGAAAAAACTCCGATAGGCTTGTGCCGATTTGAATGTTCTCAAGAATCCGCACCTAAACCTGTTAAAAGAAAACATAATTCTGAGTTAAGATTATCGGAATTAATGGACAAATAGACTGATAATAAATGAAATGCTTGAACATTATTATTTGTTGGAATATAATAAAACTCGATGTATAGGAGATATGGAGTTATAAAATGAATTTAGCAAATATGATGAAACAAGCACAGCAAGTGCAGAAAAGACTGCAAGATGCTCAAAGTGAGCTTGCAAATACAGAAATTACTGCTGAAGCAGGTAACGGGGCTGTTAAAGTTTCTTGTGACGGACATGGTAAATTTAAATCAATAAAACTTACAAAACAGGCTTTAAACTCTGAAAATCCTGACAGTGTTGATGATGAAACCGTAGAAATGCTTGAAGATTTAATTACAACGGCTATGAAACAAGCAACAGGTGATGCGGCAAAAAAAATGCAGGATAAAATGAAAGGTATTGTACCTGCCGGTATTAATATTCCCGGATTATTCTAATGGAATATACAAAACCTCTAGCACAATTAATAGAATTTTTTCAAAAGTTTCCCGGAGTTGGTCCAAAATCAGCTCAGAGAATGGCTTTTCATTTGTTAAAAATGCCTTTGGGCGAGGTGAAAAAGTTTTCTGATGTTCTTGTTGAAGCTAAAGAAAATATTCACTATTGTAGTGTATGCTTTAATATGTCGGCTTCCAATCCTTGTGAAATATGTTCTGATTCCAGAAGAGATAAATCTGTTATTTGTGTTGTCGCTGAAACAAAAGACTTGATTGCTATTGAAAAAACACGTGAATATAAAGGGTTATATCATGTGCTTCAAGGTACGCTCTCACCTTTAGACGGCATAGGGGTTGAAGATTTAAGAATTAAAGAACTGTTAACAAGAGTTGCCGATGAAGAGGTTAAGGAAATTATTCTTGCGCTTTCTCCCTCGGTTGAAGGCGAAGCTACAAGTATGTATTTGACCAAGCTTTTAAAACCGTTTAATATTAAAATATCAAGAATTGCTTTTGGTATTCCAATCGGCTCTGATTTAGAATTTGCCGATGAAATTACTCTTGCTAAAGCAATCGAAGGAAGAAGAATTATAGACTAGGAGATTTTTATTATGGCTCAAATTACTATCAGATCGGATAGAAATACTGATTATACTTTTACTTATAAAGGTGAGGATGTTACGCTTCAAGCAGGCAGCGTTATTAGTATTGCTAATGGGCTTCAAGACGTTGTTCTTCCTACTTGCAAAATGAAAATAGCTAATAATCTTATTGTTATTAAAGAATAATATATGACTGATTTTTCTAAAAAACTATTTTGGAATATTGTTTTTATAATTATTATTTTTTTTATTGCTGATTTTTTTGTTTTTTACAATGCTATACCTTTAGTTTTGAAAAAAGCAGGTATTATTTCTATTCTTAAAGATTATAAAGATTTTTATTCTAAAATACCCGATAAAAATGTTATTTATAATGATTATATTTTGGGTAAGGATAATTTTTACAGAAGAGTTGTAAATGAAAACTCAAAAAAGAAACCTATATTATTATTTGGTTGTTCTTTTGTATACGGGCATGAAATAAGTGAAGATAAAATATTTTCGGAGGTTCTTGGTAAATATACCGGTAGACCTATATACAATAGAGCACGCCAAGGGTTTGGAGTTTCTGAAATGTTGTTTCAGCTTCAAAATGAAGATTTTTATAAAATTATTCCGCAGCCTGAATATATTATTTACACTTATATCTGGGATCATATAAGAAGAATGTATTTGCCTTCCGTTATTTCTTGTAGAGAATATTATGATATTCGTTATGAAAATAAAGATGGAGTAGCGGTTTTTAAGAAAATGCCTAGATTTCATCCCGCTATTTTTTATAAAATAGGTAATTATTTTTATTTTAATAATATTATTTTTAATAAAAAATCAAATCTTAATTTTTATAAATTACAATTATTAACATCAAAAAAGCTTGTTGAAAAAAACTGGAAAGGTACTAAATTTGTGATATTTCTGTATCAGGATACAAAACAGATAGAAGAAATAATACCGGAGTTAGAACAAGCAGGTTTTATTATAATTAAAAGAAAGGATATAGCACCGTTTGAAGATTTTGATCCTGAATTTTCAATTTCCGACGGACAACATCCTAATGAAAAAGCTTGGGATTATATAGTGCCAAGACTTATAAAAAGGCTTAATATTAATTAAATTCTAAAAAGTGTTACAGGGTCAAAAAACAATATATTATTAGAATTAATTTTAAGTGTAATATCTTTTTCGATTTTCATAGAAGGCGGCATGACAGCACAGATATTATTTCCGTTAGCCTGAGTATAAACTATTTGTTCGCTTCCGAGCATTTCCGAGATATCAACTTTTGCATTAAATTCAAAGTTGGCATTGATTTCATTAAGGTTTTCGGAACGAATACCCAATAAAACAGTCTTTTTGCCTGATAATTTTCTTTGTTGTTCTTCATTTAAAGTGAAAGAAGAGTTATTAACAGTAATTTTGTTGTCAATAATATCGGATTTAATAAAGTTCATGGCAGGTGAACCCAAAAAACCGCCTACAAAAGTATTTATAGGATTATTATAAATATTGTGAGCTGTGTCGGTTTGCTGGATGATTCCTTTATCTATGACCGCAATTCTGTCACCCATTGTAAGTGCTTCCGTTTGGTCGTGCGTTACATATATAAAAGTGGTTTTAAGTCTTTCATGGAGTTTTTTAATTTCAGACCTCATTTGAACTCTCAATTTGGCATCAAGATTAGATAAGGGTTCATCCATAAGAAAAACTTTAGGTTTTCTGACTATTGCTCTGCCGAGTGCTACTCTCTGTCTTTGCCCGCCTGATAATTGTTTTGGCTTCCTGTTTAAATATTCGGTTAAATCAAGTGATTCTGCTGCTTCTCTTACTTTTACATCTATTTCTTTTTTATTCATTTTACGCATTTTTAAAGGAAATGCCATATTTTCATAAACGCTCATGTGCGGATACAGTGCATAATTTTGAAAAACAAATGCAATATCTCTATCTTTAGGATGTACATTATTAACGCATTTACCGTCAATAAGTATTTCTCCCTCCGTTATATCTTCAAGTCCGGCTATCATTCTTAAAATAGTAGATTTCCCGCAGCCTGATGAACCTACTAAAACTAAAAACTCTTTATCTTCTATAGTTAAGTTGACATTATCAATGATTTTTTTCTTATCGTATATTTTTACTATATTTTTAAGTTCAACTTTAGACATTTATTTCTTCCGCCGATTTTTGTTCTATTATTGATTTATCTATAGGAATGATAAACGTAAATGAAATTTGATTTGCCGCTTCACTTGTAACCCATATCTGTCCGTTAAGTTTTGTTATATATTTCTTGGAACTTCCGAGAAGCAGGCTTTGAAGCATAAATTTCCTTGAATTTTTTTCTACCTGTATATATGGGTCAAAAATGTCTTCATTTGTATATTGAGTCGGATTTATTCCTTTTGATGTTATATCAAACACTAAAAAAGATTTTTCATTTGTGTTTGAATTTATATCAAATCCTTTAGCAAGTAAGAGTTCGGTATCAGGATTGGTAATGGTTATGTTTATTGAACCTGTTTCAACGGTATCTATAGCATTTGTAAGCATATTTGTTAATATGCTTTTTAAAACATTTTTATCTGAATAACAGTTTTGAGAAGCAAGTTCCGATGCGTTTACATTGATTTTTATATCTTTATTTCCGAGTTTTATTGAAGCTTCGTTAAGAACTACCGATAATAAAGCACTAATGTCAAAACTGTTATAATCAAATTTATATATATCTGATTCCACCAAAGACATTTCAATAAGTTTTTCAATCAATAATAATAGGTCAGAAGAATTATCATTCATGATTTTAAGATATTTTCTCTGTTTATCGTTAATATCGCCTGATAAGCCTTCAAGCATTGCTCTTGAAAAACCTACTATGGAATGAAGAGGGGAACGAAGATAGTTTGACATTTTTGCCAATAGTACATTTTTTGTATGGTTTAGGATTTTTTGTTCCTGTCTTTCTGCTATCAATCTGTCTAACAATGAATGATCCTGCGTATTATCAATAATTGTTAATATATATCTCTTTCTCCTGCCTGATGATACATCCGTTATTTTTACATCGGTAATTTTTGTATTTTGTTCTTCGGATACTATTTTTAAAATTTGTTTTATTTCTTCATCCTTGTTTCTTAATATATTCTCGGAATTAGTAATAAAATAATCATTAATATTTTTGTTTCTTAATCTTTTTGTTTCAAATAATTTAAAAGCTTTTTTATTTGCATATAAAATTCTGCCGGTTTCATCAATGACAAGAACAGCTTCAGGCAGATAAGCCAAAACATTATATTGTTTCCCCAACAGTAAAGCGAATATATTCATTTAAGTTCCTTTTGATGATAACATATAAACATTCCAGAATAATTCTAGCATAATACGGCTAAAAGACACAATAAAAGATTAAGATAAGTAATCTTTTAAATGTTTAATGTTATCCTTGCTTCTTAATTTTTTAAGGGCAATATTTTCAATCTGTCTGATTCTTTCTTTTGAAAATCCCATATCTTTGCCGAGTTCTTCAAGAGTTTTGGGCTTTTCACCATTTATACCGAATCTGTTAATAATAATTTTACGTTCTTTTAATGATAATTCATTTAAGATTTTATTAATATGAATTTTGAGCATTAAATTTTGGGTATTATTTTCAGGTGAAATATAATTATCGTCCGGAATGTAATCCTCAAGAGATAAATTATCGGCAATCGGGGTATCAAGGCTCATGGGTTCAAGTTTTATTGTTTTTAAAACCATATCAATTTGTTTTACCGGCATTTTGATTTTACGTGCAATTTCTTCAACGGAGGCTTCATGCCCCAATTCATAACTCAATGAAAACATTGCTTTTTTGACAAGTCTGATTTTGTCAATCATGTGAACAGGTATTCTGATTACTTTTGAATTATTAGCAATTGCTCTTACAATAGTCTGCCTTATCCACCATGTGGCATAGGTCGAAAATTTAAATCCTTTGGAATAATCATATCTGTTTGCTGCTTTAATTAACCCTAAAGAGCCTTCCTGCACTAAGTCCATAAATAAAACGCCTTGCCCCGTATACTTTTTAGCTATACTGACAACTAATCTTAAATTTGCCTGAATGAGTTTTTTCTTTGCTTTTGCTGCCTGAAGCTTGTTTCCTTCCAGTATTTCTCTTCCAAGTTCCTGCTCTTCCCCTTTTTTTAAAAGTTTTGTTTTCCCTATGTCCTTTAAATACATCTGTAAAATGTCATCTTTAAAAACAACATTATTGAAGGATGTTATATCTTCATCATCTTCTTTTTCGTTAAAGTTAATATAATTATTTTCAAGTTCAAAATCTTCAACATACTGAATACTCATAGTAAATCCCCTCTCGCTTAATTAAGGTTTTTGACGTTGAAAAAAAATATGTGTTCCAATATAATAAATAATTATGACGACAAGATTTTCGACAAAAACTCCAAAAAGTTTTAATATATGGCGCAAAACCTTTCAATATATAGCCTGTAATTTGGTAATAATAAACATGATAAAGTCCAAATATAAGGTATTAAAGCCGGAAGGAATGGAAAATATTGATAAGACAAAAAAATATATAATAGCAAGCAATCATTACAGCGGATTTGACCCGTTTTTTATTGCTTCACAGTATAAATTAACAATAGCTTATATGGCGAAAAAACAACTGTTTGAAACATTTTGGTCAATGGTATTAATGGATTGGTGCGGTGCTTTTGCCGTTGACAGAGATAAAGTTGACGTGTCAACCATTAAAACTGCCCTCTCTATAAAAAAAACAAATTGGCACTTAGGCTTATTTCCTCAAGGTACCAGATGCCATAGCGGTAAAATGGAAAATATTACCAAAGGTTTTGCTTCTATTGCTAAAAAAATGGATACGGATATACTGCCTATAGCAATTATAGTAAAAGATAATCCTGATAACCCTAACGGCAAAAAAACCATGCAGTTAAAAGCAGGTAAGCCTATTTCTTCAAAAGGCAGTGTTGAAGAAATTGTTAATGAATGGGCTGAGTCGGTCTGTTCTATGGGCGGTTTTGAATATATACGGTCTTAACATCGGAGAATGAGTTTACGAATGGGAAAAACAGAAGAAAAAAAGAAAAACTATACAAAAAGAGAAGTTACTGATTTTACCGAAGGTAAATATAAATTTCAACTGTTCGGCCGCTGGCTTGTCCCGAGAACTATTCTGCCTTTGTTCTATAAAATTGAATATATAGGCAGAGAAAATATTCCGCAAGACAGAAACTTCATTGTCGCTCCGAATCATATCTCATATTTAGACCCTTTTGTAACGGGTGAGGCGGTAAAAAAACCTATTGCTTTTATGGGGAAAAAAGAGTTATTTGAAAATAAAACACTTGCTTTTCTTTTGGACAGACTTGCTTGTTTTGCGGTTAACAGGGAAAAATTAGAAGTATCTACCATAAAAACGGCTATAAATGTTTTTAAAACGAACCGCTGGATGCTTGGAATCTTTCCTCAAGGCGGTATCAGAAGAAACAGAAAAATAGAAAAAATTAACAAAGGTTTTGCTGCTATTGCTAAACAAATGAAAACGGATATTCTGCCTATCGGTATTACGGGAAGTGAAGAATATAACTGGATTCCGTTTAAAGGAAAGCTTAAAGTTGCGATTGGTGAACCGATTTCTTATAATCAGGAACTTGATGATATTATTGACGAATGGGGAAGTAAAGTCGCCGAATTGATTGATTATACTTATGTTAAAGACATTACTGAGCCTGAGTCCAAACAAAATTTAAAAGAACATTGCAACTTATTGTAATTCCTCAAGTGATTTTTTAAACTTTTGGGGACTATACTTATTTATATTTATTTTTAAATCAGGTTTTATTTCGCTATTATAATTTAACTGTTCAAAGTCTTCATATTCGGTTATAAATATAATCTTGATGTTATTTAATATTTCATCTGTTTTAATATGGTTATATAAGTTTATTAAATCCTGATTATTTTTATCATAATAGCTAATGAGTATATCTATATTATTCCCCTTAATATAGTCATATACGGATGAAACATTATTAAATAAAATAATATTATCACAGGTATCAGATATATCATTACGAATAAAATCAAGCTTATTTCCGTATATCAGAATTTTAGAATTGTTTAGTTTTTTATTTTCCGTTAACAATAATTTATTTAAGTCAAATTGAGGAAGAAATTCTCTCATTAATGTATTTTTTATAAGTTCATAAGGATTGATAATAAGGCAGATTTCTCCTGTAGCAAGAGTAGAAAATCCGCTTATATTCTTAATCTTTAAAATCGGGGGAACAAGTTTTTTATGAAGTAGTTCCTGAGAACCTATTAATTCATCCGTTATAAATGCAGCTTTTCTGTCTTGATTTTCTATTATTAAAACAGTCAGAGTATCTTCTTTAAATATCATTTTAGGTTTTTCTCCGAGTATTTCGGATAAGAAATATAATGGAACCGAATGCCCGTCATGAATGATACTGTTTTGATTATTATTTGTTAAAATATCGGTTGGTTTTATTTTTTCTACATATTTTATATTATTGACAGGTATCGCATATTTTTGATTATTAGCTGAGATAATAAAAGTATTAATTGTAGACATAGATAAAGGTATTCTGATAGTTACCCTGCAGCCTTTATTTAAAACGGAATCTATGTATATTTCACCGTTTAAGTTATTTATTTTAGTTTTAACAACATCAAGCCCTATACCTCTTCCTGAGATTTGAGAAACAAAATCTTCCGTTGTAAATCCCGGTAAAAAGAGTATTTTCATTAGCTGTTCATCTGACATTTCATCAATTTCTTCCTGAGTAAAAATACCTTTTTTTATGGCTGATTGTTTTACTTTTTCAAAATTGATTCCGTATCCGTCATCTTCTATAACTATAATAATATTATTTTCTGCCTGCTTAACCGATAATTTTATAATTCCTTCTTCATTTTTTCCCTTAGTTGTTCTTTCTTTAGGCGATTCGATACCATGTGAAATGGAATTGCGGATAATATGTATTAGAGGAGTTTTTATTTCTTCTATTATTTTTTTATCAACACATGTATCACTTCCTGAAACAATAAAATTTATTTTTTTATTATTTTCTTGTGCTATATCTCTTACCATTCTCGGAAAAGAATGAAAAATTGTTGCCAAAGGCAGTAAACGCATTGATTTTACAATTGATTCCAGTTCTGCTGCCGTTTGATGAAGTTTATTATCATCATCTGATATTACATCATATATTTTTTCAAAATCTTTTTGGAATTCTGTTATTGTTCTACTGTTATCATCGAGAAAATTTTGGAATCTTTTATTAAAAATATTTGCTGATTCTTCATTGCCATATAACATTATGCCTCTTTTTTCGGCATATTTTATATAGTTTATCATTTTTTTATTTATGGAATTCCATTCTTTTAGTTTATTATTTATAATACTTAAATCAGAAAGATGTTCTCTTGATTTGATACCGTTTACCAATAATTCTCCCGTTTGAGCGACCAGATTATCTAATTTTACCGTATCTATTCTCATTGTTTTTATTTCTTGAAATTCATAAGAATTAATTTTATTTCTGAGAAGTTCAATATTAGGATCGGTACTGATATTTTGCAGTGATATATTTGTATCGGTTATTTTTACACCCTTTAGTGCTTCCGGATTATGCATGTCTTGAATAAGATTTAAACGGTCTATCAGGAAATTGTAGTTGTTTTGTGAGTATCCCGTTGTATCGCTTAAAAAACAATTTTTTATAAAATATACACACTGCAGTATAACCATATAAAAATCATTATCTGCTACAGAATCTTTTTCAATGAATATATCTAATATTCTTATTGTTTTTGATATTATTTGTTTTACTTCTTTATTTTCAGTTAGTATGTTTATATCATTTAGAGTTTTTTCTGTTTGTATTAATGAATTTTTATCAAATTTAATCAGATTAAGATTTTTTAAAAGGTTATTAAATATTTCTTCAATATTAAAATTACTATGTTTTTCTTTTTTTTGTTTTTTTATTGTTTGTTGTTTTGCTTCAATATTAATTTTAGGTTTTAGTTTATCTGCATCAGGTATTAAGTTGTGTTCTTTATATAATTTATATACTTCATTTCTTAATTTAGTGATTTTTGTTCTGCATAAATTGAGAATATTATTTTTATCGGAACTATTT
Organism: Candidatus Gastranaerophilales bacterium; assembly: GCA_947625495.1. Lineage (GTDB taxonomy): Bacteria > Cyanobacteriota > Vampirovibrionia > Gastranaerophilales > Gastranaerophilaceae > Avigastranaerophilus. Next base: position 88,280 of record CANQOQ010000002.1, on the reverse strand, counting down.
ATATCATTAATTATTTCATCGGTATATTTTTGAATATCGGAAAAATCGGTATTATTAAAGATTTCTTTTAACCTTGCCAGATTATCTGAAATAACCAATAAAATTTCATCAATATTATTTAGGTCATCATCTTTTTCAACGACGAACATTAACTCAAGCAGAATAGCATTTATATCGGTAGCATTTTTTTTGATATATTCAAAAGAGTTGGTATTCTCTTGTTTCTCATTTGCATTAGCACTTATAGTTATAAATTTATTGAGTTTATTAATAATATTTTTTGTAATTTCATCGGTATTATCAGATTGCTCAACTGATTTATTAACTATTTCATTTAAATAGTCACAAACATCGTAAAGTACCTGAAATGAGTTTTTATCAATGACTGAATCGTTATTTTTCCAAAAAGAGAGAATGTCTTCAATCTTATGAGCAATATCTTGAATATTGGTTAAACCAAGCATGCCTGCAGACCCTTTAAGAGAATGAGCTGCCTGAAATAATTTTTTTAACGGTTCTTTATTATCCGGATTTTTTTCAAGCTGCAAAAAACCGTTGTTTAAATCCTCTATTATTTCTTCACTTTCGGCTTTAAATATGTTAATTATTTCTTCAAATTCACCGGAATTGTATTGCATATTCAGCCTCGTTAGCTTGCAATATTATCTTTTATATTAGTTGATATTTCGGAAACAGTTTTAATATTTTCTATATTACTTTCTGTTGTATTTATGTAATCCGAAACAGTATTTTGCATTATACCTACAGTTTCAATAATATCTGAGGTAATGATATTTTGTTCCGATAGTGAAGCAATAATATCATTTAATTCTACGGTTAAATCTTTTATATTATTAACAATAATATTATAATCATTACATAAATTATTGGCATAATTGATACTGTTTTCAATTTCTTTAGCACTATCTTCTGTTGCCATAATAGTAGAAGAAGTAGTTTGTTCAATTTCTGAAATTAAAGAAGTAATTTTATTTGTAGCTTGTTTTGATTCATCGGCAAGTTTTCTTATTTCACCGGCAACAACAGCAAATCCTTTTCCGTATTCACCTGCACGTGCAGCTTCAACTGCGGCATTTAATGCAAGCATATTTGTCTGCTCTGATATTGTCTCAACGGCACTTACAGTTGAACCGGTTTGTTTTATATGCTCAGTTAATTCAATTATCAGTTCAGCAATCATTTGTACTTTGTGCTTTAAATTTTTCATTGATATTATATTATTATTTAAAGTTGTTATTTCTTTTTCACTTAAATTATATGTATCATTTGTTTTGCTTGTTATATTTTGAGTTTTGTCTGTTGTTTTTGAAGATATATTTTTATACAATTTTGTATTCTGAATTAAATTGTTAATCATTTCATTATATTTATCAGTTAAACTTTTTTGTTTTTCGCTTAACTGAAGAACTTTAACGGAAATTTTTTGAAACTCGTTTAACTCATTGTTAATAAGTTTATCTGCCGTTTTAATTAATCCGCTGTTTGATATTTGACATTGTATGTAATATAAAAGCATTATAATTATTATTGAGCCGGTTAATATTATTTTATTTCCCGTTGAAAATATTGCGGCTATGATTAAAATTGTTGTACATAATAATATAATCATATCCTTTATGTTTTTCTTTATAATTTTATTAACCAGACCGATTTCTTTCTGACGCATTTTATACTCCTTTTAATTGCTAATTATAGTTCATGTTTTTGATTTTTTAATCATTGATTTATAGTATACTTATTATAAAGGTTAAAATATAAATGAACAATAATAACTCATTATTACCCGTTGAAAAGGATATAAATACTGATTCATATTTAATATTCGGTATAAAAGAACAGCAATATGCCGTAAATATTAAAAATGTTGTAGAAGTAATTCCGTTAAGTGTTATTGAAGTGCAAAAAAACGCGCCTATGGGTGTTATAGGTATTTTTAATTATAAAGGAATTTTGATTAAAGCTGTTGATATCTGTCCTTTTATTGGTATTGTTACGGAAAATTTTAATATTGATACAAAGTTGATTGTATTAAATGTTAACGGTAATTGTTTTGCGCTTTGCGCACAGTTTATTTTAAATATTATTTCCATTGATAATAAAAATATACTTCCCGTTCCTTTTTATTCTGACAGTGCCATTATTAATAATGTTTATAAAGATGATTTAAATTATGTAAATTTGATTGATTCTGATGTTATTAATAATCTTATTACAGTTAATAGTCAAAATGAAAATAAAATTAATTATCTTGAGTTACTTCCTAAAGATGAATCATCTTTAAAAATATTACAGGAAAGAAATCTTAATAACCAAAAACAAAATGAAAAATATTCATTTGATTTGGATATATCATCTTATACACGTTTTGTATTGTTTTGTGTCGCTGATTATAATTATTATATTGATTTAAAGTATGTTCGGGAGTTTACGTATTTAAAACGCCATGCTATTACTAAACTTCCATATACACAAGATTTTGTAAAAGGAATTATTAATTATAAAGGTGAGTTCCTTCTTGTTATTGACTTGAATGGCTTTTTAAACGGGGATTCATCTGATGATAAAAATAAAAAGTTAATAATAATAGAGGGAAGAAATTATAATATAGCTTTTTGTGTTGATGAAATAAAATCTATTAATAATATAAATAAAAATGATATTTTGACTCATAATGCCGAACAATCAAAATATGTATCAGGTGAATTTATTGAAAATAATACTTTATTCTCTATTTTAAATGTTGAAAAGATATTAAGCGACGAGAGAATTTATATAAATATTGAATAATATAATCAAATAAAAAAACAACCGATTTATTAAAATCGGTTGTTTTCGTTTATATTTATTTCTGTTATTTTGATTCAACAACAGCCTGAGCAGCGGCTAATCTTGCCTGAGGAATTCTGAATGGTGAGCAGGATACATAGTTTAATCCAATTTTGTGGCAGAATTTAACACTGTCAGGGTCTCCGCCGTGTTCACCGCAAACACCGCCAACAAGAGATGAATTAACTTTTTTACCTTTTTCCATAGACATTTCGATTAACTGTCCTACACCTTTTGTATCAAGTGTTGCAAAAGGATTAGAAGGAAGGATTTTTTGTTCGACATATCTGTTTAAGAACTTGCCTTCTGCGTCGTCTCTTGAATAACCAAATGTCATTTGAGTTAAGTCGTTAGTACCAAATGAGAAGAATTCTGCATATTCAGCTATTTCATCGGCAGTTAAAGCTGCACGAGGAATTTCTATCATTGTACCAAACTTATAGTTAACCTCAACGCCCTTTTCAGCCATAACTTCTTTAGCTACACGAACCAGAATTTCTTTTGCAACTTTAAGCTCGTTTACATGACCGATTAAAGGAATCATAACCCAAGGTTGAACATTATGACCTTCTTTTTTAAGGTCGCAGCATGCTTCAAATATTGCTCTTACCTGCATTTCGTTAATTTCGGGATATGTTAAGCCTAAACGGCAGCCACGAAGTCCCATCATCGGGTTAGATTCAGATAAGCCTTCCACTACGTGCAGGAGTTCTTCTTTCTCACGATAGTCTTTGCCTTGAGCCTTTAGTGTTGCAACTTCTGCAATTAAAGATTCTTTATCGGGCAAAAATTCATGTAACGGCGGGTCTAAAAGTCTTACCGTTAACGGTTTATCGCCTAATGCTTTAAACATTGCATAGAAGTCTGAATACTGCATAGGAAGAAGTTTATCCAATGCTTCTTTTCTTGCTTCAGGAGTTCCTGCTATAATCATTTTTTGAACCCAAGGGAGCCTGTCAGGATCCATAAACATGTGTTCTGTTCTGCAAAGTCCGACACCTTCAGCACCGAATTTCAGTGCATTTTCAATATCTTTTGGAGTATCAGCGTTTGCTTCAACATGTAATTTTTTAATTTCATTTACCCAAGTGAAGAACTTATTCCAGTTATCATCAATTTGAGCTTCAACAAGTTTAACGGCACCAGCCATAACGATACCTTTTCCGCCGTCTAATGAGATAACATCATTTTTATGATAAACTGTTCCGTCTGCCCCTGTCAGGGTTTCATTATTTAAATCAATTTTAATGTCTTCACAGCCTGAAACGCAAGGTTTTCCCATACCTTTAGCGACAACGGCAGCGTGTGAAGTAGCTCCGCCTCTAAGCGTTAACACCCCTTGTGAAACTGCCATTCCGTGGATATCATCAGGACATGTTTCTATACGAACAAGAATAACCTTTTCGCCTGCTTCACCTCTTTGAGCTGCTTCTTCCGTATCAAATACGATTTTACCTACAGCAGCACCGGGGGAAGCATTTACACCCGTTGAAATCTTTTTAGCTTCTTCCATTGCTTTTGTATCAAAGCAAGGTAATAAAATTTGATTTACGCTGTACGGGTCAACTAATTGTATTGCTCTTTCTTTTGTTATAATGCCTTCTTCGTGCATTTCAACGGCAATTCTAACGGCAGCAGCAGCTGTTCTCTTACCGTTTCTTGTTTGAAGAATATATAATTTACCTCTTTCAATGGTAAATTCCATATCCTGAACATCTTTATAGCCGAGTTCAAGTTTTTTAGCTATATCAACATATTGTCTGTATAAATCGGGCATTTCAGTTTCAAGCATTGCAATCGGTTTAGGTGTTCTTATACCTGCAACAACATCTTCACCTTGCGCATTGGTTAAATATTCACCGTAGAATTTATTTTCACCTGTTGCGGGGTTTCTTGTAAATGAAACACCAGTTGCGCAGTCGTCACCCATATTCCCGAATACCATTGTTTGAACATTTACTGCAGTACCATAGTTATGGTCAATTTTGTTCATGTTTCTATATGCAACGGCTCTTGGAATATTCCAGCTTCTAAATACCGCTTCAATTGCTTCTTGTAATTGAACATAAGGGTCTTGAGGAAATTCTTTGCCTGTTACTTCTTTTATTACTCTTTTGTAAATCGGAATTAATGATTTCCAGCCGTCAGCCGAGATTTCGGTATCAGATTTAACACCTTCACGCTCTTTTACTTTTTCTACTTCGGATTCAAAATATTTTTGTCTGTCCATTTCCCAAGCAACGGAACCAAACATTGTTAAAAATCTTCTGTAGCTGTCATAGCAGAAACGTGGGTTATTTGTTAATTTAACCATTGCTTCAACCGTTTCATCGTTTAAACCGAGGTTTAATATTGTTTCCATCATACCTGGCATGGATATTCTTGCGCCCGAGCGAACCGAAACCAGCAGAGGATTAGTTTTATCCCCAAACTTTTTGCCTGCTTGCTGTTCAACAATTTTTAATTTTTCTTTAACGTCATCCATCAAGCCTTGAGGCATCTTGTTTCCGTTATTGATATATTCCATACATGTTTCAGTTGTTATCGTTAATCCCGGAGGAACAGGCAAACCTAAATTTGTCATTTCTGCCAAATTAGCACCCTTTCCGCCTAATAAGTTTCTCATTGAAGCGTTACCTTCTTTGAATAACCACACTCTCTTTTCTGTCATTCTTTTCTCCTTAATTAAATTTTTGGCTTTTATATAAAACTAACATGAAAATATACTGAACTCAAATCAGAATCTTCCGCCCAGCAAATAATATTTTGAACAGTATATGCCGTTACCTATGGGAGAACAATTTGCTTTTAATGAAGCATGGGATTTACCTTCTCCCATCGGGGTTATTTTATCGTTAAATATGTTTATAAAAAATATATCCTGCCCGATTCTGTTTGGTTTTTGCTTTGAATTTATGTCAATAAACATTATATATGGCGGTTCTTTTTTGCTTTTGCCGTAGTCAGGATTGGTTTTTATACTTATTAAAATATTATTTTTAAGTTCTATAAAATTTTCAAAGTATAAATGCGAATTTTTAACGACATGACTTCCGTTTAACCTCTTATAACGGAACTTATAAGGATTTATAAATCTGTCTGAATCTCCGTTAAAATAAGGAAGCAGCCTTAATATAATATATTCATCCGTTATAACTTTATCTGCTTCATTTTGATTAGGTATAATCGAATTTTCATGCAGCATTACCAAATCAAAAGAATATTTTAAATTTTCATAAACGGATTTCCATTGTGCAACTCTTTGCGCCTGTTCTAAATTTATCAGATTAAACGGAAATAATATTAATATCAATATTATTAATATCGAAAAAGAAAAAATAATATGGAAAATACTGATAGGAAAATTTTTCACTTAGCAAGGTCCATTCTTCTTTTTTCTTTGATTAACTCATCATAAATCCATTCCGGAATAAAGTTTTTGCCCAAAATAATATTGCCGTTAACGGGATTAGGTGCATGAAAATCCGAACCGCCCGTGATAATAAGCCCGTATTTTTCGGCTAAAGTGGAAAAATATTCTATTATAGCCGGAGAATGTTTCCTATGGTATGCCTCTAATCCTCTTAAACCAAAGTTCATCATTTCTTTAGTAAGCTGATCAGCAATATCAACATCAAAAGGATGAGCAAAAACAGGGATTCCGCCTGCATCATAAATAACCTCGACCGCATCAAAAGGTGTAACTGTTTTTCTTTGTACATAAACGTTTGAATCATCATTAATGTATTTATTGTAAGCTTCTATAACGCTTGAAGTACCGCCTGCATTTGTTATTGCCTTTGCCAAATGAGGACGACCTATACTTCCGCCTTCCGCTACCTGTTTTACTATACTGTCTAAAGTTATTTTTATTCCTTCTTTTTTTGCAAGCAGAGTTATAATTTCTTTTGTCTGTTTTATTCTTGCCTGCTGCTGGTTTTTTATTAATTTTTGGAAATCACTGTTGTTTAAGTCCATAAAATAGCCTAAAATATGGACTTCATAGCCCTTGTATATTGTATTAATTTCAACTCCGGGCAGAATTTTTAACGGTTTATCTTTTGCATATTCAATGGCTATATTATGCGACAGCACATTATCGTGATCGGTAATTGCAATCACATCAAGCCCGACATCTATAGCGGTATCGACAATTTTTTCGGGTGAAAAAGCGCCATCCGAATAAGATGTGTGGATATGTAAATCGACTTTCACTTCCTTATCCTTTCATAATACTATTTTCCTCACTGATAATTATTTTCTCATTAATTCTTTTTATACTTTCGGTTTGCCCTGTCAGATAATTAACGGTAATAATAACACCGTTAACCTGAGCTTCACCCGAATCTGCAACATCAAGCCTGTCAGGAATTGAGGTTATCAGTCTTTTAACCGATACTTCATAATCCATTCCTATAACGCCGTTTATATCTCCGCAAAATCCCAAATCCGTAATATAGGCGCAGCCGTTTGAATATATCGTTTCATCAGCCGTTTGAATATGTGTATGAGTTCCGAATATTCCCGTTACTCCCATTTGGGAATAATATTTTGCCATACATATTTTCTCTGCCGTTGCCTCTGCATGGATATCTATTATTATTATCGGAGTTTCTTCTTTTATTTTGGCTATTGTTTCTTCTAATATTGCCCAGGGAGATTCTATTAAAGACATAAACGTTCTGCCTAAGACGTTTATAACCCCATATTTGATGCCGTTTTTTTCAAAAATACCCCAGCCTCTGCCTTTTGTGCCGTCAGGATAATTGATAGGTCTTATTAGTTTATCTGCCTCATTAATATAATTAAATATTTCACGTTTATCCCATATATGATTTCCCGAAGTAAAAGCATCAATACCGTAAGAAAGGAGTTCATTATAATTTTTCTGTGTTAAACCGAAGCCGTGAGAAGCATTTTCTACATTGGCTATTATGAAATCGGGCTTATTATTTTCAAGCGAAGAAATATATTTTTGCACGGCACGTCTGCCGGGTCTTCCGACAATATCGCCTAAAAACAATATGTTAATTGTATCTATGCCCATTGGATTTATCCGTTTTGTCATCTTGAAATTTCTTTCTCTCGGGCAAGTGCCTCATTTCGCTGCGCTTGTCACTCGGCTTGCCCTCACTTTTTCGGGTTCGCTGCACTTCACCCTACGAAATTTCGCTACTTAGCTATCTCTGTTGTTCTTATTTCTCTTACAACAGTGACTCTGATTTGACCCGGATAATCAAGTTCTTCTTCTATTCTGTTTGCTATATCTCTTGCTAATCTGGTGCTTGCTAAATCATCAAATTTATCGGGCTGGACAATGACTCTTATCTCTCTTCCCGCCTGTACTGCAAATGATTGCTTAATACCGTCATAACTTAAAGCTATTTCTTCCAGTTTTTGCAAACGTTTAATATAAATTTCAAGTGTATCTCTTCTTGATCCGGGGCGGCCGGCTGAAACAGCATCAGCAAGTTTTACTAAAACTGCTTCTATCGTATTTGCCGTTATATCATCATGGTGTGCTTCTATTGCATGAATAATTTCTTCTCTTTCTCCGTATTTTCTTGCAAGTTCAACACCAAGCTGTATATGTGTACCTTCTTGAGTTTGGTCTACCGCTTTTCCTATATCATGCAATAAACCTGCTCTTTTTGCTATTTTAACATTAGCGCCTATCTCTGCAGCTATCATTCCTGCAATATGTCCTACTTCTAACGAATGCTGAAGAACATTCTGCCCGTAGCTTGTTCTATAGTACAGTCTTCCTAATGTCTTTATAAGCTCTTTATTAAGGTTCATAATGCCCATTTCCATTGCGGCATTTTCACCTTCTTTTTTTATTTTCTGTTCTACTTCAACTCTTGCTTTTTCTACCATTTCTTCTATTCTTACAGGGTGGATACGGCCATCTGCCACAAGTTTTTCAAGTGCTATTTTGGCAATTTCTCTTTTTATTGGGTCAAAACAAGATAATACAACAGCTTCAGGTGTATCATCTATAATTAAATCAACACCCGTAAGTGTTTCTAATGTTCTTATGTTCCTTCCTTCACGTCCTATAATTCTTCCTTTCATCTCATCAGATGGAAGACTTACTGATGCTACGGTAGATTCAACAACTTCATCTATAACACATCTTTGCATTACTGTTGTTAAAATTTCTCTTGCTCTTTCTTCCGAAACTTCTTTTATATGGTTTTCGTTTTCTCTTATTAAATTATTAGCTTCCTGCTGCAAATCAACTTTTAACTGTTCCATTAAAAGTTTTTTTGCTTCATCTGATGTAAGTCCTGAAATTCTTTCAAGTTCTTCAATTTGTTTTTGAATGGTTTCAGCAAGATAATCTTCTTTATCCAAAACTTCATCCATTTTCTTTTGAAGTTCATCTTCTTTTGTTGATAATTGTGATGATTTATCTTCAAGCAATTCTTCTCTTTTTTGGAGTTTAGACTCTAATCTTGCAAGTTCTTGACGTCTTTCTTTTGTTTCTTCCTGAAATTTTTCTATATCTTTTTGAACAGCTTCTTTTGCAGCCAGCATAGCTTCTTTTTTATATAAGCTGTTTTTTTCTTCCATATTTTGTATTAGTTCAGCTTTTGCCTTCTTTTCTTTGCGTGAATCCCGCCAGAAAAATATACAAACCACCAGCAAAACAGGTAAAATTGCTACTAATAAAGTATTAGAATCAATATTAATTTTCCTATACCTCGTTCTTCCTATATGCACTAACTATAGTACATTTATATATTATCTTTATTTATATTTTCATGGTTAATTCAATATATTATTACTTATAGTAGTAATTTTACCATACAACATGGCATTTTAACAATATATTTATATAATGCTTTACATAAAAATTTTTTTATATTATATTACTAAAGAACCAATGCCTTGGTGGCGGAAGTGGTAGACGCGTTGGACTTAAAATCCAATTGGGGTCAAACCCAGTGCCGGTTCAAGTCCGGCCCAAGGCATTTTAACACTCCTCAGGGAGTGTTTTTTATTATATGAAATTCTTTTTCCCAATTTTTTAGAAAATAAATTGATAATATAACATATACAAACCACATAATAACTGTTGCAAGACAATTTGAACCGTTTATATATGCTATTATCCACATGAATAGAGAAATTATATTTACAATGAACCAAATATACCATTGTTCTATACATCTTTTAACGGTTAAAAGCTGTCCTAAAACAGAAAAAACCGTAGCTGTCGAATCAAGAATTGCTGTTTTCCCGCCGAAAACGTTCAATCCTATCCATAATAATATTGAAGCAGCTATGGTTACAGAAAAGTATATTATCCGTTCTTTTTTGCTGAGCTTTGTTTTTATAATCTCTCTTGATTCTTTTTTTAGATGTTTATTCCATTTATATATCCCTATTATCTCCATAGGTAAATAATATAAGGAATATAACAATAAATTCCCGTAAAATCCGTTTTTAAATGCCAGATATGAATAACATATTGTTCCCGTTATTCCCAAAAAATAGCATGAAACTTTACCTTTGCCTGCCAATATGGTATAACTTATTCCGCATATTGCTGATATTAGCGCTATTTTATTGTCTTTTGTTATAACGGAAAGAATAATAATAAAACATATTAACAACGGAAATATTATTCGTTCTTTTTGTCCAAAGTCTGAAAACTCTGATTTAATTAAATTTATTAATTTCATAAGATAAATTATAAGATAAATGTTATTTTATTTTAATAATAAATTTTAATTTTAATTTTTTTGTAGTCTTATATTATCAGGGAAAAATAATGAAAATAAATAAAATTAACAGCACTCAGAATTTTAAAGGGATGATGACAAATAAACTTGTGTTGGGTTCTTTGGAAAAAATATCAGATCATGGAACAAGTTTTATTGCCGGAACTACACTTTTAATGGCGTCTGTTGTGAGACCTTTTGTTATTTCAAAAACTCCTGATGTTGAGAAAGAAAATAAAAAATATGCAATGGCAAATTCTATAGCATCAGGTCTTGTTAAATTTGCAATGGTAGAGGCTTTAGCACTTCCTGTTGAAAATGCCGTCAAAAAAATAGATAAAAATCCTCAAAATTATTTAAATTCTCAAACTATAAACAGATTAAAAGACGGTTCTAAAAATTTACTTGAATCCAAAAATTATCAATTTGGGACACAGCTTTTAAAACTGGGAACGGGGCTTATTAGTGCAATTCCTAAAACTATGATTACAATTGCACTTATTCCGTTTTTAACGGATTTTATATTCCCTAAAAAAACGGAAAAAACTAAAAAACAATTAAGTTTTAATGCTGATAAAAACTCTGTTTTTGCACCGTTTTTTGAAAAAGAAAATACACCTTCTTTTAAAGGAGGTTTGATTGATACAACCGCAAAAGGTATTGGCAGGTTATTTAATAATAAGAATGTTCAGGATTTTATTGTTAAACATAGCTCTAATAACGAAAATATTGCAAGAAATATTTCTATTGCGACAGATATTCTTTTAACTGCTTCTTTTGTTCACAGAACCAATAAAAGTAAAAAAATAAAAGAAAACAGGAAAAAACCGCTTATATACAATAATCTTATTTCAACAGGTGTTTCAATTTTACTTGGTTATTCAACAGATAATTTTGTTAAAAACAATACAAAATCTTTTATAGATAAATTTGCTAAAGCAAATAAAAATAATCCTAACCTGCCAAAATATATACAGGGAATTAATATAATAAGACCAACATTGATATTTGCAGGAATATATTACGGACTTTTGCCGCTTTTTTCAACGTATATGGCAGATAAAACAGATAAATACATAAATAAAAAATCAAAATCTGTTTGATTTTTTATCTTCTTCTATTTCTTTGGAAATCATTGTTTTAAGGATTCTTGCTCCTATATATAAAACAGTTCCGATAGCAATAACAGCACCGGTTGAACCCATAAAAGATATAACAATTGCACCGGCAAGAGCTGCGGCAATTATACCAATCTGAAAAGAAGTTGAAGCCTTTTCATGAAGTTTTGCTTCCTGTCTTGCTATTTCAGCCATATCCGGTTTTGATTCTTTTACTAAAATGTCTTGGGTCATATTATTCATAGACCCAAATGTCGGTGCTTGTTTTGTTACATTTAATTCAAATAATTTAGGCATCATTGTTTCAAGTTTTGCAACTTGACTTTTTACTTCAAATAAATCTTTTGTCAATTGTCTGTCTAAAGCTATCCTATCAGAATTCCGCCTTTCTTTTCCCGAACGGCGTTCAACTAAAACAGGTATGTTTTGCTGTCTCCTGTCTTGGCTTCTTTCATATTGCGGATATAGACTTGTTATTTTATGCATGCTTTTCTCTTTAGTACTTAAAACTTATAAATTTATTTTTTGCTATTATTTAATTTTGTAAAATATTATATGAATTATTTTATTTAAAAGCAATAATGCTATATGTTTATTTTTGTATAAATGTATGAAAATAGTACCAAAAATAAGTAATAATATAATTAATACAGAAAATAAATGCCTGAAGGACAAAAAAGAAACATCTTTTGCTTCAAATGAATCGGTATTGCCATCTGTGAATACTGCCGGTATATCAATGGTAAATGCAAATTTACCTGTTTCTTATACAAAAATTGCCGATATACCTGTTGCCGGTATAAATCAAAAAGCTGCTTTATATAAACTTTCTAACGGTCAAAAAGTTGTTATACTGCCTAAAAAAGGTCCTACATATATAAGAACTTCTTTTAATGTCGGTTCGTTAAATGAACCTGATGAAAAAAGGGGAATAAGCCACTTTATAGAACACAATCTTTTTAACGGAAGTAAAGATTTACCTCCAGGTGAATATGACAAAAAACTTACATTAATGGGCGGTCGGACAAATGCATATACTAATACCTGTGAGACTCAATACCACCTTAATTTGCAACTGCTTAATGATAAGTCCTTAGAAGAATCAATTAAATTAAATGCATATCAAACTCAGTTCCCGACTTTCCCTAAAGAACAGCTTGAAAAAGAGAAAGAACCGGTTAAACAGGAAATTGATATGTGTTCGGACAATCCTTTAAATAAAACATGGTCATTAATGTTTAAAAATTTGTTTTCTTTTAATTCTTCTTCTGATGATATATTAATCGGAACTAAAGATAACATTAACAAACTAACTCGTGATGATGTTATTGATTATTATAATACATGGTATACACCAGATAATGCTATTACCGTTATAACAGGAGATGTGGATGTTGATGAAACTATTAAACTTGTTTCTAAATACTATAATAAAAAGCCTGATTTGAGTAAAACAAATAAAAGAAATTATCCTAAATTAGTTCCAATAGGTAAACCAATCAGGTGTGATATAAAACAAAGCAGCAGCCCTAATACTACGATTGTTATGGGATTTCCTGTTCCTCAGGGAACTTCCGTCAGAGAATACGAAAAAATCAGATTAATGCTGTCTTTATTGAATTCTAATGAGTCTGAATTATCTCAAAAACTTGATAAATATGGAATCTCCCTAAATTTTGATGTTGAACAGTTATCTTCTGACATTGATGCTCCAAGAGTTATTACTCTAAATATTGAGCTGCCTGAAAAATACTCCGAAGAAGTTCTTAAAATTATATATGAAGGTATTAATAGTTTTATTAATAATGCACCTGATTGTAATTCACTCAATACTCTTATTGATAATCAAATTAATTCTTTGAACAATGATTCTCAATTTTCGGGAAATATCAGTGCACAGCTTATACAGATGGTTAACAATAATGACTTAAATTATTATCAGGAATTTAAAAATAATATTTCCTCAACTACGCCTAATGATATTTTAAACTTGGCAAGAAAATATCTGGACTTAAATAAAGTATCTGTTTGTATATCTCACCCTGCTTCAATATCTGATGAAGAAATAATAAATAATTATAAAAATGTAAATAATAAAGCTTCAAATATTTCTTTCGGAAAATCATATAACCCTAAAGCAGATGTTGAAGAAGAAATCAATAAATTAAAAGAATTCCGTTTAATCAATAATATTGAAGTGTCTATATTGGATGTTGATAATCAAGCTGATGCCGAATTATATTTAATTATTGAAACAGATACTGATAATAGTATTTCAAAAGCTGCTGCAATGGTTCTTTCGGAACTTTTAAACAGAGGCAGTTTATTTAAAAATAATATTTTATATTCCAAGCTAATGAAAGAAAATAATTCATCAATAGGTTTTGCTGTTTCAAATAAAGGTATTGCAGTTTCTTCTGATTTTAAATCCGATAATAGTAATGCAGCTTTGGCTTTGATAAAAGAAACACTTTTATCTCCCAATTTTACTCAGACTGAATTTGACAGAGCTAAACTCATAGTAAAAGATACCCTTTTAAACAGTAAAAATAGTCCTGATGATTTATTGGGTAAAGAATTAAATCCAAACTCCAAATATTATGCGACTAAGGAAGAGCAATTAAAAGAACTAGATAAATTAACACTTAATGATGTAATTCAAATATATAATAAAATGCTAAACAATTCTCAAGCGAATGTTTCCTTGGCAGCTCCTGTCAGTAAAAATCCCAATATTGAATATAGCCTTGTAAATAATTTATCTCAAGATTTTCCTTTGTTTAAGACTTTTGTAAAGGGTAAAAGTTTGCAAGAAGATAAATATCGGGTAAATACGCAGGAAAAAATACTAACTGCTGCGGAGAATAATGCCCAAGCTTCTGTTGTTCAATCATATCAATTTTTGAATAACGGTAATATTGAGGATCAAATAAAAATTGAATTGCTTGATTTAATTTTAGGTTCGGGCGGAATGTCTTCGAGGTTATTTGAAGATTTAAGAAATAATGAAAAAATAGCTTATACGGTAGGTTCTCATGTAGTGAAGGATGGGAACAGAGGTGAAGTTCAATTGTATATTGATACTTCAACTGATTCTGATATTACCCCTGAAGCTTCACCTGAAAATGTTAATAAAGCATTATCCGGATTTAAACGTAATGTTGACAAATTAAAAACAGATTTTGTTACGGATGAAGAACTTGAATCTGCAAAAACACAATATAAAACAATTCTGCTGAATACTTTTGAATCAAATATTGATAAAGCAGATATCGCCGATAATATTAAGCATAATATATACGGCAGGGAATATTACTCAAAAAGTCTTGATATCATTGATAAAATAACAAAAGAAGATATCAGGGCTGCTGCTGATTATGTATTTAAGAATCCTCCTATTACATCAATTGTGGCCAGTCAAAAAACTCTTGATTCTTTAAATTTAAAATAAAAAAAAGAGAGATAAAAACTCTCTCTTTTTTATTATTAAGAAAAAACTATTTCTTTAAAAATTCAGGAATATCAAGGATGTTACTTGCAAATTCATTAGGTGATTTATTCAGTTTACTAGCGGGATTATTAAGTCCGTTGCCGAATAAATCCATAGCACCTAAACCTTTATCTTCTTTTTCCTGTTGACCGAATCTGTCTAATTCGGTTCTTTTTAATTCAAAACCTGTTGCAATAACGGTAATCTGAATTTCACCTTGAATTCTGTCATCAATAACAGCACCGAAGTGAACTGTAGCATCTTCAGAAACCGCATCATGAATAACTTGAGCAGCATCAGTTACTTCATATAATGTCATATCAGGTCCGCCTGTTACATTCATTATAATACCTGATGCACCGTTAATCGATGTTTCAAGCAATGGTGAATTGATAGCGGATTTAGCAGCTTCTAATGCTCTGCCTTCGCCTGTTCCTCTTCCGATACCCATTAGAGCCGAACCTGATGATTCCATTACGCTTCTTACATCGGCAAAGTCTACATTTATCATTCCGGGAACGGTAATTATATCTGATATACCTTGAACACCTCTTAAGAGAACTTCATCAACAACTTGGAATGCTTCTCTCATTGTTGTTCTTCTGTCTACAACTTCTAAAAGCTTGTCGTTCGGTATAACAATTAATGCATCAACGGTTTCTTTTAATTTTTCAAGCCCTTGAACAGCTTGATTCATTCTCTTTTTACCTTCGAAACTAAACGGTTTTGTAACAACACCGATTGTTAATGCGCCTAATTCTTTTGCAATTCTTGCAACAACAGGAGCAGCACCCGTACCGGTTCCACCGCCCATGCCGGCTGTAACAAATACCATATCTGCTTTTCCGATTGCATTAACGATATCATCTCTTGTTTCTTCTGCGGACTTTTCACCTTTTTCAGGGTTACCGCCGGCACCAAGTCCGTTTGTCAACTTGCTGCCTATTCTTATTTTATTTTCAGCCAATGACATTTCAAGCACTTGAACATCTGTATTCATTGCCCAAAATTCAACACCTGAAAGTCCTGCTTTTATCATTCGGTTAACGGCATTACCACCGCCGCCGCCTACACCTATTACTTTTATATCTGCAGGTGTTCCGCCTACTGCTGACGGATTTTGATTATTAGAATTCTCTTTTTTCCCAAATATGTCCGGAACAAAATTTTCCACTTATTCGCCCTCTTTTTTTATTCTACACAAGTATTTTGTCTGACTTCCCAATATCATGAGCGGCAGATAAATCCTCTATCTACATACTATTGTAAATTTATTAATTAGTAAAGAAAAAAACTCTAAAAATTTAATATATGTTTATGTTTTTTTATTAATTTTTTTTAAATCTTTTTATTTGCTTTACCTATAAGGTTTATAGCTTTTCCTAAATTTTTTGCAACAGAGCTGTAGATTTCTTTTTCTTCTCCATAGGGTACTTTGCTGTTTAATAGTTCATCTACGTTTTCATTAATATCATTTAATATTTCGACTGTCTGTCTTATTTTTTTACCTTTATTTCTCATATAAAAATAATTTATTAAAGGCAGGTTTTCCAAAATGTACTCTATTTTTTTTTGTATATTTAATGATGATTTTATAAAAAAATTCCCATCTTCTTCATCGATTGCATCGGGAAGATAATCACTATCTAATGTATTTAGCCGTTTATTTTTCCTTTTTTTTCTTATTGGTTTTGTAACTTTTTTATTGTTTATTATTTGTTCATTTAATTCGGGCGAAAAAATATTTGACTGATAAAATTGATTATCGTCTATTGCCATGTTAATTGTATTGCCTGTATTTTTTGTATAAAACGTTACGGGCTGATTTATATTATTTGACGGTATTTCCATTTATACAATTTTCCCTTGCTGATATTATACAGGTTCTTTGTTGTTTTTTTACCGTTTATATATATGAATTTAATTCGGGATATTTGTTCGTAAGCATTTTTAATTCTTCTTCATTAAGATTGGTTTCTTTTATTGATTTAACCATGTTCTGATAATATTCTTGTTTGTATTCGTCTTTAATCATCCCGTAGTAATACAATAAGTTATGAATTTTATAAACAAGAAAATCATTTCTGAATTCATTATAGGTATTTGTTTCTTTTAAAATATTTTCAACAATATTAAATATTTCAATATGGTCAATTAATCTTTGATTGTTATCGGTTAAAACGGAGCCTTCTCTATTGTATCTGTATACATATAGTTTATCTTTAATAAAGTACATTCTTCTGGCTGTTAATAAGGCGCCAAAAATAACTTTATGGTCTTCAAAATCAAGTCCTTCCGCAAATTCTATATGATTTTTATCAAACAATTCTTTTGTATATAATTTATTCCACACGCACATAGGATATTGAAACGGTGATATATCCCATAAATTAAATATTCTGCCGGAGGGTATATTATCAAAATTTGAATCAACAAAATAAGGGAACGGTGCGGTTTTATTATTTTTTTCATCATAACCGTCAGGCATGCACATTGCTATTTCAAGATTTTTTTCTTTTATTAAAGAATATAGTTTTTCGTACATATCAGGTTTTACCCAGTCATCAGGGTCGACAAAGCCTATACATTCACCTGATGCTATTCTTAATCCGTCATTTCTTGCGGCGCCTGTTCCTTTATTTTCCTTATGTATTACTTTTATTCTTGAGTCTTTTTGTTTGTATTCTTCAAGAATTTCATAGCAATCATCCGTTGAACCGTCATTTACGCATATAATTTCAATATCTTTTAATGTCTGGTTTATAAGACTGTCAAGTGACTGCCTTAAATATTTACCTACATTGTATACAGGTAATATCACCGATACTTTTACTTTGTTTTCGTTATCACCTGTTTGAATTTCATTTATCGTTATTTCTTTATTTTGTTTTTTTTCAAATTTAGATAAAATTCTTAGTATTTTTTTTCTGATTTTGATAAGACGTTTAAACGGTTTTAGTTCGTTTTCATAGTATTCTTGCTGTTCTTGGATATGAATTGATAAAGCATCCTGGAGTGCTTTATGTTTATCTTGCTGTGCTTGAAGCATTTCTTCATATTTTTTTGTTTCTTTTTGAAGATTATTTATATGCCAGTTTTCTACTTCCTTGCAGCGTCTTTTTATCTCTTCTTCATACCAATTTCTTTGAGATTCCAACTCTGATAAATAATATTTTTTTTGATTTTCCAAATCTTCAACATTTTTAACGTTATTATAGTTTTCTTGTTTTTTTAATTCTTCAAAAATCTTATTTTCATATTCTATCTTTATTTTTTCGATTTCATATTCATTTTTAGATTTAATTAATGAAATTTCACTCTCATAATACCTTTTTTGAGAGTTTAGGGATTCTTGATATTTTTTTTCAAGATTTAAATATTTATCTTCCTGATTATCCATTTATTGCCTAGTTTTTCTTAAAAATATTTTTAATTTTATTTTTTGCCTGACCTATAAATTTTTTTATCTTTAAGTTTATTTTAACTGATAAAAAACTATTTTCATAATAATCTTTTTGTTTTTTAAGAGCAATTAAATACATATATTTTTGGTTTTGCAGTTTCCATTTAAAATCAGCGTTAAGTTTTTCTTCCTGTTCTCTTAATGATTTTGACTGCCATTTCTTTAATGCAAGTTCTTGTTCAATCATTTGTATGTTAAGACTTTTGACATAATTTTCATGTTCTTTTTTTTCATTATCAATATATTCCTGCCAGCTTTCTTTTTCTTTATCATAATATTGCTGCCATTTATCGTTGATTTCTTTTATTATTATGTTTCTCTCATGCAGTATTGTTTTAATTTTTTTGTTTGTAGTTTTATATTTTTCTATTAAAAATTTTCCGAAATCAAAATAATTGTTTTTTAATATATTTAAAAATTCTTCATAAGCATAGCAAACATCAAGTTTTGATTTTTCATCTTCAGTTAAATCAAAACCGGAGAAAAATTTCTTCATATTATAAAAGTATTCTTTGTAATATTTTTCATCTAACAAAGTAAAACGATGAAAAATATCATCTATTATCCAGCTTAAAATCTCGGTTTCTTTTTCTTTATAAAATGGTGCTTCTTTTAATTTGTTGTATGTAAGAGAAACCATGGGTATTCTGTCATAAACTTTTTTATCTATATTTTGCATGGTAGAGTAAATCCTATTTTGGCGGTAATAATATAGCCAATCCCATACAATATTTACTCTTTTGGCTTTTAAATATGTGCCGAAGAAAAATGGCAGGTCTTCATATATAAAGCCATCGGGGAATTTTTCTCCCGCAGTTTTTAAAAATTCATTCTTGTATATTTTATTCCAAATTACGACATTTATATTTAAAATTTCATCTTTTGTATCATAACAGTTAAAAGAATTTTCTTTAAATTTTTCAAGATTTTTTAAGTCATAATAATCATTTTGTGAATATTCTTTAGTTTTATCATCATATAATTTAGCTAAACACATAGTAATATCGGTATCATGCAGTTTGGCTTTATTATACATTTTCTCAAACATACCGGCTTCAACCCAATCATCAGAATCTACAAATCCTATATATTCACCCTCGGCTATATCAAGTCCCATATTTCTGGCATGTGCTTGTCCTGACAGCTTATTTGTTGACAGCATTTTTATTCTTGAATCATTTTGGGCATACTTTCTTACTATTTCTTCCGAACTATCCGTTGAAAAATCGTTTATGCAAATAATTTCTATATCATTTAAAGTTTGATTTATAACACTTGTTATACTTTGTTCTATATATTTTTCTACATTATGATATGGAATTATTACGGAAATTTTAGTCATTTTCGTTAAATTTCTCCAGATTTGAAAATTTAAAGTTAAATTGCAATTTTATTTTTTTCAAGATTGATATATAAATTTTATCATTATAGTAGTAAATATCAAAGATTTTAGGATGTTTTTTTATTTTAAAAATTAACGATTTGTATTTAAAATAAAAGACACCTTCTTCTTTATATAATATTTCCATAAGTTTATACATGGATTTAATGATATATTTTCTTTTATAAAATTCAAAAATATTTCCTGTTTTAAGACCCTGAAATAAATGATAATTATATAAAAATCCGCCTTTTAATATTCTTGAGGTGTAAAGATTCTCATTAACAAGCGAGCTTTTTTCTTTTAATTTCCTTGCGAAAGGTAATTTGTATTTCAATTTTAGATTTTCAAATCTGAATATGAAATCTTCTGCTTTCTTTTTACAAAATGAATCTCTGATTTCTTCACAATCCTCAAGTTCATTTATTCTCTCAAGCATTAATTCCGCAATATCAATAATATCAAGATATTTTTTACCCGCTTTTTGTACAATAGAGCCTTTTCGGTTGATTCTATAGTAATACAAAAAATCTCTTACTATAGAAACACGGTTTGTTTTAAAAAATATGGAAAAAAAGAAAGGCCCGTCTTCAAATATTAAACCGTCGGGAAATTGAGCATTATATTTATCTATTAAACTTTTTCTGTATAATTTATTCCATGCCATTACACAAACATCCATTATGAATGGCTTTGTATCCTTATAATTAAAGGCTCTATTATCAAATGAATTATCAAAAAATCCCAATGTATAATATTTATTTGAATCATCAATGGCTTGTTTCTGTTCGTCATACTGGTGAACCGCACAAATAGTTATATCTGTATTATATTCCGTCATGCTTTTATATAACTTTTCAAGCATTCTTGTATCAATCCAGTCATCAGAATCTATAAAACTTATAAACTCACCCTCTGCAACTTTTAATCCCGCATTTCTTGCTGATGAGAGTCCGCCGTTTTCTTTATCTACAATTTTTATTCTGCAATCTTGTCTTTTGTATTCTTCGAGTATTTTTCTTGAACTATCCGTTGAACCGTCATTTACACATATTATTTCTATATTTGAAAAAGTTTGATTTAGAATGCTGTTGAGGCATTCTTTTAAATATTTTTCTACGTTATACACAGGTACTATTACTGATATTTTGGGCTTTTTCATAGTTTAACTCTGTTCCAATTTTGAATATTCAAATTTAAAATTAAATTTTATCCTATAAAATAGTACAACATATATTCTGTCATCTTGGTACCATATATCGCATATTTTTGGATGTTTTTTTATTCTTAAAATTAATTTTCTGTATTTTAAATAATATATATTTTCTTCTGTATATAAAATTTGCATTATTTTATACATAAATTTGATTTTATATTTGTTTTTATAGAATCTGATAATATTATTTTTATCTCGCATTTCAATTAATTTAAGATAAATTAATTGAAGTTCTTTTGTAGTTGATTCTTCCTTAAAGACATCATCATCGAATAAGTATTTTTTATTTTTTATTTTTCTATAAAATTTCCATTTATAAAAGATATTAACTAGGCCGTATCTGTATACAATGTCATTTATTTTTCGTTTTAAAAATTCTGATTTTATTTCATCAAATACGGGTGTGTCTTTAATTGAATTATACATTAAATCAACAACATCAATGATATCAATAAAATGTTTTCCGCCTTTTTGGACAATAGAGCCTTTTCTGTTTATTCTGTAATAGTATAAAAAATCTCTTATAATAGAAACACGGTTTGTTTTAAAAAATATGGAGAAAAAGAAGGGTCCATCTTCAAAGATTAAGCCTTCAGGAAATTCCACTCCTAATTCATCTAAGAAACTCTTTCTGTACAATTTGTTCCATGCCATTACGCATACATCCATTAAAAAATGCGTTGTATCTTTATATGAAAATACCTTATTATCAAATGTTTCGTTAAAATACTCCAATGTAAAATAGGGATTGGAATCATCAATTTGAGATTTTTTTTCATCAAACCTGTGAACTGCGCATATTGATATATCGGTATTCATTTTGGTTATATTGTTATAAAGTTTTTCAAACATTGTTTCATCAATCCAGTCGTCTGAATCAATAAAACTTATATATTCACCTGTTGAAAACCTCAATCCTGCATTTCTGGCTGATGATAATCCGCCGTTTTTTTTATCTATTATTCTTATTCTTGAATCTTTATTTTTATATTCTTCAAGTATTTTTCGTGATTTATCAAGTGAGCCGTCATTAACGCATATTATCTCTATATCTTTAAATGTTTGATTTATAATACTTTCCAAACATTGTTTTAAGTATTTTTCAACATTATATACGGGAACTATTACTGATATCTTAGGCATTTTTATTTTTTAAATTTTCCATATATCTTTTAATCGGGCTTTTTGACAGATATTCTATCTTTGAGTTTAGCTCTTTTATTTTATTTTCATATTCGCTTTTTTGCAAAGACAGTTTCTCTTCAAAATTTTTTTCTATTTCTTTTATTTTGTTTTCTAAAATAGTTTTAATTTCTTCTTTATTTGAATTTATTTCTTTATCAAGCTTTTTAATGTTATTATCTGATTCATTTTTAATATTGTTTATTTCTTTATATATACCATCTGATAAATTCTTGTTTTCAAGTTCTGTTTCGTTTTTTATTGAATTAATTTTGGCTTCAATTATATTAGTTAAAGATTTATAATCATCGGTTGTTTTTTTGTATAATTCTTCTTTTGAGTTATTTATTTGCGAATATAAATCATCTGTTTTTTCCTGTCCAAGCAGCTTTATGTCGTTGATATTTTGATGTAATTCGTTTTCTATGTCATCTTTTGTATTTTTGAGGTTTAGATTTAAAATTTCTAATAGTTTTTCCTGATTAAATGAAATCTCCTCATATACATTTTTTAATTCTTCTTTTGCTTTTGTTTGAGATTCTTGAATTTCAAGTTTTAATTTTGTATTATTTTCTGCTATATAATTTAATTCATTATCAAATTTTTTAGTTAAAATTTCTGAATTTTTTTCAATATTATTGCTGATATAATTGTAAATTGTGTTTATTTCTAAATAGATGTCATTTATTAAACTGTCTGTTTCTAATCTGTTATAAACCTTTGATAATATTTTATCTTCAATAATGTGAATATCTGTATATAAATTGAAAACTTTTTGATTAAAGTCTTCAAAATTATTGTTTACAACAAGTTTATAACCTTCAAAATAGTATACTTTTTTCCATTTAATATCATCTGAATCATTAATATCCAGATTTTGAAAAATCTTTTTCATTAAAAAAAAGTATTCTTTTTGATAATTTTCCTGCAAAAGTGAATACCTGTGGAATAAATCATCTATAATCCAGCCTTTGATTTTATCCGTCATATCGGATAAAAAGTCAAATTGTTTTAATTTTTCATAAGTTAAAGAGACCATATATGGTCTATCCAGAATTTTTTTATTAAATTGAACCATTGTGGAATTTTTGCGGTTAATTCTGTAAATATAAAGATTTTTCCAAACTATTTGAATACGTTCTGCGGGAAGAAATGTAGCAAAAAAGAAAGGTAAGTCTTCATAAATAAAACCTTCCGGAAATTTTTCTCCGGTTTTTAAAAGGTATTCTCTTTTATATATTTTGTTCCATAATACTACATTTAATTTTAAGATAACATCTTTAATATCTTTAGCGCTGAAAACTTTATTTGACATTTTTTCAAGCTCTTTAAGCGAGTAATAACCGGATAAAATGAATTTCGCATTTATATCATCATATTCTCTGGCTTGACAGATTACTATATCATTATCGTTTTCTTTCGCTTTATTATAAAGCTCAAAAAACATGTCCGGTTCAATTTTATCATCCGAGTCAACAAAACCTATATATTCACCTTGTGCAATTTCAATGGCACGATTTCTGGCATATCCTTGCCCTTTTCTTTCTTTTAGGTCTATTATCTTTATTCTCGAATCTTTTTCAATATATTCTTGGGCTATTTCTCTTGATTTATCAGATGAAGCATCATTTACCAATATTATTTCAATATCATCAAGTGTTTGACTTAAAACACTATCTAAACACTCTCTTATGTATGTTTCTACATTATTAAATGGTATTATTATTGATACTTTTGGCATTCTATCTTCCGTTTTTCATTATTCTCTCGTTTAATTCTCTGTATAAATTTGAAAGTTCATTATAAAATTTTGAATTATTCTCGTTTATTGCCAGATATATTTTATCTATATTATTTTGAATGGTTTTTTCAAGTGAGTTTATTTGTGAAATTGTATTTATATTAGTTTTGGATTCTGAAGGATTAAAACCTGACAGTATTTCCATTTTTTCGGTTAATTCGTCTCTGGTTACTTCAACCAGTTTTTCGAGATTATTATACATTACTTTTTGCTCGTTAACCGTTTCATTAATTTTGTTGTAAATCTGATTGATTTCATTTCTGAATTCTTCTTTTGTTTCATTAATTAAATTTTCGGTATATTTATAATTATTGGTAATTTCATTATATATTTTATTAATTTCTTCTCCTCTTTTATTAGATTCTGAGTTAATAAAATCATAAACTTTTGAAATATCTGAGTATATATGAGAGTTATTCTCCTGAATGGAATTCATAGCATTTTGTGTAATATTTTTGGTATTTTCTTCTATTTGTTTTTCTTTGTCATATATATTTTTTTCAAGGTTATTAAATCTGATTGTTAAGTCATAAACTTTATTATTTATAGCAGTATCGGTATTTTTATAGAATTCATCTAATTGTTCTTTTTGTGAAATTTTAAGTTCTTCAAATCCTTTTTGGTATTTATTATTAATCAGTTCTTCAATATTTGAATTATTCTCAATAAAATTTCTTTTATAAAGTTTATTTTGCTTTATTTCTGCTTTTGAGCAGTTATTTTTGAAAGTTTCGGTATAAAGATTTTGGATATAATCTTCTGTTATAGTCGTTTCGGGAGAAAGAATACAGATATATTCTCCGGATAATAAATTAATTAGTGCATATTTAACGGATTCGAAATCATTATTTTCAGGAAAATTAATATGTTTAATTTTAGATGAATTGATTAATTCGGGGGTATAGTCTCCGTCTCCGTAGGCACCTAAGATAATTTCCATATCTTTGAATGTTTGATTTATTAATTTAGAAAGAAATTCTTTTATTCTTTCATCATCTCTTTTATATATAACAGCTATTGATATTTTTTGGGTATTCATTTTTTCATGCTCTTTTTTAATTTATCAAAAATACTTTCTTTTTTTAATTCATATTTGTTTTCAAAGGCAGCAATTATATTTTCTAAGTCTGATAATTTTTTTTCATATTTAACTCTTTGACTGTTTAGCTGCTCGTTAAAAGTATTTTGCAGTTCTGATATATGTTGTTTATATTGGTTTTCTATGGTTTGCAGTTTTTCATTAAAAGTATTTATGGCAGATTCCGTATTATTTTTCAATTCTTGATTAAACACTTTAGTGTTTTCAACGGCAGATTCAAGTTTTTTATTATTTTCAATACTTTTATTTTCAATCTTATCATTTAAAAGTTTATGGCTTTCGTTAAATTCGCTGAATAAACCGGTAAATTGTTCATTCATGTATATATATAAATCTTTTGCCTTATTAGAAATATCAAATTTCATTGTTTGTATTTCATTTATGTTTGCTTTTGTATTATTTTCAGCTTTATTAACAAGTTCTTCCGTGTATTTATAGTTTTTAGAAATTTCGTCATAGACTTTAGATACTTTTTCATCGGTTTGAGAGGTTAAATCGGATTTAAGAGAGTTAATAGAACCGATTGAACGCTGTTCAGAGTCAATAATTGAAGATTTAAGCTCATTTGATAATTTATTAGTGTAATCATAGTTTTTAGAAATTTCATCGTAGACTTTAGAAACCTTTTCATCGGTTTGAGAGGTTAAATCAGATTTAAGAGAGTTAATAGAGCCGATTGAGCGCTGCTCAGAGTCAATAATAGAAGATTTCAGTTCATCAGATAATTGATTGGTATAATCATAGTTTTTAGAAATTTCATCGTAGACTTTAGAAACCTTTTCGTCAGATTGAGCATTTAAATCAGATTTAAGAGCGTTAATAGAGTCATTAGAGCGCTGCTCGGAGTCAATAATTGAGGATTTAAGCTCATTTGAAAGCTGATTAGTATAGTCATAGTTTTTAGAAATTTCATCATAAACTTTAGAAACTTTTTCATCAGTTTGAGAGGTTAAATCGGATTTAAGCGAGTTAATAGAGTCATTAGAGCGCTGCTCGGAGTCAATAATTGAGGATTTAAGCTCATTTGAAAGCTGATTAGTATAGTCATAGTTTTTAGAAATTTCATCATAAACTTTAGAAACTTTTTCATCGGTTTGAGAGGTTAAATCGGATTTAAGTTCATATATTTTGTTTATTTCCGAATAAATTTTTTGAATATCTTCATCAGTAGCATTAACAAGTATATTTGTAATATTGCCGCCAATATTATTTTTTAAAGTTTTACCGCTTGCATTCTCTTTGTATTTGATTATTTTGTTTCTCCAAGCGGTCTTAGCGAGATAAAAATAATAAAGATCATACAAAGGGTGTTCAAAAGCCATAAGCCAAGGCTTAAATCTTCCGGCAAGATGAAAAATCCCGATTTTCGGAAGTTTCTCTATATCAATATTTTCATATTGAAAATATTGGAAATTCCATTTGTTATCTATGGTTTTTATTTCGTTTTCTAATACGGCATTTATAACATCCTGATCCTGCCATAATATTTTATCGGCATTGTTTTTTGCATAATCAAACAGCCTTTGTTCTACATTGTTTTTTCGCCAATAGTCAAGATTAATAAGCATTACACCGGCATTACAATATTTTTCTAAATTTAATCTTTCAGCTTCTCTTTTGCTTTCGGCATCCAAAACCATTAAGGCCGCCGTATCTTTTATATTTGTTTCGTAAAGTGTTTTTAATGATTTATTTATTATTACATCGCAGTCCAAATATAAAATTTTATCTGATTTATCAAATATTGAAGCCAGCTTGAACCTGAAATATGTAGGAAGCGTGACGTGATATTTTTTATATTTGTTATCTTTATCCTTTAACAATGGGCAGTTCTTAAACTCTGACGGATTTATTTCAATATAGTTAATTTCAAAATTCTTAATATTTTTTAATAATTCTATATTTGTTTTATCCTGCTTTGTTAATCCGCCATCAAGAATATAAAATCTGATATTTTCATTATCTAATGAATTTCTTAATATGGAAGAAATGGAAACAGCAAGCTGCTCAGCATATTTTGAATCTAAACTGTAACAAATATTGTACTCTGCCATAAAAAGTTCCCGATTAACCATAATGATTGTACAATAATTAAAGAAAAAAAAATATATTTAAAGTAAAATAAATTAAAGTATTTTAAAAAACTGCCGAACATGACATTTGAATAACGGATAAGAAAATGGATACAATAGAAGACACAGAATTAAAAAAAGTAGGTCTTGAACTTATGTTTCTCACTCCCGAAAAATGCTCGAGAGCCGAGGGAATTTCTGCTGTCGAACTTTCTAAATTGCTTGAAATGCCTCTGGATATTGTTAAGAAAAAACTTAATATCCTGCTTGATAAAGAAATTATAAGGGTATGCGGAATTAATCCAAAATTATGGAAATTTGATGAATATAAATTCCAGAAAATGGATGAAGATGATGATGTATATAGGCTTTTGTGTAATTTTGACGATGTAGATTTTGAAAGATATTTTTCATATAATTAAGCCCTATACAAGTATGATTTTGTTACCTGTGAAAGCTCCACAGGTGGGTAAGCGCCTTAACAAATCCGTTTCCTGCTGCGATGGCAGGTCTACTGCATTGTTATGAGAGTCTTCTTTCCCTATTAATCAAGATGTAGGAACAAAATAAATACCCGTATAGAGCATTAACATTATATCATATTATATGTTTTTTTTCACTATCTTATTGGCTAATTTTACGGCGGCTTCTTTTACTTCTTTATTTGTATATTTCTTACTGCTCATATATATATCTGGAGTTATTCCTTTTAGATGAATGTCTTTCCCTGACGGAAGCAGATATTTTGCTGATGTTATTAATAATCCCGTATTATTATGCAGTGGTATAACTTGTTGAATCGCATTCTTGCCGTATGTGTAATCTCCTATCAGTACGGCATTCAAGTTTTCTTTTAAAGTACCAGCCAATATCTCCGCCGCTGATGCGGTATGCCTATTTACAAGTATTATTACGGGTTTGTTTTTGTATTTATTTTCACTGTCAGCGTATATTTGTATTTTATTATTTTTGGATTCTATATTTACTATAATTTGGTTATTGAGCATTTCGTTTGCCATTTCTATGGCATTTGACAATACTCCGCCGTAATTATCTCTTAAATCTATTATCATCGCATTAGTATTATTCGTTTTTTCAAGTATATCAGCAAAATCATTTACCGCTTTTGTTCCCATTATTGTTCTTATTGTTACTATTGCTATATTCTCTTTTGTTATTTCATATTTCATTGTTTCAATGGGAATTTTTGATTTATTAATTTTTTTATTTAAAATTTTGTTATTTCTTTTTATTGTCAGATTTATTGTTTTATTTTCAACAAAATCTTTTGATTTTAAAATTTCTTCAAGTTGGTTGGATAAAACATCATTATTATTGATTTTTATAATAATGTCATTGATTCTTATGTCATTTTTTTCAGCCGAAGAATTATTGATAACACTTTTAACGACAAGACCGTTATTTGTTTTGTCAACAATAATACCAATTCCTGATACGGTAGAATCCATAATTTCTTCTTGTTTAAAAAACATTTCGGGCGGAAAAAATTTGGTATAAGGGTCATTTAGGCTTGATAACATCGTATTTATTGCAAGATAGGCATCTTCGTCCGTCTTTATATATTTTAAATATCTGTTGCGCCATTTATACCAATTCTGGTTATTCATTGTTTTATCGGCATATTCATTTTTTACAATGCGCCATACATTTATGTATAGTCTTTGAGGTGCGATTTTTTGAGTATAAGTCAAGCTGTTTAATTGCTTTGGCAGTATTTTGCATTGTATAATCCTTTTGGGACTTATTATTATATCTGCACACACTACTAACACAAAGATTATAATTGTATATATTATTATTGATTTAATTTTTACTTCCGTATGTTTCATATTTTTATTTTATACAATAAATTTTTTTTTGATATAATTTTCTTATGAAAAAGCTTTTAAAAGATTGTTTTTATATATTTTTTATTGTAGCCTTAATGTTCTTTATAACGGATTTACCATCTTTTTCAAGAACAGTTAAATTCGTTCAGCTGTCTGATGTTCATTTTGCGCAAGTCCAAGAAGATACATCTTATAAATTATTATCAAAAACAAGGCCTTTACTTCTAGACGCCGTTAAACAGATTAATTGTGAAAAAAAAGTTGATTTTGTTATTATAACCGGTGATCTTATTGATAAACCACAAAAAGATTCATTATATGCGGTTTCAGAAATTCTTAACACGATGAATTACCCGTGGTATTTTGCTATGGGAAACCATGATACCACTACGTCGGGTTTTCTTACTAAAGCTAAATATGTTGAAATATTAAAAGAAGTTAATCCTAATTATAAATTCGATTCAACATATTATACTTTTAAGCCTAAACCGGGGTTTAGAGTTATAGTTCTGGACGGCGCAAAAAATAAAGGGATTTCCTCTAACGGTAAAATTACTCAAGAACAGTTATGCTGGCTTGATGAACTTTTATCCGAGTCTAAAAATGATGTCGTATTGATATTTCTTCATTTCCCGCTTTTACCTCCTTATGATGCTCCTAATCATAAAATACTTAATGATAATGAATTTAAGGCTGTTTTAGATAAGTATAAAATGCCTATTGCTATATTTTCAGGCCATTATCATGCAGCTAAAATTACAAAACGTGGTCATATTTTGCATGTTTCTTCTCCTACTCTTGCAGGTTATCCTAATTCATTCAGGGTTATTACCGTCGATAATAAATTTAAAAAAGTTATTTTTAAATTTGATTTTCATGAAACTAATTTAAAAGATTTACAGAAAAAAACTAAAATTTTGACTTTAGGCGGTAAAATATACTATGGCAGACCTCAAGACAGAAACAATGTTATTATTATGGACAAATAATTATTAATGAAGTATCATTAATTAATGTTGTTTTGAAGGCTTCAAATATGGTGCAGAAAGATTTTAAAGTTAAATTTTGGGGAGTAAGAGGGTCTTACCCTGTTTGCAGTAAAGATTTTCTTAAATATGGCGGGAATACATCCTGTGTAGAAATTACAGCAGGCTGTCAGCATATTATTCTTGACTGTGGCAGCGGTATGATTTCTTTAGGTGATAAACTTTATAAAGATTATCTTTCTTCGGGTGAAAATATTTCCGACAGAACCCCTATTTCTGTTACTGTTCTGTTAAGCCATGTTCATCAGGACCATATACAGGGATTGAACTTTTTTAAACCTGTTAATATTGCAACTACAAAACTTTCTCTCTTTGGCTACAGCGGTATTGACTCTTGTCTTGATGATACACTCTCTGAATTAATTTACGGTAAATCATTCCCTATTAATATTTATGATAATACTGCTGATTTTTTAATTAGAGATATAAATGAATCTGAAATAATAAAATTTGATAAAGATTCTAAAATGCCTTATGTAGAACGAATCTCAAATTCTTCGGATTTTAATTCAAAAAATAATGAAGTAGTAATATCATTTTTAAAATCTAATTCACACCCTAATTATGGAGTTATGTGTTTTAAAATTTCGTATAAAGGTAAAACTCTGGTGTATGCCACGGATACCGAATGCTATCAGGGCGGAGCAAAACGCCTTGAATTATTTGCTAAAGATGCGGATTTACTCATTCATGACAGCCAATATACTACGGAAGACTATTTATCACCTGTTATACCTAAACAGGGATTTGGTCATTCCACTTTTGATATGGCTTTTGATACTGCTGTTAATGCTAATGTCAAAAAATTAGCGTTTTTCCATTTCGACCCTTCTTATAATGATGATAAATTGACTTTTATTGAAAATTCATTTAAATCTAAAAATAAGAACTATTTTCTTGCAAAAGAAGGAATGGAAATTTGCATTTAATAAAAAAGATTATTATATGTTGTTTTATATGTCTTTTGTTTGCTTCTTGTGTTTTTGCGGATGAACTTATAGATGCTCAAAAAAATGCATACAGACATAATAATAAAGGGCTTATTTATCTTGAAGAAAAGTATTATTTTGGTGCCATAAAAGAATTTCAAATTGCCATAGATTTAAATCCTAATTCACAGGCAAGTGCCGTTTATTATGTTAATTTGGGAAAAACTTATGAGAAAATCGGATATGATAATCTTGCAAAACCTTGTTTTGAGAAAGCTGTCAGCTTAAATATATTATGTTTTGACTATTATCTTAATATGGTCGAAAATTATAAAAAACTCGGTATTGCTGAAAAAATGCTTGAAAAATATAAAAATGATGATTCATCTGCACTAAATACCGTTGCGGCAGGGCTTTTGTATATCCAAACAGGGCAGGTTACAACAGGAATTACCATGCTTGATGACTTTTGCGATAAAGAACCGAATCTTTTAATTACTAAAGGGATAAAAGCTTATATTCAAACTATTACGGAAGATTAGCTTAACAGCTTTTTCCCGTGAGAATCCGTTCCGCCTGTTTGTATTAAGTTATATTTTTTAGCTATATCTAAGATATGTTCTTTTGAGTGAAATTTAAGTATACCCCGAAGTCCGTTATAAGGATAATAAACCTCCATTCCGTCAAGACCAAAGTTTATTAAATCTTTTGCTATATTTTCTATATTGCCCCAGCAGCAAGCAGGATGTGCCCACACTGCTATCCCGCCTGATTTTTTTATTGCCTCAATTACTCTCTTTGGTGAACGTAATTTTAATAATCTTATCAGATTAAATGTTTTTCCGCTCTTTGTTTTTGCACACAATTCTTTTATTTCATTACTGTCTATATCAATGCCGTAGCCTAAAATGTGCATTAGCGTGCCTTTATAAATACAGTCAAATTCAACTGCCGGTATTATAAATTTTTCACTTAAAATGTTTGTATTTAAATAACAGTCTATACTGTTGTGATCACATATTGCTATATACTTTAAATTTCTTTCTTTTGCCTGAGAAACTATCTCATACGCACTCATTTTCCCGTCTGACTCATTTGAGTGTATATGTAAGTCCGTATTTTTATAAAAATCCTTTTCTTCAAAAGATTTTAACAGTTTTTCTAATTCTTCACGTCTCATGTTAAAATTATATTAAATTTAATCTAGTGTCGCAACATTACGCTTGCTGTCTTGAAATTACTTTACGCTCGGTCTTGTCGCTCCTTCGGCTATCGCCTTGACTCGCTTCTAACCTCGCTTACCGAACTTCGTTCGTCCGTAATTTCGCTCCTCGCAACCGTAAAGTTGCTCACCTTTTCAAAACGTCACTCGCAAATTTTTACTCACACTTTCGGCTTATCGTAAAAATTTACTCGGACAATCTATATATGTATGCTAATATAAAAATTGAAAAAGAGGAAGTATGCCAAAGAAAAAATCAAATAAATTTACAGGTGTTTTTAAAATTTTCTTTTCAAGTATACGTTCATATTTTCTGTATCTTGATCAGACTTCAAAAGCACTCGCTTTCCCTATTTTTGGACAAATCTTTTCTTTAGCTCTCATTTTTGTCTTAACATATTTTTTTACAATCAATTCGGGAAGTTTTAATTCTTTAGGAACAATGAGTGTTATCTATCTTATTTCAATTGCAGTTTTGCTTTTGGTTTTTGTTAAAGCTTTTTATGATTACATTATTAATTTTTCGGCTTTAAATATCCTTTTTTATACACATAATAATAAAAAAACAGTAAAAAAAATAAATTTTAAAGAAAATAATGCTGTTATTCAAAGAAAATTATTTAAATATATTATCTTAATGCTGATTGTTACCGTTCTGCTTTTAGTTCCGCTTTTAGGAATATTTTTATGTCTTACATTTCAGATATTTGCATTTGAATCGGATTTAAATCCGTTTCAGGTTGTTAAAAGAAGTTTTAATCTCACAAAATCATATTTACTGCCTACAATTACATTAATTTTATTATGTTTTGTCGTCACTTATATGTTTTTGCCTTCGCTTCTGATTTGGGCTATTGAAAAATCTTCTTTCTATTCATTTTTGATTGTAAGCTGTGAGAAGTTTTTTAACTTAATCCCGATTAGCGATTATGTTAATAATTTAAATTTAGACTATTCTTTGAAAAATTATTTGATTGATAATTTATCTCCTTTATATATTTCAAAAATGTTTGTTGAAAATATATTTTCTTTTATAATTATAGGTTTTACTCTGCCATTTAGATGTTCTTGTTTTACAGAGTTATACAGATTATATGATAATGAAAAAATTAAAGAATTTTCAAAAAATACCGATGAAATAATTAAAAGAGCAATCGGATAATCAGGGATATGTTTAAGTGTAAAAAATGTAATTCAAATGATACGTTTGAACTTATGTTCAGTCCTGAATATAAGGGCAGTAAATCTTTTGATATTTCTTATACTCAAAATGGAGATATCAAGATAAATGTTGATGGCTATACCTTTATTCCGGATTTGCAATTTATGAACAAACATGCCGTCTGCAGATATTGCGGGAATATAAACTGCTGGGATTACAAATAAAGTTGCATTTGCAACCTCATATATGGTAAATTTTCTTTTTTTGTGATTTATTTATCATTAAAGAAAGGTAGTTATATGACTGTAAATAAAGTGTCTTTTTCAAGGTCATTCAGTACAAGAGAAGTTGCAAATATCATTTCGGGGAAAAAATATGCAACGGGTTCTTTTTTATCTAAAATAACAGGAATACCTGAAACTGTTTTATTGGCAAATAATGATAGTGATATGTTTATTGCCGGTTCAAAATATTGCAGCAGAGTTATTAGTGAAAAGCATCCTGAATTTAAAATATTACGTGATACTGCAGTAAAAATAAGAGAAAAATCAGCTGAATTAATGCAGTTCGGTGATTTTAATATTGAAGCCATAGAACCATTGTTTAATCAACGTGACAACGAAATAAATAATATAAGTAAAAAACTTGGCGATATAATTAATATTGATTCTTTTACTATTCCTTTCTTAAAAGGCTGAAATTTGATATAATGTTGTAGTCTATGAAAAAGAAAAAACAAAAAGACTATACTTTATTATTTCATATCCTTGTAATACTTTTAATCGCAGGTATTATTTATGAACTGTATATTGTATTTTCACAAAATAGTGTAAATAATATTGCGGAAAATACAGGTAATTTTTATAAGGAAAAAATAGAAGATACTCAAAAGCTGGCCGTTGAAACCGTTCAAAATATCGAAAAACATAAGGAAATTAAGCCTTTTGAAAAATATAAGTTTAAATATACATATACCCTAAATATTGGTTGTAATGCTAAATATTTATTTTTTGAAGTGAAGATACCTTCTGATGAAGCAGAAAAACAGTATATTTCAGAACTTAATATTACGCCAAAACCCTCTAAGACTTTTCATGACGGGACTAATAATATAGCTCAATTCGTTTTTAATGATATTAAACCCCAAAAACTGCCAATAACTGTTGAAGGAATTGCTAATATCAGGACTTATGATTTATATACCGCTAAAATATTAAATAAAAATTCCGAAAAAGAAAATAATTTATCAAGATATTTAGCTCCCGAAGAATTTATAGAATCCGATGATAAACAAATTCAAAGTATAGCTCAAAATATTGAGGGAAATACAAAACAAGAAATTATCAATAATGTTTATAAATATCTTCAAAACAACATAAAATATACTTTAATTCCAAAAAATCTGGGTGCAAAAGAAACCTTGAAAATAAAACAAGGTAAGTGCAGCGAGTATTCCGCATTAATGATAGCTTTATTAAGAGCAAAAAATATCCCCTCAAGAATGGTTTGCGGAAATATTGCGAGAAACGAATTTCCTAAGCACGGCTGGGTTGAAGTATATTTTGATAATTACGGTTGGGTAGCTTTCGACCCTACCGTTAAACCGCTTACAGTTCATTATCTTCAAAATGATGAAGTTTCTGATGATAAAAAAGAAATTTTTGATTCAACAAAAGCTCAGTTAAGCTATATTGCTTCCGGTAGAAATTGTTTTTCTACATGGGATTTCAAATTTTTAAAATTGCCTTCTGAACAAGGCAATGTTAGAGTTAGCGAAAATATTGATATCCAAAAAGAATAATTTAATTTACTCCTATTAATCTTATAAACTACCTTGTTTATTAATACAATTACTCATATAAAAAAAGTATTATAAAGAAGGTTATATAAAAGGAGAAATTATGAAAAATTTAGTTGTTAAATTTGGCAGGTTTTTTGTCGATATAATGGCAATACTGACTCTTATCGGTTTAATTGTATCTACGGTTATGATGATTAGTTCTCAGGGACTTTGGGCAGGTTTAGGCGTCTTGTGGGCAGGATTGGTTAGTTTTATATTTGTTTTCTTTATAATTTATCTTATTATGTCTATTAATGATAAAGTATCAGATATTGAGGCGGGAAATTGTAACCGATAAATTGTATATAAATACTTTAAAAATAAAAAAGCCCTACCTGACGGTATGGCTCTTTTATTAGCGAGAGACGAGGCTCGAACACCTACACTTCGTTTCGGATACAGGCTCACAAGCTTCGCTATAGCTCAGCTGTTCGCTTTGTATCGCTCTGTCGCTCGTTCTTCACCTTTATTAACGCAATAAAAAAGCCCTACCTGACGGTATGGCTCTTTTATTAGCGAGAGACGAGGCTCGAACTCGCGACATCTTCCTTGGCAAGGAAGCATTCTACCACTGAATTACTCTCGCATTAGCTTCGTGCTTTCTATTATACATGCACAAAGTTTTTTTTCAAGTATTATTTTCCTGTTAAAATGTCAATAAAGTTTTTATATCTTACTTTGGTGACACTCCCGTCTTCTTCATATATTACTTTTTCTTGTTTTGAAAATTTTGCCGAATCCGTAAAATAATTCATTATACTGTTAAACCAGCCTGCTGAATATGCACAATATATTAATGCAATAACTATAATCCAATATAATACGCTTCGCATTTTTCCTCCTCTTTTTATTATTAGAGTAAATTATTTTTCTTTTTTAGTCAATTGCGAATTTCTTATTAAATACGGTTTTACAAAATTATATGTACCGTATATGGAAATAATTGTTCCGATTATTTTTAACGGATTTGAAATCTTTTCTTTTTTAATTATGCTGCCTATTGTATTTATGGCTGTACCGGCTGTAAAACACAGATATCCTTTAAATATTGCTCTGGGCGTTGTTACCATATCTTTTAAATCGTTCTTGTTTACTACCTTTTCACTTAATATATCAAGTACATCTTTTTTATACCCGATTTGTGACGTTTGAATATTATTATCTTTCTTTTTATATTCAAATTTACTCTGTTTTATATCCTGTATGTTATTTATTATATTCATATTTTCTCTTATCTTTTTTATTATAAAATGTAAACATAAAAAATTTTGTTATATTAAAATTAATATCGGATGGTTGCCATACCGAATCAGATTTAAGAGGTTTTTAAATTGAATCTTGTAAGTAATGATTTAGAAAAATTAGATATTGCTTTAAATAATGAAATTAAAAAATATTCAAATAGTATAACAAAAGATATTTGTGATTTTATAAATGCCAAATCTAAAAGATTAAGACCTGTATTAATTTTCTTAATTACAAAAGCTTTAAATAATGATATTGATGAAAAAATAATTAATCTTGCAGCTGCTGTTGAATTAATTCATAATGCAACATTAATCCACGATGATATTATTGATAATGCCAAAATCAGAAGGGCAAGAGTTTCACTTAATGTTTCTATCGGTAATAATTTAAGTGTGCTTGCAGGCGACTTGCTTCTTGTTATGGCTAATCGGATTTTGAATAAATTTAATAATATTGATATATTTGATGTATTTTCTAAGTCATTATCTTTAATGTGTCTTGCTGAAATTAATCAATATTTTTTGTTGAATAAAGTTCCTGATTTTAATACTTATTTTGAAAAATCCAAAAATAAAACCGCTCAACTCTTTATTGCTTCAATTGATTCATTGTGTAAGATTCTTGATATTAAAGAATGTGAAGCATTATGTTCTTTTGCGCTCAACTTTGGTATAGCTTTTCAAATAAAAGATGATTTAATAAATATTCTGAATACTGATACAACAAAGCAGGCTTTTAGTGATATTTATAACGGCATATATACCGCTCCCGTGATATTTTTAAATAATATTACGGGTGATGTCGAAAGTCTTTCAAAAGAAGAAATAATTTCTAAATTAGCACTTTATCCTGAAATTATTCAAAAAACTTATGATTTAATAAGGCAATATTCTCTTAATGCTATTGCTTCATTGAAATTTATAAGCGATAATCAATATAAAATTAAGTTAGTTGAATTATGTGAAAATTTATACAAGGCGGTTTAAATGAATAAATCAATGTTAAAAGAAGCAGTGGAAACGATAGTTTTTGTGGTAGTTGCATTAATAATAATAAGATTTTTTATAGGTGAAGTCCGTTGGATTCCTTCCGCTTCCATGCATCCTACGTTAGTTGAGGGAGACAGAGTCATAGTTGAGAATGTATCCAGATTTTATTCTTCTCCAAAAAGAGGCGATATTATGATTTTCTATCCGCCTGAAGTTGATTTAAAATATGACCCTCTTTCTTTATTTAGAAGATATACGGGATTTTTCTGTAAAGATGTTGCTTTTATTAAACGTGTTATAGGACTCCCCGGAGATAAAATACAAGTGGTTCATAATCCTGACGGTTCTTCCGATGTTTTAATTAATGATAAAGTTCTTGATGAACCCTATATTCAAGACAGATTTGAATATACACAATGTAAAGACAATATGTTCTGCGGTCCTCTGGTTTTAGGTGAAGATGAATATTTTATGATGGGTGATAACAGAGGCAATTCAACTGATTCAAGATATTGGGGCGTGCTTAAAAAAGACAGATTTATTGGCAGAGCTAAAGTCTTGTTCTGGCCTTTTACTCATTTTAAATATTTTGATGTCAGAAAGTATAACAATTAATAATTTTCATTTAAAAAGTCTGATAAAAAATCAAGTGCTTTATTTGAAAATTCATATTTCATAAGTCGTCTTGATAACAGAGGATTTGCAATATGTTTGTATGCTTTTGTTGTTTTCCCGTTTGATATTGCAATAAAAATGAGTCCGACCGGTTTATTTTCGACAGCGCCTAATGGACCTGCTATTCCTGTTGTTGCTATCGAAATTGAGCAATTATATTTTTTTCTCAAGCCTTCTGCCATCTCTATGGCAACTTCTTCACTTACAACACCGTTTTTATTTATTGTGTCGGCATTTACCCCTAATATAATTTTTTTTGCTTCATTAGCATAAGTTACAAAATTTTGATAAATATAACTGCTGGAGCCTGAAACGTCTGTTAATCTTGAACTTATTAGTCCGCCCGTACAGGATTCCGCTGTTGATATTGTTAGAGCATTTTTAAACAATATCCGTGCTATTTGCTTTTCTCTTTTTAGTCTTATAATATCCAATGATTTTGATATTATAAAAAAGCAGTTAACAAAGAATTTTCTCAAAAACATATTAATATACCGGCATGTCAACAGGTTTTAGTAATTGAACCTGAATAGTTTCACCCTGATTAATGCTGATATCTTTACCTTTTTTAAATATATCCGCAATAGAGTCACCTACAAAATAAATACCTGCAACAGGCGCGCTAACAATAGCGGCAGCAGGTGCAAATACATATTTTGCTTTGCCGTTTAATACGTTTTCACCCTTTTCCCATGCCCAGTTTGTAGGTTTTGTTACTATATTTTTAGAAGTTTGAGTAGTTTGGCTTATTGCCGTTGAATATGTTGTTTTTGAACTCAATGCGCCGTCATAAGTAATATTGGGGTTATTACATAGTCCGGCTGAAAATCTTACCTGTTTCCCTGTTGAACTTACTATATGGTCAAAGTATAAACGAACCATTCCGCCTTTATATAACATTGAAGGTTTTTTTACTTCTTCTATTGA
The DNA here is from genome assembly GCA_947625495.1 of Candidatus Gastranaerophilales bacterium. GTDB lineage: Bacteria > Cyanobacteriota > Vampirovibrionia > Gastranaerophilales > Gastranaerophilaceae > Avigastranaerophilus. The sequence goes on along the minus strand of CANQOQ010000002.1, from coordinate 48,993 downwards.
ACCTCTTACCACTGTTCCTTTTGGTATTACTACATAATCATCAGCTTTGACATTTTCTACTACCATTAAATTGAAGCTATCGCCTTCTTCCATAGCTATAGAACTTATAGGGTCAAGTAATTTCAGTTTTATAACAGTACCTTCAGGTACTCTTTTTGTTTTTATATTGGCGTTTATTTGTTTATCAACAGCACTGTATGCTTGATTAAATGACATCATCATAAATAATAAAACAATCGTTATTATTGAATAAATTTTTTTCATTTTTATGCCCCTAACTTATATCAGATATGGATATTTTACCAAATTTAGCAGATAAATCATCAATATGGTGAATTATATACATAAAAGGTTCTGCATCCTTGTCGTTTAAATCAATTAATGCACCCCAATCGGTTCTTCCGTGGTGTGCAGCTATCATTTTAGCTATATCTTTAAAATTTTCATTCATACATATAGAAAATCCCCATTGTGAATGGGTTCTCCAATCTTTTTTAAAATCTTCGTTATATTCTATTAATCCTGTTTCTAAATCCACATTGTATTCAAATATTTTGCCGAAATCATGTAAAATACAAGCAGCATAAACTTTATCAGGATTTAATTTATTATTGCATTTAGTTAATATTGTTTTTGCAATGTCTAAACATTCGTACGTATGCTGTAATAGACCGCCTATATAGTTATGGTGCATTAATTTAGCGGCAGGCGCCAGTTTAAATTCCTTTTCATGTTCAAACAACAATGCCGATACAAATTCTGCCAGCTTCTTATCTGTTATTGTATTTATATATTCCGTTATTTTATTGAATAAATCGTTTCTCTGCGCTTCATCTAAACCTAATTTTGCTTCTTTTACAAGTGTTATGTCTGAGATAAGACAATTATTATATTTTTCGTTATATGTCCCCGTAAGTTTTATATGATTATTAGTTCTAAAAAGCATTGGATCCAGCCTGTTAAGTGTTTCTTCCCATAATATACAATTAAGAAGTGTTGAATCTTCAAGATTTTTAACTTGGAGTTTCCCCATTTTAGAACCTGCTTTTGTATCTCCGATTGCAAAAGTTACTACTTCATATATCGTACTTGTATCTAACATTGTTAACCTCATTTTTTAATTATTATACATCAACAAAATATTTTATATATAAGCTTGTAAATGGACTTAAAAGTGGTCTTTTTAATTTTAAATTTGAAAATTCCATTACTTTTGAGTCGCTGCATACTATAAATAAGGATTTATTTGTTTTTTTAATTATTGTAGAAGGTGCTTTTTCGGATGAAAAATCACAAATCTTATAACTGCCGATTTCAAAAAATTCATCTTTATATGGTATATGGCAGTTGAGCCAAGGAGTTAAGGCTCTTATTCTCCTTGATATTTGAACGGATGTTTCATTTTTAAAATCTAATATACAATCTTTCAGGGTAATTTGAGGATAATAACTCGCTTCTAAATTATTTTGTTTTATAGCTGTTTTAAGTTTTTCTTCAATGCTGTTTATTAATATTGAAACTTCTTTTCTGACAGTTTCGCAGCACTTTAATTTAAGGCTTAATCCCGTTTCTTCATTATTTATGTTAATACTCCATTGGTGAAGAATGTCACCTTCATCATATTTATCGGACATAAGGTGAAAAGTAACACCGCTTTTTTCTTCGCCGTTTAGTATTGTGTAAAAATAAGGATTTGGACCTCTATACTTTGGCAGCAGTGCAGGATGTGTATTTATGCAGGCGAGTTTGGGAGATTTTATTGTTTCATTTGAAAATTTTTCGCCCCACGAACCTGTAATTATTATATCAGCCTCTAATCTTTTTATTTCATCTCTGAATTTTTTTGAATTAACGCTTTTGGCTTTAATGTCATATAATCCCAGTGTTTTTGTAAATATCCTGTCAGCAGAAGGGAATAAGAAATCATGAAGCAATCTTGACCACGAAGCAAAAATAATATTTTCCTGCCTGAACACTCCGACTATTTCATGTTTAGTGTTTATTAACCCCGCTATTAACGAAGTAAACATTTCGCCATAGCCGACTATTACTATCTTCATATCTTAAATTCAACCAAAAAATAATGTTATTGTAAATTAATTATTTGTTTTTGTAATAAAAAGATTAAAATAGTTTTATAAAGATAAATTTTTTAATAAAATGTAATTAGAAAGAGAAGGATTCTTTGAGCGGTAATTTTGATGATTTAGAAACAACGGCAAGAAAGTCGTCAGTTATACAAGAACGTATGAGTCTTGTATCGGCTCATATGTATAAGCAATTTCTTGAATATCAGCAATCTAATGCTAATACTGCTGTTTTATTTGATAAAATGGTTGAAAATATGGCATTAACCGTTGAATATTTAAAACAATCTTTCACTGTAAGGGGTATTCCGTCAGAAAATATTTATTATGAATATGATAAACAAAGACATATAGCGCTTTTAAATATCCTATGGCATTCTATCAGTTTTGTTTCTAATATGAAAGATAGTCCTAAAGCACTTCACAGAGAAAAAGATGTTCCCCTTTTTACCGGCAGAATTATTGCCATAAAAGGTACAATTCCTGAATTAATCCATGGGTTTAATGATGAAATTGAGCAAAAACTACTTGATATGGAAGTTGCTTCTCTTTATGTTCCCGCCGATAAAAACGCTAAAGCTATTATTAAAATAAGGCATTTAGGCAATCAGGAATTTTACATTAATCAAATGGATGCACCGAGAGAATTCCTTTTAAAGGTTATTGAAACAATTTGCGGCGGCGGAAATTATCATAAAGAAGGTTCCAGAGTTACTATAAGTATTTAATTTTTATTGTAAAGTTAAATTAATTTTTTTTTAAATTTTAATAATTTATATCAATTTTAAATTTTTATTTTTTTTATTATAGTAAAAAATAAAAGGAGAAATTAATAATGAATACAATAGGAAATAATTTTGATGGTATAAATGTTGCTCCCGCTAATTCACACAAAACCGAGTCGAAAAAAAATGATAATCAATTAGAAAACTTCCAAAATGTCGAATGGAAAAATAAAAATGACGGTAAAACATATGTAGCAAAAAAAATTACTCTTAAACAGAATGGAAAAGAGTTAACTGGTATTTTTGTATTTGATAAAACTGCCAAACCTGATGAACAAGGAAATATAAAAGGCGAGTTTATGAATTTTGATGCTTTTATGAATAAACTAACAGAAGAATTACCTTCCGTAAATAGTTCTACAGCTCAATCTTATTTCCCTAATATAAATCATACAAATAAGAGTGCAGGAAATAAAACCGGTTCTGTTAATCCAGGGTTGGAATTTGAAGATACTTTTAAAAATAGTTTAAAACTCTCTGACGGCTCTATGATTATAAAACCCGATCTTGCCGGGGTTTCAAATAATATAACAAAAGGTGAAGACGGAAAATATTATTTAACATCAATGGCTGTTGTTATGGGAGCGGAACCGCACACAAGAGAAATAACCGAAGATGAAATATTAAATCCTAAATATGGACTTTGTGCAGGAACAATAAAAGAACTTGATAACGGCAATTATGAAGTTACTTATTTTGGAGATGCTTATACAAAAGAATCTACAGAAGTAATGAACAGCAGTGAATGTGCAAAATTTTTGAAAGAAAATTTTCTTTATTCATATAAAAACCAGTAATATTTTGTATTAATTTACTAATTCAAAACCTTCTTCAAGTGCTTGGATGTTTCCGTTAAGCATAGAAGCTTTTTTCCCTGTTAATTTTTTCTTCATTGTAGCAATTATGCCTTCTTTTGTTACTACGGGAAAAACTTTTATAAAAGCACCTAAAGAAACTATATTAGCCATTTTTTCATGCCCGTTTTTATGAGCAATTTCTGTCATAGGAACAAATTTATATGTAATATCATCTCTTTTTGGTTTAGTTTTAACCAAAGAAGAGTTTACAACAATCATTCCACCCGGTTTAATTCTTGATTCAAATTTTTCAAAAGAAGGAGCATTGAGTGCGATAACGTTTTCAGGCTCTGCTACAAAAGCGCATGCAACTTCGTCATCTGACATACAAACGGTACAATTAACCGTACCGCCTCTCATTTCAGCACCGTATGCAGGTGACCATGTTACGTTTAATCCTTCATTCATACAGGCATTTGCAAGCAATTGACCTATAAATAATACACCCTGACCGCCAAATCCTGCTATTAATACATTTGAATCCATTATTCACTTACCTTATCTTTATAAATTCCGGGTTTAAATACTTCTGACATTTCGCCTCTTACTCTTGCATGAGCTTCCTGTGGCGTCATTTTCCAGTTTGTCGGGCATGTTGCGAGTATTTCTACAAAACCTGTTCCTAATCCTTTTAATTGGGCTTCAAAAGCTTTTTTTATACATTTTTTTGCATTTATTATGGCGGCGGGATTGTCAAGTGTAACTCTAGCTACAAACGCTGTTCCGTCTACTTCTTTTAATATTTCGCACACTTTTAAAGGGTATCCTGATATTTCAACTTTACGTCCTTGCGTTGTTGTTGTAGTTACCTGCCCAATTAATGTTGTAGGTCCTGCCTGACCTCCCGTCATACCGTATGTTGTATTATTTATGCAAATGGCAGTGACTTTTTCACCTCTTGTCATAGCGTGAATTGTTTCACCCAAACCGATTGAAGCTAAATCTCCGTCACCTTGATATGTAAATACGACTTTATCGGGTTTAGAGCGTTTTACTCCGGTTGCCACAGCTAACGAGCGTCCATGTGGTGATTCTACAATATCTACATTAAAAAAGTCATAAGAAAATACACTGCATCCGACAGAAGCGATTCCTATTGTCTTTTCTCTAACTCCGAGTTCATCCAATACTTCCGCAACAAGTTTAACAGCTAAGCCATGGTCACAGCCTGGGCAAAAGCTTATTTTAAAATCATCTCTTATTGAATCGGGTTTTTTATATACAAGCTGTTCCATATTTCTTTTCATCCATTTTCTTATAGATTGCTTCTATTTGTTTATATATTTCTTCAACAGTCATCATAACACCTGCAGGTCTGCCGTAAAATTCAACAGGGATACTTTTTGCTAATCCTGCAATACTTGCTTTGATATCTTGAAGCATTTGTCCGCAATTAAGTTCTATATCAAGTATTCCGTCTACTTTTTGTGCAATTTCGGCAACTAATTTTTCGGGGAACGGATTAAGCATAATTGGTCTGAATAATCCTACTTTTAACCCGTTTTTTCTTGCCATTTTAACTGCTGCTTTTGCTATTCTTGCAACGGAACCGAATGCTGTTATAACAAGTTTTGCACCTTCTGTTTCGTACTTTTCAAACAGATTTTCGTTTTCTAATATTTGTTTATATTTTTCAAATATCTTAACAACTCTTTTTCTTAAGGTTTCTTCTTCTCTTTCAATTGAAGCAATATGTCTTGGTTCTCTATCCTTAGCACCGTCTAATGCCCAAGATGATTGGTCAATTTCTTCATAAGGATATTCACCCACAACAGCAGGTTCCATCATTTGACCTAGCATTCCGTCTGCTAATAAACATACAGGCGTTCTGTATTTTTGAGAAACATAAAAACATTTGTATGTTAAATCAACACATTCCTGAACACTTGCGGGAGCAAATGTAACGATTTTATAATCACCGTTGCCGCCGCCTTTTGTAGCCTGATAATAGTCACCTTGAGAAGCATATATATAGCCGAGCCCCGGGCCTGCTCTCATAACACTAACCAATACGCAAGGTATTTCATCACCTGCTATAAAAGATAAACCCTCCTGCATTAGTGCAACTGCACATGATGAAGAAGATGTCATGGCTTTAACGCCTGTTGAACCTGCACCTAAAAGCATATTTATTGCTGCTACTTCACTTTCTGCAGCTACAAATGCTCTGCCCAGTTCAGGCATTTTTGAACTTAAATATTCACCTATCTCACTCTGCGGTGTAATAGGATATCCAAAATAACTTTGACAGCCTGCTTCAACAGCAGCTTGTGCTATAGCATAATTCCCTTTTAAAAGTTCTTTCTCTCTTTTCATCTGTATACCTTTTCAATTGCAATATCAGGACAAACTCTTGCACAAATGGCACAGCCTACACACTTTTCAGGATGATTAACTGCCATAGGATAATATCCTAAAGCATTTACATTCTCATCCGCACCTAAAACCTTATTAGGACATGCGTCAATGCATAAATAGCAGGCTTTACATTTATCTCTGTTTAATACTATTCTTCCCATAAAATAAACCTGTTTCTATATCTCTCTAAATATTACTACCGATATATTAATAAAACAAGTCTATTAATTAACTAAGTCTGATTATTAATTTTGCTCCTTATAAATGTTTATGATATTATATACATATATGGAGATTTGAGGCAGTGCCAAGAAAAAAGTGTATTGAAATCGTTCTTGATGTTGAAACTACAGGACTTGATTATACTAAAGAAAGAATGGTTGAGTTTGCAGCTATCCGTTTAGAAAACGGCAAGATGAAAGACAGGTTTGAAACTCTTATTAACCCCGAGCAGCATATCAGAAAATCAAGTATAGCTGTTCACGGAATAACAGAAGATGATGTTAAAGATGCACCAACTGAAGCTGAAGTTATGCCTTTGATTTTAGATTTTATTGGTGATTACCCGATAGTTGCTCATAACGCTATTTTTGATTATTCATTTATTAATGAAGCAAGCTTAAGACAGACGGGTAAACCCATTACAAACGCCAGAATAGATTCTCAGATGATGTTTAAAGAAATTTATCCCGAATTGGAATCTTGCGGACTTGAAAGCTTGATGAACAAATTTAACATTGAATTTTCTACACGTCATAGAGCCATGGCTGATACGGAAGGTTTAGCTAAAGCATATCCCGAATTAAAAAAACTTTACGAAAAAAAATACGCCTGGCAAATTCAACAGTTAGATAATATAGATTATCTTTTCGAAAGATACTTAAGAATACAGCAGGCTGTACAGATTATGCAGTCTGAAATGCAGGATTTAAAATCGGTATTCAGGCTCTATTTTGAACAGGGCGGACAAAATATACAATCGCCAAACGGTGAAGTGCTTACTTATCAATCTAAACGAGGTTATGCCTATGATTTTGTCGAAGTAAAAGAGGTTTTAGAAGAAATCGGCGCACTTCAAAAGGCTGTTAAATTAAATAATAATTTTATTGACAGGCTGATTTCATCAGGAAGTATATCTAAAGAACAAAAAGAAAAACTCGCAAACGCAAGACAAAATCTTTCTGAAACCAGAAATGTTCATATAATAAAACCCGACAGAAAGTTTGAACACGTTTAATTAAAATTAAAATAAATAATCAAATTCAAGATGTCCTATTTTAATTACATCGCCTTCTTGAACACCTGCTTGAATTAGTGCGTCAAAAACTCCCATTGATTTTAATATGTTTTGGAATCTGTATAACTGTTCCGTATTTCTCCCGTCAGTGACGTTTGCAAGTCTGAATATCTTCCCGCCTTCTACTACAAATGTGTGTTTATCTGTTCTATATATATTAAATGAGCTGTCATCGTTGTCAAAAGCGTCATTGTCTTCTTCAACATCAATTTCTATAATGTGTTTAGGAATCTCTTCAACTTTCTTTTCAATAAAATTTAAAAATTCTTTAATATTTTCGCCCGTAACTGCCGAAATTAAAAATACATCATCAGATATTTTTTTAAATTCGCCCAAATATTTTTCCCGAGTTTCTTTATCAACAGAGTCTATTTTATTTAAAGCTATAACCTGATAGGTTTTTGAAAGTTCTTCCGAGTGCTTTTTAAGTTCGGAATTAATTATTTCATAGTTCTTCAATGGGCTTTCCTGTGTAATATCAACCAGATGAATAAGGAAACGGCATCTTTCAACGTGTCTCAAAAATTCATGCCCCAAACCTATACCCTCTGAAGCGCCTTCAATAAGCCCGGGAATATCAGCCACAACATATCCGTCGCCGTTTTGTTTTTTGACAACGCCAAGATGAGGAACAATGGTTGTAAAAGGATAATCAGCTACTTTAGGTTTAGCCGAACTTATTGCACTTATCAGAGTAGACTTACCCGCATTAGGCATACCTAAAAGCCCCACATCCGCAATAAGTTTCAGTTCAAATTCAAGATTTCTTTCGATACCGCTTTCACCGGGTTCACAGAACTGCGGAGCTCTTTTTTGAGCAGTGGCAAAACAAGCATTGCCCCTTCCGCCTCTGCCGCCTTTTGCGGCAAGTACAATCTGTCCGTCTTTATTCAAATCGGCAATGATTTTACCCGAATCAGTGTCTTTTACTACGGTTCCCACAGGTACTTTAATATATAAATCCTTTCCGCATCTTCCGTGCTGAGTTTTTATATAACCGTTTTCTCCGTTTTCGGCTTTAAAGACGGATTGGTATTGAAAGTCCATTAATGTAGACATATCTTCGGTTGCAACAAGGTACACGTCACCGCCCTTGCCGCCGTTACCGCCTGCAGGGCCGCCTTTATCAACATATTTTTCCCTTCTCCAGGCAACAATTCCGTTGCCGCCTTTACCTGAAAGGATTTTTATTCTTGTTTTATCGAGAAACATTCCTTTGACCTTTTAAAATATTATATTACAAAAAATTGTCCGAGTAAATTTTTACGATAAGCCGAAGGTGTGAGTAAAAATTTGCGAGTGGCATTTTGAAAAGGTGAGCAACTTTACGGTTGCGAGGAGCGAAATTACGTACGAACGGAGTTCGGTAAGCGAGGTTGGAAGCGAGTCAAGGCGGTAGCCGAAGGAGCGACAAGACCGAGCGTAAAGTAATTTAAAGACAGCAAGCGTAATGTTGCGACACTAGATTAAATTCAGGCTATAACAATTCAAAATAATTCTTACGAAATTTTAATATACCTTCATTTTGCATTTTGGAAAGTTCTCTTGACAATGCACACCTATCCGTACACAGAAATCTTGCCATTTCTTCTCTCGTATATGGTATTGTAAAAACGCCATCTCCTTTCGAATGTGTTCTTAAAAGAGCCAAAATCTTATCTCTTATTGTTTTTTGACCTATGATATCTATCTTATCATTTAATAATGAGTTCCTTTTAGATATCATTTTCATTATGTTTTTTATTAATTTTAAGTGATAGGAGCATAATTTATCACAGGGAGTAACAACTCTTTCAAACGGAAGAAAAAGAACTTCACAGTTTGACATAGCTATAATATCAACAGGGCTTTTGTTTTCGCCTAAACATACTATATTATGACCGAAAATATCGTTTGTTTTAAGATTTTCAATTATGCTGCCGTTTTTAATTATTTGTGCGTTTCCGTCAAGGATAACGCCGAGAAAATCAATTTTTCCGCCCGTTTTTAATATATAAGAATTTTTCTTAAAAACTTTAGTTATTATTCCGAAACACTCTAAAATTTTTAAAATCTCGCTATTTTCAATATTTTCAAATAAATCAATATCAAGCATTATACTTTTTTATGTCTCTTTTTTTTCTTTTCAAGATTAGTAATATTTAAATCATGTTTGGCGTTATCAATAGAGATTTTAGCAAGCGGTTTATGATTTCTTTTGTCATAAAATACCAGCCAATGCTGTCTTTTGGGATTATCAACGGAAAAGGACAAAATCCCCGAAACATTCTCACCTTTTTTTATATTTTTCATTGCCAGTGAGTTTTTATAATCCGTAAAAATAGAAGGAGTGTATGAGTTCCTTAAATCATTTACAAGTGCTATATCAAATGCTGAAAAGTCTTTATCCGATTGATTTTTAATTATTAAATCTATTGAGATGGTATTTAAATTACCGAACGGATCTTCTTCAAGAAAAATATCCGTTATATCAACATCCAGCCCCTCATATTTAATTTCATCCTGTCTTACGGCTTCATGAGTCATAACAGGGATTGCTTCGCTGCTTTTAATTTTAACTTTAATTTCGTCACCGGGGGCAATTAAAACATCTTTACCTTTTCTGAACAAGCTTAATCCGAGTGCAATTACACCTCCAAGAGCAGCTCCTCCTATCACGGTATAGCCTTGGCTTACAATAGCACCTTCAAGTCCCGCAATTTCCATTGCGGCAACAGCACCGTAAACACCGCCAACTGCCGTATATGCCAAATCTTCTCCCGCTTTTTGAACTATTGATTTAGCCGGAGTCAATTTTGATGTCATATTCCCTTCAATAGGTATCTCTCTGCCGTCAGGCGTAATCAAATAATCAAAAGATAATTCTATATATCCGTCACGCCCCATACGTTTTGGGTCTACTATGTTTTTAATACTGCCATGAGCAACTGTTCCTATGGGAAGCAGTACTCCCGTGCCTGCTAAAACATCATCAGATACAACGGCAAAAAATTCATCCCCTTCTATTGATGTGGTACCTGCCAGAACTTGTGAAACGGTTAAATTTATGGTCTTTGTTTCATCAAGTCTTTTTACTTCATTTGTAAATATTTTTTTATCATTGTACGGCTTTGTTTCCGTTTCTTCAATATGACCCTGAAACGGCTCTTGCGCATATACTATAGGCACTGTATATGATACAGATAGTGCTGACAATATTAATAATGAAATAATTTTCTTTTTCATAAAACCACCTCTATTATTTTACTACAGCTGTATAACTATTTCAAAATTATATTTTTATTATTTTATATTCGTGTTATCATTTTAGAAAATGAGGGATAAATAGAGGTTTTAAATATGGCCGGTTCATTAATGGAAGAGTTAAGAAAAAAATATGAAGTTGTAATTGGGTTAGAGGTTCATGCACAGTTAAAAACAAAATCTAAGATATTTGCATGTGATTCAACGGAATTCGGCAACGAACAAAATACGCAGGTCAGCCCCGTAACACTCGGAATGCCGGGGGTTCTGCCCGTATTAAATAAAGAAGTTGTTAATATGGGTATATTAACAGGATTGGCACTTCACTGTACAATCCCTCAATACTGTAAATTTGACAGAAAACAATACTTTTATCCGGACCTTCCGAAAGGCTATCAGATTTCACAGTATGACCAGCCGATTTGTGTTAACGGTTATATTGATATAGAAGGTAAAAGGATAGGAATTACAAGAGCTCATTTGGAAGAAGATGCAGGTAAACTTGTTCACATGGGTTCATCGGGTATAGCAGGTTCAAGCTACTCTCTTGTCGACTTAAACAGAGCCGGAACACCCCTTCTTGAAATAGTATCCGAACCCGATATGCGCTCATCCGATGAAGCAAGAGCATATATGGAAGAACTTAGAACAACACTAAGATATATAGGTGTTTGTGACGGCAACTTGGAAGAAGGCTCAATGAGATGCGACGCAAATATTTCAGTAAGACCCGTCGGTCAGAAGGAATTCGGTACAAGAGCCGAAATTAAAAACGTTAACAGCTTTAAAGCACTTCAAAGAGCTATTGAATATGAAATAGACAGACAAATTGATATAGTTGAAGCAGGTGAAGAGGTTGTTCAAGAAACAAGGCTCTGGGATGATAATCAAGGCGTTACCAAATCCATGAGAGGTAAAGAAGATGCCCATGATTACCGTTATTTCCCTGATCCTGATTTAATGCCGCTTGAAATTTCAAGAGAATGGGTTAATTCTATAGCGGAAAAAATGCCCGAACTTCCTCATGCAAGAAGACAAAGATATGTTTTATACGGGCTTACACCTTATGATGCCAATGTTCTGGTGGAACAGCAGGATATTGCACTCTTTTATGATAAAGCCGTTGAACTCGGTGCTGACCCTAAAGTCGCTGATAACTTCTTAATGAAAGAAATTGCGGCATACTTAAAAGAAGAAAAAGTTACTCTTGAAGAAACTAAACTAACTCCTGAATCATTTTCAGAACTCATAAAGTTAGTTACAACGGGTGCCATTTCAAATAATATAGGTAAACAAATAGTTACAACTTTATTAACAGACGGAGGAAGCGCTAAAGCTATAGTCGAAAAACAAGGTTTGAGTGTTATTTCAGATGAAGCTTCACTTAAAACTATTATTGATAAAGTTATATCGGCTAATCCGTCACAAGTAGAACTTTATAGAGGCGGTAAAGATAAATTATTCGGTTTCTTTGTCGGACAAGTCATGAAAGAAACTAAAGGCAGAGCTAATCCTCAATTGTTAAATAAACTTTTAAAATCTGCTCTTGACGGCTAATAAAGAAAATTAAAAAAATCCCGTATTTATTATTAATACGGGATTTTTATCTTATTTTAATTTTTATTATGTTGATGATGAACTTGTTACCGTATTAGCGTTATCAAACATAACACCTTGTGTAGGAGTTCCGTAAGGAACAACTCTTTGAGCATATATCATTGCTTGATAAATATCTTTTGGAGCACTTGAAGAAATAGTTCTTCTGTTTGGTTTTTTAGCACCGTTTACATCTATCCATAAATTAGGCATAGTTGTAGATTGTGCACAAGGAATTTTACTATAGGAATCACAAACTTCATTACTTGCCCCTCCTTCTGTTGAAGTCGATACTGATGCAAAGTTTGTTACACAAAATATCATACCGTCAGCTGTAGTAAAAGTGGCGCCGCCGCATGCAGCAGAATCCGTAAAAGTACTTGCACCTTCTATTGTACTTAACCTTTCTTTGAATAAATAATTTACAAGGTCTGTTGCAGTAGAATAATCTTGTGCAGTTAATCCTTCAAGTGCATAATGCATTGTAAGTGCGTTACCTGTTGTTGCTATAGCTTTTTTTAATGCGGCTTTATATTCGTTTCCACTTGTATTACTCATTAATGTCGGTATTGTCAAAGATGCAACTACACCAATTATGACCAATACTAACAATACTTCGGCCAAAGTGAAACCTGATTTTCTCATAATTTAATACCTTTCATTCTTTTTTTATTAAGACTTTTGTATATGACAATTATATACTTTATTCCCAAAATTTGTCAATTATATCAAAGCATTCATACAAAAATACCATTTTTTTATGTTAAGAAAAGTGTATTATATATAATGTCATAATATGACAAAATAAAAAATTTTATTAAACAAATATGTGTAAATAAGGAAAAAATAAAATGATAAACAGTTTAAAAAATTTGGTATCACAAGTATTCTATATTCCCAATACACAAACTTCCTCCATAAAACAAGAAACAGGGTATAATCCGTTTGAAAATCCTTTTATACAAGCTCCTTCAAGAAGTAATTATGCTGTAAACCGACCTGTTAAAGGCGGATATTTTGCAGGTTATTATAATGGAAAGCCTAATATTGTAGGCAGAAGATTATTTATTGAAGCCTAAAACTCGTTTGTTTTTGTCGGATTTTTAAACTTGGTAATGTTTGATTGGAACAGTAAATTAATATTTCCTACAGGACCGTTTCTGTGTTTTGCAATAATAATTTCTGCTTTGCCTTTATTTTCAACGTTATCTTTATTATAATATTCATCTCTGTATATAAACATAACAATATCAGCATCTTGTTCTATTGCACCTGAATCTCTGAGGTCAGACAGCATCGGGCGCTTATCGTTTCTGGCTTCTACACCTCTTGATAACTGTGACAGTGCAATTATAGGAACATCAAGTTCTCTTGCTAAACTCTTTAACGAACGGGAAATCGCTGATATTTGCTGGTTTCGGTCATTGGGATTTCCTCCGCCTTCCATTAACTGTAGATAATCTATTACAATAAGACCCAAATCTTTTTCTTCTATCATTAATCTTCTGCATTTTGCTTTTATATCAGTTGCAGTTACGCCTGATGTATCATCTATATATATTTTTGCATCCGCAAACTTTGTCATGGCATCCATTAGTTTTTCCCAGTCTTTAGCCTGCATGTGACCTGACGTTATTCTTTGCGTATCTACTTCCGCTTCTGAACATAACATACGTTTTACAAGCTGCTGCTTAGGCATTTCTAATGAAAATATTGCAACGGCTTTTTTCGCTTTTAATGCTACATTTTGTGCTAAATTTAAGGCAAGTGCTGTTTTCCCCATAGAAGGACGTGCTGCCAGTATGATTAAATCCGATTTCTGAAATCCTGATGTTAATGCGTTTAAATCGTAAAAACCCGTGTCGACACCGACTAAATCATCTTTATTGTTATATCTGTATTCTATCTGCTCATAGCTTGATACGACTAAATCTTGTATTGGTACTAAATCACTCGTATCTTTTTGTGATGCTATATTAAATATCAATTTTTGTGCGTTGTCTAAAACAATATCGGTTTCTTCATTTTCATAAGACATTGAAACAATTTCAGAACCTGCATTTATCAGCGCACGTTTTATTTCTTTTTCCTGTACGATTTTTGCATAAAACTCAACATTTGCCGTTGTAACTACATTAAGTGCCAAATCGTTAATATACGCCCTTCCGCCTGCTTCTTCAAGTTTTTCTTCATTCCTCAAAAACTCCGACACGGTAACAATATCTATAGGTTCATTTTTCTTGAATAATTCAAGCATAGCTTCATAAATAACTCTGTGAGCCGGTTTATAAAAACTTTCAGGTTTAATAAATTCAACAATTCGTCCTAACGACACAGGATTAACAAGTACTGCCCCCAGTACAGCTTCTTCTGCTTCTATACTTTGCGGCAGTAATTTAAGCATACCTGCTTCATTTTGTTTTGCAAGTTTACTTGGCAAATTACCTCCGATTAATCAGTCTTACATTCCTTTTAAATTTTATTCCGCATAAGCCTGTTTTTCAGCATTGGCTTCATGGTTGTTTTCACGCATTTTATTCTTTTGTGCGTATAAATATTCTTGTCCGTTTCTTACTATTCTGTGCGATTCTTCAATAGTATTATTTAATTTTTCAAGAACTTCTTCCGCATAAGATTGTGCACCTTCTCTTGTCTGCATTGCTTCTTGGTATGCGCTTCTTCTTATTGCTTCTGCTTCTTCCGTCGCTTTATTTTTCATTTCTTCACAGCTTTGTTTTACTTGTTCTTGAATTTTTGCAGCTTTTTCTCTAACAGCTCTTATTAATTCTGATTCACTCAATATATTTGACGCTGTATTTTGTGCTTCGTTAATTATTCTGTCTGCTCTTGTTTGAGCTTCAAGATATATATCATCACGTCTTTTCAAAATCATTTCAGCCGTTCTTATTTCTTCCGGCAGAATAGCTCTTATTTTTCCTAATATATCCTGCAAGTCATCCGTGTTCATAAATAAACAATAACTTCCAACATGGAATTTATTATCTAATAATTCATCCGCTTCATCTATTAAATGACTTACTCTCAGTT
Source organism: Candidatus Gastranaerophilales bacterium (assembly GCA_947625495.1). Taxonomy (GTDB): domain Bacteria; phylum Cyanobacteriota; class Vampirovibrionia; order Gastranaerophilales; family Gastranaerophilaceae; genus Avigastranaerophilus. The sequence continues at coordinate 33,722 of CANQOQ010000002.1, read as the reverse complement.
CTGTCATGGTTTTAACCTTTCATATATTTATTTTCTAAGTATTTTGCTACCGGCTCCGGTACAAATTTGGATACATCGCCTTTCATTAGTGCTATTTCTCTTACCGTACCGGATGATATAAAATTGTATTTTGGTTTTGTTATTAAAAACACCGTATGTATATCGGATGACAGCGCACTGTTTGCCTGTGATAACTGCATTTCATACTCAAAATCAGATACCGCCCTCAGTCCTCTTATTAATACATTGGCATTTCTTTTTTTTGCATATTCTATTGTTAATCCGTCATAGCTGTCTATTTCGACATTTTCAATATCACTGCAGCTCTCTTTTATAAGTTTTAATCTGTCTTCAAGCGGTAAAAAACTTTTTTTATTCATATTAACTGATACTACCAGTATTACTTTATCGAAAATGGCGCATGCCCTCTTTAGAACATCCAAATGCCCCTTTGTTATAGGATCAAAACTCCCCGGATATATCGCCGTTTTCAAGATTTTTACCTTTGAATATTATTTACTTACATTACAATTATATTGCAATAATTCATATAAGATTATTTAACATAATGAAATGTTTAGGATTATTTACAAATTATATTTTTAAGAAGGATTATATCTTGTAAACTGACCGTCAAAATAAAGATGAATACAGTTTTTCCCGTTTTCTTTTGAAGTATATAAAGCTTTATCAGCCCAATCGATCAGTTCAGTTATGTTATCGGCCGCATTCGGATATTCCGATATTCCTATACTTACCGTAGGTCTTATTATTGTATTTTCATCAACTTTAACTTCTATTTCGCTTATTTTTTGTCTTATGCGTTCCGCAATTGTAACGGCATTTAAAGCGGCAGTTTCAGGCAGTATTACCGTAAATTCTTCTCCGCCGTATCTTGCCGGTATATCCACGTGTCTTATAGTTTTTTGTATTGTTGATGCTATTTCTTTTAATACCATATCACCTACTAAGTGACCGTATGTATCATTTACATGTTTAAAATTATCTATATCCATCATTATTAGTGATAATACATGGTGATATCTCTGCACCCTTTTTATTTCAGATTCCAATAAGAAATAGAAGTGCCTATGAATATATAATTTTGTTAAACCGTCTTTTGTAGCAAGTTCATATAACTGTGCATTATCAACCGCAATAGCAGCCTGATTTGCCAGTGCCTCTACGAATTCTAAATCCTTTTTATTAAAAAGTTTTCCGTTTTTCTTGTTCGTAATATTTATAATACCTATACATTCACCTTTTGCTATTAACGGAACACATATTAAAGAGGATATATTATCATCACCGCTAAATTGGTCAAATCTGGGGTCTCTGCCTCCCAAATTGGTAATTATTGATTTCTTTTCCGTAAATACTTTTCCTGCTATTCCGCTGTCTGGCGGTATCTTACGGCATTCTATGAGTCCGTTGTTTATATCGTCTTCGTATTTTTTGTCCTTTAATCCGTATACTACTTTTACCTGCAAAGTATTATCAGACGAATCATACAGCATTAATGAGCCTTTTTCCGCATTTATGGTATCAATAGCTTTATCAAGGATAACGCTTATTAATCTTTTTAAATCATCTATAAAATTAACTGCCTGTGAGATGTTATATAATATAGATAAATTATGCAGCGTCTTATTTAAATCTAAAATCTTAGCTTCCTGCTCTTGTGTTTTTATAAACTTTCTAAGTATCGGATCTATACAGTTAAAAATTTGATTTAAATATTTGATATCATCTTCGTTAAAATCGGTTTTATCTTCCTTTTTCCCGATAAAAGCAACACAAAACGGCATATCATCATTATAAAATATTTTTATATATTCGCTTTCAAGCTCGCCTAATTTATAAGTATTCCAAAAAGCGCTGTATATATATGTCCCGTCTTGATTTATTATTTTTATTAATTCTTCATTATTGTTTTGCAAAAACGGAGCGTTATCTGAGTTAAATTCAAAATCTAAGTCATTTCCGGAGGCAATATTCTTTGTTTGAAATATTCCGTTATTGTTCAGAAAAAATCTTATATTATTAAGTCCCAGAGATGATTTTATTAAAACAGATACTTTTGATAGTAAATCTTCAACCGAGCGAGACTGGTTTGCTACCATATTCAAATCAAAAAGATTGTGAAGCTCCAGTACACTTTTTTGTAAATTATATATTTTTTCTGCTAAGTCTTGTGTCATGATTTAATTATACAATAAAATTTTATTTTTCGGCATTTTTAGTTTTTTTGTTTTCCAAATAAGTTAATAGTGCTGATGAACCGATTAAAACCGGTAAGAAAAATCCTTTTATATTTCTTACCAAAGCTTTTCTTACAGGTATAGCCGTTGATGCATTATCTATTAATGACCATAAAAATGTCATACCTATAAGTACAGGGGTTGATTTTACAGAATGATTTACAAAACTGTCAGCATATTTTACAATGGCAGGTGCAGCTGTCCTATAATTATTTTGTTTCTTTTCGTTATTAACTGCATTTTGCGATGTAAAAAATATTTTGCTTTGTGAAACATTTTTAATCATGTATTTTTCCCTGACAGAACCTATTTCCCTTCAAAAACACTGTGTAATATTATATCGTTTTTTAGTATTTTAGTCGATATTATTTTTAAATTGTTACATTCCGATATATTATTTCTGCTAAAACCGTAAACAAAATTGTATGCTTCTTTATCACCCAGTATTTTGGGAGCAATAAATTGTATTAAATCGTCAGCCAGATTTTCTTCAATAAAAGATTTATTAAGCATTCCTCCGGATTCAACGAGTATACTTTTTATACCTTTTTCATACAATATTTGTACGGCTTTTTTTATGTCTATATGTCCGTTTTTCAAAGGGCATTTTACAAATTCAGCATTTTCGGCATGATTTTTTATTTGTTTATCGGATATTTTATCTGAAACGGCAACAATAACTCTTGTTCCGTCATTATTATATACTTTTGAGTCTTTTGAGGTGTTAAGATTTGTATCAAGTATTATTCTTATTGGATTTCTGCCTTTTTTCAACCTGCATGTTAATGAAGGATTGTCTTTTATAACAGTTGAAGATGATGTTAAAATTGCATCATAAATATTTCTTAGTTTCTGTACTTCTCTTCTTGAGGCGTCATCCGTAATCCATTTTGAAGAACCTGTTTTGGCTGCAATTTTACCGTCGAGTGTTGAAGCTGTTTTAATTGTTATATAAGGTTCATTCTTTATTTGATTTTTCAAAAATATTTTATTAAGGCTCCGGCATTCATCTTCAAGAACCCCAACTATTACTTCAATGCCTGCCCTCTTAAGCCTTTTTATACCTTCTCCTGCTACCTTTGGATTAGGATCTGTCATGCCCGCTATAACTCTTTTAAATCCTTTTTCAATAATTAAATCACAGCATGGCGGGGTCTTCCCAAAATGTGAACATGGTTCTAAATTTACTATTATGGATTTACCTTTTAAATCCCCTTTAGCTTTTAAAATTGCATTTCTTTCGGCATGGTTTTCGCCGTATTTTTCATGCCAGCCTTCCGATATAATATTAAAATCATCATCAAAAATAACTGCGCCTACAAGCGGATTTGGTGATACTCTGCCGTATCCTCTTTTTGCAAGCTTTATACATCTTCTCATTAATCTTTCGTATTGTTTTTGCATTTATTTACTTTCTTAAAAAATGCTTCCGTTACGATTTGAGAATATTTTCCCTTTTCATTTGCCGAAATGATTATCAAATTTTTACCGTTATCAAGTTCTGCTATACCTATAATCCCTTCCATATCTTTAACCGGAAGATTTGCTATTTCAACTTTTACTTTTGTATATGGTATTTCTTGTGATAAACCTTCAAATTTTCCTTTTTTTTCTGTTTCTATTTTGTTGAATTTTATAAGCTGATATTTATATTTTTTAAGTATATTTTCAAGTTTTTCCTGAAAATCATCGCTTTCAATATCTTCTTTTGTAATTATATTTTCTTTTCTCGGTTCAATTATAATCATTTTTTGACCGGAAGCATTGTGTTCGGCTATTATCATTCGGTTTTTTAATATTTTAAGGTTTTTATCTATTGTGTATTCTTCGTCAATTTCAGATAAATCAACAATATCTTTTGTTTTATCAATTAATTCTTCTTGAGGCGGATTTGTTTTTTCATTTATTTTTTCCTTTATAAAATCTACTGCTCCTATATAAACAAGTCCGAAAAATACAAGTACGGCTATAACTGTTTTAATTATAATACTTAGACAACCTTTCATTAAAACTCCTTCATTTTTAATTGAAAAATACCTGAATTTATATTACATTAAGTATAGCTATGATAAATGAAGAAATCAAGAATTCTAACAGTTGCGATATAAATTATGAAGATGCATCTCCCATGCTTAAACAGTTTCTTGATATAAAAAGAAATTATCAGGGAGTTGTTTTATTATACAGAATGGGAGATTTTTATGAGGGATTTTGTGAAGATGCCATAGTCTTTAATCGGGAATTAAATCTTACATTGACTCATAAAGATTGCGGAACTGTCGGTAAAGTTCCTATGGCAGGAATTCCCGTTAAATCTCTTAATACTTATATCCCAAAATTGTTGGAGAAAAACTTTAAAGTTGCTGTTTGTGAACAATTGGAAGATCCCAAAGAAGCTAAAGGTCTTGTTAAACGGGATATTGTTAAAATGATTACCGCAGGCACCATTACGGAAACTAATCTTCTTGATGCTGAAGGTAATAATTATTTAGCTGCTATTATTAATGTAAATAATATTTATGGACTTGCTTATACCGATATTTCAACGGGGGAATTTAAAGTAACTAAAGGCACTTTAAAAGATATTTTGTCTGAATTATCCAGAATAAAACCTGTTGAAATACTTGTTCCAGCAAAAAAACAGAAAGTGCTTCCTTTCCAAATAGTACCCGATGAAAAACCGGATTTGCCTGATGAAATTACTTTAAATTATCCTTGTACTTTAATGTCGTATTCATCTTTTGATGAAGAAAAAGCAAAAAATAATATTAAAAAATTATTTAATGTTACATCACTTGAATCATTCGGATTTTCTGAATATACACAGGCTTTTCTTGCGGCAGGGGCAGTTATAGATTATATTATTGCAACTCAAAAAGGCAATATTCCTAAGTTTGATATAATATCACCTTATTCTTTATCTGAATTTGTATCAATTGATGCAAATACAAGAAGAAATTTAGAATTAATTGAAACTTCAAGAGACAAACAGAAATACGGAAGTCTATATTGGGCTATAGATAACGTAAAAACGTCAATGGGTTCAAGATTGTTAAAAAGCTGGATTATGCAGCCGGTTAAAAATATTGTTGAAATTCAAAAAAGACAAAATGCCGTTGATGAACTTATTAAAAAACCTAATGACAGAATCAATTTGTCTAATCTTCTAAATAAAATCTGCGATATAGAAAGACTTGCCGTTAAACTTTCTAACGGAAGTATTAATCCTAAAGATTTTCTTGCACTTAAATATACGCTTTCTTTAATACCAAATTTTGAAAGTATTTTTAAAAATTTTGAAAATGAATATCTGAACGGTTTTATAAAAAACAGCAGCGAGCTGGTAGATTTTGCTTCTATTATAAATAGAACAATATCTGAAGATGCGCCTTATAACTATAAAGACGGCGGTGTTATTAATGAAAATGTCAATGCTGATTTAGATTATTATAGAAGTCTTTTAACGGGCGGGGAAGAGTGGCTTAAAAATTTTGAAGAAAATGAAAAAGAAAAAACCGGAATTAAAAACCTCAGAGTTTCTTATAACAGGAATTTCGGGTTCTTTATTGAAATTACAAAATCTAATCTTTCTCAAGTTCCCGTTAATTATGTGCGAAAACAAACATTGACCAATGTTGAAAGGTTTATGACGGAAGAACTTAAAAAACATGAAAATGATGTTCTCTCAGCCCAATATAAAGCAAACGAACTTGAGCAAAAAATTTATAATGATTTGGTTGAATACTCAAAAAGTTATGTTGATTTACTAAAGGAAACTGCGCATTTCCTCTCTAAAGTTGATGTTATTCTTTCATTTGCTCAAACCGCTATTGAATCTAATTATATAAAACCTGAAATTGTTGATTCGGATGAATTATACATTAAAGACGGCAGACACCCCGTTGTCGAAAAAATTCTGCCTATGGGAGAGTACGTACCTAACGATTTAAAACTTATTGCAGACACCAAAAATTTTGAAGATACACAGTTCATGATACTTACAGGCCCTAATATGGCAGGTAAATCCACCTATATGAGACAAAATGCACTAATAGTTCTTTTGGCGCAAATAGGTTCATTTGTTCCGGCTTCTTATGCAAGAATTGGTATTGTTGATAAAATCTTTACCCGTGTCGGGGCTGTTGATGATTTATCTTTGGGTCAGTCTACTTTTATGGTGGAAATGAGTGAAACTGCTTATATCTTAAATACTGCAACCGAGAAAAGCTTGATTCTGCTTGATGAAATAGGCAGAGGCACCTCAACCTATGACGGAGTAGCCATTGCATGGTCGGTTGCCGAATACATTGCAAAAAATATTAAAGCTAGAACAATATTTGCGACTCACTATCACGAATTAAACGTTATGCCGAAAACTATTGAACAGATAAAAAATTACAGAATTACACTAAGTGAAGAAAATGGCGAAATATGTTTCTTAAGAAAAGTGGTTGAAGGAAGCGCAAGTAAAAGCTACGGTATTCAGGTGGCTAAAATGGCAGGACTGCCTGACAGCGTTATTTCTAAAGCGCAAAATCTTATGAACAGAATGCAAAAAGACTATTCAAAAGATTTATCCTCCAAAAAATCCAAAAACAGCCAAATTGATGTTCCTCAATTAACTCTAACCTTTAATAAGGACTAGGTATGCAGAAGTATTTAAAAAGTGATTGGATGTTAATATCAGTTTTATTTATTATATTCCTTGCACTTCTTCCTTTTTTTTACCTGCATCAGGGGCTTTTATCGGTTGATACGGGTAGAGAATTCTATATTCCGCAGCAGATTAATCTGGGGCATGTCTTATATAAAGATATTTTTAATATTTATGGTCCTATTTCATACCAGTTTAATGCCCTTTTGTTTCACTTTTTTGGTGAAAAAATAACGACACTTTATATTGCAGGGATTATTAACTCCTTTTTAATAATTGTCAGTTTATTTTTTATTTCAAGAGAATTTTTAAATAAGACATTATCTTTTTTGATGTGTCTGTTAACCATGTTTTCTCTTGTTTTTTCAACATTTCTTTATAACTCAAACATTACATATTCTTATGCAATGGTTTATGCGCTTTCAAGTTTTTTAATTTCACTATTGTTTTTAATTAAATACATAAAAACTGAAAAAGTAAGTTTATTATACATTTCATGCCTGTTTATGGGTGTAAGCATATTAAATAAATATGAATTTATATTATATCCGTTAGTGATTGTTTATACGATATTTTTCTTAAAACCTTTAAACATAAAACAAAAAATAGCTGCATTATTATCTTTTTGTATTGTTCCGATTATTTCTTTCGGGATATTGTTTATAGAAGGGCTTACAATTTCAGATTTATTAAACGCTTTTTATTTAATGAAAAAAATGGCAAATGCTGACAGTATGAAAGTATTTTATTCAAACTTCGGCAACTTTTTCAGCCTTAAAACAATTATTGCCGTTTTAATTAATAACCCCATAAAAGGAATTTTGGGATTTTTACCAATAGCAAACATAATACTTGTTTTAAAAAACATAAAAGAAATATATAAAGATAAACCGCTGTTTGTGTTTTTATTGTGTTCAATTCTTGCCTCAATAAAATTTATTGTATTTTTAAATATCGAACACATGGGAACTTTCCTTCTTCCCGTCTGCTTATTAACATTTATAATATTTTTTAGAAACAAAAAAATTATATATATAATCTTGATTTTATTAACAGGTCTATTTGTAATAGAAGATTTTTCATCTCTTAAATATAAAAACTATAAACTTGAAACACAAAAAGGTTATATTTATACCTTTAAAAAAGATGGCGAGCCGATTAAACTTATCTCAGATTATATTTTAAATTATACAAATGAACACGATAAAGTTGTTGTTTTGCCTGAAGGCGCAATGATTAATTTTATAACGGACAGAAATTCCGATAATTTTTACTATACGTTGATTCCTCTATTCTATAAAGATACATTCGGTGAAAAAACAGTAATTGAGCATTTTAAAAACAATCCTACAGACTGCTTTATCATTCTGCCTTTAAGCACGGTTGAATACGGTTATAACTCTTTTTATGACTATGCGGGTATTTTTTATGAGATGATAAAAAATGAATACAATCAGACAGCCCAAATTAACGGAATTAAGATATTTAAAAGAAAGAATATATAATGAGAGAGATTGCTTTAATAAACCACGGATGTGCTAAAAACCTTGTTGATTCTGAATTAATGCTTGGTGAACTAATCCAAAACGGCTATAAAATAACACTTGATGAAACAAAAGCCGATATTGTTATTATAAATACCTGCTCTTTCATTCATGATGCGGAAAAAGAATCTGTTAAATCCATATTTGATATGATAAATGCGGGAAAAAAGATAATTATTACGGGCTGCCTGCCTCAAAAATACAAAGAAGAATTAAAAAATTTAATACCTGAAGCTATGGCATTTTTGGGGACTTCTGATATTGATAAGATTGTTGATACCGTGAAAAAAATAACAAAAGATAAAAAGAAGCCTGTTTATTCGGTTAAAGAAAAGCCAATATATGAATATCCCGAGGACGTTGAAAGACAGCAAATTACAATGGGGGCAAGCAGTTACGTTAAAATAGCAGACGGATGCGATTTTAATTGCGGTTACTGCGTAATACCGCAGTTAAGAGGCCCTTATAAATCAAGAAAAATTGAAAATATAGTTAATGAAGTAAAAAGCCTTGTTAAAAAAGGCGTATCTGAAATCTGTCTTATTGCGCAGGATACTACAAGCTACGGTAAAGATATCTACGGTAAACCTTCATTAAAAGAACTTTTAATTGAGCTTAATAAAATAGAAAATTTAAACTGGATAAGAATTTTATATACTTATCCTTCACTTTTAACTGATGACCTTTTAAATACAATAAATTCACTTGATAAAGTAGTTAAATATATTGATGTTCCACTCCAGCACGTCAGCAAAAACGTACTTGAAGCCATGAACAGGCCCATATTGGATTATAAAAAACTTATAAAAAAAATCCGTAAGATAATAAAAGGTGTATCAATAAGAACTACATTTATTGCAGGCTACCCCACGGAAACCGAGGATGATTTTAATGAACTTTATAACTTTATAAAAGATATGAAATTTGATAAACTCGGTGTTTTTGAATTTTCAAAAGAAAAAAATACAAAAGCCTATAACCTTAAACCTCAGATACCATCAAAAGTAAAAAAACATAGAAAAAAACAATTAATGCAGCTTCAGCAGGAAATTTCAAAAGATATTAATCAAAAGTTAATCGGCAAAAAAATACAATGTATTGTTGAATCGGTATCAGAGAAAGATGATATTGTTATAGCAAGAACTTATAAAGATGCACCTGAAGTAGACGGGTTAATTTATATTAAAACAACAACTCCCGCCATCCCCGGTGACATTGTCACCGCTAAAATAACGGGAGCTGATGAATACGATTTATATGCTTTACTTCTTTAGTGCATATTTTTGATATTTTTCAACACGTAAATCTCTTGCTGCCGCAGAGTTGTTTTTTATAAGTTTATCAATTACTTCTTTTGCTTTATCTTTCTTTTTATCACTGCGGTATATTTCCGCTAATTTTACGGCTACTTCAATGTTATCAGGATATTTATCATTTAGTTCAACAAGCTTTATTAGTGCTATACCCTTTCTTCCTGTTCTTGTATCAAGATATGCATCCAAAATTTGAGTATCCAAGTCGCTTTTATAACTTGTGGCTAAGTTTAAATATTTTCTTGAAATATTATAGTTTTTCATTTTGTAATAATTATTTGCAAGGTTATATAATACAACGAATCTGTTAGCTTTATCATTTCCCGTCATAGATACAACACGGTTAAAAATCGAATTTGAACGATTGAATTGATTTGCTTCACCATATCTTATACCCAGATTAACCCATTCAACAATATCATTATTGTTTTTTATTTGAGAAAATTTTCTTTGTGTTTCAAGTTCAAAATCATCTCCGGGTATTGATGTAACAATATAATGAGAAAGTAAATTTTTATATTCCTGAGGTTTAATAGGTGTATTTATTACATCCGGAATTAAACTGTATACAAGATTTAAAGTATTAACATCTCTTTTGCTTAACCCTTTATTAGCAGGAACTTTTGTTATATAATCGCCTGTTTCATACATAATATCATCAGGATTATAACTGTGTCCCCAAATACCAAGTGCATGCCCTATTTCATGTTCCGCTACTACTTTAAATGTATTAAGAGGATAGTTACTTCCTTTAGATGTTTTAGTGTTTAAGTTAATATTTACTTTGTTTAATCTCTTACCGGTAATAATAGGTTTAACTTCGCCTATAAGTCCGTCATCTTCTCCTGTTTTATCAATAAGATATACAATGATATTTGCATTATTGCTTAGAATTTCTTTAAATATAATTTGACCGTTAGAAGCTCCGGACCAAATATTAAATGCTTTTCTTATTTCATTAGAATATTTACCGTCACTGCCGTTAACATTGTTTATAAAATATGTTATGGGTTCATTTGTATTCCATCTGAATAATACATCATTATATAAAGCATTTCCTGCATAATTAGAGCCGACTTGTTTGTCTATTTGTCTTTTCATGTTTTGTAATACTCTGTCTGCAAATATGCTCGCTTCTTCACAGTCCTCCATTTGCGATATCTCGTATAAAGCTTTTTGTGTCTCATTATTTACAGGCATTTTTGAAAGGGTAAGTGCCTGATAATAAATTGCTTCATTGTTAAACGGATCTGTGTCTGTTATTTTTCTAAACATTGAAAGTGCTTTATCATAATTCTGAATTTCCAAATATTTCTTACCCTGTTTTAACAGTTTGTCAGGCATGGAATTTATTAATGTCATGTATACGCCGGCTATTACAATAAGCAATATTAAAAATACTATAATAGTACTCATCAAACTTTTTCTACGTTTTTTTTCTTCTTCGGCAATTCTTTGTTTTTCTCTTTCTCTTCTACGTTTTTGTTTTTCTTTTAAATCATTTTGTTCTTGTTCATCTTCATATTCATCATCATCTTCCGTTAAAGATTTTGCAAAGGATTGCAGTTTTGATATATCTTTTTTCGGATTATCTTCAGATATATTGGGAGTTTCGATAAATTCTGGTACTTCTTCACTATTGGTATTATTGTCTTTATATGCTTCAAATCCCTCATATTGAGATGATTGTGCCGGATTTTCGTTATTGTTTTCAGGATAATCTTTAAATTCAAAGTCATCCGAATTATTTTTGTTCATATCGTCCATATATTCTCCTTAAAATTATTTATTAAGTTCCAATAATTCTGACAATTTTTTTGTTTCCAGTTTAGATAAAATATCTGAATTGCCTTTAATCTTAAAATATTCCGCAAATTTAGGCGTGGTCTTTAAATTATAAGAACGACCGTTTTTATCCTTTTTTCTGTTTATAAGCCCTTTATCTACAAGCTCCTGAACATGTTCATAAGCAGATGCACCTCTTAATTCTTTAAGTTCAGCTTGTCTTATGGGTTCTTTAAGTGCAATAACCGTTAAAGTTTTTAAGACGGCATTTGATATATCAACAGGGCATAATTTTTCTACTATATCCATATATTCATCTTTAACTTGAATTATATAGCCGTTTTCATCATCTATTTCAAGTGCGCCGTCTCGGGATGAATAATCTACAATTAAAGAGAGCATTGCTTCTTCAACTTCCTGTTCATCGACTTCAAGAATTTTCGCAATTTCTTTTAAATCAACGGCTTTTCCGGTAACAAATAATACAGCTTCAATTCTTGATTTTAAATCCATATTATACCTCTATGCCGTCTTCTCTTCTTGTATATTCCCGGCTTCTTTATTTTTTACCACATATAAATCCGAATAAAATTCTTCCTGTTCAAGGTCAAAGTCACTTTCTGCCGTTAAGAACAAAAGTGCTATATAGGCTGAAATCTTATCTAATCCAAGCAGAGTAAGTGTATTTAATTCCACTTTTTCTTCTTTTTCAAAAATCTTTATTAAATTTTCGTGGAGAATTTTAATACTGCTTTCAATGTATTCTTCATGCGCGAGATTTATAATATCGTCAGAAGTCATATTTGCATAATTTCTGACTCTTCTTTTGGCTCTTTCAAGCGAATTCTTTATTGCTTGTCTTTTGTCTAATTGTTCATAAAATTCAAGCTGTCTTATTAAATCTTTTAATGTGACAATTCTGTTTCTGTTTAATTTAACACTGGTTCTTCTCTGTATAATATCCTCAATAGGTATAACATTATCCGGATAATAATCCTGATAATAAAGGTCATCAGAAAACCTTGAATCATCAGAGTCATCATATTCGGGATTAAACTCTTCATGAGGCTCGAATTCCATAGGGTCAAGCCCTACCAGAATATTAGATTTTAATTTTAAAAGTACTGCAAGAAAAAATAATGCTCTTCCGCTTAATCTTAAGTTATTGGATTTACTTTCTGATATGTGCAGCATATATTTATCGGCAATATCAGCAATATCTATATTCCAAGGGTCAATTTTTCCCTGTTTCGCCATTTGAACCAAAACTTCAATTCCGTCCAGTTCTTCTGACGGCTTGTTTAAAATATCGTCAGGATTAAATCCTAAATCCTTAGTATAAGATTTAGTCGAGCTTTGAATGTAAAAATTATTAACTTCCTGCGGATTTAACATTATTCACTTAGTCCCTAAATTTGACGCCTGTTACACGAGTTTTCCCGTGTTCTTTTTGAGTTACACCTATTGTCCTATTAGCTGATTCTATCATAGGTTTTCTGTGACTAACTACTATAAATTGCGTATTTTTTGCCTGCTGCTGAATAATATCCGCCAAACGTTCTACATTAATCCCGTCTAAATTAGCATCAACTTCATCAAGTGCATAAAATGGTGCGGGAAGATATTTTTGAATTGCAAATACCAAAGCCAATGCTGTTAAAGATTTTTCACCGCCCGACATGGCTCCTAACTTTTGTTTCTTCTTGTCTCTGGGCTGTGCTTCAATAGTTAACCCGCCTTCAAACGGATTTTCCGGATTTTCCAGAAGTAAAGTGCCTTCTCCTTCAGATAAACGTGCAAATATATCTTTGAAATTTTCATTGATATTGTTGTATGTTTTCATAAAGGTTTCTTTTTTAACCTGTTCATAACCTGTCATTTTGTCAAGAATTTGTTTGCGTTCATTTGTTAGTGTCGCTATTTGTTCTTTTTTCTCTTCCTGTCTTGCTTTTATGTTGTCATAAGCTTCAATGGCAAGCATATTAACAGGTTCCATTTCTTCCATGCGTTTTTGAAGACGCTGAATTCTGCCTGTTATTTCTTCAGTTGAAATCTCCGTCGGAGAAAGTGCATTTATATCAACCTGATTTTCTTTTAATTCGGTTTGTATTTCTTCTAATTGCGGTTCAAGTTCTCTTCTTCTTGCTTTAAATGATTCCACCTGCTCTGATATTCTGTCTATTTCATTTGAAACCTTGTTTTTATTTGTTTCTGCGGTTAAAAGTTCTTCTTGTATCAAATCTCTTTGCTTTTGAAGCTGAATCAATTTTTCTGAAAGTGCTGATATCTTTTCTTCCAAAACTTTTGTCTTTTCTTCAATATCTTTGATTTCAGAAGCGTATTTTAACTTATCATTTTCTGCCAGTTCATTATCTTTTATAAGTCTTTCAATTTGTTCTTCTTTTGTTTTAATTAGTTCATTATTAAAATCAATATCACGTTTTGATTCATTAATTTCATTGTTGCATTTAAGTATTTTATTCTGGTATTCTTTAATTTGATTTTCAATGGCAGAAGTCATTTCTTTAAGCTTTTTAAGCTCGCCTTCCGTCATTTTACTTTCTATCTCGGTAATTTTATCCTGAAGCAAAAGCATTTGTTCATTAACGGAAACAAGTTTTTCTTCATATTTTTCAAGCTTATTTTCAATATTTTTTATTTTAGGTTCGGATTCTTTAATTATTTTATTGCATTCATTAATTCTTTCTTCGTTATTCCCCTGATTATTGTTTAGATTTGAAAGTTCAATTTTGGCACCGTTTAGTGCTGTCATTGTATTTGAATAATTTGTTCTTATTTTTTCCTGTTTTGACTCTAATTCTTCTCTTGTTTTTTGCAGTGATTCATATTGGCTTTGAAGTTCTTGAAATTTCTTTTTATACTTAGTTAATTCTTCGTCCTGATTTTGTGAGAATTTAAGCCCCGTATCACGTCTGTCGCCGCCTGTTATGGCGCCTGATTTTTCAAATAAACTGCCGTCAAGAGTTACGAGTCTGTATTTGCCTATTAATCTTTTTGCGCTGTCATAATCGTCAACAATTAAAGTTTCACCCAAAGCATAGAAAAATACGTCGAGATACTTATCATCAAAATCAACAAGGTTTATTGCAAAATCTACAACACCTTTTTCTTTGGGGATTTTTAGGCTTGATGGAGTTTTTTTCATCCTGTTAAGAGGAAGAAATGTTGCACTTCCGGCTCTTGCTGATTTTAAATAATCAATACATACCCTTGCGACATCTTCATCATCAACAACTATGTTTTTCATTCTCGAGCCCATTGCGACTTCAAGTGCGGTTGAATATTCTTTATCAACACTTCCAAGCTGCAATAAAGGAGCGTGTACACCTTTAATCTTTGCTTTTAATATTGAATCAATTGCTCTGCCTAAATTAATCTCTTCATAAGCACTTTTTTGTGCTTCTATTGTTACAATTTTTTTCTGTACAAGCTGAATATCATACATCATATCTGATATTTCATTTTTATTTTTATCCAGATTGTACATTATATTTTCTTGTGCAAGCTTATAATCGGCAAGCTCTTTAGTCAGTTCTTCAACCTGCAGATTTAATTTATCCTGATTGTCTTTAAAATTGGCTTTAAATGAAGTTAAATCGGATAAAGTCTTTTTAGCTGTTTCTATTTCTTTTTTCATTGAAGTAAGTTCAGACTCTAATGGAAGCGACTCAGACTTTATATTCCATTCTTCTTCTTTTAGTTTTTCCAATTCTTTTTTTAAGTTGTTTCTTTCTTCAAGCTGTTTATCTGCATTTTTATTAAGACCTGAAACTTCCTCTAAAATTCTTTTTAACTCTGCTTCCTGAATTTTAATATTTTCTTCAATCTGTGAGATTTCAACTTTTTTTTCTTCGATTTTTAAATTAATTTTTTCTATTTTTTCCCTGTGGTTTTCAATTCCGTTTTTGGAATTTTCAATAGTTTTTAAGTCGTCATGAATAGTTTTTTCAACGGAACTTATTGCAAGGTTTTTACGTGAAATTTGTCCTTTTAATTCTTCGAGTTCTTTTTTAGTTTCAATTTGTTCAGCTTCACCGTTATTTTTAACCAGCTCGGATATTTCATTATATCTTTTCTTTATCTCAACAAGGCTTTCTTCAAGTTTTTTAAGGTTTAATTCTTCATCTTTTTTCTTTTTATTAAATTCAAGAATATTTTGATGAGTTAACTCCAGATTACGTTTAATATCAAAATATTTAACGGTAGTAATTTGACTTTCAAGCTGAAATTTTTCCGTTTTTAATTTTTGATATTTTAAAGCCGTTTCTTTTTCCTGTGCAAGTCTTTCAATATTGGATTCAATTTCGGTTAATATAAGATTAGCGTTTTCGACTCTTTCTTCAACGGTTAACAGTTCTTCTTTAGCCTTATCTATTCTTCTGTTAAAGTCTGCAACACCTGCTATTTCATCAATAATTTTACGTCTTTCAATACTAGAACAGTTTGTAATACTCATAACATCACCCTGCATCATAACGTTGTAGCTGTTAGGAGTAATTCTGTATTTTTCAAGTTTTGTATGTATGTCTGTTAATGTTGTAATTTGGTCGTTCAAATAATAGACGCTGTTGAACCCTTGAGATGATTTTTTAATTCTTCTTGCAACGGTAATAGGTTCTTCATTATTGTCCTCAGGCTCAAAAATAACTTTAACGTAAGCTTCATTCCTTTTATTGTGCGTGGAAATAAAGTCGGATAGTTGTTCCGTTCTTAAATTTCTGGCACTGGCAAGCCCTAAAGCAAATAATATAGAATCAATGATATTACTTTTCCCTGAACCGTTGGGCCCCGATATAGTTGTAAACCCTTTTAAAAACGGTATTGTAACATCACTTGCAAATGATTTAAAATTGTCGACTTCAAGTTCTTTTATGTACATTTATTTTTTCGCATGCCTTAATAATCATAATCTAGTGTCGCACTCTACCACCGACTCCTCGTCGCTGTACGAGTGCTCACCTTTTGAATATGCCACTCACAAAATCTTACTCTCACCACTTCGTGGCTTATCGTAAAATTTTGCTCGGACATTTTAATTACACAACAAATACACGTAATAGTCAAAAACATTACATAATATTAATTTTTTAAATGTAAATTTATTTTTTATTCATAAAAAAAATAATATACTGTTATTAAATACGGGTGAAATAAAAAATGGAAGAATATAATATAAATACACTGCTTAGTAAAGCAGTAGAACTCAAAGCATCGGATATTCATTATATAACGGGTGAAGTTCCTGCAATGAGAGTAAATGGCAAAATACTTAAAACAAATCTGTCCGCTGTTACTCAAGAGGATATAATACAGGCTATAAAAACAACAGCACCACAAGAAATACAAAAACAAATTTTAGACTCCTCCGATTTTGATTATCCTTATGAATTAAAAGGAGCGGCAAGATTCAGGATTAATTTGGCACGAACTTTTGGTAAATATTCTTTAAATATAAGGGTTATATCATTTAATATACCGACACTTAAAGAATTAAATCTTCCTGAAAGTTTGGAAAAATTTACAAGTCTTGATAACGGTATTATACTTGTAACCGGAAGTTCTGGTTCGGGTAAATCAACTACCATTGCTTCTATTATTGAATTTATTAATAATAACTATCAAAAACATATTGTTACTATTGAAGATCCTATTGAATATGTTTATACAAGTAAAAAATCAATTTTTACTCAAAGACAAATAGGACTTGATACTAAAAATTATGAAGAAGGAATAAAATATACTTTAAGACAAGACCCTGATGTAATTGTAATAGGTGAAATCAGGGACAGGGATACTGTTAAAAGTGCTCTGTTTGCCGCTGAAACAGGGCATCTTGTTATCGCAACAATGCATACTTATAATGCAGTACATACCATAAACAGATTATTGAGCTTTTTTGAACCTATAGAACGTGAAATTGTAAGAAGTCAATTTGCGGAAGTATTTAGAGGAACAATATCACAAAAACTGTTGCTAAAAGCTGATTCTAAAGGCAGAATTCCCGCTGTTGAAATATTGTTTTCTACTCCTACAATTAAAGATTTTATTATTAAAAATGAACTTGAAGAAATTTATAAACTTGTTCAAAAAGGCAGTTATAATGATATGATTACATTTAATAAATCACTTTATGAATTGTATAAAAATAATCTTATAACTCAAGAAACGGCAATTAATAATTCAGATAATCCTAATGAGCTTATACATCTTATAAAAGGCGTATTCTCCGGAAGTGAAGGTTTATAAAATGAAAGAACAATTCACTACAAATGTTATAAACCTTAAATCCTACAGTATTAGTGAAGCTGATAAAATTATAGTTATGTATTCAAAAGAAAAAGGCTTGATAAAAGGTGTGGCTAAAGGTATAAAAAAAACAACAAGTAAACTTGGCGGAAGAATGGATATGCTTGTTGCTAACAAGTTGATGCTTAATAAAGGCAGAAATCTTGATACTATCTGTCAGGCTGAAGCTTTAAATACCTTTTTAAATCTTAGAAGCGATATGAATAAGCTTTTTTATGCAATGTATATAAGTGAAATAATTGCAAATTTCGGTATTGAAAATGACCCAAACAGCGAAGAAATATATAATCTTTTCTACTCGCTTCTTGATAAACTTGCAAATACTAAAACTAAAGAACAGACAATGCTTTATGTCCTTAAATTTCAGCTGAAAATTATGGATATTACAGGCTACTCAATTGAACTTTCAAATTGTTTAAAATGTTCAAAACAAATAAAAAATGAAGATATATATTTTTCTATAGAACAAGGCGGAATACTTTGTGCCGATTGTGCTTCTGATATTGCTAAAAAAGTAAAAATACCTTATAAAATAACAGAATTTTTAAATACTCTTTTAAAGGAAGATTTTTTATCTGCGACAAAATATGATAATCTGGTAACGGAAAAAATTCTTGATACCTGTATTAATTTGTTAAAAAAATATATTGAATATTATTCACCCAAAAGGTTTAAAACCACTCAAATATTAGAAAGTATAAGGTAGAAAATGGATATAAATCAATATATAGAACATACTCTTTTAAAACAAGATGCAACAAAATCTGAACTTATAAAAGTTTTTGACGAAGCAAAACAATATAGTTTTTTAGGTGTTTGTGTAAATCCTCAAAATGTGAAACTTGCAAATGAATATCTTAAAGGAAGTAATGTAAAAATAGTAACCGTTGTAGGATTTCCTCTGGGTTCAACGACAACAGAGACAAAAGCTTTTGAAGCAAAACAGGCAATAGAAAACGGAGCTGATGAAATTGATATGGTAATATCCGTTCAAGCCCTGAAAGATAAAGATTATAACTATATTGAGAACGATATTAAAACGGTAAAACAAGCATGCAATAACCATATTTTGAAAGTAATAATAGAAACAGACCTTTTAACAAAAGATGAAATCGTAAAAGCTTGCGAATTAATAAACAAATCAGGTGCGGATTTTGCCAAGACCTCGACGGGATTTGTTAAAAACGGTGTCGGTGCAAAAGTAGAAGACGTAGAATTAATGCATAAAATACTTCAAAATACAAATGTCAAAATAAAGGCTTCAGGCGGAATTAAAGACAGAGAAAAAGCATTAGCACTTATTAATGCAGGTGCTTCAAGGCTTGGAACAAGCTCGGGAGTTAAACTTCTATAATAAAGAATCTTTTGGCGGAAGAGTCATTTTAATTTCCGGAAGAAGTACATTTGCAGCTTCTTCTAATTTTTTATTTGCATTTTTTATTCTGTTAAATTTAAAATTTCTTTTCATAGCAAAATATAGAATACCAACAGCCACGGCTATTGTTGAACATTCTGAAACAGCCTTTTTGACTTTAGCTTTCTTTATTTCTTTATCATAAGCTGTAGCAGCAATATCGGTATTTTTAGTATTGTTATTGCAAAATCTTATTTTTGTATAATTTGTATTAAAAGAAACCTTCATAATATCTTTCCGTTATTTTTGTTTTAGAACTTCCAGACCTGATTGTTCAATGTTTGGAGTGTTTACTTCAAATAAATGAATTCTTCCCGGACCTAAATCAGTATTTATTTTCCCGTTTCCGGCTTGGAAAACAGAATTTTCACCTGTTGAAGGGAATAAATTATTTAATTTTTGTGATTCATTTAATCCGGGTATTTCAACAGAGCCGCTTTGTCTGTGGTTTACATCTCTGTTTGCAATAACAATGAGAGTTTTACCGTTCAGATGTCTTGCAAATGCTATTATTTGATCATTTTTATTTTTTGAAACAGGAAGCGGTATGAAAGAACCTTTAGTTAAAATGTCTTTGTATTGTTCTCTTACATTTAAAGTATCTTTCATAAACTCACCGATTTCGGGATGTTTACCTATTAAAGGTCTTGAAAAATTGAATATGTCGGGTCTTCCTCTGTGAACGGTGCATTCTTCAGAATCGGTATCGGTTTGTTTATCTGTAGTTCCTTCGAAGTCATATATGTAATCGTCGCCTGTTTGATATCCGTCAAAGTAGTATGGATTCAACATAGGAAGAGTAGCTTGAAGTCCTGAAACCAAATTGGAATATGTAACACCGCCGTGGTTCATAATTGATATATCATCATGGGTGCCGAATGAACCTATTAAAGATTTACCTTTATCAAGTTCCTGCGACATATTAATATTTTGTCTTACGTAGTCTATAAGTTCATTAGCTTTTGTCCATTCATGGAAAATATGATACTGGCCGTAATAACTGTCAAAACCTGCTTTTAGAGCATCTTGGGGTCTGTCATAATCCATATTCAATTGAGGTGAAGCGTCCTCATAAGTATAGCTTTCAGCAAGCCAAGCAAATTCTGGGTCTTTGCTCCTTGAATAGTTTATTAATATATCCCAAAATTCTGTAGGTTTAGTTCTTGATACATCTGCACGAATACCGTCAACACCTAAATCAATACACATATCAACAAAATCTTTGTGCATTTGAAGCAATTCGGGATTTAATTCTTTTTTAGTCTCATCTTTCCACGGACTGAACATTCTGATATCATTCCAACCGCCCGGAGTTTTTGGTGTACCGTCTTTTTCAAATGCCATTAATTCGGGACGTTTTTTAAATAAATCATAAGAAGCACAGCTTGGTAAATCAAGCATTACACTTATTCCGCGTTTATGACATTCGTTTATAAAGCTTTTAAATTCTTCTCTAACTGTTCTTGGGTCTGTTTTATCATCCAATGCGGGGTCTATTTGAAGAAAATCCATAGGTGCATATACAGAACCTGCTGTTCCCATCGCATTTTCCTTACCGGGAGGATTTACGGGAAGTACATGCAGTGTATTAATTCCAAGTCCCTTTAATTCATCCAATCTTTTTACCGCATTATTAAAATTGCCTCTTATGTCGCCTTCTCTTAAAAGCTGATTGCCTGTTCTATCTTCTGCACCAAAGTTTCTTATTATTATGCCCATTATTTTGGAATCATTATTTTTAAATTTAGTTCTTAGATTATTTTTATATGTGTTGTCTGTTTGTGTCAGATTGACTTGATTTACTTGTGCAGCTGAAATCAGACCTTGATTTTGTAAAAATTTTTCAAGAATATTTGTACCCAAAGGCTCAGATTTTTTTACCGTATAATTCTGAGGAGCAGCGGAAACAGATTCCACAGATGTATGAATCTGAGGCAATGGTGTTATTTGAATATGTCTGTCAATATAATTAGCCATTTTTCTTGCTTTCTTCCTCTACCTGTTTTTCCATTTTACTTTTTCTTCCGATGGCAAGTCCTGCTATTAGAGTTACCGCTGTTAAAACTGCCATTGAAATACCAAATATTTTCAGCCATTTGTGAGAATTATATACTTGTTTTGATAAATCTTGTATATAATTTTTAATTGATTTACCTGCCAAACTGTTTCTTTCAACAGCATTAGCGCTGTTTGTTACTCCCGAAACTGTTCTTCTTGATAATTCAGGAGTAATATTATTTTGCCAGTTGGCTATTTTATTCATAACTTCATCTTTATATTTTCTGTAACCTTCAAGCATTTCTTTAGCTCTGTCAATACCGATATTACAGTTAGTAAGGCTTTGCTGCAGTGATGAAGTTACATCATCTTCCAGTCCGTTATCAAATAATACTCTCATAACGGTCTTGTATTCAAATTCGGATAAATTGAAAGCTGAACTCCTTAATTTTTCAACATAATCCGTTGTTGTAGCATTAAGAATAACATTTTGGCAAGCATCTGTAAGTTTTTTTATTTGTTCTTTGTCAATTTCGCGTCCTTCTGCTTTGAGAATTTCCGCTAACTGGCGTTCAAGTTTTCCGCTCTTTATTCTTTTAAATAAATCCAGCGATTGAATTAATCTGTAGAATGAGGATTGAGCTCCCGTTATTCTTTCTTGTGCATTGATATTTATACTGTTTTCAAGAGTTCCTTTTTGAACTTCCGAAGATATCCTTTTAGCAAGTTTTTCTAATCCGTTTGAATTCATATTATTGCTTGCTTTTGTACATATTTCATTTGATTTTTGTTTTATTTTCGAAACAAAAGTACTTCCTGTTTTTGCTTCATAATCATTAATTAAATCCAACAGTTCTTTTATAACGTTGTCATATTCAACATCAGAAGAAGCCAGAGAGGATAATTTATTTGTTAAAATATCCATATTGCCTTCTGATATTAATTTTAATTCTTTATCACTGAGTTTTAACAATTTAACAAATTTGTTACCAACTCTGCTCCATTGATTTGCAATATATGTACCGGATTTATCTCCTATTTTTGCTGAAATATATTTATCAAGCAGATTTTTTTCTGCGGCAAATTCCTTTATATTATTATTAATTATGTTGATTTTATCCGTTATGTCTCTTAATACCGGAACGGATTTTGATTTTTTTGCATTATCCAATAAATTAACTATGTTTTTATTTAATTTAATTCTGTCATGCTTTTTGGTAATTTGCATTGAATCAATTAAAATATCGGCAATTCTTGAAGAAGATCCTTCTTCCATTGCTTGATTTAATAATGTTTTTTGACCATCATTTAATTTATTTAATGTATCTTCATTAATTACGCCTGATAAAACTTCCTTAATAAATTGTTCGTCAATTTTTACATTGCGTTTGAGAGAAGAAATTTCATCCTTGATTGCATCAATAATAACAGCCGAGTTGGAGTTTTTCCCTAATTTTGATGACAATTCGGAGATAAATGATTCATCCATTACTCTGTCTGCATTTTTTTGCAGGAACTTTCTGAGAGAATTATCTGCTAATGTTTGTTTTAAATTTGATATTGGTCCTGTAGTAACACCTCTGTTAAGTTTTAGAGTTGAAGAAATAATATCATAACTTTCAATTGCTTTACCAATTGGCTTTTCAAGAAGGTTACAACCCAAAGCACTCATTAAGGGAGTTGCAAAGCCTGCCGTCATCATCCATAAAGTGTTGCCTTGAACGGCAGTTTTCTTAGCTCTTTGCTTTATAAAATTGTCTCTGTCCGGCAGGTTTTTATTTACTTTAAGTTTGTTTCCCAGCATATCCAAGTCTTCACGAGAATATAAATCCGTCAAATCATATTGCGGATCTTGGAAAAGCATTTTTTTTCTGCCTTGAGAGTCTATATATTTTTGATGTATATCGACACCTGTTCTGAGTTTTAGAGGAAGTTGAATAGCCAATTTCGGCCAAAGTGCCATTGAAGTAAAAAATGTTGTAAATCCGGCAAATTCCATTGCCTTGTTCAACTTAAGGGGATTTTTTATAAACAGGTATGTTGCTAATGCAAATGAGCCCATTTTCATTGCTAAGTCATTAATTCTACCCAGTTCATGGTCGTTTGCTTTGCCTTTTGCTGCTCTGCCTATACTTATTACGTCTTTTTTCAAATCTTTTACATATTCAACAGGAGAACCGATGATTCTTGATGGTAATAATTTCCCTTTATATTCTGCAGGTTTTGTTTTTCCGTCAGAATCAAAAGTAAAGGCAGGTATTTTGTCCTGTGCTTTAGGATTAACGGTTTGTTTGGATATTATTGCATTCAATAAGTTACTCATTACTAACAAACTACCTTTTCTTTACTTTCATCTATCAGAGATGTAGATGCCTGAGTTTTAGACCCCTTATCTTTATTAAAGTTATTTAAAGTGAAAAAATTGCCTAATAAAGTCATAAGAACAGCAGCTCCAATTAGCCCTCTGCCCGCATATTTAGTGGCTTTATTGCTATTATTAACAAATTCTTTACAACTATTAATAAGTTTATTAAAGAAATCTTGAGGGAAAAATTTGTATTTTGCAATCTTTCTGCCTTGTTCTTTTGCAATTTTTGCTATTTCTATATGATTTTTTAAATTTGTTATCCTTTGTTTCGGGTTAAATACCATGGATTCCCACGGCTTTTGAAGAGCAATTCCTACACCCGTTGCTGCCCACAGATATGATGATAACGTTGAAAATAGTTTTGTTTTGGTTACTGTTTCTTTTATTTTCGATTTCATTTTTTGGTCGGAATAGTCTAATTCTCCTTCTTTATAACCATATTTTTCTGCTATTTTTTCAAAATAACCGTTTCTTTTATCTCCGTAGTATTTATTGTCATATAATAAATCCCAGCGGGGGAAATCTACGCTTTCAAATACTTTATGATATTCATGAGTAACTAAATTATCTTTGTTATTTTCTTCGGGCAGTTCATTAATTATCTTTTTATACGGAAGATTAACATCTATACCGTATTTATATTTAACGGGTAATTCAATAAATTTCTTTGAAATGTTTTTTAATATGCCGTAAGCAACTACACCCAGTGCCATTTTTTTGCCGAGTTTAGAGGCATTGACTGATGAAGGGGTGTCAAAATATCTGTTTGCAAAATTAAATACTGCCATCATCATCAAACTGCCGATTATATATGGCACGGAACCCATTGTCAGAAATTCATAAAAGTTAGCGTTTTTGCTTCCTTCCATGCCTTTTTTCGGATATTTGGTAAATGCGTTAAAAAGTTTTTCCGTGTTTATTTTTAATCCTGTTCCTATAGGGTGTTTAGCGTGTTCTTCGGCTAATATTGCGTCTTTATTTTCACACTTACTCTTACTTCTTTCTTCTTTTTTCCCGAAAGAAATATTTTGAATATTCTTTATATTGTTTTGACCTTTAACCCCTAGAGAATAGACCATTATTTCCTCACAGATACATACCCGTCATGTTAAACATCCTAAAATAATATTATTGCTAATTAGCATACCTTTTTGTCTTTTTTTTTACATTACTTAATATTTTAATATTACTACCGTATTGCTAAATTTAGTATTAAATTATACAATTAAAAATGTAGATAACTAACTAGTAATTAAACAGTTTAAAATTTAATTTCTATCGCAAATTATTTACAAGAATTTACCAAACTAAGGAGAAACCCAAAAATGTACGAAGATGAAAAACTTATTTGCGAAGATTGCGGAAGTGAATTTGTGTTTACGGCAGGTGAACAAGAATTCTATGCACAAAGAGGTCTTGTAAATAAACCTAAACGCTGCCCTGAATGCAGAAAGAACAGAAGACAAAAAAACAGAAGAAAATTATATGAAGTAACTTGTTCAAAATGCGGCTGTCAGACTAAAGTTCCTTTTAAACCAATTGAAGGTAAGGAAGTATATTGCAAAGACTGTTTTGCTGCAATTAAAGAAGCTGAAAATCAACAATAATGTTAAATACAAAAGAGGGTGCTTTTTCAAAAAAGCACCCTCTTTTTTTTGTGTACAGAAATTATGCAACAGCAGAATATGAACCGCTGGTGGATGTTGAACATGTTGTACCAAAAGAGCTTGAAGCGACCGAACCTGCTGTTTCCCCTCCCATAAATGCTATATTAAAAGAATTTATGAATATATTTGCAACACTTCCTGCCGTTTCTCCTCCCATATTAGAAGATGACAGTAAAGAAACATAATTTGAGTTTTTGCTGCTGCTTAATAATGAAACATATTGTAATTCCATAATGATTCCCCAATATCCCCGATGGTTTTCTCCACATTTATATAAAAACATTTAAAATAAGTGAAATTCAGAAGTTCTTAATTTTGTAACAAATCTTTATACTATGTCCTTTTTTACATAAAAACAGGTGTTTTTTAATTATTATTATGTTTA
Organism: Candidatus Gastranaerophilales bacterium; assembly: GCA_947625495.1. Taxonomy (GTDB): domain Bacteria; phylum Cyanobacteriota; class Vampirovibrionia; order Gastranaerophilales; family Gastranaerophilaceae; genus Avigastranaerophilus. Next base: position 8,006 of record CANQOQ010000002.1, on the reverse strand, counting down.
AATTAAGCTGACTGAGTATATATTTCAGGGAGAATTTATGAAAAAATTACAAGTCGGGATTATAGGCCTCGGCACTGTCGGAACTGGTGTTTATAAGGTTTTACAATCGCATAAAGAAATTGAAATAAAAAAAATAGCAGTAAAAAATATAAATAAAAAAAGAGAAATAGAGAATTTTGATACCTCGTTATTAACCGAAAATGCTTTTGATATAGTTAATAATCCTGATATAGATGTTGTAATAGAAGTAGCAGGCGGAGTTAACCCTGCTTTTGAACTTCTGACGACGGCAATAAACAACGGTAAACACATAGTTACCGCTAATAAAGAGCTTTTGGCTAAAAGAGGAAGCGAATTATTTCAGCTTGCGAAAGAAAAAAACGTAATTATTCTGTATGAAGCTGCCGTCGCAGGCGGTATTCCCATAATAATGCCTATAAAAACGATATTATGTGCAAATAAAATTTCTAAAATTGCCGCTATTTTAAACGGTACTACCAATTATATTTTAACCAAAATGCATGAACAAAATTTATCTTATGAAACAGCACTAAAGCAGGCTCAGGAACTTGGTTATGCCGAAACTGACCCGACGGGTGATGTCGAAGGCTTTGATGCGGCATATAAAATAGCTGTTTTATCCACGATATCTTTCAACAAAAAAGTTTCAATAGATAAAATATACAGAGAAGGAATCACAAAGATTACCGCCCATGATATTAAAGCGGCGGAAGATTTAGGATACAGAATTAAGCTTATAGCCTTAGGTCAGGTGCTTGATGATGGTTCAATAGATGTAAGAGTTCATCCTATGCTTGTCGCAAAGAAACATTTACTTGCAAAAGTAAATAATGCAACTAATTCGATAATGTTAAAAGGATATCCAGTAGGCGAGCTGGTTTTAACAGGCCCAGGAGCAGGTGCTGAACCTACTGCAAGCTCGGTTGTAGGGGATATACTTGTTTTGGCTTCCGAGCTTGAAACATCTGATAAGCCGCTCCCTCAATCAGTATGTAACCACAATGAAAATGCTAATCAAATTGATATAGGTGATACTTATAACGAGTATTATATTGCAATTAATGCAAGCAATAACCCCGGTGTTATAGGCTTAATCGGTACTGTATGCGGCAATAATAATATTAACATTTCAACAATTATGCAAAAAGGTATTAATGAAGATAATACTGCTGAAATCGTTGTTATAACTGAATTGAGCAAGGAATCTGATGTTCAAAATGCTTTAAAAGACTTGTTAAAATCAGAAAAAATCAAAAATATAGATAACCTTTTAAGGGTAATGAATTAGGAGAATTTTATGGAAAAGAATCATTATCAGGGACTTATAAATAAATACAGACAATATTTGCCTGTTTCGGATACTACACCCGTTATCACATTGAATGAGGGAAATACCCCTTTAATAAAAGCGGATAATCTGGCAAAGAAAATAGGATTAAAAGCTGATGTATATTTAAAATACGAAGGTGCTAATCCTACCGGAAGTTTTAAAGACAGAGGCATGACAATGGCTGTTACAAAAGCTGTTGAGGATGGTTCAAAGGCTATTATTTGTGCTTCTACGGGAAACACAAGTGCAGCAGCTGCTGCATACGGTGCTAAAGCGGGGGTTAGAGTTTTTGTTCTTATTCCTGACGGTTATATTGCGCTCGGTAAACTCTCTCAGGCAATGATGTACGGTGCTGAAATTATTGCCATTAAAGGTAATTTTGATGAAGCACTTGAAATGGTTATTGAAATTTCCAAAAATTCTCCGATAACTTTGGTTAACTCCGTTAACCCGTATAGAATTGAAGGACAAAAAACTGGAGCTTTTGAAATAGTAGAGGCTTTAGGCGATGCTCCGGATTATCATTTTATACCCGTCGGGAATGCAGGTAATATTACCGCTTATTTTAAAGGGTATGAAGAATTTTATGCTTTAAAGAAATCTTCACATCTACCTAAAATGATGGGATATGAAGCCGAAGGCGCAGCTGCCATAGTTAGAGGTGAAAGAATACTTCACCCTGAAACAATTGCAACAGCTATCAGAATAGGTAATCCTGCCAGCTGGAAACAGGCAGAAAGAGCAAGAGATTTATCAAATGGTACTATTGACTGCGTTTCAGACCCTGAAATAATTGAAGCATATAAATTAATGGCTTCAACTGAAGGAATCTTAGCTGAACCCGGTTCTGCCGCTTCCGTTGCAGGATTAATTAAGGCTCATAAACAGGGAGTTATCAAAGAAGGTTCAACCTGTGTATGCATTTTAACGGGTAACGGACTTAAAGACCCTGACAGCGCAATTAAATATTCCAATGCTGAAGTTAAGAAAACAAATGCAGACTTGAAAGAAATCTTAAAGGTTATAAATTTATAGCTTTTTTGACACGCATTTAGCTATAGCATCCATTAATCTGGGCACTTGGATTATTTCTATATCATATTTTTCAATTAATTTTTTATTCATTTTAGGCACAATTACTTTTTTAAACCCCAGTTTTTGTGCCTCATAAATGCGTTTTTCTATATCGGATACATTTCTTATTTCACCCGATAAGCTTATTTCACCTATAATAACCGCATCATGGTCTACCGTAACATCTCTGAAACAAGTGGCAATGGCTAGGGCAATACCTAAATCCGCAGCAGGTTCATCTATTTCTATTCCGCCCGTTACATTAACATAAACATCGTGTTTTGACAGATTAAGCCCGATTCTTTTTTCGAGAACCGCAATAATTTGAAGCAGTCTGTTAAATTCAATCCCCGTAGAAACACGCCTTGGCGAGGGGTATGAAGTAGCACCTACAAGTGCTTGGACTTCGACCAACAAAGCCCTTGTACCCTCTTTTGTCGCAATTATTACGCTTCCGGGGGTATTTTCATCCGTTTTTTCTTTCATAAAAAGTTCACTTGGGTTAGTAACTTCTTCTAACCCCGATTCTGCCATATTAAAGACACCTATTTCATTTGTAGAACCGAAACGATTTTTGATTGACCTTAAAAGCCTTTGAGATTTATATCTGTCTCCTTCAAAATATATAACCGTATCTACCATGTGCTCTAAAACTTTAGGGCCTGCGATGTTGCCGTCTTTCGTTACATGCCCGATAACAATTACGGTAATGTTTTTATTTTTAGCCACATCCATTAAAGCATTTGTGCATTCTCTTATTTGAGATACACTGCCTGAGGAACTCGTTATGTTAGCTGTATATATTGATTGAATCGAATCAACCACGAGAATATCAGGTTTTACCGTATCCAATTGGGAAAGTACGGCTTCCAAATTAGTCTGGGCATATACATAGAGGTTATCAGAGTTAACATTAAGTCTTTTTGCTCTTAATTTAACCTGAGAGCCTGATTCTTCCGCACAAACATACAAAAGCTTTTTCCCGTTTTTACAAATATTACCCGCCATTTGAAGTACAAGAGTTGATTTACCTATACCGGGGTCACCCGCTAAGAGGACTAAAGAGCCTTGTACAAGCCCGTTTCCGAGTACTCTGTCCAGTTCTTCAAAGCCTGTCGGGATTCTTATACTTTCATCTACTTCTATTTCATTTATAAGACAAACGGGTGTATCATCTAAATCCATTGTTTTTACGGTATTTTGAGGCTTTATAACTTCAGTTTCCTCTATAAGTGTACCCCAGCTTCCGCAATCGGGACACTTACCTATATATTTAGGAGTTTCGTATCCGCAATTTTGACATACCCATTTTGTCTTTATCTTTGTCATGATTCAAGTTTCTCTTTTCTTGTTTCTTTAATATTCTCTTTTTCATCAATATTATGAACATTTTTTATAAAAGCAGATGATATTGCAATTAAAAACGGATTAACACCGGGGCTTGTATTCATTGCAACCTGAGTTTTTGACTGTTCATTTTTTTCTTTATTAAATGTTTGTTTCTTGTCATATAACATGTTTATATTTATATTATACTTTTTACTTTCTTGTTTCATTAGTTCATCAAGTAAATTGACGGGAAAAGTTTGAGATGAAGTTACATCTATTCTTATACCGTCTTGAGAGGTTTTGTAAATATCCGCCTGAAGATTGCCGTAATTTACGGTTGTAATAAGCACGGTTATACTGTCATCAGAATCAAAGCCCGAATCCGAACCTTTTGAACCTATTTCCAGTTTAAATGCATCGGGATCTGTTAAAGGAAGCCAAGGCAAATACATAAGCATTGTTGTTTTTAAGCTTTGAACATCCGATGTTGATGATGCGGCAACAAAAGATATCAGTTTTGTGAGTTCAGAGAGCTGTTCATCTTTTAAACTCAAACCTATCTGATTAAATCCTGCAAGCATTTGATATAAGTTTGACATTGCATCTTTTGCATTATTTTTGAGCATTGAAGATAATCTGCCCAAATCAATGGAAGAAGCCAGAAGCATCAAAATAGTCTGCTGATTCAACACTTGAGAGTTTGTTGTTAATTGGGAAAGCAATTGTTCAAAGTTCTTCGGAAAACTCAGCAGTTCTTTAAGCATATTAACTGTTTGCTGTTGATTCAGCATTGCAAGTTCCGCAGATGTTTGTACTATTTGCTGCACGGTATTAGGCAGCAGTGTATTTGCTGCTGTATTTTGCCCGTTTTGCTTTTGTGTTATATTTTGTTCTTGATTGCTATTTATACGGTTATTCGTAATTCCGTTATAATTTTTTGCTAAATTACTTACGAATCCGCTCCAGTTAATATTTGTCATATTTATACGTTATCATATTGATTTTAAAAATAATAATTTATTTTAATAATTCTTAATGTTTTTTTTATAAATGTCAATTTAACTAATTTATTCACCTAATAAATAAATAGGCAGATTATGAGTTTGTGCAAACTCTAATATATCCGGATGAAGCTCTGCAAAGTCTTCTAAAGAATTATATTTTGCGACTACGGCATTTATTTTAGGATTATACAGGTTTGATTCATTATGTTTTGTTCTTCCTTCAATTAAAATTAAATTGTCATTTGCTTTATTTATAGCAGCTTTAATATCGGAGCCTTTTATTGTTTTTGAGCCTATAGTATATTCCGTGTCATCTTTAATTTGTGTTTCATATTGAGTTTTAGCAAATTGTTCGTAGAATAATTTATATTCTTCATTAGTCAACTTTAATTCTTGTTTTATAGTATTAGGTATTATAGTTCTATATTGGCTTAAAGTACTATTTCCCGTAATTATATTACTTAGAGTTTTGAAATTTTTATTTTCACCGGTGCCTGAACTTTGATTTTCATTCCCTGCACTAACAATATTGACATTTTCAGATTCAAGGCTTAATCCTGTTCTTAGGTCGAAGAAGGTTGATTTATTAGCTAATGATATATATGAGGTGCATAAAAATCCGCCTTTTGCCACATCGGATAATAAATCTGCTATTTCAAAATCTTTTTTGGAAGATGCCATGTGAACATACAATCTCAATGAATCAGGTGTTGTATTTGGAGTAAATCCGTATTGAGATAAATCAAAATCATTTGGTAATTGCGAGAAATTAATAACTTTATAGGTCTGTCCGTTATATTCTTGTGTAGGAATAAGATCAGGTTTAACAATTTTACTTGTAAACACGATTTGTCCTGTTTGATTTATTTTATTTAGTGAAGTATCGATAGGTCCGGTTTTATCCAGAGCTTGTTTATGGTCACTATAGAAACTTTCACTAACGCCTTTTAAGTCTGCCTCAGCCATTATTTTTGCTATGGAAAAATCATCTTTATGTCTGAACATTGCTGCTGCATAATTTTTATCTATTTTACTATTATTATACTCTTCAAGCCAATGATGGTTTTTAATAAGTTCAAATATTCTGTCTCTGACATCAACTGGCAGAGAATATTTTTCCAAAATATTTCTTGCAAAAAATGCCGAAACAATTTGATGTTCAGGGTCTGTAACACCTTCTGATTTAGCAATATCATGAAATATTACGGAGAATTTTAAAACAGTTTTATCAAGATTTGATAAATTTTGATAATTTTCATTAGCCATTGATTCTTGTAAAACTTTTAGAATATGTGCATCAACCGAGAGTTCTTGAGTTGCGTGCTGTTGTTTTCCGATAATGTTTATAAATTCAGGCATGCCTTTTATTAAGGAATTAAGTGCTTCATCAAGTTCTTGATTACCTGTCACAACAGAGTTTTCTCTGATAAATTTATTAGCGAGTTCAAATACTTCCGCTTCAACTGGGTTAGTTAAATCAAGTTCCGTATTTTCTGTATTAACATTAATTATTCCGTTATAACCATTAGATATTCCTCCTTCTATTGGAGAGATTCCGAGTTTATTTAGTATGGCAGTCTGTTCTGAATCGGATAATTCATTCAAAACACTGCTTAAATCACTTAAGAATTCAGTTCTTGAATATTGTAAAGGTAAGCCTTGTTTCCCAAATTGAGAAAAATCAGTATTGGATAATAAAGTTTCCAAGGATTTATTATTATTTGCAAAAAATCCCTGCATCATTGTGTGTTGAGCTTCATCCGAAATATCTGTCGGGAGTATTGCTTGATTTAAATTTTTATTTAAATCGTCAAGCATTAAATTTATATTTGTTAATTCTTCTTTCGCTTCTGTTATATTTTCAATCTGAGGTTTTAAAGAATTTAAAGAAAAATATAATTTTATTTTATCGGATATAGCCATATTGTTTATATTTTTATAATCGGAAAGAGCTTCATTATATATTATTGCAGAATGGGCGCTTAACCCTTTTTGCTCCGTCAGATTAATTAATTTATTCCAATCACTATTTTGTTTTTCGGATTCATTTATACTATCTGTTAGAGAATTAATTTGTTTTATTTTTTTATCCATTATATGAGAGTTTATTTTTTTCAAATTTGTTTTTATATTTTCTAAAGTATGAATTGTTTCCAGTTTTTTCTCCGTATTGTATGTTTCGAAATTTTCTTTACTGTCTGTTATTATTCTTTGAAAATATATTGCATCATTTACGTCAATACCTTGTTTAATCATGGAGAATACTTTTTGGTAATCAAAGTTTTTGATTTGTCTTAAATTGTAGACATAATTTATATCGCCTCCCATTTCTAATAATGAAGCCAAAACATCATATTTACTGTCTTCAAGATATGCTAATTCTTGTGCTTTTTCTACGTTATAACCTTTATCTAATAAATATACAATTTTGTTATATTTGTTGTTTTCTTCATAAAACATATCCAATATCATTTTGGTATAAGATATTTCAACACCTTTGTCTTTAAAATATGCTATTTTTTCATATTTATCATCATCATAAAGATTATACGTACAAATATCTGTGACGTCATAACCATAGTCTAATAAATTTAATGCTTTTTCATATTTATCATCATTATAAAGATTATATTTAGCAATATTGTATATAGCAATATCTTTGATTTTGATGTTACTACAATAGTCTAATAAATTTAATACTTTTTTATAATCAACATCTTTCATCTCAAGTAACGTTTTACTTCGAATGATAGAAGCCGATACTCCTTTTTCATATAAGGTTGTTGCTCTTTCAAATTTAACATCATCTATAGCAATATTGTGAATATATTTTATACCAATACCGATTTTTGTTAAGGACTCTTCTCTTGATTTAATTTCATCTTCAGATGGGTAATTAGAGAGAGGAGACTGTGTAGAGTTGTTGACAGATTGAGATGGCATTGGGTTTTGATTTTGAGTATCAGGATTAAAATTTGTTTGATTAGGCACATTGGCTGAATTAATATTAAGAGATGATGCCATAACACCTGCATTAGCGGATAATATAGCACTTTGATCAGATAGAGCAGAATTTAAATGAATATTTTGTGTTTGAGGAATAGCAAAAAAGCCGTTATTATTTTGAGAGGGAGCTAAATTGTTATTTTGTACGGTTTCGTAATTTTCTGTTAATTTTGGGTTGTTAAATATATTGTTGTTTAATTGATTAGAAGCATCATCATAAATAACATAATCTGAATCGGTCG
>CANQOQ010000001.1 GCA_947625495.1 Candidatus Gastranaerophilales bacterium | reverse complement strand
CGGAACTGCTCAAAAAATGGTTTTAAATATGCTGACGACGGGTGCTATGGTTAAAATAGGCAAAGTCTATAAAAACTTTATGGTTGACGTAAAACCTACCAATATTAAACTTAAAGATAGAGCCGTCAGAATTGTTTGCGCTATTTCTGGGGCGGACTATGAAAAAGCTCAAAAAGTTCTTGAAGAAAATTCATTCAATGTTAAAGAAGCTATACTGCAAATCAAATATAACATTTCATTTGAAGAAGCAAAAGGACTTTTAAAAGACAATAACGGTATTTTAAGAAATATTTTTAATAAATAATCTTATTAGTCTTCTTCAATATAAGAAACAATCTTATTAATGTTATTATCAAAGCTTTCTAATTTATCTGCGACTTTATTTATAATTGTAGCGGCAGCTTTTTGTTTATTATTGTATGTTTCTAACTTTTCTGATATATCATTTAAAATATCCGCAGGTACTTGTTTTTTGTTTAATTCCTCGTTAGTATGCGATATTTGAGATGTAATATAATTTAAAATATCTTTAATTTCAAAATTACTGTTATCTTCGCTTAATGTTTCAATAAGTTTATCAAATTTAGAATTTAAATTATCTATTTTTTCTTCAAGAGCAATAATATGCTTAGCTTGAGCGTTAATTTTTTCCTTTAATGCGGATTCTATTTTAGCAAAATTAGTATTATTATCTTCATTAACTTTATCTATTTTGTCATTAATAGAATCTATATCAGGTTTTAGTGCAGTATTTAATTGAACTATTACACCTGTAATTAGACTTTTTAGTTCTGAAAAATCTTCATTTTTATAATTTGAAAATATTTCATCCAATACGGACACTTTATCAATAATATTGGAAATTTCTTTTTTTATAAAACTGAATTCTTTTGATATTTCTGTTTGAAGATTTTTGTTTAAGGATTTTTCAGCTAAATCAACAATACTATTTTGAATTTGATTTAGTGTATTATCCGTAGTGTCAATCCATTCTGCAAGATACATAAATGCAGTATTAATATTATTACCGGTATTTATTGTATTTTGCAGTAAACCTGCAATATTAGTCAATTTATTGGCAATAGTATTAAATCTGTTTTCAGGATTTAATTCTTGTCTTTGAATATCAAGTTCAAGAATAGTATTTTTGAATGTTTCAAGATGATTTTTAAATTCTTTATTTGCCTCATCAGCGGACAAAATTAATTTGTTAGTTCTTTTACTGATGCTGGAAATATCATCATTGAGTTCATCAAATCTTTCTCTTAAAGCATTAATATCATCTGAAGTCTGTCTGCTTTTATCATCCAAGAATTGATGAAGTTTTAAAAAGTCAGATTCAATATCTAAAAGGGTATAAATATATGATTCTGTTTCATTTTTTGTTTTTTTAGTTATAATATTAAGTTCATCGGATAATTCCTCGAGTTTTCCTTTCATATCAGGAATATCTTCAACGAGTTTAGGAATATCTTCAATGATTTTAGCTGCATTAGAAAGAGTTTCGGTTATTTCTTCAATTTTAATATTTAAATTATTGCTTGTTCTGTTGAATTTATTATCAAGTTCTTCACTTTTTTGTGAAATACCGTCAATTTTTCCAACCCAATCATTTAGCAAATTTATGTTTTCGTATATTAAATCTATTTTTGATGAAATAAGTTCTTCTTCAAAAACATTATTAATAGATGATACTTTATCCGAAACATCGGATATACCTTCAGATAATTTATCTATTTTGGAATCCGTAATAGAATTTTGAATTTTATCTGTTATAACGGAAATATTTTCGGATATTTCATCAATTCTCAATTCAATACTGTTATCATCAATTTTGTTATGAATCAAATTAACATCATCAGAAATAGAATCGATTTTTTGAGACCATTCGTTAAGTGCTGTAAGATTTTCATAAACAATATCCATTTTATTGGATAAATCATCCAAATCCAAATCTTCACTTAAAGATGCATCAAGCCTGTTTTTAATATCAGAAATTGTTTCCGCAATAATTCTTGTATCTTCAATGCAAGAACTCAAAGAAGCAACTTTCGCCTGAACTTCTGACATATTTCCGTCGATGTTATCAATTTTCATGGTCCAGTTGTTGAGTGCTGCCATATTTTCATAAATAATATCAACCTTTTCGGACACTTCATCAAAATTGATGTTTGCACCTAATCTTGCGTAAACATTTTCTATTGATTTATTAAGAAATCCTACTTTTTCTATCCAAGCGTGAATTATATTTAAACTATCATATATGTCACTTATTTTAGAAATTTGTTGAGTAAATTCGTTGTTAGTAAGATAAGAAACTCTTTCTTCTATTGATTTTAAAAGAGTATTAGTTTGAGCAATATTTTTTTGATTTACTGTAGATACATCAGAAACTATAGAACTAATTTGTTCTATATCAGGAGCATTATCTAGTCTGCCTACGATTTGTTTAATATAAACGGATAAGTTTTTATGAATTAAAGAAATTTGGTTTTCAAGGTTGTCCAAATTATTAACATTACTTATGTTCTTAGATTGTTCTTTAAGCGTATTTATTTCATTACGAAAATATTCGTTGGTTTTAACGGAAAAATCCAATTGTTGTTTTTGAAATTCTTCAAATTCGGCGCTGGTTAGTGATAAATTTTGAGAATTTTTTATATTTTCGAGATAGCTTCCTATATCTTTAGATTTTTCTTTTAGGGAATTAATGTTATCAAACAAGTCTTTAACAAGAGATTCATTACAGCTGTTAACTTGATTAGCAATATTTTCGAGTTTATTTTTAATCTCTTCAAAATTGGATTTAGCTTGTGAATCATTTAATAAATTTTGAATAGACTCAACAGAGTTTTTTATACCTGTTAAATCAATACCGTTCGCAGAATCAATTTTATCAAGTTTGTTTTGGACTTGTTCCAATATTTCATTATAATTATTATCTTCAGACATTTTACACTCTCTATTATTCTTCATTTTTTATTTTATCAAACATAAGGAATAACTGCACAGTTTATGATATTAATTATTAAAAAGAGGAAGGCATAATTTCAAAAGGCTTGTTATTACTGAATTTTAAAAAAAATAAATATTACAAATGTTTAAGAAATAAAATTTTTAATTTTTAAAATATCTTGTTTAGTAAGACCTCTTGGCGAATTTGGGTCTTCCGAGTGGTTTCTTAAGAGGTAAGATGGGTGAAAAATAACGGTAGCATCGTATTTGTTGAGAATTTTATACCAGTTTCCTCTTATTTTAGAAATTTTTATTTTATCGCCCAAGAAAGATTTAGCGGAAGTAGCGCCGCAAAGTACAATAACTTTCGGCTGAATGGTATTAATTTGTTCTAAAAGGAAGTGTTCACATAGTTTTTTTTCGTTATCTGTAGGAACTCTATTTTCAGGCGGTCGGCATTTAACGGTATTAGCGATGTAGAAATCATCTTTACGAGACAGACCCGAGTCTTCGATAAGTTTGGTTAACAGCTTGCCTGCTCTGCCGACGAAGGGTGTACCTGTTGTGTCTTCATCAGCTCCGGGGGCTTCTCCTATGAGCAGTATTTTTGCGGTTTTGGGGTTACCATCCGAAAACACTATATTTTTTCTTGTTTTACCGAGTTCGCATTTATAACAGCAATTGCATTCCTGTTTAAGTTTTTCGAGTTTTAATTCTTTTTCATTCATAAATTTACCAGCCTTTTAAAGTATTTTACATTATTTATAATAACAATACAAATATGATATAAGCTTTTTTAAACAAAAGTATAACTAACAAATATAGTCATTAAGTGTAATGAAGATAAAAGGAAAATAATCTATTATAAGAGAGTAAATCCTCAACTCTTCTGATTGCTTATTCTTAGTGCTCATCCCCTTCTTATTACGAGAAGGGTTTTTTTTTGATTTTTCGGGAGGGTGGAGCGAAGTGAAACGGAAGATGAATGTAAGAGAAACGAAAGGGAAACGAGCGAACCCGAAAGAGCAAGAGACAGGCGGAGCGAGAATATTACGAAGTAATATGAAGCGGAGCAGAGTGTCTATGCTCGCCCGAAAAATCAAGGTTTATATCGGGAGGGTGGAGCGAAGTGAAACGGAAGATGAATGTAAGAGAAACGAAAGGGAAACGAGCGAACCCGAAAGAGCAAGAGACAGGCGGAGCGAGAATATTACGAAGTAATATGAAGCGGAGCAGAGTGTCTATGCTCGCCCGAAAAATCAAGGTTTATATCGGGAGGGTGGAGCGAAGTGAAACGGAAGTAAAACGAGCGAACCCGAAAAATCTAAGGTCTTGTAAGTGTTAACGGTATATCTTTAGGATAAATTTCTTCGGTAACTCCTGAGCATCCCGTGATAAAGAAAAATTCAAAATTTTCACCATGATTAATGTTTAAATCTTCATAAGGTATAGAAGCTTCAAAAATTTCTTTATGAACATATTTAATATGATGTCCCCATTTAAGCTCCCAAAGACCGTCTTTAACTGCTTGAGAGAACTGCAGGGGATATTTTCTGTTTCCCGTAAGAGCAAATTTAACTTCATGGGTATATCCGTCAAGTAAAACAGGCAGCAGATAGTCTTTTTTATTTGTTGTTCTTGATGGAGAAGTAAGTTCCATATTATTGTTATAGGCTTTGATATATATATATATTGAAAAATATTCTTTGAAACTTTCTTTACTGTCCATAAGATATTTATTAATATCAAACCGAATATAAAGGTTGTCTTTATCCGTGCCGAAATATATTCTGTTAATTAATTTGTTATCCTGCAATACAGGGCCTGCAGGTATATCAATACAGCCTGCAGAAAGCCATTCATCGTTATCTTTAATATAACCGTTAATTAAGGGTGTGATTTCTTTTCTCGGATTTCTAAGTGGTTTTCCAAGCAATGATATTAAAGGCATTTCAAGATAACTTGGAACAGGTTTTTCAATAAAATTATAGATATTTTTCAGATGTTCTCTAAAAAGAAAATCAAAAATGTGGTCTTGACCTGAATTGTTAGGTTCACCGTACCACCAGAACCAGTCTGAACCTTCAGCTATGTATAGTTCCGATTTCGCATTTTTAATCTGTTCTTTGGATAATCTTCCCGATTTTTCCGCATCTAAAAGGTCGTTTCTTGCATTAACAAGATAATTCCAAGCTAAATTTTTTGTTGGTTCGGCTATCCATAATTGGAATTCCTGATTAGCCCAAGAACCTGCCGTTACTTTTTTAAGCGGTCTTTCCGTATTCTGTTTTTTTTCAATATATTCGCTAACAAGAACAGTTGAAATATCTTTATCATCATTTAAAAGCGAATATAATCTGTCAAGGAAAACAGCACCGTCTTTAGGGTATTTTTCCCAGTTATTTTCACCGTCCATAGCAATAGTCAATATGTGTTGTTTATCGGGTGAGTTTTTTAATTTATCATTTACTGTTTTAATACGGTCAAACAAATCATTTGCGGACATAACACTGTCATGATGAGCATATTCAAACCCGATAAGATTTGGGATTAATGAATCTCTAAAAAGCAGTTTAAGGCTTTTTTCACGTTTTGTAGTATATGTATATGAAGAGCATACGTCATAAGGGTCTTCATAGCAGCCTCTAAAATCTCTTACAAATTCTTTTTTAAGTGAATTAGATAAAACGCTTTCATCTGTAACAACCCATTCAATACCCATGTTCGCCAAAATATCAAGAGTTTTTTGGCTAATACAGTGTTCACTGGGCCAAAAACCTTTGGGTCTTTTTCCAAATACTTCTTCAATTCTATCTAAAGCTGATTTAATTTGTTCTTTTGCATCTATAGTAAGAGCTATTTTACATTCCGGTAAAGAGTATTTAAAAGAAGGTACTTTCAAATCATTGGGGTTTATAAGAATAGGTAAAATAGGGTGATTATAAGGGCTTGTAATTATTTCTATCCTGCCTTCATCCTGATATTTTTTAAATGCCGGAATTATCTGTCTTATTATTTCTCTGTTTATTTCAATAATTGTTTGCCTGTCTTTGAGTGTATAGTTTTTCCCCTTCTTCTCAAGTTTTTGAAGTTCGGGGTATTTTTCTTTCCAAATAGGGTCAAACCAAACTAAGTTAAAAAGAAGCATAATATCAGCGTATTCTTGATTTGTAAAATCATTAATACTTATTTCTTCTTTTCCGTAGCGTTTTAAGTAAAGTTCATTATATCTTGGGTTTTGAGATATCAAATTTTCATAATTAGCATCAAAGAAGTAGTTTAGAATATAGAGTTTATCATCGTCCGTGAGTTCATTTACATCTGTAACGGTGAGTTTAGAGTGTATATCGTGACCGTCATTATCGGCATAATCTTGAATAGCGTCTATAAGAGCAGGAACTATACTGAAATTAAGTTTTATTTTCGGGTATTTATCGAGAATGATAAGCATATCAAGGTAGTCCTTAACAGCATGGAGTCTTGCCCAAGGCATAAGTCTGATACCGTTAGGCTGTGTTTGATAGTTAGGCTGATGAAAGTGCCAAATAAATGCTAATGATAATTTTTTATTCATATTCTCTTACCCGATTGGTCTATAATAACATTTTTAGCTCAAATATACAACCATATTATAATTGAGGAAAATGTTAAGTTATTTAACAAATACTTGTAATCAACAAATGCATTACTATTATTGGATGTTGAGTGTATTTTTAACAATTTAAACGGGAAAAATTTTTAAAAAAATCTGTACAATATATATAAATAGTGGTTTAATGAGAAAGTAAATTTGAGAAATAATTAGTCAAATGACTATTAGGGAGAGGAGATTTGGATAAAATCCAAACGATACGCCGCACAAGCGGCTTTTTTATTGCGTATATTCTACATCCTCGAAAATACTTCTACGTCAAGAGAATCCATTGTGCCTGCCAAAAAGTATGCACTTGAAGCAATCATTGAAGCGTTATCCGTACAGTATTTCATTTCGGGCGCATATATTTTGTAGCCTTCATTTCTAAGATTGAAGAATTTTTTTCTTATCTCCGAGTTTGCTGCAACTCCGCCTGCAAGAACTATTGTTTTCGCATTTATATTATCAGCTGCTTTTTTTGTCTTTTTAAACAGTGTTGATGTAACATTCTCCTGAAAACTTGCTGCTATATCAGCTTTTGGAAGTTCTTCAAATTCTTTTTTCAGTTTTTGGATTAATTGTAGCGAAGCTGTTTTAAGTCCCGAAAAACTAAAATCAAATTCGCCTTGAAGTTTAGCTTCAGGCAGTTTATATGCAAAAGGATTACCTGTTTGAGCAAGTTTATCAAGGTTTACTCCTCCGGGGTAGGGAAGTCCTATCAGCCTTGCTACCTTATCATAGGCTTCACCTATGGCGTCATCTATTGTTTCACCTATAATTTTTTGGTCTGTATAGCTTTTAACCTCTATAATTTGAGTATGTCCTCCGCTTATTAACAAAGCAACAAACGGCGGTTCTAAATCAGTATTAAGATAGTTGGCACATACATGTGCATTTAAATGATTTACACCTATAAAAGGTTTATCATTTGCTAAAGCTAAAGCCTTTCCTGCATTCATGCCTACAAGCAATGAACCTACAAGCCCGGGGCCTACCGTTGCCGCAAATGCCGTTATATCTTCTGCGGTTAAACCCGATTGCTCAAATGCTTGCGCTATAACTAAATTTATGGCTTCAAGATGTTCTCTTGCCGCAACTTCAGGCACTACACCGCCAAACTCAATATGCGTTTTAATTTGTGAAGCTACTACATTAGATATTACCTCTCTGCCGTCTTTAACTATTGCGGCTGCTGTTTCATCACAGCTTGATTCTATTGCAAATATTATATTATCGTATCCGCTGTCAGGCCCTATTAATACAGGTTTATTTGTTATGGGTGTTTTAAATTCTTTTGAAAGCATTTTGTAATTTCCTTTAGCAATTTTTGTAATTTTATAATATCATTTAAATAGTTTTTGTGTGAGGATTTAATTATGTCAAAACCTATGAATATAACTGAAAAAATATTGGCTGACCATTCGGGGCTTAATGAAGTTACGGCAGGTCAATTGATAACCGCTAAGGTTGATATTACTTTAGCTAACGATATTACAGGCCCTGTCGCAATTAATGAATTTAATAAAATAGGTGTTGATAAAGTCTTTGATAAATCAAGAGTCGTATTTGTTCCCGACCATTTTGTTCCTAATCGTGATATTAAATCCGCACAGCAGGTTAAACAGGTCAGAGAATTTGCACGCAAACATGACCTTGAGCATTTTTTTGAAGTGGGAAGAATGGGAATTGAACACGCACTTTTGCCTGATAACGGAATTGTTACGGCAGGTGATATCGTTATAGGCGCCGATTCTCATACTTGTACTTATGGCGCTCTAGGTGCTTTTTCTACGGGCATGGGTTCAACCGATATTGCCTGTGCAATGGCGTCGGGTGATACTTGGCTTAAAGTACCTTCTGCCATAAAAGTTGAATTTAACGGCAAATTAAATAAATATGTTACCGCAAAAGATTTAATTTTATATTTGATAGGTGATATTGGTGTAGACGGTGCTTTATATAAAACTCTTGAAATTACCGGAAGCACAATTCGTGAATTGCCGATGGACGGCAGATTTACCATTTGCAATATGGCTATTGAAGCAGGCGCTAAAAACGGAATTATAGAACCTGATGAAATTACAAAAGAATATCTTGAGAAAAGGAGTTTACGTCCTTATAAATTCTACAAGAGCGATAAAGATGCGGATTATGAGAAAGTTATTGTATATAATACCGAGGAAATTGAACCTGTTGTTGCATTCCCTCATCTTCCCGGGAATACAAAACCCGTATCAAAAGCAGGCGAGGTAAAAATAGATCAGGCAGTAATAGGCAGCTGTACTAATGGGCGTTTATCCGATATTAAAGCTGCTGCCGAGATTTTAAAAGGCAGAAAAGTACATAAAGATGTTAGGTTGATAGTTTTCCCTGCTACTCAGCAAATTTATCTTGAAGCCTTAAGAGCAGGGTATATTGAAACAATTATTGAAGCGGGCGGTGCCGTTTCAACACCTACTTGCGGTCCGTGTTTAGGCGGGCATGCGGGTATTCTTGCGGCAGGAGAACGTGCTGTTTCTACTACAAACAGAAATTTTGTCGGCAGAATGGGGCATGTAGATAGTGAAGTTTATCTTGCTTCTCCTTATGTAGCAGCAGCAAGCGCAATAGCAGGCAGAATTATTTCTCCTGCCGATTTATAATTATCGAATATTATTTATTTGTTCGGGGTGGTTTGAATTAGACAGGACTATTTCTCTGTATTCATTCTTATCTATATCAACACCCATATTTTTGATATTGATTTTAAATTTTGTTTTTTTTAATTTTTTTTTCTTTTCGTTTTCCACATTGATTCTTTCTATGAATGCACCATTTGAGTGTCTCTATATTTATCTATACTGTCATAAGTTAAATCAGGATTGTCTTTATAATATTTTAAAGCTGTTAAATAAGCTTTAGCGGTATCTAAAACAGTGAAACATGGTGTTGAATACATTTCTGCTATTGTCCTTATTAAAAAGCCTCTATCCTCGGAGCCGTATCTTACGGAGTTATTATTTGTAGTGGGGGTGTTAATTATAAAACACAGCTCTTTATTTTTCATATTTCTCTGCATTTTTTTGATATCAAATTTTTCAATTTCTTTTGATTCAATGTTATGCAGTTTTAAGAATTTATGGGTGCCAGTTGTAGCAACAAGTTTATAGCCTAAATCAACAAGGGTTTTTGCAACATCAACTGATTCCTTTTTATAGTGGTCATTGATTGAAATAAGAACATTTCCTCTTTCGTTCGGAAGTTTATACCCTGCAGCCAAAAAGCCTTTAACTAATGCTCTTTCATAAGATGTATCAATGCCGAGCACTTCGCCTGTCGATTTCATTTCGGGCGCTAAAGCAGGGTCTATTCGGTTGAGTTTTTGGAAAGAGAATATAGGCACTTTTGCACATACAAGCTTTGTGGTCTTAACAAGTCCCGGAGTATAGCCTTGCTCTGTTATGGATTTACCTAATATAGCATCTATTGCTATTTTGACCATGGGTGTATTTGTAACTTTGCTTAAAATCGGTACTGTTCTTGAAGCACGGGGATTTACCTCAATTATATATGCTGTATCATCTTTCATTACAAATTGAATATTCATTAACCCCTTTATTTTTAAAGCTCTTGCTATTTTTTCGGTATAATCAACAAGGTTTTTGATAATATTCTCGGGGATTGTCTGAGTTGGGTAAATGGCAATTGAATCACCCGAGTGAATGCCTGCTCTTTCAATATGTTCCGTTATTGCGGGAATAAGTACATTCTCGCCATCCGAAATAGCATCAAGCTCAAGCTCTGTTCCCTCTATATACTGGTCAATAAGTATTGGATGTTCATCCGAGAACTTCATAGCGCCTTCAATGTATGATAAAAGTTCATCCTTGTTATATACAACCTGCATACCTCTGCCGCCTATAACGTAAGAAGGTCTTACAAGAAGCGGATAACCTAGCGTTTTAGCCGTTTCAAGAGCCTCAGACTGCTTTTTAATCGCAAAACCTTTTGGCTGCGGTATATGTAAATCCCTTAAAAGCTGTTCAAACAGTTTTCTGTCTTCCGCTATATTTATTGATTCTAACGAAGTTCCTAATATATTTACTCCTCTTTCATACAGTTTTGGAGCCAAATTAATTGCTGTTTGCCCACCGAATTGAACCATTACACCTTCAGGTTTTTCTTTTTCTATAATATTCATTATATTTTCAATGTGCATTGGTTCAAAAAATAACTTGTCAGCTACGTCAAAGTCCGTCGAAAGCGTTTCGGGGTTTGAATTTACTATTAAAGATTTATAATTGTTGTTGCGTACTTCCCACGCTGCGTGTACTGAGCAGTAGTCAAATTCTATACCCTGCCCTATTCTTATGGGGCCTGAACCTAATATTAGTATTTTTTTATCGTTATTATCGGCGTCACTTTCATCAACTTCATTGTATGTTGAATAGTAATACGGCGTATATGCTTTAAATTCCGCCGCACAGGTATCTACTATCTTGAATGAAGCATTTATTGAGTTTTCCTTTTTTATTTTCTCCACTTCTTCATAAGGAATTTGCATAAGTTTTGATATTTCTTCGTCAAGAAATCCTTTTTCTTTGGCTTCCATATATAATTCGGGTGTTAAATTTTCATTTTTAAGCCTGTTTTCAAAGTCAACGAGGCTTTTAATCTTATATATAAACCATTTGTCTATTTTAGTAATTTTGTTTATTTCATCAACGGAAATACCTCTGTTTATGGCTTCCGCTACTCTGAATATTCTTCTGTCATCCTGAACATGCAAAAGTGCTTTAAGCTCATCCTCACTGCATTCAAGGTGTCTGCCTCTTAAAAGTCCTGTATATTTAGACTCTATTGAAGTTATAGCCTTTTTGAAAGAACTTTCAAATGTTCTTCCTATTGCCATAACTTCTCCTGTAGCCTTCATTTTGGTACCTAAAATTCTGTCGCCGTGTTTAAATTTATCAAACGGCCATTTTGGGATTTTTGTTACGACATAATCAAGCACGGGCTCAAAGGCGGCTACTGTTTTCTTTGTTATTGAATTTGGAATTTCGTGCAGGTTGTATCCTACGGCTATTTTTGTTGTTATTTTTGCAATCGGGTAGCCTGTTGCTTTGGAGGCAAGTGCTGAAGAACGGCTTACACGGGGGTTAACTTCTATTACATAATATTGGTTGCTTACTGTATCAAGAGCAAATTGAACGTTACATCCGCCTTCTATTTTTAATGCTTTAATTATCTTTAAAGCCGCACTTCTAAGCATTTGGCATTCTTTGTTTGTAAGGGTCTGAGTGGGCGCAACAACAAAGCTGTCACCCGTGTGTATACCGATTGGGTCTATATTTTCCATATTACATATTGCAATACAGGTGTTGTTTGCATCCCTTATTACTTCGTATTCAATTTCTTTATATCCTGCAATGCTTTTTTCAACAAGAACTTGAGAAATCGGGCTTAGGGATAATCCTGTATAAACTATGTCTTCATATTCGCTGTAGTTATTAGCTATACCGCCGCCTGTACCGCCGAGAGTGTATGCAGGTCTTACGATTATCGGAAAACCTATCTTTTGAGCAAATTTTTTAGCATCCTCAAAACTTGATACAATATCGCTTTCAGGGATTGGTTCACCTATTTCAAGCATTAAATTTTTAAATAATTCCCTATCTTCGGCCTTTTTTATTGACTCAATTTTTGTTCCTAAAAGTTCAACGTTATATTTTTCCAGTACTCCTGCTTCATTGAGACTTACTGCAAGATTTAAACCTGTTTGACCGCCTAAAGTAGCTATTATGCCGTTTGGTCTTTCTTTATCTATAATATATGTCAATGATTCTAGCGTTAAAGGTTCTATATATACCTTATCTGCTATATTTTCATCTGTCATAATAGTTGCAGGGTTTGAGTTAACAAGAATAACTTCTATGTTTTCTTCTTTTAATGCTCTGCAGGCTTGCACTCCCGCATAGTCAAACTCTGCTGCCTGACCTATTACTATAGGACCTGAACCTATTACTAATACTTTTTTTATATTTTCATTAATCGGCATAACATATCTCTTTCTTTTTAAACACTGACTGCTTTAGATTCTTCAATTTCTTTTACCCAATCCGTTATGATTTTATATGAATCATAAGGTCCTACCGTTAATTCGGGGTGGAATTGTACGGTTTTTATATTATATTTTTCACAGCACATACCTTCTACCGTCTTATCATTCAAGTTGATATATGTGGCTTCAACTCCTTCGGGAAGCGAATTTTCGTCCACCGCATAGCTGTGATTTTGCGAAGTTACAAATATTTCATTTGTTTTTGTATTAATAACGGGGTGGTTCCCGCCTCTGTGTCCGTATTTCAGTTTAAATGTTTTAGCTCCTAACGCCAGTGCGATAATCTGATGTCCCAGACAAATTCCGTATAATTTTATTTTCCCGAGCAGATTTTTTGTTGTTTCTATTGCCTGAACTGCATCTTCGGGGTTTCCGGGGCCGTTTGAGATTAATACTGCGTCAAAATTGCCTTCAAGTATTTCATCAGCCTTAACATCCGCAGGAAATACCGTTATATCACAATCAAGGGATTTAAAATTATCTATAATGCTCTTTTTAATTCCCATATCAATTATGGCAAGTTTAATACCGTTTCCCGTAAATCTTTCGGTCTTATATGTAGTTATTTCAAGCGTTATATCCTTACTTATTCTGTATTCTTTAACTTTCTGCTTAATCTCGGGGGTTATTTCACCTGTTGTTACGGCGCAATTCATTGCCCCGTAATTCCTTATAATTTGGGTTAAATATCTTGTGTCTACACCTTTTAAACCTACTATATTGTTTTGTTTTAAGTAATCGCTTAAAGAAAGATTGCTTTTGTAGTGGGATTCATGCTCACAGATATTTTTAACCACAAATCCTTTTGCATAAATTCTTCCGCTTTCAAAATCATCTTTATTAATACCGTAGTTGCCTATTTCTGGGTAAGTCATAACTATTGTTTGACCTGCATATGAAGGGTCGGTTAAAATCTCCTGATAACCTACCATTGAAGTGTTAAATACAATTTCTCCATAAGAAGTTCCGTCTGCTCCAATTGATTCACCTTCAAATATCATGCCGTTTTCAAGGATTAATTTCCCTTTAGATTCGGCGTATGATTTATTTTGAGTTAAAAGAGCATTTTCTATTTCTTCATAAATCATTTGAATGGCTTTAATCCTGTCTTCGGCAGACGTAACGGCTCTGCCTATTACAAGGTAGTCAGCTCCTTCTTTTATTGCAATACTTGGTGTTGCAAGGCGCTTTTGGTCGTTTTTATTTGACCATTCGGGTCTTATTCCGGGGCAAAGCACTTTAAAATCTTTACCGCAAACCTGTTTTATCTTTTTAGCTTCCCAAACACTGGCTACTACTCCGTCAAGTCCCGACTTCTTTGCCATTAGAGCCAGATTTAGTGCATAATCTTTGGGATTGTACGGAACTTTTAATTCGCTTTTTAAACATTCTTCGCTGATACTTGTGAGAACCGTAACGCCCAGTATCACGGGGTTTTCTTTGCCCAGCTCCTGAGCTGTTTTTCTTGCGGCATCAGAGGCGGTTTTCATCATTTCCGCTCCGCCTGTTGTATGCATATTGAAAAATGATGCACCGTTTCTTACTATATTTTCTGCCGCTTTTGCTACGGTATTCGGAATATCGTGAAGTTTTACATCAAAGAAAAACTTTATATTCTGCTCTTTCATAAAATTAAATATTTCATATCCGTTGCCCGTATACATTTGAAGCCCGACTTTGAAAACTCCGACATAGTCTTTGAGTTCAGTTATAAGCGATTTAGCTTCTTCTAACGTGTCAACATCAAGAGCCAATACTATTTTTTCTTTTATTTCAGGTCTTATATTCATTTTTGTTATCCTATAATATGTATTTTACCTTTTATTATTGTCATTTTCACTTTACCTTTTATCTCTTTTCCGTTAAATGGTGAAATTCTGCATTTAGACTTAAATTTAGAAGCATCAACAATCCATTTTTCGTTTAAATCAATAATTGTAAGATTTGCTTCTTTCCCGACTTCAATACTGCCTTGATTTTCAAGTTTAAGAATATCAGCAGGAGCGGATGTTAATTTTCTTACAGCTTCCATAAGGGTTAATTCTCCAGTATGAACAAGATAGGTTAAAGTTATACCCAGTGCCGTCTCAAATCCTGCTATTCCCATCGGGGCATTTTGTATGGGAAGCTGTTTTTCGTGTACGGTATGAGGAGCGTGGTCAGTTGCTATAACGTCTATAGTTCCGTCTTTTAGCCCTTCTATAATTGCTTTTTTATCTTCTTTTGTTCTTAAAGGAGGATTTACTTTATATTTTGCATCATAATCAACCATATCATCCTGAGTAAGGCTGAAATAATGCGGAGCCGTCTCTGCCGTAACATTAAGACCTTCCATTTTTGCCTGTCTTATAAGTTCAACCGAACGTTTTGTTGATATATGTGCAAAATGGTATCTGCCGTTTATAATTCTTACAACTTCCAGTTCTCTTGCTACTGCCAAAGACTCTGTTATTGAAGGTATACCTTTTAGACCCAATTTGGTTGAAATTGTGCCTTCATTGATTACGCCTGAATTTGCAAGTGATGAGTCCTCAGAATGTGATATTATTATTGAATTATGAGAATTTATATATTTTAGAGCTTCTCTTAAAAGGTGCATGTTTTCAACGGGTCTGCCGTCATCAGAAAATGCTGCGGCACCATTTGCAATAAGTTCTGATACATTTACTATCTTTTCTCCCGTAAGTCCTTTTGTTACGGCACATATCGGATAAAAACCTATATCCGATACTTCTTTTGCCCTGCTTATAACATAATTAAGCGTTGCTGAATTGTCGTTAACGGGATTTGTGTTTGCCATAGGGCATATTGCACTATATCCTCCCTCAATAGCTGAAAGAATCCCTGTTTTAATGGTTTCTTTAGAATTATATCCGGGTTCTCTTAAATGGCAGTGCATATCAACCAGCCCCGGAATAGTTATTTTGCCTGTAAGGTCTATTACTTCTTCATTATTTTTAGGAGTTATATTTTTTTGTATTTCTTCAATAATCCCGTTTTCTATACGAATGTCTGTTATATCTTCAAAATTATTTTTCGGATTAACTATTTTGGTGTTTTTAAGAAGCATTTAGACCTCTTTTCCTTTGTTTAAGAGAGTATTTAGTATTGCCATTCTGACATATACCCCGTTTTGTGCCTGTTCCAGAATCGTTTTACCTACGGTGTTATCTAAAAGCTCAGAGGAAACCTCAATATTTCTGTTTGCGGGCCCGGGGTGCATAAGTATTACGTCTTTTGAAGCATACTCTTTTAATAAATTTGTATCTATTTCATACAGCCTTTTATATTCGGAAGATTCAGGGTAGCCTTCTTTTTCATGGCGTTCATTTTGAACCCTTAATACCATTACAACGTCACTATCATTTACTGCTTCTTTGACGTTTTGATGATACTTGACATCAAAAGCTTTTAAATTCTCAAATTGAAGATATGAAGGTGCACAAAGATGAATGTCTGCATTAAACTTTGAAAGCAATGCTATATTTGATTTAGCAACTCGGCTATGGGCGACATCACCTACGATTGTTATTTTTTTGTTTTCTACGCTTCCCGTTTTTTCAAGCATAGTATAAAAATCAAGTAATGCCTGAGACGGATGAGCGTGAGTTCCGTCGCCGCCGTTTACGAATTTAATCGGATATTTTACGAGCCTCATTACGTTATTTATTATTCCTGACAGAGAATGCCTTATTACAACGGCATTTACACCTAAGAAATATAAGTTTTCAATTGTATCTTTTAAGCTTTCTCCTTTTGATAAAGATGAGTGCTGAGCGTCAAAGTTTATAATGTTCATTCCGAGTTTTTGCCCTGCAATCTCAAAACTGCACCTTGTTCTTGTGGAGTTTTCATAAAACATCAGAGCAAGGGTTTTCTTTTCAACATCCGACTTTTTAGTGCCGTTTTTAAACTCTTTTGCGAGATTTATTATGTTTAAAATATCTTCTTTTGTTAAGCTTTCAATATCAATTAAATGTTCCATTACGCTTTTGCCTTTTCTTCACGGCTTCCCGGTTTTACTAGAGGTATACCTTCTCTGCATAAAGGACAGTCTTTCGGATCATATACAACAGGGTCTATCTGCATTAAAGACTTAATGTTGTATTCCGTAAGTCCTTTTGTTCTGTCAACTATACAGCCTACCGCAACAACTTCAGGTTCAAACTCTTTTATTGCTTCCATTGTTTCTTTTATTGTTCTTGCGGTAGTTATTACATCTTCAATAATTACTACTCTTTCACCTTTTTTTAGAGTATACCCCCTTCTTAACTGCATTATTCCGTCTTTTCTTTCAACGAAAAGATTACGTTTCTTAGCGTTTTTAGCTGTTTCATAACCTATAATAACGGCACCTATTGCAGGGGCTACTATTGTGTCAAATTCAATATCCGACAGCTTTTCAGCAAGCATTTTCCCGAGTTTTTCCGTTATATCAGGGTATTGGTATAATTTTGCACATTGAAAATATATATCGGAATGCAAGCCCGATGTAAGGCAAAAATGTCCGTGCAATACTCCCTGTGCTTCTTCAAGTAAACTTAAAACCTCGTTTGTCATTATTTCCTCAATTCTTTCTTCAATTCTTCCAAATCTTTAAATCCGTTGGTTTTGATAAAATTTTCAAGTTCAAAAACCAGTTTTTCGGCAGTTTCAGGATGTGTAAAGTTAGCTGTACCTATCTGAACCGCATCGGCACCAGCCGCAAAAAATTCAAGCACATCATTCAGGTTCTCTATACCGCCTATACCTATAATCGGTAAATCTGTTGTCTGTTTAATCCTTATGACCGCACCGATTGCCACGGGTTTTACTCCTCTGCCCGAATATCCTCCCGTCACGACCGTTTTATTAATCTTGCCGTTTATTATATCAAGCTTAATCCTCGTACCCTTTAATGTATTTATTGCGCTTATGGCATCAGCTTCCGCTCTTTGGCAGGCTTGGGCAAGCTTTTCAATTGATGTTACATTGGGCGTCAATTTAACCGCTAAAAATCCTTTATATTCTTGCCTTACGGAACTTACAAGCTCATATAATGAATTTTCATCAACTCCGAATTCGAGGCAGCCTGATTTTACATTCGGGCATGAAACGTTTAACTCAACCGCTTTTATAGAGTTTTTATTACAAATTTTAGCCAGTTCAATGTATTCATCAAGAGTGGAACCTGCCAGATTCATTATAAAATTTATGTTTTTCTCTTTTAAAACAGGCAGCTTTTCGTTTAAAAATTTCTCGATTCCTACGTTTTCAAGCCCTATTGAATTAATCATACCCGCCTTTGTTTCTATAATACGGGTGTGTTTGTTGCCGGCTCTGGGTTTAAGGGTTATAGCTTTTGTTACTATAGCGCCGAGGTTTGAAACATCAATAAATTCTTCATATTCATCATTGTATCCGTATGTCCCCGATGCGGTTAATATCGGGTTATTAAGTACTAATCCGTTGAGGTTTGTCTGTAAAATATTACTTACCATACAACCTCATTTCCTTTAAATACGGGGCCGTCTTTACATACAGATTTATTAACTGTTTCAGCTCCTGTTTTTATATCTATAACGCAGCCTCTGCATACTCCGATACCGCATGCCATAACTTTTTCCATTGCAACTTGAGTTTCTATATCATATTTAATGCCCATTTCGGCAGTGGATTTTAAAACAATATTCGGTCCGCAGCAATATATAATTTCAGGGTTATATGTGTTTATTAAAAGCCCCAAATAGTTAATAATACTTCCTGCTTCACCCAATGAACCGTCATCAGTGTATATTTTATCAATATTTACGCAGGAGGGAACTTCATTTTTATTTAAAAAACCGCAGGTAAACAGGTTTTCTATCCCTTTTTCATCCAATTTTGTTTTTAAAAAGCTGATGGGAGCAGCTCCTATACCTGCACCTATAAGCAGAGATTTTTTATTTTTTATCTCAAAGCCGTTGCCTAATGGCCCTATTATATCAATAAAATCACTTTTTTTAAGTGATTTTATATAATTTGTTCCTTCTCCTCTTTCTTTAAATAAAATGCCTATTCTGCCTTCGTTATTGGAAAATACGCTGAACGGACGTCTTAGGGTTAAGCCGCTGCAGTATATTGAGATGAATTGCCCTGCCTTAACATCAACTTTTCTATCGCATTCTATTTCCATTAAATATGAACTTACCGAAACTTTTTGAATTTCATAAACTTGTGCTTTATATACTTTTTTTGTAGTATTAGTTATCATTTTGCTTATATACTGCCTTATTCCTTTGTCACTTTGTCACTCAGGTTCACTTCGTTTCACCTTACGCTCGTCTTAAATTTTGCTTCACTCGTGACTGCCGTTCCTTCGCTTCGCTGTCGTCACTTCGTCACTCGATTACTTCGGGTTCACTTCGTTTCACCCTACGCAAAATTTAAAAAAAAAGAAAAACGAACAGTTTTTCTTTTATCTCTTATATTCAATTTTTAACAAATTGTGTTTCATGACTTTCCCTTATTTTTTAGTATTATGAAGCCAACAAAAACTTAAGTCAATGAAAAAACAAACATATTTACAATTAAAATTATATTATCCTTATAAATTAGACAGACAGGTAATTTTAACAAATTTAACTTGTAATAAATTACTTATGTAATATTTATTTGAAAGGATTCTAAATGTTTTCACACGAAAATATAACAAAAGATTTATCAAGAGCTAAAAAGTTTTTTGAAGATATTATCTCTTATACCGTTGGACCCTATACATTGGATGAAATTATTGCAAACAGAGTCAATACAATAAATATAGTTGACGTAAGAGAATATAATGACTATATTGAAGGCCATATTCCTTATGCAGTTCATATACCTTATAAAGAAGCAAAAGATCACGTTGAAATGCTTGATAAAAGTAAAGTAACTATTGTTTATACGTATTCGGATTCATGCCCCAGAGCCTATAAAACAGCCTTGGATTTAATCGAAAAACATTATCCCGCTGTTATTTTAAGAGGCGGCATGAAAGAATGGAAAAAGTTCGATTTTGATTTGGTTAAAACAGATTCAGAAAACTATAACCAAACAGATAATTAAATTTATACGTTTTCGGGAACTTCTTCATTTAATAAGTATGCGACAACTTCCGGATAATCATCTATTGAGCTTAATTCGGTATATTGTTGTAAATAATCCCGACCATAATCAGAGATATCATTTTCCCAAGCTCCGTCATGGTACCCCCACATTACTGCAAGGTTAACATCGTTGCCCGTTGGTAATGTTTTACCTTCATTTAATTGAGTTTCTTTTTGATATCTCAAAAATCTCAGATAAAGTATACAAGCATCAAGATTATCATAAGGATCCATTACATCCAGCTCTTTATCGGTTCCTTCGAGTTTGTAATAGTAATTTACATAATCAACGGTATCGGGTGTTAACTGGAAGGGACCATATGCTTCATTGGTAAATGAGGCAATTATTTCCTTCGGATTATCGGGATCATATATCCTTCCCTTTGTCTCAATTTCTAATATTTTCAGAACATCCAAAACGCTAACTCTGTTATTGCCAAGTTCTTCGACTCTTCTTTTTATTAACGGCAGACAATCCTCTCCAAGTTGTTCTGAAAATCTGTCTAAAGACTCTTTTATCTTGTTATAATTATATTTTACTTCACTGTTTGAATTTAAAATTTCTTGTGCCATTTCATCTGTTGATGGTTTTTTCGTAATTTCAGCTTGTTCTGCAGTTTGTTCAACAGAGTTTTCTTCAATTACTTTGCTATTATCCGTATATGAATAGTCTTCATTTGAAATTTCATAAGGTAATGTTTCAAGTTGAATAATATCATTTGCTTCTTGTTCTATTTGATTTGGGATTGTGGTGTTTTTTGTTGTGGCTTTAGCCGGAAAACCTACAGTTACACCGGCAGTAGCTGATATTATTCCTAAAGCTGTTAATATTGCAGTTAATCTTTGCTTCTTAGCTTTGTTATATTGTTCCTGTCTTATTTGCTCACGTTTTATTTCTTTGTCAAATTCTTTGTCAAAATTTTTTACAAAAACATCGTCGGTATTATTATAATTATTTCTGTATCTGTTATTTTGTCTTGAATATCTGCTTGGTTTTTGAGGTTGACTAATATATATTGTTTTTACTTCCATAATTTACCTTTACTTCTTTACACAGATATATAAAAAATGTAATCCTTTAAAATTGCTTAAAAAAAATTTTTATTTAATAAAAGTTCATCTTTTTATAAATTACCATACAAATAGAGTAGTTCCAAGTTATAAATTTATGATATAAAAAATATATAGATAGAGAGGAAACACTGGCAATGAATGAACTAAAAGATAATATTAAAAAGTATTTGTTTGTTAAATATGCGCAAAAAAAGATGAATCAATGTGAAAAGACTATTTCTAAATCTATTCCTTGGATTCAAAGAAAAAGTATTATGAATACTATTCAAACTCATTGCAAAATTTTATTGAATACTCTTATTAATAATGAAGAACATCAATCTTTAAGACAAAATAAATACATTCTTGATTCAATTATTAAATATACATTCACAAGAAGCGAAAATCTGTTAAAATCCAATAAAAAAGCTAAAGATATAAAATCATATATGCAGTTAAATTCTTATATTGTTTATGATGAAATTATTAAAGGTTTAAGAGCTAATAAAAATAAAAAAGCTATTAATTTTAATATCGAAAAACAATTATCAGATGTTCAGGAAAGAATGGATTCTAAAGTAAGTATTGATGAAATACTGCAAGAAAAAATCAGTGCGTAATGAGAATGTTAGAATAAGTTGTAAAGCCTGTCATAATTAATTATGACAGGCTTTTTGTTGATATATTTAATGATGGCTTAATTTTTTAAGCCGTCATTTTTATTTTTTTATATTATGTTATCATATATTTATGACTACTGAAAAAGAAAAAATGCTTAAAGGCGAATTGTATGATGCCAATTATGATAAGTCTTTGATTCAGGAAAGAACTGACTGTAAGATTTTGTGTTTTCAACATAATAATCTCTCTCCCGAAAAAATTAATGAAAGAGAAATTTTAATCAGAAAAATATTGGGGAAAACCAAAGAAAAATTTTTAATTGAACAGCCTTTCATGTGTGATTACGGTTATAACATAGAAATAGGTGAAAATTTTTATTCTAATCATAATCTTATAATTTTAGACTGTGCTGAAGTAACTTTTGGTGATAATGTTTTTATAGCACCTAATTGTGCTTTTTATACGGCAGGTCATCCTTTGGATTGGGTTACAAGAAATAAGGGACTTGAATATGCAAAGCCGATTCGGGTGGGTAATAATGTTTGGATAGGCGGAAATGTAGTTGTTTTGGGTGGTGTAACAATCGGAAATAATGTTGTTATAGGTGCAGGCTCGGTTGTTACAAAGGATATCCCTGATAACTCCCTTGCTTACGGTGTTCCTGCTAGAAAAATAAAAGAATTATAATTGCTATTTATCAATTGAATTAAGCCTTACGTCAGCAGCCAGTTTATGTGCACTAAGTCCTTCCAGTTTTGCTAAATTTGAAGCATTTTGAGCTGTTTCTTTTAAAGAAGAAGCTTTAATTATTTGATATGTCTGTATTTTTATATAATCAAATACGCTTAAACCGCCCGAATATTTTGCAACCTGATTAGTCGGCAGAGTATGATTCGTGCCTGATACATAATCTCCGAAAACCTCAGCCGAATAACTGCCTATAAACATTGAACCGTAATTCGTAAATTTATCCGTGTATTTTTCTATATTATCAAAACACAATTCCAGATGCTCGGGGGCTTTTTTATTCGAAAGTTCTACTGCTTCATCTATATTGTTAACAATTACCGCATAGGATTTAGAGTATGAAATTTCTGCTATTGATTTTGTTGAAAGAGTTTTTAAATATTCCTCTGCTTTCATATTAACCTTTTGTGCAAATTCTTTTGAGGTGCAAATTAAAAATGCACGGGCGTCTTTATCGTGTTCACACTGAGCAAGCATATCCGCCGCAACAAAATCAGGGTTTGCACTGTCATCTGCGACTATAAGAACTTCACTCGGACCTGCTAAAAAGTCTATCCCGCATTCTCCGAATACTTGTTTTTTTGCTGATGTAACAAACTTGTTCCCCGGACCCGTTATTTTATTTACTTTTTTTATACTTTGAGTTCCGTAGGCAAGAGCTGCAATTGCTTGAACACCCCCGATTCTGTATATTTCGTCGGCACCTGATAAGTATGCTGCATATACTGTTACGGGCTGAATTTTTGGTGATACGGCCGCAATTCTTTTTACTCCCGCAGCTTTAGCAGGTACTATTGTCATTATTGCACTTGAAGGCAAAGGATAATTGCCTCCGGGAATATAACAGCCCACGGATTCTATAGGGATAATCTTATGCCCGAGAATATTTCCGTTAACCTCTGTTTCAAGATTCTTAATGCTGTTCAATTGAGCTTTTGCAAATGTTTCAACATTTTTTATCGCAAATTTTATTGTATCTTTTGTCTTTTGGTCAATTGAATTTACAATATCCTCAATTTCTTTTTTTGTAAGTTTAAATTCTTCTATATCTCCGTCACCAAAAGCTTTTGAATATTTTCTTACGGCACTGTCGCCGTTTTCTCTTACGTCTTTTATTATTTGAGCTGCGGAATCAATATTTTCAAATTCAATTTTAGAAAAGAAATTTTCGTCAATTTCTTTATAAGTGCATATTTTCATATTTAATCCTATTTTGTCCTTGAAGCTAAATTATTGAGTATATCTTGCGGAGTAACATTATGAAGCGCCATATAAGTAAGCATATGATATGCAAGGTCGCTTGCTTCCCACTCTAAGCCGTCGCCCTTTTCAAAGTTTACGGACTCAAATGCTTCTTCCATGATTTTTCTTTGAAGTTTAAATTCGTCTTTAAATAGTTTTGTTGTATAAGAATTTTCGGGCATTTTAGCCTTTCTGTCCAAAAGCAGGTTGTATAATTCATTTATACAAAAATCTCTGTCTTCAAAGCAGGAGTATCTTCCTGTATGGCAAGCAGCTCCTTTTTGCTTTACCTTAAATAGAATCGTATCTTGGTCACAGTCAAATTTTGCGCTTATTAATTCCTGAGTATTTCCTGAGGTCAGTCCCTTTGTCCATAATTCTTTTCTTGAACGGCTGTAATATGTAGCTAATCCTTCAGACAGAGACTTTCTTAAAGACTCTTTATTTGAATAAGCAAGCATTAGGACTTGTTTTGTTTCTATATCCTGAACAATTGTCGGAATCAGTCCGTTTTGTTTATCAAAATCCATAACCGCAATATATGCGTCTTCTAAGTTGACAGCTCCCGTATAAATACTCATACCCAGTTGAGTCGATACATTCATTTTAACAAGAGTTTTAATTTCTTCAATCGAGGATATACCACCTGCTGCTATAAGAGTTTTTTTTGTTAATTCCCTTATTTTCCTTATTGCATCTATATCCGTTCCCTGCATCATTCCTTCTTTATCAACTATTGTATAAAGATAGCCCGAGCAGAAATTATCAAATCTTTTGATATAGTCTTCAGGAGAAGCATTTATTTGCGTAGTCCAGCCTTCTACGGTTATTTTACCTTGCCTTGAATCTATTGCCACAATAACTTTATCTTTAGGCAGTTTTGTCAAAAATTCTTCATTGGCAGCAGTCCCTATTATTATTTGTTTTGCACCGTTTGCAAGTATTCTTTTTGCCTTGTCTATATCTCTTATTCCCCCGCCGACTCTGCAATGGGCTATTTTACATATTTCTTTTATAAGAGCCTCATTCTCGCCCTTATTCATTGCCGCATCTAAATCAATTACGCTTATTTCACCAAAGCGGGAATAGTATTTTGCAAGTTCCAAAACATTTTCTTTTTCAAGAATTTTTTCTTTTCCCTGTCTTAGTTGAACAGCTTTTCCGCCCATTAAGTCAATACTTGGAATAATCATATTTTTCCTTCCTTTTGGGATAAATTATAAATTAAACAAAATATATTTAAAATGGTAAAAAATTAATTTGCATAATTAACAATTTAGATATATTTTTTTTGATAAAATGATTTCAAAAAAGGAATAAAAAATGGAAGAGATAAAAGATAAGCCTAAGAAGCAAATACTTAATTATATAAATGTTTTTAGAGGTTTGGCTATTTTGTTAATTCTTGCAGGGCATACTATGCAGATAGGGGCAAAAGGCAGTTTAATTAATAATATTTCATTTGAAGTATTTGCAGGGGGTACTGCTCTTTTTATATTTATTTCAGGGTTTTTGTTTCAGCATTTATCATATAAGTTTGAGTATAAAAACTATATGAAAAAGAAGTGGTTTAATGTTATTATTCCATATATTTTAACTGCAGTTCCGGGGATAATTTTATGCTTTACCCTGCCAAAATTATACGGGAATCCGTTTGAAGGGCTGAATCCTATATTACAAATCGGCGTATTCCTCTCAACAGGCAGAGTTCATAATGTTCCTGCGTGGTTTATTCCTATGATTGTTATATTTTTTGTTTTAAGCTATATTCTTTTAGCTTTAGAAAAAAAGAATATTTTATATAAACTGCTTCCCATATTGTTTATAATTACTGTTTTTATCCCAAGGGTTGAT
This sequence comes from Candidatus Gastranaerophilales bacterium, assembly GCA_947625495.1. Taxonomy (GTDB): domain Bacteria; phylum Cyanobacteriota; class Vampirovibrionia; order Gastranaerophilales; family Gastranaerophilaceae; genus Avigastranaerophilus. The sequence continues at coordinate 223,029 of CANQOQ010000001.1, read as the reverse complement.
ATTGAACCCGAGTGGGTAAGTGATTTAGATTATTTTCATAAATATATTGAATATATAAAGTATATTCTTTCGGGATTTGTTCATTTCTCGTCTATGTATGTTTTCGGGATGTATTTATCTAAATATAAGGACAAAATAGATATTTTCTACGATAAAAGGTATTTATTTATTATTTTAATGCTGTTAACAGCGGGTTTAGATGTATTTTTAAATAACAGAGGTATATTTTTAAACGGAACAGTCTCTAAAATATTCTTAACTGTTATTGTTTTGGGGTATTTAAAACACTATGATGAGGCAATAATAAAACATGAAAAAATAAATCACTGGCTGGATGTAACGGCAAAATACAGTTTTGGTCTGTTTTTTATACACTGGTATTATGTATTTGCATTTAATCAATGGTTTAAAATGCCCAAGGTTTTGCCTGCTGATAATATTATCGGCGTAATCTCATCATTAGGATTGGCGTCATTAAGGTATTTATTTGTTCTTTTTATGAGCTTTATAACTTTATTTTTAATAAAGAAGTTGTTAAATAAGGCGAAAATAGAAAATACAAGAACGTTTATAGGGGTTTAATGTCTGATTTTTTCCCACTGATATGCCGAATTAATACTTTCTTCAAGAGTTTTTTCAGGGTGCCAGTTTAACAGTTTTTTTGCTTTTGATGAATCGGCAAGTAAAATTGCGGCATCACCTTGTCTTCTTGGCTTAAATTCAACATTGATATTTTTACCCGTAACATTTTTTACTGCATTAAATATTTCTTTAACACTGCTTCCCTTTTCCGTTCCGAGGTTAAAACAATCTGATTTATTTTGTTCTTTTAAATATGAACAGGCAAGAGAGTGTGCTTGTGCTAAATCTTCTACATTTACATAATCTCTTATGCAGGTTCCGTCAGGTGTAGTATAGTCAGTTCCATATATATTAAACACTCTGTCTTTTTCAAATATTGATTTTAGTATATTAGGCACCAGATGGGTTTCGGGTGTATGCCATTCTCCCGTTCTTGATTTAAAATCTGCGCCTATTACGTTAAAATATCTCAATTTAATTGATTTAATACCGTAGGCCCTGTCATAATCATCAAGAATATTTTCAATCATTAATTTCGTTCTTCCATACGGATTAATAGGGTTTTGCGGGTGTTTTTCGTCAAGCGGAGTGTATAAGGGTTCTCCGTATGTTGCGCAGGTGGACGAAAATACAATATGTTTAACTTTATGGTTTACCATTATATCTAATAGGTTTAGTGTTCCTATAATATTATTTTTATAATATTTAGAAGGGTTTTCTACACTTTCAGCCACTTCAATATAACCTGCAAAATGTATAACCGTATCAATATTATATTTATCAAAAACAGAATTTATTTCGTCAGGATTTTTCAAATCTCCTTTAATAAAATGTACATTACCTATTTCTTTAAGCGAATTAACCGTTTCAATATGTCCGTTTTCAAGGTTATCAAAGATAACGATTTCTTTTCCTTGATTTAAAAGATTAATTGCACAATGGCTTCCTATGTATCCTGCTCCGCCCGTAATCAGTATCATATTAATTTCCTTGTGCTTGGCATTCTTCCTCATGAATAACAACTTGAGGGAATGGTATTTCAATGCCTTCTCTGTCAAATCGTTCTTTAACCATCTGGTTAAATTTCCTTTTTATCATCCACTGTTCATGAGGAGTCGTCTTAAATCTTGCAAGTATGACAATAGCGGAATCTTGAAATTCGTTTAGACCGAATACTTCTAAGTCCGACAGAATGAATTTGGAATATTCTTCCATTTGTCTAAATTCCTGCCCCAGTTCTTTTAAAACTCTAATTACCCGAGCAATATCGCTTTTGTATGCTACGCTGAAATTAAACAGAGGGTATGAAAAATCTTTTGTCTGATTAATAATTGTATCTATCTGTCCGTTTCTCAAGTAATGAACATCACCGTTAAAGCTTCTTATAACAATCATTGTAAGTGTAACTTTTTCAACTGTTCCAGTGGAATTATTAACTGTAACATAATCTCCGACTCTTATTTGTCCTGTTAGAATAATAGAAAGACCTGTAAACAAGTCTTCAACAAATTTTTTACCGCCAAAACCAACTGCTACACCTAATACACCTGCTGTTGCAAGTATCGGTTTCATGTCTATTCCGAAGTTTTCAAGTATATTTGTTATAAAAAACAGTATTATTAATGCATCTATTATATATATACCAAGCTGTCTTAATGTATAATAATGTTTTCTCATTTCACTGTCTTGTATTCGTGAAATAATTTTATCTATGAAAATATTAAAAGTTTTATTTATAAATTTTAGAAATATAAAGAAAAGAATTATTTCAAAAATAGTTTTGCCTATTAAGAAAAGGTCTATTTTCCCTATATGATTAGAAAGCATTTGTTTAAATATTTCTTCCACAACAGTTCTCCTATTCTGTTAAGAATATTAACTAAAAAATAAAACAATAAGTCAAGAATATATAGAGTTATTTTAAATGCCAGTTAGGATAATAAAAAATGGTAATATTGTCATCTGGAGAAATTTTGGCATGCCCGCCTAAAATTAAATTGGTAAATGAACCTACAAAAGGAATAGGAGTTAATGCCCATTTAAGAGGAAGTATTAACAGAGTGGTATTTCTGCCTCGTTTTATGTAGTGAGATTTTAATTTTCTTGAATCAATATTTGGGATTTCAAAATCATCAATAACAATTTGCCCTGGAATACCGCCTAAGCCTCTTTTAAGAACAGCCTTTATTTTTGCATTAATTACGGTTCCTCGGTTGACTATAATTTTGTTATCATAAAATACATCATCTTTTACAATAAATGTTATTATATCGCCGTCTTGAATATCTTTTTTGCTTGTTATCTTGTTTTGTATCTTTAATTTAATAGCTACAGCTTCCAGATTTTCATAATTATAATTTGTATTGGTAACAGGCTGTTCTATATTATTTTTTTTTAAAGTTGTTTCAACAAGATTATCCTGCATATTTACCATTGAGTATGCATAATTTATACTTAGAAAAAAACTTAATATATAAATAAAAATATGTAATAAATTATTCATACTTTATTCTTTCTTTAGAGTTTTTATATATTTTCATTTCTAATTTTTTTCTGTTATCAAAGGAATTTAAAAGGAAATTTTGATAGGATTCATTATTAATATATTCGTTATTTGCAAGGAAATAAGGATATTGGAAATAAATATATTCATAAATATTGGCAAGTCTTTTAGAAGTAAGATTATGAGTTGAAATTTTATCGGAGCGTTTTTGAGGGTATGATTTATTAATGAAAGTAATTAAAGCAAGGGGATTATATCCTGCTTTTACAAGTAAATCAACGGATTTTTTGTCAAAAAATATTTCATATTTTTTAGGTGCAAATTTTACTTGAATAGAGCTTACAATACCTTTTAAAGGACCGGAGTGTGCTTCCATTGCTTTACAAATTTCACTTGATAGCATTGCAGCTATTTCATTGTCATCAGAGATATGATTAACAACATTTTTATAAACTATAACTTGTCTTTTTGTTAAAGAAGGTTCACCTTTTATTTTTTTATCTTTTTTATCATATACAAATATTATGCGTCTATCTATTTTATTTGCATTGAGAAGTTTTAATCCGACTTTATCAATATGATTTTGAATTTTGATATCTTGAAGTATATCAGAATCACTAACGGCAAAAGAACGATTTAAGCTCATAAAAAAGCATAAAATAAAAATAAAAAACTTCTTTTTCATACAACTCTACTTCCACTAAACAAAATTAATTATAACCGATTTTAAAAAGGACTGCAAATGCAGTCCTAATATTATATTTTAACGGCAAGAAAAGATGAATCTTTAAGTGCTTCAATGGTATGAGTAACGTTTTTTTCAAAGAAAAACATCTGACCTTTTTTAACTTTATATTTTTTTGTATCTTTATCGGTTTCATCCGGCATGGAGCAGCCGCAAGCCTGACAGGTGCAGTTGTCGTCATTACCGAAAATGATTTCTATTTCGCCCTCGGTAACATAAAGACAAACGTCTGTATGTGACATATGAGGTTCTAAAATCTGATGTTTTTTTAGTCCTATTAATTTTAAGTGTGCATTATTATTTTCCATTAAGTCAACAATGGCTCTGTCGGCATCTTTTAAATCCACCAGTTCATCGATTTCCATAGTTCTGTAAAGCATATAATTCTCCTTTCATAAGCAATATAAATGAAAAGTGAGAAGATTATATTACCCTAAGGGCTAGAAATCTGCTATAATATATTTATGAAAGAAACAGTAAAAAACATCATAGAAAAATATGTAAATATATCCTGTGAAAGTACTTTTATTGTGGGGTTTTCAGGCGGATGGGATTCCATGTGCCTTTTGGATATTATGAATAAATTATCCAAAGAATACGGTTTTTTACTTGTTGCTGCTCATCTGAATCATAATTGGCGGGGAAAAGAATCAGAGCTTGAAAAGCAAAGATGTCTGGAATTTTGCGAAGAAAATGATATAACTTTTATTTCAGATACCTTAAAAGAAGGTTTAAAGGCAACAGAACTTGTTGCAAGAGAAATGAGATATGATTTTTTCAAAAAATGTGCCGAAGAATTTGAAGCGGATGCTATTTTAACCGCTCATACAAAAAGTGATAACGCCGAAACCATTTTATACAGAATTATAAAAGGAACGGGGCTTAACGGGCTTGAAGGTATAAGAGAAGTAAGAGATTTGGGAGGGTTTAAAGTAATCCGTCCGATTTTGAATTTTTCAAGAAAAGATATTGAAGAATATTGTATAAAAAATGAGCTTTATCCCAATAACGATTCAAGCAATACGAATACAAAATATGCCAGAAATAATATAAGACACAATATTATGCCTGCTATAAAAAATATTAATCCCAACATTGAAAATTCTCTGATAACTTTGGCGGATATTGCTGCGGGTAATAATAAAGTTATTAATGAACTAATGCAGAATATCGAAAATCAAATAACTGTAGGGGATAAATGGCTGACTCAGAATTTTCTTATATTAAATTCCGCCATAAAACAGCATTTTGTTTATAAACTTCTTTTAAATAATGATTTGGAGCCCAGTTTTACCAAAATACAGGAACTTATTAATTTTATAACGGAAAACCAAAAATCTAAAACCGGTAAAACCCTTTCAGTATCAAATGACAGATGGCTTTTTGTATCTCATAAATATACTTATTTTGTGCATTCCGATAATTATCAAAAAATAGAAGAAGAACTGATTATAAATTCTGAAGGTATATATGAATTTGCGGGTAAATACAGAATTAAAATATCGAAAAATACAAAAAAAATAGAAAAATACCCGAAAGGAACGGGTAATATTGCCTATGCTAATTTAACGCAAGCAGGTTTTCCTCTTGTTTTAAGGACAAGAAGAAACGGGGATATTATACAACCGTTTGGTATGCAGGGTAAAATGAAATTAAAAAAATATTTTATAAATAAAAATATCCCCGAACACGACAGAGATAAAATCCTTCTTATATGTAAGGATAAGGAAGTATTATGGGCGATAGGAGCAGGTGTAAGCGAAAAATTCAGAAGTGAAGATATTCCGCCTTATAAATTTGAAATGGAGAAAATATCCGATGACAATGCTTGATAAAGATATAAACAAGTTGAAAGTATTGATTTCAGAAAAAGAGATACAGAATAAACTTCCGGAACTTGCTCTTAAAATAGAAAATGCATTTAATTCATATGAAGATATATATGTAATTTGTGTATTAAAAGGCTCCGTTATGTTTTGTGCCGATTTGGTTAAGCATTTTAAAAATAATGTACAGATGGAATTTATAAGAATTTCAAGTTACGGAAATGAAACTAAATCGTCAAATAACTTGCAGGCAATAGATTTAACTCTTCCAAATCTGGACGATAAAAACGTATTAATAGTAGAAGACATAATAGATACAGGGTTGACCGCAAGATTTTTGACGGATTTATTTAAAATAAAACATCATCCGAAAAAGCTTATTTTTGCGGCTCTTTTAAATAAAAAATGCGCAAGGCAGGCTGAAATAGAGCCTGATTTTTACGGATTTGAAATAGATGATAAATTTGTAGTGGGCTATGGACTGGACTATAAAGGATATTTCAGAAACCTTCCTTATATAGCTTATTTTCCGGAATAAAAATTATTGTTATAAATATTCTTGAATTGAAATATAATAAAATTTATTCTGGAATTTGTTCTTTTATTGAGCACAGCAAATTTATCGGAAGCTCTTTTATAAACGGAGACGGATATTTTAAAGGCTTCTTGTGCTAATTTATATAAATCAATTTCTAATTCTTTTTCCATAACAGCCTTATTGTTACTAATATAATAAAGTAATATAAAGAAAAATAATTTACTAAAAAACAGAATTTATTTACAAACTTAACAACTAAACAGGTTCATCTACATTTTCGAGTGCGATTTTTTTTAATTTTTTTTCAATTTTTCTGTTCCAATGTAAATCCTGCCTGAAAATATATTCATATCCCGTGACTTCACCTTTGGAAAAGGTTTGTAATTGTTCATCGCATAACATTTCAAATTCTTTCTCAATTCTTTTAGTAAATTCATGCCTGTCAAAATTACAGTTATTGGAATTAATAATAATCGGTTCTCCGACTTGAGCAAGGCATTCGGGTCTATCTTCACGCAGGAAGGTATAATTAACGGCAAGGGGAATTAAATTAACACCTCCATGTTTTTTTGCAACATTCTGCGCTATATAAGCTAAGCCTGTTTGAAATTCAATTGGTCTATAGTTTGGCGGTTTAACAATACCTTGCGGGAAAATCCAGAATCCCATATCAGCATCTTTAAGGTCATCAACGATATATTTTAGAGAAATCATAGCTTCCTGAGCGGATGCTTTATTAACAGGGAAAGCTCCTATAAAAGCAAACAGAGGGAATCTGTTCATTTCTTCAATCATCATTCTCGGGCGCACTTTAAATGCTCTTCGCATAAGATTATATCCGACAATACCGTCCCACCAGTTCATGTGCGGTGCATAAATTATGCTCGGGTATTCTTTATTGCGTCTTGTTTCAAAAGCTTCAAGATTTTTTATTCTCAAAGCATAAAATCTGTGGCTGAGCATTCTGAAAAAGACTCTGTCTGCAAGCCAGGTCCAAAAAGGCAAATTTTGAGCTTTTCTGAATTTTTCTTTTCTATTCCTTAAACGAGTCGGTGGAATATTTGAATATAATCGTTCTGTCTTTTGCATACTTTCCCTTAATCAACTTTGATTATAACAATTTTTTTAGGTTTAATCAAAAATTTCTTTAACACTTACGGAGTGCAGTTTTTTAATATTGTCTAAATGTTTATAAATACTTAATACGGGACTTTTTTCATTAGAAAAAACTTTAGCATTAATTTTAATTTTATCGGCATCATCGTCAACTGTTTTTTGTGAATAGTCGATAATTTCAGGAAATATTTCGGATAATTTTTTATATATTTCATCATGATCATCATATTGACATATAAAAGAGATTTTTATTTTCCTGAAGTGTTTTTGATTATGGGGTAATATTTTTAGTTCAAAAATACGGATTAAAACAAGAATGGCAACTGCAAAAATCGTAGAAATAACGGCGATATTGATTTTACCTGCACCGCATGCCATTCCAACGGCAGCCGCAATCCATAAAGTTGAAGCTGTAGTAAGTCCCGTAATTGTAAGACCTTGTCTTAAAACGGTACCTGCACCAATAAAACCAATACCTGTAATAATTTGAGCAGCAACTCTTGACGGATCTCCTATAGGATAAACAGTTACTGCAGTAGAAAATCCGTATATAGAAAGAATCGTAAATACGCATGAACCAAGACAAACCATAATTTGGGTTCTAAGTCCTGCTGATTTATTAGTTATTTCTCTTTCAAAGCCTATAAAAAAACCTAAAATTACGGAAGCCGTAATTCTTATTATTATATTTGTATCGGGCAAAAAACTTAAGAAATCATGCATATATTATCTTTCCTTGCTGTTAGGATCCAGTACATCTCTAATTGTATCACCAATCAGATTAAAAGATAAAACCGCAACAAAAATTAAAAAACCTGGAGTTAAAAGCCAAGGACGCTCAACAATGTTAACGAATTCCTGTGCTTCTTTGAGCATATTGCCCCAGCTTGCATCGGGCTGTTGAATGCCAAGACCCAAAAAACTCAATCCTGATTCGGACAAAATGAAAGAAGGAACGCTTAAAGTCATTGCAACAATTACATAACTCATTGTCTGAGGCAGAATATGCTTTATAACCGTTCTTAAATTAGAAGCTCCCATAGCTTCAGAGGCAATAACAAATTCTTTCTTCTTTATTGATAACACCATTCCTCTTACAACTCTTGAAAACCCTGCCCAGCCTATTAATGCGAGGATTAAGACTATAAGGGTAAATCTTTGTATACTTGTCATATTTGCAGGCAAAATTGAAGCCAGAATAATCAAGAGGTAAAAACTCGGAATAGCCATAATGGCTTCAGCTATTCTCATCATAATAAAATCGGTTTTGCCTCCCAAATACCCTGATAGTCCGCCATAAAGCATTCCCAAAGGAAATGAAACCAAAAGTGCCAAAAAACCTATTGTAAGAGAGATTTGACCTCCGTATAAAAGCCTTGAAAAATTATCACGTCCGTTTATATCCGTGCCTAAAAGGTATAATTCACCGCCTTTTTCAATATTATAAAAATGTCTGTTTAAGGGGATAAACCCTAATAATTTGTATTCTTCACCTTTTGAGAAATATTTTACGCGGTATTTTCTGCTTCTGTCTTCAATATATTTGGTTTCAAAATTTTCTTTATCAAAATACCGTTTGTAGTTATAAGTGTAAGGAAGTGAAAGTTTCCCCTTTTCGTTAATGATATATATTTTAGAAGGCGGGCAGTATGACTTATTTCTGTTGGAATATTCTTTTGAATACGGGCATATAAAAGGAGCTAAGAACACGCTTAAATAAAGAATAATAAGTATTAAAAAAGCATATTTTGCAAATTTATCTTTCAATATTTCTTTTAATATATTTCTTTTTTGCAGAGAATTAAAATCGGGTAAATTAGCCATTTAGACAGCCTCCACCCTCGGGTCTACTATTTTTAGCAGGATATCAGCCAATAAATTGCCTAAAACCAGCATAATTGTGCCAATCATTAACGAAGCCATAACAAGATTGATATCAGATTTCATAACGGCTTCAAGAATCAGTCTTCCGAGCCCCGGGTATTGAAATACGTATTCTGTCAAAGCAGCACCGCTTAACAATGAAGCAAATTCAAATCCTAAAAGTGTTACCATAGGGTTTATTGCATTTCTTAAAGCGTGTTTATAAATTACTTTATTTTCGCTTAAGCCCTTAGCTCTTGCGAATTTAACATAATCTGATTCCAAAACATCTAAGAGATTGCCTCTCATTTGTCTTTGAAGCCCCGACAGTGAAATTGTAAAAAGGACTATAACAGGCAAAACAAGATGATGTAATACGTCAAGAAGTTTCCCTATAGGCGAAAGTTCCGAATAATTGTAGCTTGTAAGCCCGCCTGTCGGAAACCAGCCTGTTTTTACCGCAAATATTAATAATAAAAGGGCAAAAAAGAATGAAGGTATTGCCATACCTATACTTGATAATATTGTTAATATTCTGTCTATAGGCTTTCTCCAGTGTAGAGCAGCTACAATTCCCAAAGGTATACCCGCAAGCCATGTAAATAATATTACAAACCCTGTTAAGAGAAGAGTATTCGGTATTCTTTCAAGCAGTTTATCCGATACTTTTTCTCCCGTTGTGCAGTAGCCTAAATCTCCTTTGACAAAGCTTTTTAACCACAGTCCGTATTGAATGATAATAGGTTTATCCAATCCCAGTCTTTGTGTTTCATAATTCAAGGTTTCCTGTGTAATGGAGGGATTGAGTTTAAGTTCTGCTAAAGGGTCAACTGGCGCTAAACGTATCAAAAAGAAACTGATTATTGATACCAGAAACAGTAAAGGTATGGTTTGTATAATTCTTTTTATAACATATCCTAGTAAGTTCATAAAGTAATCTTAAAATATAATTGAATTTTTGACAATTGGTCATATAGTGTTCCGGTAAATTCAGTTATCATATTTTAAATCCTTGTTTGACAATTATAAATGTAATTGAGAAAAAGGAGAAATATATGACAACGGTAGAGCCTATAAGAGACATTGAACATTTAAAAAAACTGGAAAATTATTTAAGAAAAAAAAGTCTGAGAAACCTCCTCTTACTAACAATCGGCACAAATTGCGGACTGAGGATTTCGGATATTGTTGCTTTAAATGTAGGTGATGTAAGGGATAAAACTCATATTCGGATTATAGAAAAAAAGACCGGTAAATATAAGAGTTTTCCCATAAATTCAAAGCTTAAACCTATGATAGAAAATTTTGTTAAAGATAAACAATCTGAAGCTCCATTATTTACTTCTGTTTTTAACAATCGTATAGACAGGTTCGGAGCTTACTATATTATTAAAAACGCCTGTAAATCAGTTGGTATAAAAGAAAAAATAGGCACACATTCTTTGAGAAAAACTTTTGGATATCATCATTATAAAAAATTTAAAGATGTTGTAATTCTGCAGAAAATATTTAATCATTCAAATCCTGCAACTACTTTAAGATATATAGGTATTGAGCAGGAACAAATTGATAACAGTTATATTAATTTTATCTTGTAAAAAACACAACAAAATAGACATTTTGTTAAGATTGTAAATATTATAGTTCATCCCAAAATATTTTTAAACATATTTAAATAAAATATGTTTAATTTTTTAATATTTTTCCTTTTTTGCGTATATATACAGGTTTTCTGCCTTTCTTAACAAAATGTCTATTTTGTTAAGAGTGGAATACATAACTTAATAACAGGCAGAAAGGGATAAAAATGAAAAAGAAAGTTTGTCGTCATTTAAATAGTAAGGAATGGGGTACTGTAAGATTGGAGCATAATAAAATTCTCACTTGCTGTGCAACAGACGTAGAAATAGTACCCGAAAAAAACTATGCTGATTTAACTTATGACGACATAATAACCGCAAGAAAGAAAATATATAATGAAATTAATGAAAACCCTAATCATATTTGCCACAAATGCGCAATGTTAAAAGATATGGAAGAAAACGAAATTGATATAAATAAAATAAAAACATTGATTTATATGCCATATACAACCTGTAATTTTCGATGTGCATATTGTTATATTCCTAAAGAAAAACTTGCCCAAAAACCTGATTTCGAAAAGAAAAATATTCTGCCGGTATTACAAAACTTAAAAAAACAAAATGTTTTCAAGGATGATCTTGAATTAATTATCGGCGGTGGAGAACCAATGTTAATTAACAATATTCCCGAAATTGTAAAATTTTTAGGTGAAAACTTTAATAGACCGATATTAAAGTTTTTATCAAATTCATCTGTTATTCCTAATAAAGAAGCATATTTTAAAGCGATGAAAACATATCGAAATATTAACAGAAAATTATATACCTCAATAGATGCCGGTACGGAAAAAACTTATGCAAGGTTAAGAGGTAATAATTGTTTTAATAAGGTCGTACAAAATTTAGAAGAATTAGCTCAAAATGATATATATGATGAAATTACTCTGAAATATATTTTAATGGGAGATGATTCAAACTTGTCAGACAAGGATATATTCGGTTTTTGTCTTTTATGTAAAAAAATATCCGAACTTAATCCGAATATAACCAGTATTTGTATAGATGCAGACTATAGAAATAATACGGTTAATGCTGAACATATAACTAACAATATGTTAAGTGCTGCGGGTAAAATTTATTATGTTGTTACAAAGCTGCTCGGATTAAATGTAGTTTGGATTGGCGGAAGATTATGCGGAAATTCAAATTCCGGAATGCAAGACATTGAATCAATTAAAGCTTTTGCAAATAATTATGACAACATTAGAAAAACAAAAAACGAAAAGGAATATTTGAAAAAACTAAACATAAACAGACAAAATATTTCCTTTTTACAACAAATATTCTCGGTAAAAAATGAAAATTCACATAAAGTGGTACGTATTTTAGGTATTAAAATAAAATTCAGGAGATAACCTCAAATTCTTATGGTATTACCGAAAAAGAAATGTGTCCGAACAAAATTTTACGATAAGACACGAAGTGGTGTGAGTAAAATTTTGAGAGTGACGTTATTGAAAAGGTGAGCACTCGTACAGCGACGAGGAGCGAAATTACGTACGGACAAGGTCCGGATAGCGAGAGCCGAAATGAGGGCAACCGAAGGTGAACGAATGGCAGGCTTGAGCGAAAGTAATTTAAAGACAGTCGGTGGTAGAGTGCGACACTAGATTAAATATAGCTGCAACAATTAAAGTCAGAATGTAAAATAATATTTCAAATGTTATATAACATTGAGATTTTGGCTTGCTAAATTTGTTAAAATAAATTTGAACTTTGGAGGATATGTTACAATGCAAGTTTCATTCGGGATAAATACTACTCATAATAATATTTTTGACGGCATGATTAAACCTGAAAAAAATAATTATCAGGCATGCTTAAAACCGCAAAAACCTGATACTTTTGAATTAAAAAATGTAAAAGAAAAAATAAAGAATAATAAGAAAGCTCTATTAATTTCAGGGGCGGTAATTGCGGCAGCAATAGCTTTTTTTGCAATAAGAAAAAATTCGGCCGGCGCAAAAACGGTGATAAACTCTGTTGCACAAAATATGGAACAAACTGAAAATAGCGGTGTAATGGAAGATTTAATAAATCAAGCCAAAACTTTTTTAGTTGACGATGTACAAAAAACCGGAACTGCATCAGTAAACGGAATATGTTTTTACGGTCCTGATTCAATAGGAAAAGAACAGGCAATAACTAAATTTATAGAAGATATTAAACATGCGGGATACAAAATAGAAAATGCACCAAGAACATCAGAAGCTTCTTCAAGAGATATTGGCGGAAAAATAAGTGAATTAATAAAGCAGGCGGAACAGAGATTTATAAATACAAAACAAAGAACAGCCATTGTAGTAAGAGATTTAGATAAAATAGCTATGGAAAGAACAATAAATGATGGCAGTGCTTCAGGTGCCGTAAGTGCATTGATAAACATGCAAGATTGCAGAATGAAAGGGATTGCTTGTATTTCAGAAGCTGTAGATATAACAAAAGTTGATCCTGCAGTTGCAAGAGCCGGCAGAATGGAGTATAAAATACTGACTCGTCCTTCAGTTCAAGATTCTAAGGGAATATGGGATATGTATTTATCTGTAATAGAGAAATTAAGAGACGGTGGCAAAAAAGACAAATTATTTGAAGAAGCTAAAGAAATAATAATGAAGAAAGGTATATAAAAATATTATGAAAATTACAGCATTAAATGGTATAAAATATGGCAGTTTAAACAAAAAAAAGCCTCTGTATAAAACAAATATACAAACAAATACGGGAAAAATAAGCAAGCCTGCGGGTATATACGGAAATGCTCAAGCAGGGATTAATAAACAATATGTTCCTTCATTTGGAATAATAGATCCCGGGACATTGGCGATTTTGGGCTATGCTCTGTTTTACGCAGGAGTTCTGGGAGCAGGTGTATATCAAACTAATCTTGACGAAAAAAAGAGAGCGGAAGAACAAGCAAGAGTTGAAAGAGAAAGAGATAATTCAATAAAAAATATTGCTAAAGAATTCAGGGTGTCTTATGAAGATGCAAAAAATTATCATTACAGCTTTTTAAGACTTGCCGAAATAAAAAAATCAAATGACGGTCATGAAATAGGACTAAATGCCGTACAGGGATACGGGGTAGAGAAGTATAAGCTTGCCATGGATTTAATAGCACCTATTGTATCAGAGTCGACGGGACAATATTTGGGATATTCAAAACAATTACCGAATGGTGTCCTTTTATATGGACCTACCGGCGGCGGTAAAACCTATATGGCTGATAAAGTATGCGAGCATTTAAGATTTTTAGGCATGAAAGTTGCAGATGTTGAATTATCTGAAACAAATCACTCACAAAATGTCAGAACAATACAAAAAGCTTTTGCGGATGCAAAAGAGAATTATGAAAAAACCGGAAAAGTAACGTTAATAAACTTTGTTCAAGATATAGACAATTTCTTTTTGGACAGAAGAGAGCATCCGGAATGTATAAAAGAGGTAAGAACTTTGTTAAAGTGCGGGGATAAATGTGCACAAAACGGAGCAGTATGGATAGGAACCGCAAATAATCCTCAATTGATGGATTCAGCTATATTACGTCCTGGCAGAGCGGACTTAAAGCTTCCAATCGGTGATATGGAAGATTTTGCGGTAGCTGATATGATAAAGTATACTTTGTATAAATTTGATGAACAAAAAAGTACGGAAAATTTTGACTATCAAAAGCTTATAGATACAATGAAAGAAGATATGCTTGTTTATACTCCCGCTGAATTGGATTTATTTATAGGTAAAGCTAAAAATCACAAACTTTCACCGCAGCAACCTATTACTGCAGATATGGTTATTGCTGAAATGAAGGAATATAATCAAAATGATTTTCCCACTTTAAATGATGAAATAAAACGCAGATTTAATGAGGATAAGGAATATATTGAAAAATTAGATATACAAACAAGCAAACTTAAAGAAAAAAATAAAGAATAAAAAAATTATATTCTTTAGATCTATTTACATGCCTAAAAAAATAGTTTAAAATAAAAAAGAAATCGAGAGATTTGGGATTTTAATAGAACTATTAAAAATGCGTATGATCTATACGTATTTTTAGTAACTTCAAAAAGGTAAGGAGAGTTGTCATGGGAGATGTGGATTCAAAAGAACTTTTTGTAATTAAAAAAGACGGGACAAAAGAAAAATTTGATATAAATAAAGTTGTAAATGCTGTGAAAAAATCAGCAATGCGTGTTTTAATTGATTTCACACAGGAACAACTTGATAAAATATGCTCTATTGTTGAAGAAGAAGTACGTAATTCCGGAAAAAACGAAGTATACATTCAAGAAATGCATAATATTGTAGAAAATGCACTTGAAAATGTTAATCCAAAAGTATGCCAGAGCTACAGAAATTACAGAAACTATAAGCAAGACTTTGTAAGAATGCTTGATAAAGTATATCAGGAAAGTCAAAAGATTATGTATATCGGAGATAAAGAAAATTCAAACTCTGATTCGGCTTTGGTTTCTACAAAACGTTCTTTGATATTCAATCAATTGAATAAAGAACTTTATAAAAAATTCTTCTTAACGGTAGAAGATTTGCAAGCTATTCGTGACGGTTATATTTATATCCACGATATGTCTGCACGACGTGATACAATGAACTGCTGCTTATTTGATGTTGCATCTGTCTTAAAGGGCGGATTTGAAATGGGCAACCTTTGGTACAATGAACCAAAGACTTTGGCTGTTGCATTTGATGTAATAGGTGATATTGTAATGGCTGCTGCAAGCCAGCAATATGGCGGTTTTACAGTGCCCGAAGTTGATAAATTACTTGCTCCTTATGCTGAAAAATCTTATAACAAACAGTATGAACGCTATATTTCAATGGGTTTAAACTTTGAACAAGCAAGACAAGAAGCTTTAAAAGATGTTAAAACGGATTTTGAACAAGGATTTCAAGGCTGGGAATATAAGTTTAACACGGTTGCATCTTCAAGAGGTGATTATCCGTTTATAACAATTACCTTTGGCTTGGGTACGGGCGAATACGAAAAAATGGCTTCAATAGCTGCACTAAACACCAGAAAGAACGGGCAGGGTAAAAAAGAATGTAAAAAACCGGTACTGTTCCCTAAATTAGTATTCTTATATGATAAAGAGCTTCACGGAAAAGGCGGAGTCTTAGAAGATGTATTTGAAGCAGGATTGGAATGCTCGCAGCGTTCTATGTATCCTGATTGGCTTTCTTTAACCGGAGAAGGCTACGTTGCAAGTATCTATAAAAAATACGGTAAAGTAATATCTCCTATGGGCTGCAGAGCTTTCTTATCGCCTTGGTATGAAAGAGGCGGCATGAAACCTGCCGATGAAAATGATGTTCCGGTATTTGTCGGAAGGTTTAATATAGGGGCTATAAGCCTGCATTTACCGATGATTTATGCAAAAGCTAAAAAGGAAAGCAAAGATTTTTACGAAGTTCTTGATTACTATTTGCAGTTAATCAGAAAAATACACATAAGAACATACGATTACTTGGGTGAAATGAGAGCTTCAACAAATCCTTTGGCATACTGTGAAGGCGGATTCTACGGCGGACACTTAGGTTTCCACGATAAAATTAAACCTCTGCTTAAGGCTGCAACTGCTTCATTTGGTATTACCGCTTTAAATGAACTTCAGGAAATCCATAACGGTAAATCGCTTGTTGAAGACGGTCAATTCGCAGTTGAGGTTATGGAATACATAAATAAACGTGTAAATGAATTCAAAGAAGAAGACGGCAACTTATATGCACTTTACGGAACTCCCGCTGAAAGCTTATGCGGACTTCAGGTAAAACAGTTCCGTGAAAAATACGGTGTTGTTGAAAATGTATCAGATAGAGGATATGTATCAAACAGCTTCCACTGCCATGTAACGGAAAAAATTTCTCCGATTGAAAAGCAGGATTTGGAAAACAGATTCTGGGATTTGATGAACGGCGGTAAAATTCAATATGTTAAATATCCTATTTCTTATAATAAAGAAGCAATCAGAACTTTGATTGAAAGAGCTATGGATATGGGATTTTATGAAGGTGTAAACTTGTCACTCTCATATTGTGATGATTGCGGACATCAGGAACTTAATATGGATGTTTGTCCGAAATGCGGAAGCAAAAATTTAACAAAAATCGAGAGGATGAACGGATATCTTTCTTACTCAAGAGTAAAAGGTGATACTCGTCTTAACGATGCAAAAATGGAAGAGATAAAAGACAGAGTAAGTATGTAGAGATATGAATTACCACAATATAACAAAAGACGACATGCTAAATGGGGACGGCTTAAGGGTCGTACTGTGGGTTGCAGGCTGTAACCATCAGTGCGAGGATTGCCAAAACCCTATAACTTGGGATATAACAGGCGGATTGCCGTTTGACGAAGCTGCGGAAAAAGAGTTGTTTGAAGCTCTTGATAAACCGCATATTTCGGGTATAACATTTTCGGGTGGCGATCCTTTGCACCCGTTTAACAGAGGTGAAACTTTCCGTTTAATGAGAAAGGTTAAAGAACAATACCCCGATAAAACTGTTTGGGTTTATACGGGCTTCAGATGGGAAGAATTTGAACATAATCCTAAAATGAAATACATTGATGTCCTTGTTGACGGTAGATTTGTTAAGGCTCTGCGTGATAATAAATTATGCTGGTGCGGAAGTTCTAATCAAAGAATTATTGATGTACAAAAAACTCTTGAAAAAGGTGAGGTAGTTCTCCACTTTAAGAATTAATATGGGGTATTTTTATGTTAGATTATAGTATTTGTAAGGATAGAAATCCAAAAGAAACGGTAAAAGTTATAAAAAAAATTCTGGCGAATAACGGAATTCAACTTCAAGAAACAATTACAGCCGAGGATATAAATAAAAATAAACTAATTCCCTCCGTAAGAGTTGAAATTAAGAACACCAATATAGGTTCGAACGGTAAAGGTACAAGTATAGAAAATGCCCAAGCCAGCGGATATGCTGAATTTATGGAGCGTATACAAAACGGTTTTCTTTTAAGTTTAGAAATACCTGATATAGTATCTTCAGAAAATGGTAATAATAAAAAATTATCACAATTAGAATTGGTTCCTTTCTATGGTGTAAAGGAAAAAAAGATAATTAATTTACCGAGAAATTTAATAAGAGGTTTAACCGGATCAAACGGATTAGCTTCAGGTAATACATATGAAGAAGCATTAGTTCAGGGAATATCTGAAATTTGTGAAAGATATGCAAAGAAGCAGGTCATTATTAATAATTTGTCTCTTCCTGATATTCCTGAAAAAATGTATATGAAATATGACAGAATAAAAAAAATTATTAAAGTATTTGAATCATACGGATATAAGGTTTATGTAAAAGATGCTTCTATAGGCAAAAAAATTCCCGTTGTCTGTTCAGTTTTGGTTCATGAAAAAGAAAATATTATGATGATAGCTTTTGGTTCACATCCTACATTTGCTGTTGCCGTAGAAAGAACCTTAACCGAAATGTTTCAAGGTAAAGAATTAGATGCAAATACATTAGCTGTTAATGTAATGAGCAGAGAGTATTGTTCAAAACAAAAATTTAATGATAAATATAAAAATGACCTTGAAAACTTGTCTGAATTTTGTTTTATATATACTCCCGTATTTGAAATTAATGATTATATAAAAAATCAATTTGTTTTAAAAAAGTCGAATTTTGTATTTGATAGAAATGTATGGATAAAAGATTCTTTCAGTTATAAAAATAAAGAATTATTGAAATTCTTATTAAATAATATCAAAGATATTACAAATGATAATATTTATATAAGAGATGTAAATTTCTTGGGTTTCCCATCCATACAAGTTTATATTCCTAAAATGTCCAGATATATAAATATAAAATCTTCCGATAAAAAAAATTTATTTAACTGGATGAATTTTAGGTTAGATTCTCAAGAAGATTGTTTAGAAGATATAAATAGTTTAATTGCCGCATTAGAATTAAAAGAACGTCATTTTGCTTTGATAAGAGGCTTTGAAATATCTATTTTCCCGTATGAGTATTTAAGGTTATTATGTTCTATAGTTGTACAGGATTATAATAAAGCCATAGAATGTGCAGAAGCTTTAATTTATTATAATAAAAATTTAGAATTTGAATTATTAAAAAATCATAAATACTTATTAGAATTGTTAGTAGAATATTGTAAATTAAAGTTAAAAGGATTATCGGAAGATGAGATTATTAAAAATTTGGAAGAAAAATATGATAAGGAAAAAATTTCCGTTTTAGAAAAATTTTTAAAGAATTTAACTTTTGATATAATAAAAAAGGTAATATTATCCAATCTGCCTAAAGAAAAATTTTCTCAAGAAACAAATAAAGAATTGGATATAATAAGAAGTCATTTATCGGAAATGTATAAAAATAATATTCCTAATCAGAATCATTTCGGAGCCTTTTTTGATTTTTTACAAAATTAATACAAAAAATTAAAAAACGGCAAATTTTTTTTTTTAGAATTTTTAATAAATGTGTTACTAAGCAAAAAAATAAAAATGTTTATATCTCCAGTAAACTCAATATATTCGAAAAATTATTCTTATCCGTATGACAGAAATAATTTTAAAAAAGAAACAAGAGCTGCTATAAATTCTTGTTTTGCGTCTGATATTGGATTATATGGGATTGTTGAAACAAGAAAGAACGCTTATTTATTGCACAGGCTTAATAATTATAACGGTTGTTTAATAGGCGGAGCCATAGGAGATGCTTTAGGCTCTCCCGTAGAATTTATGAATTTACGGGAAATAAAAAAGGAATACGGACAAAACGGAGTTGAAGATTTAATTAACGGGGAGTCAGGGAAGGCTGAAATATCTGATGATACCCAAATGACTATATTTACGATAGATGGTTTATTAAAATCAATAGGAGAGAAATTTAATATAAATGAACTTCCCGATGTTAATACAATATATGATTCTTATATGGATTGGTTAAAAACTCAGATGAGTGATTTTGGCGCAGGGGATGAAAAAAACGGATGGGTATCAAATATAGTTGGCTTATACGGAAAAAGAAATCCGGGGAATACTTGTATTAGTGCATTAATGTCAGGAAAAACGGGAACGGTATCAGAACCTATAAATAACAGTAAAGGAAATGGCGGTGTAATGAGAGTTGCACCTGTTGGCTTGTTATATTATAAAAAACCTGCAATGGCATTTGCCGTAGGTAATTTATGTGCGGCAATTACCCATGGTAATCCATCGGGATATCTTTCGGCAGGATTTTTATCATCAATGATAGCTTTTATAGTTAAAGGTGAAAGTTTGGAGAATGCTGTTGATAAGTCATTAAAAATACTTAAAAAATATGATGAACATGAAGAAGTTGAAGATGCAATAAATAAAGCAAAAGAACTTGCCAAAACAAACATAGAACCTTCTATGGCAATAAAAAAAATAGGTGGCGGCTGGGTAGCAGAACAAGCTCTTGCAATTGCCGTCTATTGTGCTTTAAAATCTCCCGATAATTTTGAAAATGCTATAAAAATGTCTGTAAATCATGACGGAGACAGTGATTCCACCGGTGCTATTACCGGTAATATTATGGGATTGTATCTTGGTGAAAATAAAATTCCTGAAAAATGGAAAAAACAAATAGAGTTAAACAAAGAACTTAAAATACTTGCACGTGATATTTATATTGCTCCCGATAAGATGATACATATAAAATCCAGATATCCGTCTAATAAAGAGCATATTCCTAATTGGTACAGAAAACAACAAGATATTAAAATAACTCCATCGTATTTAAACTATGTAAGTTTCTCGCCTGAGGATGAAAAGTTAATGCAGACAATGTCACCCAAAGAAATTATAGAATATAAAAAATATTTATTAAAAAATAAGTTATATAATATAAATAATTAAATTAAAGTATTAAATCAGCGTGAATAATATATATGTCGTTTTTAAATTCCGTATCCTTAACAAGTAAGGAGTAGCCTCTGTTTAAAAGAATTTCGGATTCAACTCCGTTTTCTTTATTGAAAGGGTCGGTAAATATTCCGTTAGCGTTTTTTGGTACATCAATTTGCCATAAAATACCGCCATTTTTCTTTATGAATTTTTGTGCGGTTTTTTTAGAATATGATGTTGACATAAAACGGTCTTGTTTTATTATTGAGCCTATTAGTTCTGCGGATATTGTATCAAGTTTATTCTTGTCCTTATGTTTAACTGCATTATGAACTTCGTTACCTAATGTTTTACCGTTTTTTAATTTTATTTGGTTAAGTACTTCTATACCTTCGCCTCTATATAATGTTAAATTACGTTTTAAATGATTTATTAACAACAAATTATTTAATTCTTTGATTTTGCTGATTGCATCATTTGTGGAGAAGATATCTCCTGATGCTGTGGTTATAATTTTATTCAGCGGAATTTTTGATATATCCCCGTTATAATATGATAATAAATAATTAAATATATCTGAACATTTTGTATATTCATATAAAATATTATAATTTCCTGTATTAATCGGAATATCTTCTATAAAATCAGCAAAAATTGTAGTATCTGATTTATCAATATTTTCTATTTCCATAAATTTGTTGCATAAATTATCTGTAGAAAGCAAAGCGGCTGTTTCTTCGGGTGAATATCCTCTGTTTATTAATTCTTCTATTACATTTGTATATACTCTTGTAAAAAATGTTTTTTGGGGAACATTTGTTAAATTTAAATTTTCCCAAACTTTATTTACGCATTTTCTTGTTTCTATTCGTTTTGCTATTTCTTCTTTATTAATGTTATCGTTATATAACATTAATGCCGCATCAGCTAATTCATCATCTTTAAATCCGTATTTGTTAATAAATTCAGATATAGTTGTTTTGACATTTTCAAGATTTTTGTCATTATAAGCAATGTTTTTGTTAAATGCTTCCAAGAGCATATAAAATTTATCGGTATTAACATTTTTAAAAGAGTTTTTTATAATGCTGCAAAATTCTGAAATATTATTATCATCACTACAATCTAAAAAGCCGTTATAACCTTCTGTGTATATTGATTTAAATCTGTAATCATTGTAACTGATATTATTACATAAAGCACAAATGCCTTCACAAATATGATTTATTTCAACATAATTATCGTCTTTTTCTAATTGACACAATTCTTGTGTAATAGAGTCTAAAGCATTTAAGCTCCAATTCTTATCACTTTCAGCCAAAGATAAAAACATTTTGAAAAGAATTTTTTCATCAGTTTCTTTCCATTCATCTGATTCTATTATTTTATTAATAAAAGATTTAATTTGATTTATGTCTTTGTCTGAATATTTTTTTGTTTCATAAAGAAGAGTTGTAAATTCTTCTATAGATTGAGGTTCTTCTATTTTGTTCGGAATTGTTCCTTTAAAAGATACTAAATTTTTTTTATTGAAGGTAAAATCTTTATAATAAAGAGGACTATAAATATAAGAAGAATTTTCGGCAATAAATTTATCATTTTTAGTTTTTCTGTTTATTGTCGTATTATTATGATTTATTTGTGAGATATTTATATTTTTTATTTTCATACTTATATATAAATAAAAAATAAAAACAATAAATAATTGCTAATTTTATCAATTTATATGTTTGTAATAAAATAAAAAAAGAATAGGAAATCGGAGAAAAAAATGGACGAAATAAGGGTTAGAATAGCACCGTCACCGAGCGGGAATTTGCATTCTAAGTTCGTCTGATAATTGTGCATTTATTAATTTCATCTTTAAAAATGAGGTATATTATATGGTTGAGTATAGTATATATAAAGACAGAAATCCTATAGAAACAGTAAAAATTATTAAAAAGATTTTAAGCGATAATGATATTTCTGTTGATGAAATACTTACGTCCGAAGATAAAAATAAAAATGAATTGGTGCCTTCAGTAAGAGTATGTTTAAAAGGTATCGAAATTATAGGTACAAACGGTAAAGGTACTTGTATCGATAATGCAAGAGCCAGCGGCTATGCTGAATTTATGGAGCGTATACAAAACGGTTTTCTTTTGAGTTTAGAAATACCTGATATAGTATCTTCAGAAAATGATAATAATAAAAAATTATCACAATTAGAATTTGTTCCTTTCTATGGTGTTAAAGAACAAAAAATAATTAATTTACCGAGAAAGTTAATAAATATTCAACAAGGTTCAAATGGTTTAGCTGCAGGTAATACATTTGAAGAAGCATTAGTTCAGGGAATATCTGAAATTTGTGAAAGATATGTTGTAAAACAGGTAATTCTTAATAATTTGTCTCTTCCTGATATACCTGAAGAAATATATATGAAATATGATAAGATAAATAAAATAGTTAAATTATACAGGTCTTACGGATATGAGGTTCATATAAAAGATGCATCAATAGGTAAAAATCTTCCTGTTATATGTACTGTATTAGTTAAAGAAAAAGAAGATATTATGACAGTTTCTTGGGGTGCACATCCAACGCTTGCTATTGCCATAGAGAGAACTTTAACTGAAGTCTTTCAAGGCAAGGATTTAAATATAGACAAAAAATATAATGAAATACTATCAAATTTCTTATTTTTAAAAAAATATAAAAACAATTTGAGTAATTTGGTACAATTTCTCAATATAAGTTCGCCTATATATGAAATGAATGATTATGTAAAGAACGAATTTATTTTAAAAGAACCAGATTTTAAATTTAATAAAAATGTATGGCTTTATGCAGCTTCAGGTTATACAAATAAAGATTTATTAAAATTCTTAATCAATAATATAAAAAGTATTGCAAATAATAACATTTATATTAGAGATGTATCTTTTTTAGGTTTTCCTTCCATACAAATTTACATTCCTAAAATGTCTAAATGTGAAGATATAAAATTTTCAGATGAAAAAAACTTAAAAAATTGGGTTTATTTTAATAAAAATACTAAAGAAAAATGGGCTGATGATATAAATAGTTTGATTTCGGCTTTAAAATTAAAGGATAATAATTGTTGTTTTTATTCAAACTATAAAATATCAGTATTACCTGATGAATATTTATTATTGCTATGTTCATTATTAATAAAAGATTATAATAAAGCTTTTGAATATGCGGAAATATTACTTTTTTATAATAAAAACAAAAAGATAGAATTTACACATAATAAAGGATTCTTAATAGAGCAAATAAAGGATTATTGTGAATTGCAATTAAAAAATATAGAAAATGAAAAAATTGATGAAATATTAAAGAATCGTTATGGTGAAAAAGAAAAAAACTTATTACATATTTTTTTAAAAAATTTAAATTTCGATATTATAAAAAATATAATATTGGTTAATAAACTTCCAAAAAAATATTCTGAAGAAGTTGAAAATAATTTGAACCGTATAAAAAAACATTTATCGGAACTTTATAAAAATAACCTTCCTAATCAAAATAATTTAAAAGCGATTTTTGACTTTATAGATTAATTATTTTCATTTTTGTTATAAAATTAAAATGAAAAGTGTAATTGGAGAGAATAATGGACGAAATAAGGGTTAGAATAGCACCGTCACCGAGCGGAAATTTGCATATAGGAACTGCAAGAACAGCATTATTTAATTATTTATTTGCAAAGAAAAACGGCGGAAAATACGTTTTAAGAATAGAAGATACCGATGCAGAAAGAACAAGTCAGGCATATATTGATAATATTTTTGACAGCCTAAAAGCTTTGGGCTTAAATTGGGATGAAGGCCCCGATGTAGGAGGAGCTTACGGTCCTTATACTCAGTCGGAAAGATTTGATATTTATCCAAAGTACGTGCAGGAACTATTGGATAAAGGCTTTGCTTATGAATGCTATTGTACCCCGGAAGAACTTGAAGCTGAAAAAGAAGAAGCTACAAGAAACAAAAAGGCTTATGTTTATTCCAAAAAGTGCGAGAATTTAACGGAAGAGCAAAAGGCGAAATTAAGAGCGGAAGGCAGAAAACCCGCCATAAGATTCTCTGTTGAAAAAGCTCAAAAAGCTTTTCATGATTCTCCCGTAATTCACTTTGAAGATTTGGTAAAAGGCGACCTTCATCAAGACACAAGCCTGATTGGTGATTTTGTTATTATGAAATCAAACGGTTCACCTACATATAACTTTGCTGTTGTAATTGATGATATGCTTATGAAAATTTCACATATTATAAGAGGTGAAGATCATATTTCAAATACGTTTAAACAGATATTAATATATGAAGCACTCGGGGCAAAAGTTCCGAGATTCGGACATTTGGGAATGATACTAGCACCCGACAGAAGCAAACTTTCAAAACGCCATGGGGCAACGGCTGTTTCTGAGTTCGTTGAAAAAGGCTATTTAACAGAGGCGCTTTTAAACTTTGTTGCACTGTTAGGCTGGGCGCCTTCTGACGGACAAGAAATTAAAACATTAGACGAAATTGCAGCTGATTTCAGAATAAATGAAGTTTCTTCTTCAAATTCCGTTTTTGAATATGACAAACTGAACTGGATGAACGGTCAATATATCAAGAAAATGGATATAAAAGAACTTACGAACAAGGCTAAACCGTACTTAAAACAGTATGATTTAAACGAAGTAACGGAAGAACAGCTTGAAAAAATTATAGCTGCAACCCGTGAGCCGATTACAATTCTTTCTGATTTAACAAATGATGTTGCTTATTTCTTCGGCAAAGATGTTGTTTATGAAGAAGGGGTTAAAGAGAAAAATGTTGATACCGAGCAGGCTCAAAATATTCTTAAATACTTTGATTCACAGCTTGCAAACTATGACTTTGATAATGAAGAAAAACTTCATGAACAATTAGCGGATTTTAGAACATACTTTAAAGAAAACTTCGGTATAAAACCAAAAGAAACAATGTGGACGGTAAGAGCAGCTTTAACGGGCAGAACCCACGGTGCTGATATGGGAGTTATACTTGAAGTTTTAGGTAAAGATAAGGTAAAATATCGTATAGAAAAAGCAATAGTTTAGAAGAATGGAAGACTTTTTAAATTTACCAAAAATATCATTTATAGTAATCACACACAATTTTTCCGATTTTGTGTGTGATTGTTTAAACAGCATTAAAAATCAGACTTATAAAAATTATGAAATAATAGTTGTTGATGATTATTCTGCGGATGATACTTTTGAAAAAATAAGTAAATTTCAAAAGGAAAATAAGGGGATTATGGTTCAATCAATAAAAAATGAAAAAAATATAGGGCAAATGTCCTCTTTCTTGGAAGGTTTAAAAATTGCAAAAGGTGAATTTGTTTGTTTGATTGACGGAGATGACGTATTATTCCCTGAATATGCTGCTATACATATAGAAACACATCTTAAAACACCCGTTGCATTAACAAGCTGTCTGCAGGCTGAAATTGATGAACATAATATAATACATTCTTTTTCTTCGGCTGAAAGTCCTATTGACAATAAAACCGAATTTGAGGTGGAAAATAAAACTTTTGAGGAGTTTAATAATTACAGAAAAGCATCCGGAATTGAAACAAAAGGCGCACTTATAAAAGTTTTGGATGCCGATAAATACAGTTTTGCAAGCTGGCATTGGGGACCGTCGAGTTCCGCTGTTATGAGAAAATCCGTTTGCGATATGCTGTTAAAAATTAATGATTCCGATAAATTAAAGATTACGGCCGATAAATTCATATTCTCTTTTTGTCATTTAATAGGTTCAAGCGCCGTTATAAATAAAACTCTGTTTGCATATAGAAGGCATAATTCAAATTATTCACTGGCTAATCCAATAATGGGCAATAAAAAATATTTAAAAGAAACAACGCAAAAAAGATATATCAGAAATAATAAAAAAATAAGAATCCAAATGTTTGATTTTATAAAGGAAAATCAAGAATTTTTTATGGAGAAATTAAATAAAACAAATGTTATGCTTTTATATAAGCGCATTATTTTTTCTTTTGACTTAAAATTTTTTAGAGGCTTAATAAAATCTTTGTTTATTTAAAATGTCCGAGGGAATTTTCACTATAAGTATGTAGGTTTTGTTTTAAACCCCACCTATAAATTTATTCTAATTTTAGAAAATATGTTATAATTAAGCTATGGAAAATAAAGATTTAAAGAAAATTGAATTTGAAATACAAAATTTACTGGCTTTAAGAACAGGTTATAATGCTATTGTTATTGTGCTTACAGGTGGTTTAATTACTATTCTCTTTAATGATATTAATATGTTTAAAGGCTCTTTGTTCATTATTGGATTTTTATTAGACTATTTATATCTCTTTAAAGCTCTATCTGCTACAAAGCAAATTCATTTATTAATAAAAAGGATTGACTGATTATGACATTATTTCAAGGTATCGGATTATTTATGCTTGTTTGTCTTTTTGGATATATGATTTATACCCAAAAAGATGATTTAACTAATGAAACTAAAAATATAAAATAAACTAATAAAATATTAAAACATTGATTCCGGGAATAAATGTACTAAAGAATTGTCTTGCTTTATTAACTACTTTTTAAATATGTAATGTCCTACCCGAAGCACTTGAAATCTTTCTTTAAAATTAAAATAATAAATTAATTTAAGAATCAGGAATATTTAATAATTCGCTTAGCGATAAATCAAATGCTTGAGCAAGTTTATATAATGTAGTGATTTTAGCAACGGTTTGTGCTTTTTCGATTCGCAAGACAGTTGAAGGTTCTAGACCATTAGGATAACAGAGAGCTTCTAATGTTAATTTTTTAGAAGTTCTTAAACCTTTAATTCTTTTGCCTAATTTTATAAGAAATTCATCCATAAAATAAATTTTATGAGATTATTGAAGATATTTTTTGCATATATGCAAAGAGATTAGAATAGTAAACAGGTTTGCTTCGCTAAGCAAACCTCTACAAATTTTCTAAAATTCAGCTTTTTGTATGAAAAATCGGAGGATTAAAAATGCTATAATAACTCATTGAGATTATTATAGGGGAAACTATGCTTCAGGAAGCTACAAAAATATTAAATTCAGCGTTCAATAACAGTTTTATAAAAAAGTTAAGTTTATATCTTCATGACTGTGTAAGAGAAGAAGTTCAAAGTTCTACGTTCAGGAACTTAAAGCAGGATAAGGAAAACAAGTGGATTTTTCTTGAAACTCAAAACGGCAAAAAGATTGAAAATCCTTCCATACTTGATAACGAGAAAATGTTTACCAATTTCCCCGAGCCCTTAAAACTTGACGGAGCGGATTCTTATTTGACTGAACTTATGCTTTTAAGCGAGAACAGCCAGAAAGATAAATATTTAATATACGGTTATTTGTTTTTAGTGGGTAAAAACAGCAAAACAA
This sequence comes from Candidatus Gastranaerophilales bacterium, assembly GCA_947625495.1. Lineage (GTDB taxonomy): Bacteria > Cyanobacteriota > Vampirovibrionia > Gastranaerophilales > Gastranaerophilaceae > Avigastranaerophilus. The sequence goes on along the minus strand of CANQOQ010000001.1, from coordinate 194,901 downwards.
AGAGAAAAAATGAATTTTTAACCCCTATTTTATATTCAAGTTGTAAACTGGAGAGAAACGGTGTTAATATTGAATGTTCTTTGCAGGAAGAAGGTTTATCATTAAATACTGCCGCTCTTACAAGCTTAATGAATGCGGGAGAAGAAGATGAAATAGATAATATGCTGGACGGGCTTTTGGAGGTTGTTCCAAAACTTCCATTAAAAGAGGAAGATTTAAACATATTTTTAACAACACTCAAATCTTTAATTCCCGATTTAGAGTTTGAATTATTTGAAGAAGAAAATATTGAAAATAATGTTGAAGATAATGCTTCTGATTTTTATAAAGAAAAACAGATAAACTATGAAAATCTTGAAGAAATTGCCGCAGAAGCCGAGAATCAAGATAGCGAAAAAGCAAAAGCAAAGATAAAAGTTGATAAAGTTGTAGTTGCTAATAAAAGTGCAATAATTTTAACAAAAAGACCTTTAGTAACTGCAGGTGTTCTGTATGAACTTACACAGATTGCCGAACAGCCCTCAGGTGTTATAAGAGAAACGGCACTTAATGTTGTTAACGAAGAATACATGCAGTCAAAGGGTAAAATGGCAGGTAAGATTATAAAAGAAAATAATCTTAAGGATTTTGTTGCCGTTACGCCTTTATCTTTGAGTGATTCACAGGAAGACGTTATTAAAAACCTTGAAGATAATTCGATTTTATCCGTGTATGGACCTCCGGGGACGGGTAAATCGCAGACAATTGTTAATTTAATATGCCATTTGGTATCAAACGGTAAAACGGTTCTTGTTGCTTCAAGAATGGATAAAGCAACGGACGTAGTCGCAAACAGATTAAATGATTTTGGGGCTCCGTTTTTAGCTTTAAGAGCAGGAAGGGCAAATTATCAAAAACAGCTTTCTTTTGACCTGCAAGACCTTATTTCTAATAAAGTTGACCTTGATACCGATTTTGAAAATTCAATTCTTGTTGATGTTGATGATATGCACAAATTGGTAAACTCAATAAGGTCGCTTGAAGATAAGTGTGAGCAGATTATAAAACTCGAACAGGATTGGCATAATACAATCAAAGAAAGAGATGAAAAAGAAAGTCAGCTTTCAAATATTGAATTTTTAACGGGAAAATATTCAATGCAAGAGGTTGATGTAATTGAAAATGCGGTTAAAAATCTTGAAAAAAATGCCGAAAAAACGGGATTTTTCGCTAAAATATCAACAAAAATAGCAAATTATAAATTAAAGAAAATAATACAGAATAAGAATTTCAAGCCTGAAATTGAAAATCTTGAAAGAATAAAGATTGAGCTTACGGCAGCAAGATTGTCCGCTAAAGCAAGGTTTATTGAGTCGCAAATATTCAAACTCGGCAATATTCACTCTATTCTTGAAGAAATAAAAGTATTAAAACGCAAGCAAAAAACGCTTGCCATAGAAATATTAAAGGGCAAAAGAAGAAATTCTCTGAAAGGGTTATTAAGAGACCAGTTAAAGCGCCAGAGATTAATAGTTCATACAAAAGCTCTTGTAACAAGAAAAGTTAATCTTCAATACAGACTCTTGGAAGATGAAGATTTTAAACCGTTATTGGAGGCGTTCCCATGCTGGTGTACAACCACTTATGCAGCATCTAATTCTTTGCCGCTAAAACCGGCTTTATTTGATGTTGCTATTATAGATGAGGCTTCTCAATGTGACATTGCAAGCTGTATTCCTATATTATACAGATGTAAAAAGGCTGTTATCGTAGGCGATGATAAGCAATTGCCTCATTTGTCATTCCTTGAAAAATCAAAAGAACAATCTTTTATGAGCCAGTATGAAATCCCTGATAAATACCAATTAATGTGGAGATTCAGAACTAACTCAATGTTTGATTTGGCTAATTATTACTCAACCAAACCCGTTTTACTCGATGAACATTTCAGAAGCTACGCTCCTATTATAGATTTTAGCAACAACGAATTTTACGGCGGCAGAATCAGGATAATGTCTCAATGCAGCAGCAAAGATGTACTTGAACTTATTCAAGTTGAAGACGGAAAAGTTGATTCCGAAATGACAAGAAATATGCCCGAAGTTGAGGCTATAATGCAGAGATTGCAGGAAATAATTCAGGATGATGAAAAGAGTCAGGCAAAAGGTAATGACCCTGTTTCAATAGGTATTATCTCTCCTTTCAGAGGGCAGGTGGAACTTATAAAAAAAGCGTTAAATCAAGTATTTTCGGAATCCGTTCAAAGAAAACATAAAATAGAAGTAGGTACAGCTCATACCTTCCAAGGGGATGAGAGAGATATTATAATGCTTTCTTGGGCTGTCGCAAATAACAGTTTTAATCAAAGCCTTACTTTCTTGCAAATCCCGAATTTATTTAATGTGGCAATTACAAGAGCAAGGAAAAAACAAATAATATTCTTATCTAAAGATCCAAAAACCCTGCCTCAAGGACTTTTAAAAGATTATATTGAATTTGTTCAGACTTATATTGCAAGAAACAAGCTGAAAGAGGATTTGAATATAGATGAAAATATCTATAAAAATTCTTTTGAAAAAGAAGTGGCAAATTCACTTAGAAATGAAGGTTATTCGGTTATTGCAGGTAAAACTGTTGCAGGTTTAAGCTGTGATTTATATGTTGAATCACCTTCAGGGCGGTCTATAATTGTTGAATGTGACGGTGTTGAAGATAATCAAAAATGCAATAAAACTCAAATTAAAAAGCAGACGTTAATGGAAAGAACAGGCATGATTGTTGAAAGAATATCTTATAGAGAATGGTATACAAGTGAACAGGGGTGCCTCGGCAGAATTGAAAATATATTTAAAGAGATGATATAAAGTATAAAGTCAGGCTGTTTGCCTGACTTTTTTGTATTACCATTTTAGAACAACTTCTTCGGGCGTATAAGTTTTTAAATAGTTAAACATATCCTCAATATTATCCGCAATATAGTACAGTTTTTTCATTTGCTCTTTTGCAAAGTTGTTTTTATAAACAGTATCAAACATCTTAAACAGGTTATCATAGTAACCGTCAAAATTAAAGAAGATTATGGGTTTATTATGATACCCGAGTTGTTTTGCAACAAGGATTTCAAATATTTCTTCAAAAGTTCCGAAGCCGCCAGGGAGTGCAATATAAATATCTCCCATTTCTTCCATTTTGGCTTTTCTTTCTCTCATATCTTTTGTTATTATAACTTGCGCCAAATCAGGGTGTTTTAAGCCGAAAGATGCTATTCTCTCCGGTATAACTCCAGTAACTTTTGCACCGTTTTCAAGTGCATTACTTGCAATAACGCCCATCATGCCCACGACTGTGCCGCCATATACCATATCATAGTTGCGAGAACCCAATTCTTTACCGAATTCTTGGGCAAAATTATAAAATTTTTCAGGCAGATAGTTGCTTGATGAACAATATACGCAGATAGTTTCTTTTTCTTTCATAGTTATACCTTTATTTTTGCGAAGTCTTTAAACGCTTTAACGACAACCTGAGTTCTGTCTTCAACCCCTAATTTTTGTATTATACTTGAAACATGAACCTTAACGGTATTTATACTTACATCCAATATTTTGGAAATTTCACTGTTTGTAAGACCTTCACAAATATATTCAATAACTTCTTTTTCTCTGTCTGTGAGGTTGTAGTTGTTCATGGAATTGTCATTTAAGAGTTTTCTGTCGGCACAAAGTGCAGATAATACTATATTTGACACTTTTGAATCAAACCATAAAGCACCATCCATAACCGAACGGATAATATCTGCAATAATATCAGGGTTAATGTCTTTTGAGCAATATGCTCTTGCTCCTGCTTTAATTGAATTTATTACTTCTTCTTCCGAACTGTGCGAGGTTAAAATTATTATTTTTATTTCATTTTTAATATTTTTAATTGCTTGGGTGGTTTCAATACCGTTCATTGAAGGAAGCCCCAAATCCATTATAACAACATCAATATCTTTATTTTTTGCAATTTCTATTGCTTCTTCACCTGTTGAAGCTTCATATATTTCGCCGATAAAATTTTTGGATTCAAAAGCCGTTTTTAATCCGAATCTTATAAGGGCGTGATCTTCTACAATTAATACTTTATACATTAATTCTCCTAAATGGCTGCCTTTGAATTTTGTCTGATATAATAGCCGTCAAAAGTGTTTATAATTTTTTCTTCCGAAGATGAGAGTTTTTCTTTATTTAAAATATTAAAGAATTCTTTCAAATTTATTGGAGAAAGAGTTTTTCTGTCTTTGTCATTTAATTTCAGATTATATTCGGTTATCAGAATATCAACAATCATATCAAGAGGCAGACTTAAGAATGCGGAAACAATCTTGGAGTCAAAATGCTTATCTGAACCGTCAACAATTATTTTTAGTGCGTCTTTAATGGGCATTCTGTCACGGTAGTGACGAACTGATGTAATAGCGTCAAATACATCGCTGACCGCAAGAATTCTTCCTCCTAAAGGAATATTTTCGCCTTTTAATCCTCTAAAATATCCTGTTCCGTCATATTTTTCGTGGTGTGATGATGCTATTTCGGTTATTTCGCTGAAAGAAGAATTAATATTTGTTTTGCATAGAATTTCATAAGTTATTTTTACATGTTCTTTAATATGTTCATATTCTTCTTTTGTAAGAGAACCTTTCTTTTGAAGAACGGCATCACGTATTCCTATTTTCCCTATATCATGAAGTCTGGCTGCTTTTGATATTATGTTAATAACGTCCTGATTTAGCCCTAATTTATTTGCAATTAATTCAGAATATAACCTGACTCTGTTAGAGTGACCGAGTGTTATTTTATCCTTTGCATCAATGGAAGCGGATAAAGTATCTATAAAACCTTCAAATAATTTTTTCTGTTCGTCCAGCATTTTTTGCTGTATGTTAAACAACAGGTTATTTTCAATAGCAATACCTGCATTAGTACCTATTGCAAAAAGAATTTCTTCATCCGAGCTGTTAAAATCGCCGTTTAATTTATTTAAAACTTGAAATACACCTATAATTTCAAATTTTATGTTTCTAATCGGCATGCAGATTAAATTATAAGTTTTATATCCCGTTTTTTTATCAATATCTTTATTAAAACGATTATCACTATATGCATCTTTAATAATAATAGTTTCGCCTGTTTTTAAAACTGCACCGGCAAACCCCTTATCCGCACTGAATCGGATTTCTTCACTTCCAAGCCCCAGTGCTACTTTTGACCATAATTCATTTTTCTCTTTATCATATAAGAAAACACTGCATCTGTCGGCATTTAATACCAGTTTTGTCTGCTCTGCTATTGTCATTAACAGCTTATCAAGATTGGCTTCAGCATTAACCGTTCTTGCTATTTCAGAAAGAGCCAGTAATAAAGTGGTATTCTGTCTTGAATCTTTGTTGTTTTTTACGGGTTCAATTGTATTGTATGCTACGCTTGAATTTAAACTTATAAAATTATCCGATAGCTCATGCAGCTTTTTACTATAATTTTTTAAATTGTATAATTTTGAATACTCAATTGCTTTAGAAAGATATTCGTAAGCTTGTTTTGCATTTTGAAGGCTTATATATATAAGAGTTAAGAGTTCAAAAGCTCTTACATTTAGTATCGGGATATTATTTAGATTATTTGATGCAAAGGAAAGATAAAATAATGCATCATTATATTTGTTCTCATGGTAATATATTTCACCAAAAGCAAATTTATTAACGGCAATGGTGAAATTATCATTTGTACTTTCGGCAAGAAATTTTGAATCTTCCAGAAGCTGTAATGATTTATAATAACTGTCTGTTTTTAAAAGATATTTTATTAATCCCGTTAAAGAAAGGCAGATAGAAACTTTGTTTATATTTTTAAAAGCAAGAAAGATTTTATGAGCTAAAGCGAGTTTATCGGCAGCACTTTTAAGATTTTGTGCATAATAATCTTTAATAGAGTCTGCTAATAGCTGTTCGGCATTTTCTAAAGACTCTGCCTCCAAGCTATTTTCATGTTTTTCCTTCATATTCTTCCTTAACAAACTTATATATTCATTATACAATATATTTTATAATTTGTCCGAGAAATGAAATTATGCAAAAAGTTAGTATAATAATTCCTGTTTATAATGAAAAAGAAACAATGGAAAAGCTGCTTAATAAGGTGAAAGAAGCTGATTTTTCCGGGCTTAATAAAGAAATTATTATTGTTGACGATGCTTCTTGTGACGGAACTACCGAAATTTTAGATAATTTAAAGGACAAATATAAAATACTTTTTCATGATAAAAACATGGGAAAAGGTGCTGCAATAAGAACTGCCGTTAAAGAAATAACAGGTGATATAGCAGTTATTCAAGATGCCGATCTTGAATATAACCCTGATGATTATAATAAACTTCTTCCCCTGATTATTAATGATAAAGCAGATGTTGTTTACGGCTCAAGGTTTTTAGATAAACAAAATTTAAAAAATTTTATGTTTAAAAATATGCTTGCGAATAAGCTTTTGACAGTTCTGACAAATATATTATTCGGTGCTTCAGTTACTGATATGGAAACATGTTATAAGGCATTCAGGCGTGAAGTTTTACAAAATATCACAATAAAATCCGACAGATTTGATTTTGAACCGGAGATAACGGCAAAAATATTGAAGCAAAAAGTAAGACTTAAAGAAGTAGCAATTTCATATAACGGCAGAGGACATAATGAAGGTAAAAAAATTAACTGGAAAGACGGTCTTCATGCTATTTTTGCTCTTATTAAATTCAGATTCTCCGATTAGGGATAACTTGCTTAATTTTATATTGATATAATCTAGTGCTTAAAAATATACATTAGGTTAATTTCTCATTTGTGTTCAAACAATTATTATAATGCTATACATATTCCACTCTCACTCGTAAACTGTTTGACCGAATTTTTCGGTCTTTTTTTTGTTATAATAAAGGAATGAAATTGAAAAAAAATAAAAGATTAAAAATACCCGTTTGGCCTATAATCCGTTTTGAAGTTATTCCTTTATTAATAAAGGCGTATTTGAGTCAATATTGGTCTTGGTGGGGCAGGTATGAAATAAAATTTATAAAAAAGTTCTTAGATATACACAATGCAAAGTACGCATCTGTTACTGTCAGCGGAACAATGGCATTGGAAGCGGCATTATATGCGCTTGGAATAAAATCAGGTGATGAAGTTATAGTTCCCGCATATACTTGGATTTCTACCGCAACTTGTGTGGCAAAAATCGGGGCTGTCCCTGTTTTTGTTGATGTAGACCCTGATACTTATTGTATTTCACCGGAAAAAATTGAAGAAGCTATAACCGATAAAACTAAGTGTATTATTCCCGTACATTTATATTCTTCAATGGCTGATATGGAAAGTATTATTGAAATAGCTCAAAAATATAATCTTAAAGTTATAGAAGATTGTGCTCATGCGCATGGTGCAATATATAAAAATAAACCTGCAGGCACTATTGCAGATATCGGTGCCTTTAGCTTTCAGCAGTCTAAACTGCTTACATCCGGCGAGGGCGGTATTTGTATTACAAATAATTATGATATAGCGAAAAAAATTGACAGATTTATCCATATAGGCTGCTCGATATATTCGAAATCCCATGAAAAAGACTATATTATGCCTTATAACAAATGTAATATAAATGAATTTCAGGCTGCTATATTATCAAATCAATGTGATTACTTGTTAAAGGAAACCATAAAACGGGAACAAAATGCAGTATATCTTGAAAATTTACTTAAAGATATTGAAGTTATAAAACCTCAAAAAGCCTCAAACGGAACAGAGCGCAGAAGTTTTTATAATTTCGCTTTTACGGTAGATATTGGTAAATTAAAACAGCCCGTTAGTGTTCATAATTTAATTCACGATTTAAATGAAGAGGGACTTCCTGCTCAAAACGGTTATGGAGCGCTTGTTTACAATTATATTTTATGGAATGTCGATAAAAATTTATATATAAAAAAAGATGACACCGGTGCTAAGAAAATCTCGGATGAAATTATTACATTCCCTCATACTTTACTGTTAGCAGATAAAAAGACAATCAGAGCGGCTGCGCAAATAATAAAAAAAGTTGTGACAAAATATTTATAGTGATTTATAATTTTTGTTATGTTTAATTGTTTATTTAAAAAGAGTTTAAAACCTTTTATAAGTTATGTGGAAGTACATATTACAGACCATTGCAATTTAAAATGCAACCATTGTTCCCATTTTTGCAATTTAATTGATGAAGAAATATTTATTGACTTAGAACAATTTAAAAAAGATTTTGATATTTTATCAAAAAAAATATATATAAAGAGAATAAGAATAATGGGAGGAGAGCCTCTTTTAAATCCTGATATAAATTTATATCTTAAAGCTGCAAGAAATGCATTCCCTGAGGCTGTTATATCCGTAGTTACAAATGGTATTTTACTTCCTAAGATGAAAGAGGACTTTTGGAATACATTGAAGGAAAATAAAATAATAATAGATTTAACTAAATATCCGATTTTAGGAAATAAGTTTAGTGAACTTCTTGATTTAATTGATGATCATAATATGCAGGTCGGGAATGTAAAGTTAGCAAAGAAATTTTATGAATCGGTTAATCCTAAAGGTGATTCGGATATAAGAAAATCCTGGACAATATGCGGAAGTAAATATGCCGTAAATCTCTGGCGGTCAAAATTATATCCGTGCCAGAATTGTTACAGATATTATTATAATAAGAAATACGGAACAAATATGGATTTGCCGCCCGAAGTAGATTTTTATAAATTAGACGGGGAAGAGATTGTTGAACAATTAAATAAATTAAAAAAACCGTTCGATGCCTGCAGGTTTTGTTTAGAACAGGGAATCGTTCATGAGTGGTCTAATTGTGAATCAAATTAAGTGATATAATATTGCCATGGAACAGCAATCGATATTTTCTAATACATTAAATCAGCCTTTGGCTTCAAGGTTAAGACCTGAAACTTTAGATGAGTTTGCGGGTCAAAAACATTTGATTGGCGAGGGTAAAATTTTAAGAAAACTGATTGAGAATGATCAAATAACTTCATTAATATTTTGGGGACCTCCCGGGGTAGGCAAAACTACACTTGCAAGAATAATAGCTAAAAAAACAAAATCTCAATTTATAGATTTTTCGGCAGTTACAAGCGGTATAAAGGAAATAAAATCAGTTATGCTTCAAGCCGAAGAAAACAGAAAATTGGGAGAAAAGACAATTGTTTTTGTCGATGAAATACATAGATTTAATAAAGCACAGCAGGATGCTTTCCTCCCTTTTGTGGAAAAAGGAAGTATTATATTGATTGGAGCAACTACCGAGAATCCTTCATTTGAAGTCAACAGCGCACTTTTATCCCGTTCAAAAGTATTTGTTCTTCAGCCCTTAAAGCAGGAAGAATTGGTTGAGTTATTAAAACGGGCAATTAAGGATAAAAGAGGATTCGGCGGAAGTAAAATAAATATTTCCGATGAAATGTTAAATATGATAGCTGTTTTTGCTAACGGTGATGCGAGGAATGCTCTTTCCACCTTGGAAATAGTTATTTTAAACAGTGATATAGATGAGAATAATGAAATTACCGTAAAGACGGAGATACTTGAGCAGTGTATTTCAAAGAAGTCTTTAATGTATGATAAGAACGGAGAGGAACATTATAATATAATATCGGCTCTGCATAAATCAATGAGAAATTCAGACCCTGATGCTGCCGTATATTGGCTTTCAAGAATGCTTGAAGCGGGAGAAGATCCTTTATATGTAGCAAGGCGTGTAACGAGATTTGCGGCGGAGGATATAGGGCTTGCCGACCCGCACGCACTTGAAACTGCCGTTGCCGCTTATCAGGCATGCCATTTTATCGGTATGCCCGAATGCAGTGTCCATTTAGCTGAGGCTGTAATATATATGTCATTGGCACCTAAATCCAATGCCGTTTATATGGCTTATGAATCGGCAAAACAAGATGCGATTAAACAAATATCGGAACCTGTTCCCCTAAATATCAGAAATGCACCCACAAAGCTTATGAAAGAGTTAAATTACGGCAAGGGATATCTTTATGCTCATGACTTTGAAAATAAAATAACAAATATGCAGTGTCTGCCTGATTCTCTTAAAGGCAAAGAATATTATAAACCGACGGAACAAGGTTTTGAAACTAAATATAAAGCGAAACTTGAACAAATTAAAGAGATAAAATCTAAATTAAAATAATTGTCCGATAATACTCCATAAACAGATAATGACTCAATTAATAAATGGTCTTATATATTATGTACATTTACTAATTTGAGAAGCATTATGTTTTATAAAAGGATTTGGGGATTATTAAGACTTAGGCTTATAATACTTATTATTCTGATTTTTCTTAATAATGAAACGGTTATATCAGTCGAAGTAAATTGTTATGAGGACTTATTAAAAGAGTATCAAAACACTAACGGTGACAGTGAAATAGTATTGGAAGATAATATTCAGGCGGATTGTACTATGGGAAAAGCCGGACATGATATGACCATAAACGGGAACAACCATATATTAGACGGGAATGATTGTTCGGGAATAGAAGTGGATAATACATCATTAACGGTAGAGTCCGTGCAGGCTGAAAATTTTCACAGCCGTTTTGGCGGTGTAGTTAAGAATAACAACGGAACAATAAGCAAACTTGACGGTAATTATGTAAATAATATGTCAGATGGTGAAGGCGGCGTATTATATAATTCTGCGGAAGTATCGGAAATTTCGGGCAGTTATGAAAATAATACAGCTTCAAATAACGGAGGCGCTATATATAATGAGAAAAACATCAATAATATTTCCGCAAGATTTATAAATAACAAAACAACTGACAGCACGGGAGGTGCTATATGTAATTTTGGAAATATAGGTAAAGTAAATGCTTATTTTGAATCAAATGCCTCAAACAGCGGTATGGGAGGTGCAATTGCTAATTATGAAACGATAGATTCCATAGAAGGTGAATTTAAAAATAATACGGCACTAAATAACGGCGGTGCAATATTTAATTCGGGGCATATTAAATCAATTAAAGCTTCATTTACGGGAAATACAAATGAAAGTGATGTTGTATATGCAGGCGGCGGGGCTATTGCTAATTACGGCTCTATTGACAGATTGTCGGGTAAATTTGAAAATAACAAATCAAATGGGTTCGGCGGTGCTATTCATAATGCTTACGGGATTATTAACATTGTTGCCGATGAACAAAATGTTGAGTTTACAAATAATTCGGATATAACCGGAAGTAATGCCATTTATAATGACAGCGGAGTTGTTAATCTTATAACAGACGGAGCCGATATTGTTATAAATGATTCTGTTTCGGGCGGAAATACCGATTATACACATGATTCAATAATTAATATAAATCCTTCGGGGCATTCTTCAATTGGCGGTTCCGTAATGATAAATAACGATGTTTCAGAGAACATAGTAAATATGTATGACGGTGTTTTAAAATTGGGGATGAATCATAACGAAAGCGCATCGGGTAATTTTGATAATACCGTTAATTTCAATTTTTACGGCGGAGCTATAGACCTTCAAGACGGCAAAATTTTGAATGCAAATTTAGGCAATCTTACTCTTTATAATAATCTGAATCTTAAAATAGACGGCAAGCTTGATGAACTGCTTACGGATACTTTTACCTCAAATTCGTTTACCTCAAACGGATTTAATATAAACATAGAAGATATAAGATTATTAACGGCGACGGAAGAAAAGAAGTTTTCACTGTCACCTTTAGGTGAAAACATTGACGATGAGACAAGAAAATTATTACAAGAAGCTCTGGTCTATTCGGGCGGTGATATAATTGAATCCCCTATATATAAATACAACATATATTATGATAAAGATACAGGGCTTATTAATTTTGAAAGATATGAAGATATTACCCCTGATAATCCTGAACCTCCCGATAATTATGAAAGCTTCAATCCGTATATATTTACCGAACCCGTAGCCGCACAACTTGGCGGTTACTTTGTTCAATTGGAATCATATAAAGAAGCATTCAGGCATATGAATAAATATATGCTTTTAAACAGCCAAAAAAGATTAACTTTAAAATATCAAAATAAATACGCTTTAAACGAAGGTAAATATATTTATAACTCTGAAAATGAATATAATAATGTTTGGTTTAGTCCTTATACAAGATTTGAAAGTGTGCCTATAAGAAACGGCCCTAAAGTATCAAATACTATGTATGGGACATTTATGGGAATTGAATCCGGTATTACCGAATTGAGGCATGGCTATAATATGGTATGGGGACCGTACTTTGGTTATAACGGTTCTCATCAGGCTTTTTTAGGTAACAATATTAATCAAAACGGTGCAACGGCAGGTGTTGTTGCCATGTTTTATAAGAATAATTTTTTCTCGGGATATACAGCCAATATAAGTTCTACAGGCTGTGAAAGTGATAATATGTACGGAAAAGACAATTTCGCAATGTTAATGTCAGGCGCCGCTTCTCAAACAGGATATAATTTTGAATTATTTGACGGGAAGTTTATTATTCAGCCAAAATATATGATGTCATATACGTATGTTAATACTTTTGATTATACCAATTCAGCAAACGTAAGATTAAGTTCTTCTCCCCTTAATGCAATACAGATAACGCCGGGAATAAGCTTATATGCCAATAGTGAAAAAGGCTGGCAGCCGTATTTGAGTGTATATATGATGTGGAATTTAATAGATAAAACAAAATTTAAAGCTAATGATGTTTCATTGCCGCAATTGAGTATAAAACCTTATGTTATGTACGGACTTGGGGTAAGAAAGTTATGGGGTGAGCGATTTAGCGGATTTTATCAAACTTTTATTACAAACGGAGGCAGAAATGGCGTAGGATTACAATTCGGGTTCAGGTGGAGAATCGGACGTAAAATCTAATTTTTTATTTGAAGTGCAGGTGTAATACGGGGCAGAGAATTATCTTCCACTATTGTGCAGAATTTACATGCACTGTATACATCACGGCTGTAATATTCTATTAATTTGTCTTTAAGATGTTTATCTTTGTTTTTTAATGATATATGTTCTCCATCTTCAAATTGGTATAAATTTTTTAAATAAAATACACCTGCTCTCGGACAGACAAATAAATCCCCGTCAAATACGGATAAACAAAAAACCGATAAACACGTGTCAAGGCACTTAAAAAAGTACTGTTTATTTTCTTCTCTGCTGCGTTTAGAGTCTTTTATGTCTTCAGAAACATGAAACCATTTAAAAGTTTGATTGTAATAATATGTTACATTATTATTTTTGAATTGTTCTATAATTTGATTATCCTTAATTATTGATTTTAATTCTTCATTTTCCGAATAATTGGATAACCAAACAATTGCTTTTTTTCTGTATTTTTTAAGAGTATTAATTAAATCTTCCGGAAAAATAATAGTGCCGTTTGTTACAATCCATACTTTTTCAACATTTCTGCTTTTTGCAGCATAATCAAGTATTTTAGATAAATCTTTAACTAATAAAGGTTCTCCTCCCAAAAGAAGAAGATTATATATTTTATGGATTTTACCGTATTTAATAAGGTTATCAAATTGTGTCTTAAAATCACTAAAATTCATAACTCTATGTTCCGAATTTTCAAGTCTTGGTATATAATTCGTACAGTTTTTACATTTTAGTGTGCATTTTGTAGTAAGCGTAAATTCTATTTGAGAAATATTTAATTTCTTAAATAGAAAGAAATTAATTTTTTCTCTTAAATAAAGTAATGATTTTAAAAATTTATATCTTTTTTCGGATAATTTTAAAGGTATTAATTTGTGCAAAGAATCAAGTTGTATTTCGGCATTACGCTTTAAATTTCTTTTTTTAAAAAGTCCTAATTTATAACTGTATAGTTTATCTTTTTTAAACATAGTCAACCTATTTATCTATTCAAAACAAATATAATACAATGTTTATTACAAAACAAGTTTAATAGCATTAATCATACTTTCGGCATTAGCAATATTTTTTCCTGCTATGTCAAAAGCAGTTCCATGAGCAGGCGATGTCCTTAAAATATCAAGACCTATTGTTGTATTTACGCAGGTATTACGTTCCATTAATTTAACGGGAATAAGTGCTTGGTCGTGATAGTTTGCTATATAACAGTCATAATTATAATTATCATTATTATAAGCATTTGCGAACAGTGAATCAGCGGGATAAGGACCGTCTATAAAAATGCCGGTATTTCGTAAATCCCTTACGGCAGGTTCTATTTCAAGAGCCTCCTCAAGTCCGAATAAACCTTTTTCTGATGCATGCGGATTTAAAGCGCAGATTGCAAATTTGGGATTTGGTATGTTTAATTGGTTTTCAAGTGATTGTTTCAATCTCTTTATTTTATCAAATATTATATCTTTTTTAATATAATCAGCAATTTCTTTAACAGCAATATGTCTGGTTAAAAGAAACACTGAAAATTTTTCGCAGATAAAAAGCATTTCAGCTTTTTGATTATTATGCGAAAGATACTGTTCAAGGATTTCAGTCTGACCGGAATAATTATGACCTGCGAGCTTTAGAGCATTTTTAGAAACAGGTGCCGTAACAATGGCATCAATTTCTTTTGCAGATGCTAATTCACAGGCTTTTACCAAACATTTAAAAGCAAATTCTCCGGCTTCTTCCGTTTCGCATCCTATTTTTATATCTTCTTTTTTATAAGGTATTTCAATAATTTCATAATCTTTTTCCAAAGAAAGATTATAGTTTTCTTTATAAAATTCCAAAATGTTTCTATTTGTTATAAGTAAAACTTTGTCTTTCGGCAAATCAAGAAAATTTAGTGCTTTAACCGATATTTCGGGTGAAATAGAGTTAGGATCGCCAAAAGTAAGTGCTATTTTTTTCATTATTTTTCCTGTTCAAAATATTTAATAATATCAACTAATGTATTTTGAGTACCGAGATTTCCTGATTTTGTAACAATATACTGCCCTTTATGATTAACACCAAGCGGGATGGCAGGAGCTACGGTATCAATTATCTCAATATTTTTGCTTCCGATAGCCTGACAGCATTTATAAGAGGTTTCACCTCCTACCGTTATTAATATTGCATTTTTTTGTGCCGTCACAATTCTGGTAACGGCAGCCAGATAATCGCATATTTTTGAAATAAACTTTTCTTTTGTTATTTCTTTTTCTATAAGCATTGGATTGAGTTCGTCCTGATTTTCAATTAAATCGGAAGAATGGACAACAACTGTATTGTCTTTATTAAGATTGTTTATAACTCTTTGAGCTATTGCTTCATAGTCATCTGAAAATATATTTTCAGGTTTGATAGCAATAAAGTAAGAATTTTCAATATCCGGATTGTCTTGAAGTCTTTTAATTTGAGAAGCGGTTAAATCGGTAGCGCTTCCTGAAATTATAAGTTTAGGCAAATCAGGTATTTGAGTTTTAGTAAAACCGTTTGTATCAGCAGCAGAAGGATGCCAAATATTACTAAGTGATTGAGCAGCCCCCGCACTTCCTGCCGGAAGTATTTTATAGCTGCTTTTTGTAACGGCAAGTGAAATTTGTTCCAAATCCGTAGTTGAAACAGCATCAGCTACGATTAGTTTTTTACCGCCTGAAATTAATTCATTTAATTTTGTTAAAATAGGACCTGCACCTTTCATAACGATATCAAGCGGTATTAAATCAATTAAAGATGCGGATTCCTCAGATAATTGTGATTTTAATAAATTTATAATATTAGACTCAATAATAGGACAAGCGGGATCTCTTGAAACTTCTGTTCTTTGAAGCGGAACACCTTTAACCATGTGAAATCCGCCTACAGTTGTTCTTCCTTCCGCCGGGAATGCAGGATATAAAAGCGCACAGTCAAAGTTTAAAGTTTCTGTTAATGTAAATATTTCAGCTGCAATATTCCCTCTTAAAACAGAATCAACTTTTTTATATATATATTCAAAATTATATTCTTTCAAAATATTTTCAGCTGCATTTCTGACTCTTTCAACGGCAGTTTCTTTGTCAGTATTTCTTGTTTCTGTAGACATACCAAAAACTTCCGTTTTAAGATTTTCATCAATTGATAAATTGTCGCCGAATGCAACTTGAGTTTTACAGCCTTGAAGAAAAAATTGCAAAGATGTATCGTTTGCACCTGTAAGGTCATCAGCTATAATAGCAATAAAATTAGAAGTATTCATAATAAATCCGATAAATTAATTGTCATTTTTGCTGCCGAGAAGTCTTAAAGAGTTGGCACGAATAATAAAACGTTCTCTTTGTTCACCGTCGGCACCTGTCCATTTATTTGAAACTAAACGTCCGTCAATACAAACCTGACGTCCTTTTTTAACATATTCGCCGGCAACCTCAGCTGATTTATCCCACAATTCTATATTAAACCAATCTGTTGTTTCGGCTTTTGTTTTATAATCCCATCTTGATACCGCTACTGAAAAAGTTGTTTTTACTTTTCCTGACTCAAAATATTTTACTTCGGGATCTTGCCCTGCTCTTCCTACTATTACTACTGAATTCATGTTTTTACCTTTTATTCTTACATGTGAAATTATAAAAAAAAATAAGTTTTTTTGCAAAAAACACAAATTTTTCTATTAAGAATTACTAAATTTTTTAATAAATTCTACAGCTTCATCTTTATTATTAACGTCTCCTGAAATTTGCGCTTCATATAAAGCGTTAATTATTTTTCCGAGTTCAGGTCCTTGTTTAATGTTTAAAATCTCCATAATATCCGTTCCGTTAAGAAGTTTTTCCACGGGTTGAATATCACTTTGCATTGCAAGATAGTTATTTAAAAGTTTATCAAGTCCTTGTATATTATCTTCAACCATTTTCTCGGTAACTTCAGGACCTCTTGCCGAGAGTCTGTCTGCTTGAGAGAGAATGATTACATCAATAACAAGTCCTTCCATTTTTCTATAAAATTTCATATAAGACTTATCACTTGCATCTTTAGAGCATATTAAACTTGAAGGATATATATGGTATTTAATAAGTTGTTTTATATATTCAATTTGTTTTTTTGAAAATTTAAGCTGTTTTAGAGTCGGAACAACGAGTTTAGAACCTATATCATCGTGTTTAATGAATCTGTGTCTGCCTGTATCTTCTTCTATAGTCCAGCATTTGGGTTTACCTATATCATGCAGAAAACCTGCCAATTTTAAATATGCGATTAGTTTCACGAGCCCAAATTTATAAGAATCAAGATATTCTCTTACTTTTCCTTCTGATTTTTCATATAAATCCTGAATTTGTTTGACCGTTTCAATGCTGTGGTGAAATAAATCAAGATGATGATGAGAATTTGACGGAATTTTTTTTACTTCAGAAAAAAATGGGAAAATTTCCTCTAAAATACCGCACTCATCTAATTTAATAAGTGCGCTGTCCGTATATTTACCTTCAAAAAGTTTTAGTAATTCTACATTAACTCTCTCTTTTGCTGGTTCATTTATCCTTTTATACATTTCTTTTGCAGTTAATATAAGGATATTATCTATATTAAAACCTGTTTTAGCGTAAAACCTAAAGATTCTTAGAAGCCTCAGTGGGTCATCGGCAAAATTATCAGTGGAAATTCCCCTGATATTTCCTTCATCTATATCTTTTATCCCGCCTGTTATATCTATGAATTTTTTATTGTTAATATCGTATAAAATAGCATTTATAGTTAAATCTCTGCGTTTTATATCCTGTTCAAGATTGTTATTAACGGGTTTAGTTATATCCAAATAATGAATTTTATCCTCAAATACAAGTCTGTAAATAGAATTAACAGGGTCTAATTCTATAAAGTAAGCGTTTAATTTATCTGCTAAGTCCTTTACAAAAAGTTCAAGTTCATCACAGCAAATAATCAAATCAATATCAGGACTTTCTTCTTTATAAAGAATTATATCTCTTACAAATCCGCCTACAATATAGGCTTCTTTATCTTTCAAATATGGTTTAATAAGTTTGATTATTTTATTATTTTCTATTTGTTTTGCGAATTTATCCATTTAAAACTCCGTTTATGACTGTTGTTAAAGCAGCAGTGAGTGCTGTATCTGCTCTATATATTAAGCTTCCTAATGTTATTAAGGGAAAATTATTCTTTTTAAAATAATCAAATTCCTTTTCCGAAAACCCGCCTTCCGGTCCTATTATTACCAGTATAGATTCATTTTTATTAATCGGATTCTCTTTTAAATAATCATTAAAAGTTGTATTTGTGTATTTTTCAGCAAAAATTATAACATTTTCATAATGTTTTACTATACTTTCGATATATGATAAATCATAAACAGTTGGGATATCGGCTCTTTCACATTGTTTAACGGATTCAAGTGCTATTTTCTGCCATTTTTCAATTTTATTTTTTATAAACGATTCTTTAACGGCACAATTATCGGTATATATGGGAATTATACCTTTTACGCCAAGCTCTGTTGCTTTTTGTATAGAACTTATTTGATCATCGGAGTTTAAAACACTTTGTGCAACATACAGATTTAAATTTAATTTTCTGTTTGATTTGTATTTTTTTAAGATTCTGCATTCAAAATTATCGGGCAATATATTTACAAGTTCAGTTTCATACTGCATTTCATTTTCATCAATGAACAATAATTTCTCATTGATTTTTGTTCTTTTTACTTTAATGATGTGTTTATATAAGTCTTTATCAAAGACTGTTATTTCATTATTGCCGATTATCTCGGAATTTATTATAAAATGGGGCATATTTAAACCTCTTAATCGTAATTATACAATATCTTTACTTTAAGTAGTTAAAATTATATTATTTTAATATGAGTGAGATATCAACGGAATTAATAAAAGAAGCAGTATATAAGCTTTGTTTTGAGGCAAATACATGCCTTAATAAAAATGTTTACAATAAAATAAAAACGTATAGAGAAAAAAGAGTTCAAAATATACTTGCTAATGCAAAGATAGCCTGTGAAAAGAAACGTCCTCTGTGTCAAGATACAGGACAAGTGCTAATTTTTATCCAATTAGGACAAAATATTAAGATAAAAGGTGAACTTTTACAAACGGCAGTAAATAGTGCGGTTGAAAAATGTTATAAAGATAATTTTTTCAGAAAATCCGTTGTCAAAAATGCCGTATTTGACAGGGAAAATACAAATACAAATACCCCTGCAATTATATACACGGAATTTATTAAAGAAGATGAAATAAGAATCAATGTTATGATAAAAGGCGCAGGGTCTGAAAATAAATCCTCGCTCCAAATGATGCTTCCGACTGTTGATGAAACTGAAATTGTATCTAAAATAGGGGATTCAATAATTAATGCGGGAGAAAATGCTTGTCCTCCAATGTTTATTGGTGTAGGTATAGGATATACCTCAGATAAAGCAATGTTAATGTCAAAGGAAGCTTTCTTTAAAGATAAATTTACCTTTAAAGAGCTGGAATTTGCTGAAAAAATAAAAGAATACGTAAATAATAAAAAAAATTATGTTTTAGATGTAAAAGTTATAACAGCCCCCACGCACATTGCCTGCATGCCTGTCGGAATAACAATAAACTGCCATTCGGACAGAATTGGAAAATGTATAATTAAAGAGGAAAGAATAATATATCAGAATGAAGTTCCTGAATTTGTTGCCAATATAGAAAATAACAAAGAACTTAAAGAAATAAATACGTCGGAGTTATCTGTTCTTCGTGATTTAAAAGAGGGTGAAGAAATTCTTTTAACAGGCGAAATATATGTAGCCAGAGATATGGCGCATAAAAAAATAGTTGATGAAAAAGCTTTAGATATTGATTTTAAAGATAAAATAATTTTTTATGCAGGCCCTTGCCCTGCTAAGCCGAATGAAATAATAGGTTCAATAGGTCCTACTACAGCTTCAAGAATGGATAAATATGCAAAAGTTCTATATGAGAAAGGGCTGTTAGGGTCAATCGGAAAAGGGACAAGAAGTAATAAAATCGTTGATATTATCAGAAAAAATAATGCAAAATATTTTACACTGCAAGGCGGTATTGCAGCGCTTCTTGCCGATAAAGTTAAACAATGTGAAATTATTGCGTTTGAAGAATTAGGAACTGAAGCTCTTTATAAAATATATGTTGATAAATTTCCTCTCAAAGTTGAAATAGCCTAGACAAAGCAGTTTTGACACAAATATGAAGAAATGTTAATTAAATATATAAAAAATATGTACATAATAGCAATTTTTTATATACGAAATACTTTATATAAATGTGAGAGATAAATCACAAAAGAGAAAACATTAAATACACATTAAGATATTAAGAGAGAAAAACAAAAGCAAACTAAACGACTACAAGATTGGATTGGGACAAGGGATAAAGGGAAAACCAAAAAAGTACGCGTACTAAACTTTTTTTAAATCAAAGAAATACATTACTATATAACTCATACATACCTTATACTAACCTATTTTTATACACACGAAGGATAGTAAAAAGATATTCTTTTACATTCCGAATTGTTTGGGGCATAATATGTCCCTTTTTTTTGATTATTTTTCGCAAAGCGAAAAATAATCAAAAAAAAGACGAACAGTGTTCGTCCAGAAAAAAACAAGTAACAATGTATTAGGCAAAAATGTTTATAGAACCTGTATTCGCCGGTTCATTATCGCTTTGTTCCGTATTCGTTTCCATTTTAAAATAGAACGAAAACGGATTAGAACCTTTTCTGTTGTTGTCCATGTTCTTTGTTTCATTTATTTGTGAAAAAGTATTTACTGTTTCGGAATCCGTTTTTTGATTTACGGTTTCTGAAGAAAAAACAACTCTTCCTTCATTTTCTTTGGATGTAAATAAGCTTTGAGCTGCTTGTGAATTTAAATATTGTACATTAGCTGTAAATGCTTTTGAAAGATTAATATCAAAATCAACTTTAGCTTTTGAAGCTTGAAGTGCTGTTTCTGTTGATGTTCTTGCAGCGTATAAATCTGTTCCCAAACTTGCTCTATTGAATTTAGACAAGTTTAATTTTGATAAATCAACAGTTTTTTCATTGTCAGGATTGAAAATTTTTTCGCTGACACTCTCTAATGCTTTTATGTCAATAATTGACTTATTAGAATTTAACGAATTTAATACACCAATATTTAGTCCCATTATTGCCTTTTCTCCAGAAGTTTATAATTTATCAATCGGCATATTAGCTGTAAAACTTTAAGTTCAAAAACAGTTTTATTAATAATTGTTAACAAAATAAAATATAAAAGGACTTGAAGAAAAAATATGTTTTACGTATTATTATTTTAAATAATATTTTAATGAGAAGGAATGTAGTCATGAACCCTATAGTTGAAAATCTAGGAAAAGAATATTTAAATAAAGAACTTCCCGAATTAAATCCGGGTGATACGGTAAGAGTATCGGTAAGAATCGTAGAAGGAAATAAGGAAAGAACACAGGCGTTTGAAGGTACAATACTTAAAAAACGCGGCAGCGGAATTGGTAAAACTATCACTGTTAGAAAAATATTCCAAGGTGTTGGCGTTGAACGTGTATTCCCTGTTTATTCTCCTCGTGTTGAAAAAATTACTATCGTAAGACGCGGTGATGTTAAACGTGCCAAATTATACTACTTAAGAGAACGTGCAGGCAAAGCTACACGTATTAGAGAAAAAATTGAAAAGAAATAAGTTAGGGATATTTATTTAATAAAAAAGCCATAGTCAATGTTAAAACTTGAGTATGGCTTTTATTTTAAAAGTCGAGGTAAAGATGGAGCATATTCACTGGTATCCGGGGCATATTGCCAAGGCGGAAAAAAAATTAAAAGAACAGATTAACATTGTAGATGTTATTATTGAAGTTCTTGATGCCAGAATACCTGTTTCGTCTTCTTATCCCGATATAGAAAAGCTTATAAAAGATAAACCGAGACTTATTTTGTTAAATAAATCCGATTTAGCCCAAGCGGAAAAAACAAAAGTTTGGCTTAAGATTATAAAAGAAAAAACGAAATGTCCCGTTATAGAAACGTGTTCAAGCGACAATAAGGATTTATCAAAGATATTAAACAAGGTAACCGAGCTCGGTCAGCCAAAAATTATAAAACTTGTCCAAAAAGGCTTGCTTCCAAGACCTGTAAGAGTAATGGTTGTAGGTATGCCTAATGTCGGTAAATCAAGTATTATTAATAAGCTTATAAAAAAATCAAAAGCAAAGACAGGCGCAAAGGCAGGTGTTACACGTGAACAGCAGTGGGTCAGGATAAATCCTAAAATAGATTTATTGGATACTCCGGGGATTATTCCTCTAAAACAGGAGGACCAGAAAAAAGCGTATAAACTTGCTTTTGTTGATTCAATCGGTGAAAATGCCTATGATGTAGAGGCTGCTGCGGGAATGTTTATTAAAAATGTCAATGAGATATACCCTGATTTAATTAGGGATTATTATAAACTTGAAGTAACCGATGACGTGAGTATAGAAAATATAGCACTTAAGCGTAATTGGATTATACAGGGCGGAAAATCCGATACTAAAAGGTGTGCTCAAAATATATTAAATGATTTTAGACTTGGCAGGCTCGGCAAGTTGACTTTGGATATTTATGAATAAGCTGTTTAATTTTGATAAAAAATATATAAAAGATGATTGTTTAATTGCGGGAACCGATGAAGCGGGAAGGGGCCCCGGAGCAGGCGGTGTTTATGCTGCCGCCGTGTGCTTTACTTCGATTGATAAAGCTTTAATCAAGGCTCTTGATAAAATAAATGATTCAAAACAGCTTACGCAAAAGCAAAGAGAAGAACTCTTTGACGTTATTAAGGCTAATTCCGTTTATTCTATACAAATGGGAACGGTTGAAGAAATAGAAAAATATAATATTCTTGCCGTTTCTTTATTGCAGATGAATAAAGCCTGCACTGATGTGATAAACCGATTGAACACTGATAAGGTAAAAGTGCTTGTGGACGGTAACAGACTTATAAGAAATTTTAATTATCCGCAGGAAACAATAGTAAAGGGCGACAGTATATCGGCTTCTATCGCTGCTGCAAGTATTTTAGCTAAAGTAGAGCGTGACAGATATATGGATGAACTTGATAAAGAGTTTCCCATGTACGGCTGGGCTCAAAATAAAGGCTATATGACAAAAGAACACCTTGATGCGGTTGATAAATACGGGCTTTGTAAATACCACCGCAAAAAGTTTTTTGAAAAACATTTTGAAGGGGCTCAGCAATTATCTTTATATTAATTGATAATCCAATCATTCATATCGGCTTTTCCATTTTCCCATTTCATTTTTACATTTTCTGATTGATTAAATGTGCAAAATCTACATGTTTCAATTGGTCTAGATAAATAATTTATTATACTTTTTGCGGAAGATTTATATATGTCGATACCATTTTCGACTTTGATATTTTGGTTAAATTTATTATTAAATATATGTACATAACACGAAAAAGGACAATGATATATTCTTCCTTCACGTAATATATAACATTGCCTCATACAACAATTTTTGTATGTATTAATAATATTAGAATTACCTTTTAAATTTATATATTTTCTGAAATAATTTCTGTTATATATAAAGTTTGCCTCTATATTTTTTTCATCTACAAAATCAAGAATTTTTGTAAAATATGAGTTATTTATCGGATATTTGGAAAAAACAAATTTTATTCCATTTTTGGATATATAGTTCAAAACATCATTGCTTAATTGAAAAACTAGTGTACCATTTGTACAAATATTAATAATAACGTTATTTAATACTTTTTTTGTAATTTGAAGACATGTTATTAAATCTGGATGTAGAAGAGGTTCTCCTCCTATAAAAGCAACCCATTTGATTTTAAATTTTTTATTAAGTTCAACTAAGTCATTTTCTAATATTTGAGGATTGATATAGAATTCATCGCTTATATTGCTAAAATGGGAACAGCCTTTACAATTTAAATTGCAGTGATTAACAAGTTGAATTTCAATACCTATTGACGGTTTACCAAAAAGTAGAAACAATAAGTATTTTTTAAGCAAATATAAACTAGAAAATTTTTTCATTATGTAAATAATAATATAATAAAATATTTAAAATAACAACTCAAACAGTTCTTTAGTTGAGTAAATATCTTGTTGAATATGGAGTTTTACCTTTAGTGCTTTTTCAACATCTTTCACTGTTAAACCGTCTAAAAACTCTTGAGTGTATGGTCTTATCATTATCGAAGGAATTATAACATCTTTATAACAATTGCCTTTAAGCTGATTAATTAAGTCATTGGCTGTTATAAGTCCCGCCACGTTAACATCTTTTCCCCAAAACTCGCTTTTTATTGGGTGTACATCAAGATGAACATTTTTAATTTTGTTTAGCTCCTCGGCAAATTTATAAAAAGCACTTGAGGCGCTCACTGAACAGGCAATTGTATATTCTTTTTTTTCTTTTACGCATTTAGGAACTTTTTTTAAGCGTTTATTAAAGTCATCAAGAAGGCATCTTAAAGAACCTACGCCGTCTTCAAGCTGATTAAATCCGTTATAGTATTTTTTTTCGGGTATTTCAAGCCCTGCAATCAGAAAAAATTCATCCGAGGTGCTTGCTATATTCTTTTTTATTTTTTTATTAAACTCCTCAACAATTTCAATTGTTTCAAGTGCAATTTTTTTTGTAACCTGCTTTAATTTCTCTTTTCTGTATTTGGTTATGCCGACAGGTACTATTGCTATTGAATTAAGGATTGATTTATATTTCCATAAATCTTTTAAAGTCCTTTTAAGTTCTTCTCCGTCGTTATAAGAGGGGCATAATACAATCTGGGTATTAATCGGGATATCATTTTCTTTTAAAAAATCCAGTTCTTTTAATATATTTTCCGCAAGTTTATTATTTAGCATTTTTGCACGCAATTCAGGGTTTGTGGTGTGAACGGATACGTAAAGCGGGCCTAAATGCTGGGAGGCTATACGTTCTTTGTCTTTTTTTGTAAGATTAGTAAGTGTTACATACGTTCCTTGAAGGTATGAAAGCCTGTAATCATCGTCTTTAATATATAAAGATTCTCTTAAGCCCTCGGGCTGCTGGTCTACAAAGCAGAATATACAATTATTTGCACAGTGTTTTATTTTATCAAAGATTGCCGATTCAAAAATAAACCCTAAATCTTCATCAAAATCTTTTTCTATTTCATAGGCTTCTATTTCACCGTTTGGAGTTCTTATTTCAAATTCAAGTTCCTCTGCCATAACCATATATTTATAGTCAATATAGTCACGCAGTTTAACTCCGTTAATACTTAAAAGTTCAGAACCCTCTTTAATTTTAAGTTCTTCTGCTATGGAATTTTTCACAACGGAAGCAATCTTAGCCGGCATTATCAACCTTTAGTTGTTTAATAAACTCACTCAATGTTTTATATTCATTCAATGTTCTTGTCATGGTTTGTCTTTGGTAATAATCCAGTTCAAGATATTCATCTTTTAATTTTGATTCTATATCAAATTTATTAATTTCAAGTTTCTTTAAAGTATCTGATAAGAAAGTTTTTCTTTCTTCAACGCTTAAAAGTCCCATTACCGTGAGTCTTGCGTGAAGATGAGTATAAAATAGGGAGGGATTATCATATATATCAGAGAAAAAATACTCTTTAAAAACTTCTATGCCTTTTTTTGCCATAGAAAAATATGAAGATTTTTTTCCGCCGTCAGACATTTTTTCATAAACGGATACCGCTTCTTTTTTTAAAAGTCTTTTTAAGGCAGGGTGGATTGTGCCTATGGAGGGCTTTGTATATGCACCGAAAATCTCTATTATTTCCTTTCTTATGGAATATATAGTCTTTTCTCTTTTACTTAATATGTATAAAATCAGTATTTCAATCATATTTTTTTTATATCATAAATTTCCCGTTTAGTCTAAAAAATAAAAAAGCTTTACTTGTTATCAAAATTTATTTGTGGCAAAATCTAATTAAGGTGAAAGACATGACGGATTATAATTTAGTATATCTTTTAGACGGGAAAATATATATAAATTTGACTAACAGCTGTACTAATGACTGTATTTTTTGTATCCGTTCAATAAAAGATGATGTTGTGGGTGCTAATTTATTTTTGAATACTGAAAATGTAAGCGCCTCTGATGTTATAAAACAGTTAGAAGCTATGAAAGATAAGCTCTCTGATGAAATTATTTTTTGCGGCTATGGTGAACCTATGCTAAAACTTGAAGTTTTAAAAGAAGTCGCAAAATATATAAAAGACAAATATCCTAATACTAAATTGCGTGTTAACACTAACGGACACGCTAATTTTGTATATAAAAGAAATGTAGTTCCCGAACTTAAAGGTTTGATTGATGAATTTTCCGTCAGCTTAAATGGGGAAGACAAAAAGGAATATGATGAACTTTCAAAGCCGAATTTTGACAGTGCTTATGAAGAAACAAAAAAATTTATAAAAGCCTGCTCTGATGCTGATATTAAAGTAACGGCAACAGTTGTGGAAGGCTACAAGGGCAGACATCTGAACTTAAAAAAATGCGAGCAGATTGCAAATGATTTAGGTGCTAAGTTCAGAGTGCGTGAATGGATTGAAAACGGTTACTAATATAGATAGAAAGGATAAATTAATGAATACTTTAGACAAAATTATGAAACCAAAGTCTATTGCTGTTATAGGTGCAAGTACAAAACCTAAAACAATCGGTTCTGAGATAATGCAAAGACTAAGAGATTATAAATTTAACGGTAAAATATACCCCGTAAACCCAAAAGGCGGAATAATCGAAGGTTTTCAAGCTTATACTTCAATTGAAGAAGTTCCCGGGGAAGTTGATTTAGCACTCATAGTTGTTAATGCTAAATTCGTTCTTGATACAATCGACCAATGCCACAATAAAGGCATAAAAGGTTTATGCATAATTACCGCAGGCTTTAAAGAAACAGGCGCAGAAGGTGCAGAAATGGAAAAACAGCTTCTGGCTAAAGTTAAAGAATACGGCATGAGATGTGTCGGTCCTAACTGCTTAGGTGTTTTAAATACTCACCCTGATGTTATGATGGATGGTACATTCGCTGAATCTCTCCCAATCAGAGGAGATATCGGTTTTGTATCTCAATCGGGCGCTTTGGGCGGCGGTATCTTAAACATATTAAAAGACTTAAATCTCGGTTTTGCTCAATTCGTTTCAATCGGAAACCAAGCTGATATCAACGCTGAAACAATGCTTGAATACTGGGAAAACGATGATGATGTTAAACAAATTCTTTTATATATGGAATCAATCCAAAACCCTGCTAACTTTAGAAAATTAGCAACGAGAATTACAAAGAAAAAACCGATTTTAGCATTAAAATCAGGAAGAAGCGCCGCAGGCGCATCAGCTGCTTCATCTCACACAGGCTCACTCGCAGGTGCTGATAAAGCTGCAGCTGCACTTTTAAAACAATCAGGCGTTATAAGAGAATTTTCTTTAAAGAACCTATTTGCTAACGCAAAAGCATTCTCTAACTGCCCGATACCAAAAGGCAACAGAGTTGCAATTATTACAAATTCAGGCGGCCCCGGAATTATGGCAACCGATGCTATCTGTGAAGCAGGCATGAAAATGGCTCCTATCACTGATGAAACAAAAGCTAAATTAAGAAGCTTCCTCCCGTCTGCTGCATCCGTTAAAAACCCGATTGATATGATTGCGTCAGCTCCTATCGAACACTATATGCAAACACTTGAAACAGTTATTGCCGATGAAAACGTTGATATGATTATGGTAATTTACTTACCGTTCTTAGGCTTAAAAGATATCGATGTGGCTGAAGCTCTAATGAAAATTAAAGCTCAAAATCCTACAAAACCGATATTGGGCGTATTTATGACAACAAATGACTTCTTCACCAAAATATCAAATATGGAAGTTAATATGCCGTTCTATATGTATGCAGAAGAAGCAGCAGAAGCTTTGGCAAGACTCGACCAGCAAAGACAATGGATGGAAAAACCGATGGGTAAAATCCCTTGCTACGATGTAGATAGAGCAAAGGTTTCAGAAATTATAAAGAAATCTATCGCAGAAGGCCGTGACCAATTAACGACACTTGAAAGTATAGATGTACTTCAAGCATACGGAATAAGAGCTTGCAAATACGGCTTAGCTACTAATATTGATGAAGTTGTTACTTTGGGTAATTCAATCGGCTACCCGGTTGTTATGAAAATGACTTCAAAAACAACTTCACACAAAACCGACGTAGGCGGTGTTGTTGTTAACATCAGAAGCGAAGAACAGTTAAGAAACGAATACAATGCACTTCTTAAGAGACTTGAAGAAAAAGGATTACTTGAAGGCTTAGAAGGTGTAATTATTCAAGAAATGGTTAAAGGCTCAAGAGAAATGGTTTGCGGTATCGCAACCGATCCTCAATACGGCCCGATGATGATGTTCGGCTTAGGCGGTGTATTCGTTGAAGTTATGAAAGATGTTAACTTCAGAATAGCTCCTCTAACTGATGAAGATGCTATGGATATGATTACCTCCGTTAAAGCATATAAACTTCTGCAAGGTGCAAGAGGTACAACACCTGCTAACATTAACCAAATCCAAGAAACACTGTTAAGACTTTCACAGCTCGTTAATGACTTCAAATTCATTGATGAACTTGATATTAACCCGCTGTTAATATCAGAAAAAACAGGCGAAGGCATTGCGGTTGACGGACGTATTAAAGTCAGAATCAAAGAAGCTCAGGAGGCTTTAAAAGATTGCTGTACTTGCGGTTCATGCAGTTTATAAAAACCAATAAAAAAAAAGGAACCCTTAAAATTTAAATAAGGGTTCCTTTTTTTTAGCAATAATTTTTTTTATAAGTTTTATATAGGCAAATAACAAAAAGGAAGAAACATGACAAAAGTTAGTTTATATGCAAAACAACATGTTAATGGAGCGGTAAAATCCGAAAAATCAGAAAAAAAATTATCGCAAAAAGATGTAATAAAAAAAATGGAAAGAGGAAAAGAAATTACATCACAGTTGTATAGTTATGTTCAAACTCCTGAAGTTCAGTCAACTCTTGAAAGAATGCCCAAACAAGATGCTTTATTTATAAGAGAATATGATGCCCAGATTACACCTGACGGAAAACTTTTAATGGCAAATCCTCAATTAGTATATTGTAAAGATTATTTTGTATCTGATTCATCAAAAAAGAAAAATGAGATTCAATCTTTGGAAATAGAAATAAAAAAAGGCATAAATAAAGATACAATTACATCTTGGCTGAAAAAAATAATCAGTTAAACTTTTAAAATAAACATAAAAACTTTATTTTACTCATTATCTGATTCTAAACTTGAAATGGTTTAAATTTCTCATAAAATTCGTTTTTTTCACGTACAAAAAGTTTACCTTTATGAAGTTCGCTTTTATAAAGCACCATAACTTGTTCAGAGTTGGCATTAGTACAATTAATAATGTCATCTCTGAGCATTTCATAAATATTACCGGTTTTAAGGTGTTTAAACTTTTTGGAAGACATAGATATACTCGTGTTTAAATATATAAAATCCGCCGTTTAAAGCACGATAGCGCCATAAGTTTGCGGTTTTACCTTTAGCTCTTTCGTTACCTTCCATATTTTTAACGATAACGGCTTTCATTTTAAAACCGATTTCACGCATTTTAGCTGCGCAGTCGGCTCCTAAGGGGACTATTTCTCCGTTTGCATATTTATCACCGATTATAAGTGCTGCGAATCTGCCTTTTTCAAGCATATCATATCCGTTTTGTGCAACTTTTTTAAACAGTTCATAAAATTTCTCGGTTGTAGGGCAATTTGATAAATCTTCTTTTTTATCCGAAAATTTTATAATATCGTCATAAGGCGGATGAAGCACCAGAAATTGAGCTTTTTCTTCTCTCATTACATCAAGTCTTGCTTGGATTTTTTCTTTTACTCTATCTGAAGCACTGTCTTCACAAATTATATTTATATCGGTAACCAATTCTTTTTCGGAAAACTTATTTTTTACTGCTTCTGCCTGTTCTTGTTTCAGCTCAACTCCTATACATCTTCTTCCCATATTTAATGCTTCAATTGCACTGGTTCCTGAACCTAAAAACAAATCTAAAATTATATCATTTTTTTTTGTAAATCTTTCATATAGCTGCTGAGCCAATTGCGGAATATAATTGCCGTGATATTCATTAGAGTGTCCGTGTGTATTATCTCTTTGTGCAAATTCCCACCAAGTATCAGTTTTAATATGGCTGTATTCTTTCCAGTTATTTAAATCTATATCACTGTATGGCTTTGTTTTAACCGGTTTAACTATTTTTAAGTCAGGCTTTTGCTCTTGGATTTTTATTCTTTTTATATTTTCTTTTGCCATACATTTCCCCAAATAAATACTATATTCAAGTGTTCAGTATACAAAAACGTGATTATTTTGTTATCATTTAAAATAATGATTTATAAAAAATAATAATTAAAAAATACAACGTATAAATGATGTTCACTCATGTAAAAAAATATATTGTATTTGTGAGGGATTAAAGATTAGGGTAAGTAATGGCATCTCAATTAGAATCAAAAATAAATAATAAAAAAGGCAGTAATCTTTTTAATGATTATTACTGGCATTACTCTAATTTGTATGAGAAATTTAAGGAAAGTATAAAAGAATTTTTTTCCTGTGATATTGAAGTAAGATTTATGGGTGTTTCTCAAGCTGAGAATATCTTGATGTATGGTGATGAATATTTTGTAAATAAAATATCGATAGATAAAACCGGTGATTTTACAATTAAAATTTCATCAAAAGTAATTGAAATGTTGTTAGATACGGCATTAGGTGAAAGTAACAATATATTTAAACTTAATACACTTACGGATATTGAAGCTTCCGTTATTAATTCTTTTTCTCTTTTTGTCTATAAAAATATAAAAGAGAAACTTATTATAACCGAACAAAGTAAGAATAAAATGAATAACACTCAAATACTTAATTTTACATTTTATATAAGAAACAAAGATATACATACAGGTAAAATAATAATATCACTTCCCGAAAATGTTATTCCTTGTATAGAAAAAATAAATACTAAAGAGAATTTTTCTATAAATGATTTTAGAAAAAAGTATGCGGATGTAAAGATAGGTGTTGGTAAATCTAAATTAGAATTAAATGAAATAAAAACAATGGAGAAAGGGGATATAATACTCCTTGAAGAAAGTAATATAAATATAATGTCGGTATTATGGGAAAAAAATGAAGTTAAATTCAGAATCAATCCCAATCCGTCATTAATAATAAATATTGATAATAACGGAGGCAATGAAATGGCAGAAGAGACAAACAACACTCCTCAAAATATGTGGGATTCGATTCTTGTTGATATTACTGCAGAATTTGATAATGTTAAATTAACACTCGGTGAATTAAAACAGATATCAGAAGGGTTAGTAATTGATGTAGGTTCCGTTTATGATAATAAAATTAAGCTTAGAGTGGAAAATCAAGTTGTCGCAACGGGTGAACTTGTTATATTAAATGACAGGTACGGAGTAAGAATAGATAGTATAAATAAAACAAAAGAAACGATACAAACTAAGCCTGAAAAATCCGAGAAACCTGCGCAGGCAAAACCGCAGCAAAAAAAGCCCGCTCCCGTTAAAAATGATGAAGCAAATAAAGATCAAAGTGTGGAAGATAAAAATTCTAATGAGGGTAATGAAAACTTTGACTATAGTGATTTTGAAATAGAAGACGAAAGTATATAATTTATGAATTCATACATTATTAATTTTACGGTATATATGCTTGCAATGATAGGTTTTATTGCAGCAGCTCTATATGTATATAAAAAAACAATGACAGGTGATCAAACTGCAAGAGATAAAGGATATTTAAAGGTTGAGAATTATATGAAACTGTCTCCGACCAAAACTTTATATGTAATTAAGGCAGGAAGTGAAAGATTTCTTATTGCAGGTGATAGTTCAAATACTACAATGCTTTCTAAACTTGATGAGAATAACAAACCCGAAATTAATATAGAACCCGATAAAATAGATAGAGGTTAAAAAATGGATACGATATTAAAAGATTTAAATCCGGTATTACAATTATTAACAGTAATGGCAATATTTTCATTTTTGCCGTTCATGTTTGTGTGTATGACCAGTTTTTTAAGATATGTAATTGTATTTGGATTTTTAAAACAAGCACTTGGCGCACAACAGATTCCTCCGGCAATAGTATTAGTCGGATTATCTATTATATTGACATTTTATACAATGGGACCTGTATTTCAACAAATGTATGATGTCGGTTCAAAACCATATCAAGAATCAGGTTCTATAGTTCTGGCGATATCGGAAGGGTCAAAACCGTTAAAAGAATTTATGCTAAAACAAACAAGAGATAAAGATTTGGCATTTTTTGTCAAACTTTCAAGAAAAACTGCACCTAAAACAGTTGAAGAACTTACTATATGGGAAGTTGCTCCTGCATATATTTTGAGTGAATTAAAAACAGCTTTTGAAATAAGTTTTATAGTATTTGTTCCTTTTATTGTTTTGGACTTGGTAGTTGCGAATGTGCTTTTAGCATTAGGTATGTTTATGTTGTCGCCGACAATTATTTCTCTTCCGTTTAAACTTCTTATATTTATTGCTGTAGACGGGTGGAGTTTAATAGTTAACGGATTAGTCGGAAGTTTTAATTAAAGGATTATTATGGAAATATTAACGGAGTATTTTGCAAAAGGATTAATGGTAATGCTTATGATAGCAATGCCATGTGTATTGACTGCAGCTGCTATTGGGCTTGTTGTGGGAATCCTGCAGGCGGTTACGCAAGTTCAGGAACAAACAATTGCTGCAGCTCCAAAGATTTTTGCAGTATTTCTTGTTATTATCATTCTTGGAACAGGTTATTTAAAATTATTAAGTAATTTATTTATGGAAGGTAGTGTTATAGCTTTTGAAGTTGTTCCAAAAAATGACGAATTTGTTCTGCCGCCAAACTATTATAATTATACAAAACCTTTTATTGATGAAATTAAATCGGACACTAAAAAAGATATGGTTCCGATGGAAAGAATTTTAAATAACGCAGCCAAACCTTATAATCAAGGACAAAGTAAAGATAGATTTAATTTCTTAAGAAACGGGGCAAAAGAGGTCCCGACTCCTAATCTGGCTGAAAGAAAAACCATTATGGAAAATCGAAGGTAAAAAATGCTTGATACGATAATGAATGATTTTCCAAAATATTTTCCGGAGGTAAACAATATACTATCTGCCGGAATTCCTATATTTGCAAGAACGGCAGGCCTGATGCGAACTGTACCTTTTTTGCAGCGCAGTGAAATACCAATGATAGCAAAAGTAGGATTTGCATTGATTTTTACAATCATTGTAAGTATGCTTATAAAACAGGAAGCTCCAAGCCCCGATGTTTCCATGATATATGCAATAGTTATTAACTATATGGCAGGGGCAGTAATAGGTTTTATAGTAAATTGTATAGTAAAAGCAATAGAAAGCGGCGGAGATATGATTAATATGCAGCAGGGTGTTTCCTCTGCAACAATTATGGATCCTTCCACTTCGTCTCAAGTTTCTATTATGGGCAGAATATTCGGACTTTTAGCTTTAATTATATTTCTTGAAATAGGCGGAGCATATTGGACTTTTAATGCGTTTATAAGAAGTTTTGAAGTATTTCCCATATATGCACATGCAATTCCCTTGAATGAAATCATTAATATGCCATATCTTGTCAGGATAACGTCAAATGTACTATATATAGGACTTCAAATAGCATCACCCGTTCTAATTGCTACTCTGGGACAGGATATAATTCTCGGTATTATATCTAAAACTGCTCCGCAAGTAAATGTATTTCAAATGAGCTTTTTATTTAAACCGGTTTTAGGTTCAGCTATATTAATTGTTGTTTTACCTCAGCTTTTAAATGTAATTACTGATTACTTTGAGTCTTTCTCCGGTATTTTTTAATTAAAATAATCACATATTAATTCTTTTTTGGAAGGTTTTATTTTTTTCATAATCTTTGACAAAAAAGACGGGCTTTTATACAGCAATTTATCTCGCAATATTGCCTTTTCTATTAATAATTTATTAAAGGATTCATTAAGTGCAGTTTTTTCTTCTGTTAAATGAGGTTTTATTGTCCTTAATCTCATTTTACACATTTCTATTTCATTTTTTATTTCTTCTGATTTCTTTCTGTTCATATAATTTCCAAGTAGTAAAATAATTTAACCATTGTTCTTTGACAAATTAATAATAATCAATTTCATATTAAAAATATTCCCCCAAAAAGTTTAAAAACTTGATTGTTATGTAAACTTTTATTGTATTTTTAAAATCGTAAAATACGTTAAATGAATAAAAATTTCTGATATACTTAATATTAAATTAGTATTTACAAAAAAATAATGTCGGAAAATAAAATAAATAAAATATTAATAATAAGACTGAGTGCCTTGGGAGATACAATTCATACGCTTCCTTTAGCGTATGCGATAAAAGAAAAATATCCTATGGTGCATTTAGATTGGGTTGTTGAAGATAAGGCATCTGATTTTATAATAAATAATCCTTTAATTGACAGAGTTTTTGTAATTCCCAAAAGAAAATGGAAAAATAATAAAAATAAAATTTCAAATCTTAAAGAATTTTCGAAAATAATAAAAGAAATACAAAAAGAGAATTATGACGTCGTAATAGATACGCAGCAATTGTTAAAAAGCGCTGTTATTATGGGACTATCAAAAGGCAGAAGAAAAATTGCATTAGATGGCGGCAGAGAATTATCGGGAATTTTTGCTAATGAAATTATAAAAACGGGGCTAAAACCGTTTGATATTAATTTCCATGTTGTTAAAAGGAATATGCTAATTGCAAAATATCTTGGCTGCAGCGGCGATGCAGTAAATTTTGTATTACCCGATTTCGGAAGCGAAATAAATGAAAATTTAAAAGAAGTATTTTCGGATAAAACAAAGAAAACAATAGTAATATCTCCTGCGACAACATGGCAGAATAAACATTGGGACAATAAAAATTGGTCAGAAGTTATAAATAAATTAAAGGATGAATATAAAATAGTAATAACTGCTACAGAAAAGGATAAAAAGGTAATAAACGAAATATTAAATCTAGTTGAATTAAATGAAAATATAATAAATTTAACCGGAATGACAACATTAAAAGATTTGGTATATATATTTAAAAATACAGACTTAGTAATCACCCCTGATTCAGGGAGCTGCCATATTGCATGGGCTGTTAATCATCCGTATATAATTTCATTATTTTTTTCTACTTCACAAAAAAGAACGGCACCATTCGGCAATAAATATTATTCACTGCAGGCAGGTATAAATTGCAGTCCCTGTATGAAGAAAAAATGCCGTAATAATACTGAAATTAATGTTTGTAATAAAAAAATTGAAGCGAAAGAAGTTATAAATATTGTAAAAAAAGTTTTACATTAAAAATAAAATGGGTATATAATATTTAAGTTGACTAAATTCATGGATATTAATAAGTGAATATATTTTCGGGATTAAAAGATATACTTGGTCAAATAAATAAAATAGACGGCTCTATATATTTGCATGGTAAAGACTTTGCAGATGTTTATGCGAAAAATATTGCGCTTGAAGAAGAAATAGCCCAGAGAACAAAAGAACTTGAGCAGGCTAATCAAACCATATTAACGCTTAACAGTGTTTGGAATATGATGAATTCTTCTCAACCGCTTGAAAATATGCTTGATAATATCGTTAAAATCCTGCATGAAGATATGGGATATAATTTTGTTACAATTTTAAAACTGGAAAAAGAAAAAAATGACCAATCCTATTTGTCAATAAAGTCTATTTCTGAAGATAAGTATTTTAAAGAAGCTTTGGATTATATAAAGACAAATATATCTGAATATAAAATTCCGTATATAGAAGATTCATTTATAGGTAAAGCCTTAAAAGAACAGATAATATATTCTACAACAGATATAAAAAGTACAATAAAACTGCTTTTCCCGCAATTAGGTGAAGACCAAATTGAAAAAATGATGAAAGAGATTACGTCTCAATCGTGTGCAATAGTACCATTGAAAAATAATAACAATAATTTTGGCTGCGTGATAATAGCTTCAAATCGAGCAGAAATTACGGATACGGAAAATAATTTTTTGACCTTGTTTGCAAATCAAATAGAATTGGCAGTAACGGTAGCGGACTTATTTGAAGAAGTTAAAAAACAGGCTATAACAGATCCTTTAACAGGGTTATTTAACAGAAGATATTTTGAAGAAAATATAATAAAAGAAGCAGAAAGGTCATTAAGATTAAATCAGCCTTTTTCATTAATATCAATGGATTTGGATTATTTAAAAAGGATAAATGATACTTACGGACATCAGTTTGGAGATATAGCTATAAAAACAATAGCAAATGTATTAAAAAAAGAAGCCCGCTCTATTGATATACCTGCCAGAATAGGCGGAGAAGAATTTAATCTGTTATTACCCGGAGTTGATACTAACGGAGCATTAATTGCGGCAGAGAGAATAAGAAAATCTATTGAAAATCAGGTTATAGATACAATAGGCGGAATTACTGCAAGTATTGGTGTAGCAACATTTTTAAAACATTCAGACAGAATTGATGAATTAACAGAACTGGCAGATCAGGCAATGTATAAGGCAAAATTAAACGGAAGAAATCAAATTCAAATAGCATCTTCTAAAAACCAATACAATTGGCAGCAGACTGCTATTGATACTTTTTTTGATATTCTGTCAAAAAAACTTATTCCTGTTAGTGATGATGTATCAAAAAGTATTTTTCAAAAATTAAATAAGGTAAAAATAGATAATAAAAATTCAGAAGAGACTTTATTTTCGATAGCAGATATAATTTCACAAATATATAACCGAAAATATAAAGAAGGTACAACAAAATCAAAACTTGCACTGGCAGAAATTATTGCAAAAAAATTGGAATTGCCTGAAATAGAAATTGATAAGTTAAGATTGGCGATTTTACTTTATGATATAGGAAATACGATGATTCCTGATGAAATATTTAACAAAAAAGAACCGTTAACACAAGAGGAAAAAGAAATAATAAAAACTCATCCCGTAATAGCCGCAAGAGAAATATTAAAACCGATATCAAAAATACAGGATATAATTCCAATAATAGAAAGTCATCATGAAAATTGGGACGGAAAAGGGTATCCTAATCAAAAAACAGGTGCGGATATTCCAATAACATCACAAATTGTATTGTTGGTTGATTCATTTTTTGCAATGTCACAGGATAGACCCTATAGAAATGCCTATAATACTGATGAAATTATAGATATAATAAAAAGTGAATCTGGAACAAGATGGAATTCCAAGCTTGTTGATGATTTCGTTTATGTTTTAAAAAATGAAAAAGATATTAATCTTCGATAGTAAATACTTCCTGCCCCTGTTCTTCTTTCATAGCAGTTTCAAGTAAAATATATGTCATATAAGCACCAAGAGCAACAGCTTTAGGGTCTAAATCGGTATTTTGAGCTGCCTCAATTATGGCAGAATTGATTTCGGGATTTTCATCTTTTATATAATGAATCATCCTTTTTCTCCAAGAATGAACATCTTGAAATATTTCTGCAAAGCATAATGATGATTGTTCTGCCGTGACAATAGGAAGCATTTCTTAAGTTATCCTTTTTTATTTATATTGAAATTATAAAAGAAACAAACAATACTTTCATCATATAATAAGTGTAGACATTACTTTCTTGACTATGTAATATTTAGAAGCTAAAATATAAAAAGTTTCAGATAAAGGGATAAAACTGCACTTATAAGCAGATAAAAAAGGGGTTGTATGAAAGAATTTGAGCCCGATTACATTGAAAAAGTAATTGAAATTATGAAGAATAATGAGCTGACACAGGTAGCTCTTGAAGATAAAGAAAAATCACTGGTAATAAAAAGTAACGGTTATAAGCCTGTTGTAAAAATAAAGGAAGAAGAAACAGCCGTTGTTGAAGAACAAGAAGTAAAAGAAATATTGGAAGAACAAATATCAGAAGAGAAGAAAAATCTGGTTCCGATTGTTTCAAATATGATAGGCTTGTATTTTTCAAAGCCTTCGCCGAATGAAAAACCATTTGTTCAAGTTGGTGATGAAATAAAAGAAGGACAGGTTATCTGTATTATAGAAACAATTAAATTAATGAATAAAGTAACATCCGATGTATCAGGCAGAGTGGTTGAGATTTGTATCGAGGACGGAAAGCCCGTTGAATACGGTCAAGTTATTATGTATGTAGAAAAGAATTAACGAGAAAAATATGTTTAAAAAAGTATTAATAGCAAACAGAGGCGAAGTAGCAGTAAGAATAATAAGAGCATGCAGAGAAATCGGGATACCTACGGTTGCGGTATTTTCGCAAGCGGATGCGAATTCACTGCACGTTAGTTTAGCTACAGAGGCATATTGTATAGGAGCTAACGAAAGCTCAAGCAGTTATTTAAATATCCCCGCAATAATATCAGCAGCGCTGATATCAGGTGCGGATGCTATACACCCCGGTTATGGATTTATGTCTGAAAGGGCTGATTTTGCCGAAATTTGCGAAGAGCATAATATAAAATTCATAGGTCCTTCGCCTGAATCAATGAAACTTATGGGAGATAAAGCAACGGCAAGAAAGACTATGATGTCAAAAAATGTTCCTATTACCCCCGGAACAGGAATTATAACCGATGTAGAAGAAGCAAAAGCTGCTGCTAAAAAGTTCGGTTACCCCGTAATTGTTAAAGCAACGGCAGGCGGCGGCGGAAAAGGTATGAGAGTCGCTAATAACGATGAAGAACTTGAACAAAATATTGTGCTTTGCAGACAAGAAGCTGAAAAATTCTTCGGTAATCCCGATGTATATATGGAAAAATACCTTGTTAACCCGAGACATATTGAAGTTCAAATTATAGCTGATAAATTCGGAAACGTTGTTCACTTGGGTGAAAGAGACTGTTCAATACAAAGAAGACATCAAAAACTTGTGGAAGAGGCGCCATCACCTGCAGTTAGTGAAGAAGTACGTAAAAAACTGGGCGATGCTGCCGTTAGAGCTGCTAAAGCAGCTAATTATGAAGGTGTCGGTACTATTGAATTCCTGCTTGATAAAGACAAAAATTTCTATTTTATGGAGATGAATACAAGACTTCAGGTAGAACACGGAATTACGGAAATGATTTCAAACGTAGATATAGTCCGTGAACAAATCAATATAGCAGCAGGTAATCCTCTTTCTTTTAAACAGGAAGATATTAAATTATACGGGCATGCTATAGAATGCCGTATTAATGCTGAGGACCCCGAAAGGAACTTTCTTCCCGCCCCCGGAGAAATAAACGGTTATATACCGCCGGGCGGTTTTGGCGTAAGAGTTGATTCACACGTATATTCAGGCTATAAAATACCGCCTTATTATGATTCTTTAATCAGTAAATTAATGTGCTGGGCTCCTACAAGAGAAGAAGCAAGAAGAAGAATGTATAGAGCTCTTAAAGAATATGTTATTACGGGTGTTAAGACAACTCTGCCGTTTTATCAAGAACTTATTGAGGATGAAGTATTCATTTCCGGTAAATTTGATACCGGTTTCATGAATACATATAAACAAAATAAATAAAACTTTTTTAAGAAATCGGGATGACAGGATTTGCACGACAAACAAGGCGAAGGAATGAGCCGTAGTTTGGCGTGTCAGGTGAGCAGAATTTCAAGGCGAAGCCGAAGAAAATCACTGTAAATGAACACTCAGTTTGATTATTATGGTAAGATAATTTCAATTATTTTATAATAATTTACTTATAACTTCTGACTTTTCTTTAGTTAAATACTTGACTAATAGTTACTATCAAATTTATCATATTATTATAGAATTGGTGAGATAGTTATGACAAAATCAAAAGTTTATTTTACAAAAGAAATTACCCCTCAAAGCTTGATTAAAATATATAATAAATTAGGAGTAACACTAAAAAATAAAGTTGCCGTAAAATTATCGACGGGAGAACCCGGCGGTCATAACTTTTTAAAACCTTCTTTAATAAAAGACCTTGTTAACAAAGTCAACGGTACTATTGTTGAATGCTGTACCGCTTATGAAGGCAAAAGAATGGATCCTAAAGAACATTGGAAGGTAATGGAAGACCACGGATTTAAGGCCATTGCACCTTGTGACATTATGGATGAAACAAATGATATGCCTCTTATAGTAAATAACGGATTCCATTTAAAAGAAAATTATGTTGGAGAACACTTAAAAAACTATTCTTCAATACTTGTTTTATCACATTTTAAAGGTCATCTTATGGCAGGTTTTGGCGGAGCACTCAAAAATATCAGTATAGGAATAGCTTCAACAGCAGGAAAAACCAATATTCATACTGCAGCTGTAACAACCCAAGCATCTAAATTATTTGATAATTTACCAAAGCAAGATGACTTTTTAGAGTCGATGGCAGATGCAAGTAAATCTGTTATCGAGTTTATGGGTAAAGAAAATATGGTTTATATTAACATTGCAAACAGATTATCAGTTGATTGTGACTGCGACTCACATCCTGCCGAACCCGAAATGGATGACATCGGAATTTTTGCTTCTTTAGATCCGGTTGCCATTGATCAAGCCTGCTATGACGCAGTAATAAATTCTCCCGATGAAGGGAAAAAAGCTT
This sequence comes from Candidatus Gastranaerophilales bacterium, assembly GCA_947625495.1. Taxonomy (GTDB): domain Bacteria; phylum Cyanobacteriota; class Vampirovibrionia; order Gastranaerophilales; family Gastranaerophilaceae; genus Avigastranaerophilus. The sequence goes on along the minus strand of CANQOQ010000001.1, from coordinate 154,082 downwards.
TGATTGAAAGAATGAATTCAAGACACGGTATCCATACTGTTGAAGCCGCATACACGCTCGGACTCGGAAACAGAGATTATGAAATTATTTCTACCGATTAATATTTTACAAAATTTAATAAGTTAAATTATTTAGTAATTCTTTTCTTGGAATTTTACTTTTTAAATATATGTTAGTATGTAAGATTCCACATGTTCATATTAATCTTTTGTGTAAAATCTTCATTTAACGGTATTTAAATAAATCTGCATCTAATGACAGTATTTGCATGACAAACAAGGCGAAGGAATGAGCCGTAGTTTGACGGGTCAGGTGAGTAGATTTTTGTACAAGAACTTGCAGTTTGATTATTTTGAACAGTTGGTTTGATGTTGCTATGATAAAGATATGAACCTGACACATCTCTATATATTACCAATACAGTATTTCAGCATTTCACGTTTACACTTTTTGGGTTGATGCTTATTTTATAAAAATAACTAAAAATTATCTAAAACATTTTTTATATAAATTTTATAGAGCTCTTTTAATTTATTTGGTTTTTTGATTTTTACATTCGTACCCCATTTAAAGAGTTCATAGCATATTGCTTGAGTTCCGCCGGAGGTAAATTTTATTTCAATATTACCGCTATCAAGCCGTTTAATTTTTTGCGTGGGATGAAAATGATAGTTTAAAACATCCTCTGCTACTGATTTATCAAATTCCAATACAACATTAATGGGTTCTTCCTTGTATATTGAAAACGATTTATTACAATATTCCTGCAGTGAGAACTTTTCATCTTTTTCAAAATATTCTTCAATAATTTCAAGATTTTTTATTTTATCAACCCTATAAAGCCTCAAATCATTTACATACTCATTAAACCCGACAAGATAGTATTTATCTGAAATTATCACACCATAAGGATTTAAAGTGATTTTGCGGTTTCCTTTGTCAGTAAGATAATCAAACATAGTTTTTTTTAATGAAAGCATTGCACACCTAAGCATTTCCATAGTTTTTGGGTCTGCTTTTATCCTTGAATATTGTCTTACGGCAAAGCCCTCAGATTCTATAACTGCTTCAATATCATTTTCCAAGGCTCTTGCATTTTTTTGAGGAGTCAATGCCTTTATTTTTAATATCAATTCATCAAGCTGTTTTTTGCGATTTTCATCAGCCGATAGTCCTCTTAAATACTCTAAATTTGCAAAATCATCAACCGAAAAGGAAATTAAAGAGTTCATTGTACCTTTTACAAAACGCCAGTACTTTTTCTTGTCAAATGACGGTACTTCTTCGATTTTTTCAGGGAACATTTCAAATAATAATGTTTTCATCCGTTCAGCCGAGCGCCTTGAACATTCAAAATGCTCTTGAATATCATCAATACAAAGCCCTGTGAAGCTGTTTTGAAACATCATAGCAAGCTCTATTATCTGCTCTGCTTTATTTAATCGTGACATTATCTATCCTTTTTCTATATGAAAGTGCTTTTTCTAAATCATTTTGAACTTTGTTCTTTAAGTCTTTTACGGTGTAATCTGATATATTAATTTTTTTATATAAATACATTTCTGTTTTGTTGTTATAACCGCCCCATTTTCCTTCGTTTTTTTCTTGTTCAAAAAAATCTCCATAGTTATTCTTAAGATAATCGTATCCTTCTTCCTTGTTCTTGTTTTTTTCTCCTTTTTTCAATCCTGCATAATAGCGATAATTATTACCCCATAAACTTATGCCAAGATAACACAAATTTTTGTCGTTATAATTTTCATCCCAAGCTCCAAAATAAAAAAGAATATCACTAAATACGTTTAAATCTCTGCCGCAATCAATACGTATTTCATCTATTTGTTCCTTAAATTTAAAATCTTCCAATACAGCTTCAGTTAATTTTGAAATAAAAATTCTTTCAATGGTTTTAGAAAAATTTATCTTTTCTGCTTCTTTTTGTATATCCGAATCCTTGATTATTTCCATTAATTTACCTATTTTATCGTCTGAATTAATAATAATACTATTTTTTAGATTATTTAATAAGCCCAAAAATTTAATATAGTTGTTAATTATTACATAATCATCTGATTGTTTTGATAAATTTGATTTTTCCAAAGCTTCTAGTAATCCGTTTTTTATAACTTCATAGGAATAATCATCCCCATTCATATTCATATCCGATAATGAAAAAGTTGGTTTAAAATAACTGATTAATGTAATTTCTTTTTTTTCTTTCTTACATTCATCATAGTACTTTTTTAGTTGTTTTTTATTTGGCATACATTTAAATTTATTTTCAATAATTATATGTTTATCATTTATTTTCAACAGAAAATCATAATGTTTTTCTTCTCTAAAAACTTCAACTGTACTTATTCCATCATATTTTGGATAAAAAACGGATGTAAAAATACTCGGATATTTTCTAATCATCCAAGCCCACACATTACTATGAAACAATTCTCTTGATGTTAAAGACATTAAAAACATTGCATCTTTGGATAATTCTTCTATACTGCCAAGAATTCCTTTTTTATCCACTTTATTCTCCTTGATTTACCTTAATTTTCCTAACATTTTTATTCTACCACACATCTACGACATATTTTGACATGGGTGCGAGTAATAATAAAAACAGGAGGATTAATCATGATAGAAAAAGAATTACTGGAAAAAGTTAAAAATCAAATTTTAGAACCGCAAGAACCTCAATTTCAAACAGGGTTTAGAGATTTGGATATATTATTGGCATTTGTCGAAAAATCAAGCATAATAACAATCGGGGGAAGACCTGCCATGGGTAAAACCTCATTTGCCGTTTCAATTATGTTAAAGTTCTTGGAACAGAATAAAAAATGTTTATATTTTTCTTTGCAAAGCAGCAATAGGTACTTTATAAAAAGGATTATTCCGACAATAGCAGAAGTTGATTCTTCAAGATTAAGAAATAATACAGAACTTAATGAAAATGAAAAAGAAAAAATCTCGGCTGCTTTTGAGAAATTATCAAAATTTAATTTAACAATTATTGATGACGTACAAAAAATTGAAGGAATAAAAGAGAAAATTGAACAAGAAAAGCCTGATATTGTATTTATCGACTATCTGCAATTATTTGATACACCGGCAACGAAACAAAGAAATGAGGCAATTGAAGATATAATGCTAAGTTTAAAAGAGCTTGTGCTAAATAATAATTGTATAATTTTTGTATTATCTCAATTATCCAGAGCTATAGAAAGCAGATGCGATAAAAGACCAATGCTTTGCGATTTACGAGATTCAGGCGCAATTGAAACAATATCTGATATCGTCTTATTTATATACAGAGACGAATATTACAACAGAGATATTGTTGAAAATAGAGGAAAAGCCGAAATTATTACAGCTAAAAACAGTTATGGTACAACATCTGTATTAGAGCTTTTGTTTAGAGCATCAATAATGAAATTTTTAGAGCCGATTATAGATTATGATTTTTAAAAAAATAAAATTTTTATAACATAAGAGCTTTATTATACGGTTAAATTTATAAAAAACCGTATAATATAAGTTCCGAATGATGAATTAAAGAAAGAACAAAGGTTTTTTTATTACGGCAGCAAGCATACAAAATCTTGAATAATGCTGCTAAAGAAGTTAGAATTAAAGATAAAATCGTCACACATACTTTGCGTAAGCTTCAAAAGCACAAGGTTCTATCCATCCTATAATTTCATCATTATCCATAAATATTAAAGGTTTGTTTTTAAAGTTTGAATAATTTAAATTATCTGAATTATCGTAAGCATATATATCACAATATAATGCTTCTATTATGTTATTGTAATATTTGAAAGGAATTTTATATATGACATTCGGAAATTCTAATATGGCATATTTCTCATCTTTTATTGTTTTAAAAGATATATCATAAGTGCAATTACAATCGTAATAATCCGGAAGAATAGATTTTTCCTGAAAACAACAACTTTGTTGAATAGTTCTATCAGTATCTATATAACAGTATTCTTCTCTGAATGAAAAATATTTACAATAATACCAACTGATATCATTTTCGAAATAATATAATTGTTCTTCACCCATTAATTCATCATTTATAATTGCTTGTTGCATTATGCTTTTTATTCCTCCTCATTTTTCTACTGTACCGGTAAGGCCTTTTGTAATTTTATAAGTTTATCTGCTATATCAATAATCTTCTATGTGCCTATCATCAGTGCATTCTATCTCTATTTTAAAAAGGATAAGATTTATAATTAAACCAATGCCTTTGTGGTCTATATTTTTTAATCTGTAATTAAACTCAAAACCTAAAGACAAATAGCCTTCATCAAAAGACGGATAATAAAGCGATACCAATATTTCTAAACTGACATGTTTTGTTATTTTCAGGAGAATAACTAATGAATGTATTGGTTTCGTGTAATTTATATTCAGCCATTTTGTTTTTATAAGTCTTATAACATCTTCATTTTTTGCTTTTGATTTATTTATAGCTAATACCATTGTTTGTCCCTTTTACTTTATTATGCACTATACCTACGCCATTTTGTGTCATAAAAACGAATAAAAAAATGAGACATAATTAGTAAACAACTTTTAATGAGTTCTTTTCAGGCATAGCTTGATTTTTCGCTTAAAAATTTTGAGTCCGTTTTGGGGTAATAAAATTCCGTTCTTGTCCAGTTTTACAAAGTGAACATTTGAAGCGAAGCTGAAAATTGTGAACCTGTATGCGTTAGCTGATTTTTCCTGTTTCGGAAAATTTCCGACAGAAAAAATCTCGTAAAATTAGGGGTTTCAGGCATAAAAATCAAACTGTCTGTTATAATCGAAATGGGTGTGAAAATATAATAGAAATATACGAAGCGTGAGAACCTGCGAGCCAACGAGAAATCGGGATGACAGGATTTGCACGACAAACAAGGCGAAAATATGAGCCGTTGCAAATAAACAAACAGTTTGTTCTATAAATACAAACAGTTTGATTTTTCGGTTTAATGACAAAAATTAATTAAATTTACACAAATCGGAAACACTCGTTTCTAATGCTTTTGCTATATCTATTAATGTATCAAGAGAGGGTTTAGAATATGCAACTTCTATTTTTCCTATAAAGTTAAGAGAAAGATTTAATTTATCTGCGAATTGTTACTGCGTTTAATGTAGGGCTTTTCGCCTCAATTTTATATTGTTACCAAGTAAAATATAAAAATCTTTGTCCATACGTACAGTGTATACGTAATAACGCACAATTTATACGTATTGACAGTATGTACAAATTGATATATTTTAATAAAATATATCGCATTCTAATATGTCCATATTTGTCGTATGCGAATGCTACTATATTATTATCATGTGCATTATTCAAGTTCTTCTGGAAAAAGATTAAACAAAAAAACAAAAAGTATAAGACGAGGTAATAATGGAAAAGACAAAGCATAAGCAAGCATTACTGCAATTATTAATGTCTGATGATTTAGCAGAACTACAAACAAAGTCAAATAATGAGTTTAATATTTTTAAAGTGCTAAAATTGCAAAATAATGAAATCAAACATTCTAACTTTTTAGGTTGGCTGTTAACACCGTTTGAAAGCCATCATTTAATGGATAATTTTCTAAAAGAATTACTAAAAATTGCATTAAGAAATGATACCAGTTTGGTAAATATCTTATTAAAAGATTTAACTGATGCAAAAATAACATTAGAAAAAATGACCAATGACGGAAGAAGAATGGATATATTTATAGATTGTCCGAGAAATAAATTAGTCTGCGTGATTGAAAATAAAGTCTGGTCAGGAGAAGGCTGTAACCAATTAGAAGACTATAAAAAATATGTGTTAAATCACGATAAATACAAGGATTATAAATACAAATATTTTTTATTTTTAACTCCTCATAAATATTCACCCTGCGAAGATTACAAAGGATATATAAGAATAAATTATGGCGACATTTTAAAAGCAATTAACAACTTAACAAAACAATGTGGTTATTTATTTGATGAAGACATAAAAATATTTATTAATCATTACAAAAAAATGATAGAAAGGAATATTATGGGCGAAACTGATAAAGAAATTATTGACTTATGTAGAAAAATATATCGTGAAAATAAAGATGCCATTGATTTAATTATAGAAAATTCTGACGATCGGGCTGAAATTTTTGAACTATTTGTAGAGGTATTAAAAGAACGTTCAGACATTGATAAAAATATAATTGTTGATGGGCATACCGTAAAATTTTTACCTAAGGGCATTAATAACGTTGAAAAGTTTAAATTTGGTGAATTTTCAAATAGTATGATTGTCAATCTGCATTCACTATATTGGGGTAAAAAACCTTTATATATTGAAATTGCTATCAGTGCCCCAAAAGATAAAACCGAAAAAAATTATGAAAGACGTAATGCCTTAACTGAACACATAAGAAATTATTTTTCTTTTAAAAAATTTAATGGGAATAATGAATGGGCATACAGTCCAACAGTTACACTAATTGAACAAGAAGAATTATCTTCATTTAACGGAAATACAGAGCAAATCAAAGAATATTTGTCTAAACAATTAGATGAATGTGGCTATATCGAAAAATTAAAAGATGCTTTAAATTCTTGGCAAGGATAAAATATAACATACACGACAATTTGTTAAAAGATTATAGAATTTAAAAATCATGAAAGGAACGATTTTATGACAATATCATCAGTTGTACAAAGAGGAAGTTCAGCGTATGTTTACAACGAAAAGAATCAAACAAGCTGTACAATATCACTTGGAAGTGGTAGCTTATGCGGTTTTTCATCATCATTTGTTTGCGTAAAAAGAGGTTCAACATTATATGTTTACGATGAAAAAGGACACTCTTTATCTACAATTTCAGTTGGCAGCGGAGAGTTTCATAGTTGTGCTGCCACAATAAATATAAAAAGAGGAAGTACTTTATATATGTATGATGAAAAAGGTCGTTCTAAAGGTACAAGAAGTGTGTAGTTGAGAATTTTAGGTTGGGTTTTAATCCAACAACTTTTCCCAATACTTGTATACTACTTTGCTGTCATAGCTTAATTTTTTGTTTAAAAATTTTGAGTTCGTTTTGAGGTAATAAAAGTCCGTTTTTGACCGATTTCAAAAAGAGCAAATCATATTGTTTCCGACCAAAGATATTGGCATTATGTTTGTAACAGAGGCGAATAGGGAACAAAAAACTTCCGACTCAAAACGGATATTAAAAGACAATTTTCAAGGCGAAGCCGAAGAAAATCACGAAACGTGAAACCTGCGAAGCTAAATTTTGACATAAGAAATCGGGATGACAGGATTTGAACCTGCGACCCCCTCGTCCCAAGCGAGGTGCGCTACCAAGCTGCGCTACATCCCGATATATTATTTAGTTTTCATACTGTAGCGCACCTACGGTGCTACCTCTCCTCAAACGATTATCAATCGTTTTCGTCGGCAGAGTCAAGCTGCGCTACATCCCGAAGTATTATTATTTAGATTTCAATGAGCTTGGGACCAAGCTGCTACCTCTCACAAAATGATATTCAATCATTTTTTTCGGCAGAGTATCCCGATATATCATTTAGTTTTCATAGTGCAATGCACATATGGTGCTTACCATATTTTACTACTACTCCAAAATACCAACAACATTAATCATAGTCAACCCCAAGACCAAAAATTTATTTCTTCTTTATAATTATTTTGTGTATAATATTTTTGTTAATGCGTTATGAAAGGACTGTAATGGGAAAAGCTAATTTAGTATCAGGCATGCGTTCTACAGGTAAACTCCATTTAGGTCATTATATGGGAGTTTTAACAAATTGGGTAAATTTACAGGATGAATTTAATTGTTTTTATTTTGTTGCAGACTGGCACGCATTAACTACTAAATATGATAAAACCGAAAATCTTAAACAAGATAAACTGGATGTTGTTTTAGACTGGCTATCTTGCGGTATTAATCCTGAAAAATCCACAATTTATTATCAATCAAAAGTATTGCAGATAGCTGAACTTCATATCCTTTTAAGTATGATAACTCCTAATAATTGGGTAGAACGTGACCCTACGTTAAAAGATATGGTTAAAATAATTAAGAATAAAGACGGTGATACAACAGAGAACGTACCGCTGCTTAACTATGGACTGTTGGGCTATCCTGTCTTAATGTCTGCAGATATTATGGCGATGAATGGCGCAGTTGTTCCCGTTGGCGTTGATCAGCTCGCTCATCTTGAAATAACCCGTGATATCGCACGAAGATTTAATAATATTTATAAAACAAACTTATTTAACGAACCAAAACCAAGATTAACCGAAATCCCTCTTTTAAAAGGTGTTGATGGTCAAAAAATGGGCAAATCATTCCAAAATGATATCAAAATATCGGATGATGAAGAAACGACAGCAAAAAAAGTTATGCAATGTATTACTGATAGAAGCAGAGCAAGAAAAGATGACCCCGGACACCCCGATAAATGCGAAGTGGCGTTTAATTATTATAAAATATTTGCTCCCGAGGAAACCGTTAAACAAGTTGAGTGCGAATGCAAATTGGGGCAAAGAGGTTGTGCAGACTGCAAAAAACAGCTGGGAAAAATTATTAATGATAAGTTTGCGCCAATCAGACAAAAACGAAATGAACTTTTAAAAGATATTTCTAAAGTGGAAGACATTATTAATGATGGGTGTAAAAAAGCTTCTTTAGAAGCCGAAAAAACACTTGAACTTGTTAGAAATGCAGTAAATATTTAATATATGGGAAGTCTATTGTGGCAAAAGTAAAAGTTTTAACTATATTTGGAACAAGACCTGAAGCTATTAAAATGGCTCCTCTTGTTAAGGAAATAGAAAAAAATTCGGATAAATTGGAAAGTATTGTCTGTGTAACCGCTCAACATAGAGAAATGCTTGATCAGGTGCTTGAACTCTTTAATATTAAACCTGATTTTGACCTTAATATAATGAAAGAAAATCAAAATTTGTGGTCTTTAACCAGTGATGTCTTGTTAAAAACAAAAGAGGTAATAGAAAAGGTTCAGCCGAATGTGGTTTTAGTTCATGGGGATACTACAACTTCAATGGCGGCTGCCCTTAGCGCTTTTTATGCCAAGGTTCCCGTAGGTCATGTTGAAGCGGGGCTTAGGACTTTCGATAAATATTATCCCTTCCCCGAAGAAATTAACAGAGTTTTTACGGATTCCGTCTGTACATACCACTTTGCACCTACGGATAAATCCTGTGAAAATCTTATTAAATCGCAAATACCAAAAGAAAATATCTATAAAACAGGCAACACTGTTATAGATGCACTTTTGTACACTGTTAAAAATCACCCTTCTGATGTTGAAGGGCTTAATTTGAATCCGAATTTAAAAACGATTCTGTTAACATCCCACAGACGTGAAAATTTTGGTGAACCGATAAGAAATATATGCAAAGCTGTTTTGAAATTGGTTGAAAACAATAAGGATATTGAATTTGTTTATCCCGTTCACCCCAATCCGAATGTGCAAAAGCCCGTATATGAACTGCTTGAAAATAAAGAAAGAATACATTTAATTAAGCCTTTAGAGTATGCTCAATTTTGTTCTTTGATGAAAAAAGCGCACATAATTTTGACGGACTCAGGCGGAGTGCAAGAGGAAGCTCCCTCACTCGGTAAACCTGTGTTGGTTCTGCGAGATACCACAGAACGCCCTGAAGCAGTTGATTTTGGTACTGTTAAGCTTGTCGGAACTAACATAAATAAAATTATATCGACCGTTCAATTACTGCTTAATGACATAAATGAATATAAAAATATGTCAGAAGCAATTAACCCGTACGGTGACGGGCTTGCATCAAAACGTATCGTTGAAGTACTAAGAAAAATAAATTAATTTATACTTTTTCAAACATTAAAACCGCATTATGTCCGCCGAATCCAAACGAGTTGGACAAAGCAACTTTTACATTCTTTTCTCTTGCTTTATTCGGAACATAATCCAAATCGGCAACTTCAGGATCTCTGTTAACTAAGTTAATAGTGGGCGGGACAACTCCTTCCACTATTGTTTTAACAGCTACAATAGCTTCAGAACTTCCTGCCGCTCCAAGCATGTGTCCTACCATTGATTTTGTTGAACTTACAAGCAAATTAGAATTTGCGGTTTTATTTCCGAATATTCTTTCAACTGTTTTTGATTCTGCCAAGTCTCCAAGGTGGGTACTTGTTCCGTGCATATTGATATAGTCAATATCTTGAGGTGTTTTATTCCCTTCTTTTAAACAATTTTTTATAGCAAGCTCGGCACCTCTGCCCTCAGGGTCAGGGGCTACCATATCATAAGCGTCCGAACTTTGTCCGTAGCCTGTTAATTCAGCATAAATTCTTGCACCACGAGCAAGCGCATGTTCTCTTTCTTCTAAAACAAGAACCGCACCGCCTTCCGATAATACAAAGCCGTCTCTGTCTTTATCATAAGGTCTTGAAACTTCCTCAGGCGCTCTATCACTTCTTGAAAGAGTTCTTGCGCTTGTAAATGCGCCTATTCCAAAATCACATACACTTGATTCCGCACCGCCTGCAAACATTATATCCGCATCTCCGTATTGAATTGTTCTGTATGAATCACCTACGGAATGTGCGCCTGTCGCACATGCTGATAAAACTGCCTTACTTGGGCCTCTAAAACCATATCTTATTGATATTTTACCTGATGCCATATTCGCTATCATCATTGGTACGGTAAATGGAGAACATTTGTGAAATCCTCTGTTCAGCATATCGGTATAACCTGTTGTTACAACAACAAGTCCGCCTGCTGCTGTTGATACTATTGTACCTATTCTTGTTAAATCTTCTTTTTCAAGTTCAAGTCCCGAATCTTTTAGGGCTTCTGCTGCTGAAATCAGGGCATATATTATACTTTTATCAAGTCTTTTTGCTTCTTTTAAATCTATATATGAAGCTATGTCAATATCGTCAGGTACTTGTCCTGCTACTTTTACTATATGTTTTTCTTTATCCAAACGGTGCAGAGTTATTCCGCTTTTTCCGTTTTTTAAATTATTCCAAAATTTTTCTACCCCTATTCCGTAAGGAGTTACACATCCCATTCCTGTAACGACTACTCGTCTTTTTGACATCTTTTTCCTCCGAAAGTATAATAACTTCCATAACTACCCTAATTATTCATTAAAAATTTTATCCTGAAAGAAAGACAAAATCAACATTGTTTTATATCTTAAATTGTTTATCGGGTTTTTCTGTGAATAATGTAATATATGAACAATAAAATTCATCCGCAGTTTTATACATTTTATCGGCAGAATCGGTAAAAGTAATTGCGAATTCGGCTGTATTTTTACCTATACATTGAAGTTTAACTGTTTCAATCGGAGGCCCTGCAGGAGTTCCTCTGGTCGAGTTCTTCGGATTTGATATTATTCCTGTTGCTCTTATTATCGTTAAATTAACTGTATTTTTTATTATTTCATATTCCGTTAATCCCTTGGTTATGAGTCCAAAGTCTTGTGTCATCATAAATCTTTGCATTGGTGATGTATTTGGTTTTATTTCTTTTCCTCTCGGAGCAGGAATATATTGATTTATATCAAAATCGGGATTGAATTTACGCTCTGTGATACTGTATAAATCTTCATTTTGTGTTGAATATATTTTCTCTTGAAGTTTGAAGCTTATTTTAAGAATATGGTCTTTGCTTTTATTATTCCAAACTGTTTTAAAATCTATATATTCTGCTTGATTATATAATATTGCATTTAATTTTATTTTATGGAGGTATGTTTTTTTGCTTCTGCCTTTAATTGTTGATTCTTTCGGAATATTTATTTCAAAATTTAATGTCATTTGTGCAAATATGGCATTTTTGTTCTTTATTGAGAATGATTTTAATTCGGCGTATAAAGGTTTATCATTTTTTAATGCACCAAAATTATAGCTGTCGCCTATATCGGCTGAATCGGTTATATTTATAAAATCATTATATTTTTTATTTCTAATTTTATCCGTTACTATTATTTTATTATTTTTTATTTCTAATTTTATGTTTTTATTTTCAATGAAATTTTTTCCTGTTTTAAGGTAATTTTCATTACAGATTTTATTTTCCGTTATATGAGTTAAAGAAAACGGCTCAATGTTTTTTACGTCTATTAAGTATTCATTAATTGTTGTATAGTCTTCTGTTATGGGAATTTCATTGATATTATAAAGTTTTTTGTCTGTAAATCCGTTATAAGAATTTATTTTTAATGCATTTAATTTTTTATCGGTAACAATTTTTATTGCGCCTGAATAAGCATATTTTGAAAGATTTATAACTGCTAACGAACCGTTATCGGAGGAAATATCTCTTATGATACGTTTTATTATCCCGTTAGAAACTGATATGACATTTTCATATCTTTGAATAATTTCATCTGCCACTTTATCTGTAGTGCAGCCGTATATACTGTCATGAGCCTGATTTTTTATAAGAGTTTTATAAGCATAATCTATTTCATTTTGTCTGTTTTTGATATTGAAATATTTATGAGAGATTAAGTTTAAGGGTTCGGTTAAATTTGATAAAATATGCTGTGCATAGCTGTTATATTGCTTTATGTATAGTCTTGAAGAATATACGCCCGGCAGAATAAAGTTAAGAGTATTTTCTAAAAATTCACCCTTTATTTTTTGTCTTGATTTTACTTTTTCAAAATACTCAAAAGGTGTTGCCAATTTAATTTTATAATCTTTATATATTTTGTTGAGTTCTTTTATCTGTGATTTTATTTCTTTTGGTACTGCTAAATGATCGGCTCCTATAGGAAGCAATATATTATCATTGCTTTTTATTGCAATCTTATCTATATATTTTTTTAATAACTCGGCTTTTTTTTCAATAGGACAGTTTAAACTCAAAAAATCTTGGAAATAGCCTTGTATAAGGTTTGTAACTTTAATGCCGTTCCAGTCGAGGTCTGCTTTTAAATTTCCAAGCCCTCTCCAAAGCATTGCTTTATCTATATTAAATAACTTTAAAAGCTTTACTATATCCTCACTATGCCCGAAACTGTCTGCTATATACCCTATAAATTCGGTTTCTCCAAGTTCTTTGGATTTTTTTATTCCAAGTTCCAAGTTTTTTTCAAGGCATCTTGCACAAACGAGAAAACTGTCAGACGAGCAGTAAAAAGGTCCTATCCTTAATTTTTTTTCTTTTATTAATTTTTTTATCAGAGGAAGTTTTTCTTCCCTTATTTCAAGATAATCCTCAAGGGCTGCCGTTTGCCCGTCAAAATAAAATTGGGGCAATTCTCCCGTTTCAAGCATTTCAAGAATCTCATCAAAGACCTCGATAAGCCTTAATCTGAATTCTTCAAATTCTCTGTACCACTCTCTGTCCCAATGCGTATGAACGTATGCTGTTACTTCTTTCATATTCATATATTATAATTTTTTTTTATGTTTGTATAGTGAAAGATTAATCTGCTTAAAAGTTTTATTATATGTAACAAAATATAAATTCCGTGTTTAAATTTTTAAAAATACGGGAATAGTATTAAAGTGTACTATGCCAATAATTAAACCATATACGAATAAGAATATAATAATAAAATTTTATATATTTAGAGTAATACAAATATAAAGCAGCATAATAAAACCTCCTGATAAATGTCAGGTAATATTAGTCTGATTGATTTAAGGAGAGAATAAGCATCGCTTAATAAAAAAAACGGGCTTCATTCATAATGCAAAATAATTAACCATATATGACGACAAAATTGCCGCCCGTGAAAAGCTGCTAAAAAACAGAAAGGAAAATTAATCATGAATAAATATTTTAACTTAAACGGTAGTATATATGACAGTTCTTACATTAATCCCGAAGATGTTATTTTAGCTGAAGACAGAAAATCGATTACTTTAATAAATTGTGATAGAGGCTATGACTACACAATTACTAATTCCGTTACGGGAGATCAGGCTGCCGAATGGATTAACGGGGCTCAAAAAACAATTGTATTTTCAGACTTAGACCCTAAAATTAAATATGCGGTCAGGGTTAAAATGTCGAAAGCAATGCTCCCGATGCCCATTGTTAAGCCCGAAATAATACCGATTCATACTATACCGCTTGAAGGTGCTGACATTATAATATCGGCTGGTGAACCATCGTTTGATACTCTAACCGGCTGCGGAATAGTTACCATAAAGGCTGACTCAAGTCACGGATATGCCATATTGAATGATAAAAATATGCCGCTTACCGAACGTGAAATTAAAAAATGGAATATAAAAGTTACGGATGATAAAGGCTATTTATTGCCAAAAACAACAGACGGATATTATTTCGGCTGTAAAACCAAAATACGTTTTCTGGTTCCTGCAGGTGGCAGCTACAAAATCGGCGGTAAAAACTTACAAAAGAAATATACTTTCATTAACGGCCCATTATTTAATACTCCCGGTATATACTATAACGCTTGGTATGCATATTTGCCTTCTTATGAATACGGGCATAAAGGCACTTATAATTTTATTGTGAGTCCGGCTTGCAAAAGCAGTGTGTATAAATTAATGACTAATGACGGTAAATTGAAAATGGAATTAACTCTTAAAGGAAAAAATGATAAAATATTTTTTACAGGAGTTTCACCTACCGAAGGTTATGTAGTCGGAATGCCGATTCCGCTTGATGAATAGAAAAATAAAAAGGCTTTTGGAATTTTCTAAAAGCCTTTTTATCGTTTAAAAATTTCAAAGAAGTCTTTTAATTCTTTATAATAACCTCTTTTTAAAAGCTCTAAAAATCTTTTTGTCGAAACGGGTGCAACTGTTTCAATTGTTTCAGGAGTCATAAAATACCCTGATACAAACCTTGCAAAAAGCTCCGTAGGTTTTTCATAATATTTAGATAGTTTATTTATTCTTCTTGCAAGTTTTGATTGTTTTCTCTGCATGGAACATAGTTTTATGTATGTTTGAAAAGCTTTTGGCATATCGGGAAAATCTTTTTCCAGATTTTTAACGGTTAAAATTTTTTCTTTTTTAATAAAAAAACCTTTAATTAATTTAACAGCGTCATATTTTACAAGGTATTTTGCATCGGAATTTTTTATATAACTTTCAAATTCAGGGAATTTTTTTGATCTTAAAAAGGCGGGATATTCTCTTTTTATTGCGCTTTGCATACTTTTAATTGTTTTTGCCGTTTCTTCTTTTGCATTTAAAAATACTGTTAATCTGGAATTTTTATCCGTAAGGCGTGTAACATTTATAAGTTCTGATTTTATTTTATCTATATCATTTGTATCAAAAAGGGTTTTAATTGAACCGCCATTATTAATAAAGTCTTTATCTATTTTATGGTGAATATGGTGGGCAAATTCATGAACCAATACTTCTATTGCTTTTTCTTCTTTTACGCTGCGGGAAATATCAATTCTGTTTTGTGTATATAATCCTTGATTTCCTCTTGCTTTGGTGTTTGTTTTAACTTCTATTCCGACCGAATGCAAAAAATCAATGATATTACGTTTAGTTGCGGGTTTTGTAATATCATAGGTCATTTTTATTGTATATTCTTTTTCTTTTTTCTTAAATCCGAAAAACATTATGTAGTCTCTTCTTCTATCCAGTTTAAATATTCTTTACTGCCTGTTAGGATTGGTATACATATAATTTCAGGTACTTCATAGGAATGTAATTTTTTTATTTCTTCTTCGGTTTTGGAATATAGTTCAGTTTTGGTTTTCATTATCATTAAAGATTCCGTATCTTCATTTAATTGATTATTCCATACATATATTGAATTAACTTTAGGCATAATGGTAGCGCAGGCAATCAATTTTTTTTCAATAAGGTGTTTTGCAATCTTTTTTGCTTCTTCCTCATTTGTGGTTGTACAGTTAATAATGCAGTATGTCATAAGTTCTCCTGAAATATTTTTTTTGGATTTAATATATTTTTAGGGTCAAAGATTTTTTTTATTTTTTTCATATATTCTAAAGTATTAGGGTCAAGAGCTTTATTAATAAAGTAAGATTTTTCGCAGCCGATACCGTGTTCCCCCGATAGTCTTCCATTGAGAGAAAGCGCAAGTTCAAAAAGTTCTGTTTTCGCCTTTTTAAAATTTTCCTTTTCTTGGGTGTTTCTTAAATCAAGTGCAATATTAGGGTGAATATTCCCGTCACCTATATGTCCCATAATGCAGGTTTTAAGTTCATACTTATTGCAAATTTCCCATATACCTTTTACCAGTTTAACAATATTGTTTCTCGGTACGACAACATCCTCCGTAACGACATTAGGCGCAAGTTTAGCTGTAGCTCCAAATGATGAACGGCGTGCTATCCAAATTTTTTCTTCTTCCTCTTTCGTTTTTGCGGTTTGGATATAAGAGGAATTATTCTGAGTGCATATATTTATTATTTTTTCATACTGTTCATCAAGTGCAGATTTAAAACCGTCTATTTCTATTAAGAGAGCTGCTGTTTTATCCGTTAAAAGACCTGACGGATAGAAACTTTCAATAGTTTTAAGCGTATTTTTATCCATTAAATCAATAACTGATGGAGTTATCAGATGAGATATTATATCATTAACTGTTTTTGATGTATCTTCAAGTGTGTCAAAATAAGCGAGCATAACTCTTTTTGCTTCGGGTTTTGGTATTAATCTGATTGTTGCCTGTGTAATTATACCTAAGGTACCCTCAGAACCCACAAATAATTGGGTCATATTATACCCTGTTACATCTTTTGAGCAGGATGAACCTGTATGAATTATTGTTCCATCCGATAAAACGACTTCAAGGTCAATAATAAAATCCTTTGTTGAGCCGTATTTAAAAGTATGAGGACCGCCTGATGATAAACCTATACTTCCTCCAATCATTGAAACTTTTAAATTTGAAGGGTCGGGCGGATAAAATAAATCCTGTTCTTCGACCGCTTTTTGCAAGTCCTCTACTACAACACCGGGTTCAACTATACAGTATAAATTATCCTTATTGATTTCAATAATTCGATTCATTCTTGAAAAATCAATTATAATTCCGCCTGATTTAGGCAGGCACGCTCCGCATAGATTTGTGCCTGCTGCTCTTGCTATTACCGGAATTAAATTAGCATTTGCATATTTTATAATTTTGCTTACCTGTTCTTTATTTAGTGCAAATACTACTATATCAGCTTTCTCATTCGGATTTATAATATTAGTTGAGTCCGTGGAATACGTAAAAATTTCTTCCTCGGTGTATAATACATTTTCTTTACCGACTATTTTTATCATTTCTTGAGATAATTTATTAGTTAATGTTTTTAGCATATTCCCTCTATATAAAAATTATAAAATAAAACAAATCGTTATAACAATATTTTATTCTTAATTTGAAGTTATAATAAACGCTTTAATTGTATTATCGGGCAGTAATATAACTAATGAAGTTTATTTTCAAAAATAGTTAAATAACATTGTGTGAGAATATCGGGTATAAAAAATGTCGAAACATATAAAATTTTTCTCTGTAATATTTGTAATTGTATTGTTTATAATAAGCACCATATCAATAAATAATATGGTGTATTCCAAAGATATAGAATATAAAGGCGAAGAATTCATAAATGTCACGGTTTACGAGCGGATAAATCCCGCAATTGTACTGGTTGAAGCTCAAATGTCTGATGGGCTTTCAAGCGGTACGGGATGTATAATTAATAAAAACGGTGTTATTTTAACAAGTTCTCATGTCGTTGATAATGCAAGTTATATTGAGGTTACTACATCGAAAGGCGAAGTTTATAAAGCTGAGGTTGTTAGAACAGATGGGACAAAAGGTGATTTGGCTCTCCTAAAAATAAATCCGGATAAGGCTTTACCTGTAATTAAACTTGGAGATTCTTCCATGGTAAAGGTAGGACAAAAAGTTCTTGCAATAGGTAATCCTTTTGGGTTTAACGGCACATTAACAACCGGTATTGTTTCAAGGATTGACTATGAGAGAAACAAAATTCAAACAGATGCGGCTATTAACCCCGGGTCATCAGGGGGACCAATTTTAAACGCTAAAGGTGAAGTAATCGGCATCAGCCAATCCATATTTAACCCTGATAACAATAAATCCAATATCGGAATTGGTTTTGCCGTTCCCGCTAACGAAGTTAAAAAACTTGTAAGTGCTTATATAAACTAATAAAACACCCTAAGGTGTTTTATTAGCTTGTTTTTCTTTAATATTTAATACGGCATTATGTGCCAAAATGTAAATTCCGCAGGTTTTGTAGCTTTTCATATACCAAGCGCAATTCTCTTGAGCACATACAGCATTTACTTGATTTCCTGCACTCATTAAAGGACAAATCGGTAATTTTTCCATTATTAATTTCTTCCCCCTACCAATGCTCTTATTTAACTATAGCATCAGCTTTTTTTAAAAGATTACAGTTTTCACTTCTTCTGCGTTCTTCATCTTTATAGATTTTTGTTCTGTTGATAACTTCATCAAAATCAATCTTATGTGCATCAAAATCAGGACCGTCAATGCAGGCAAACTTAACTTCACCGCCAACGGTAACTCTGCAAGCTCCGCACATACCTGTTCCGTCAATCATAATAGGGTTCATGCTTGCTTCTGTTTTAATACCCTTATCTTTAGTGAGGTTGGCAACCGCTCTCATCATAGGCATTGGACCAACTGCTATTACGTAATCCACTTTTTCTTTATTCATAATATCAGCTAATACTTCTGTTACAAAACCTTTATGTCCCAATGAACCGTCATCTGTTGCTACATGAAGCTCGGTGCAGGCTGTTCTCATTTTATCTTGCCAGAATAACAAGTCTTTTGTTCTTGCACCTGTTATCATGTGAACTTTATTTCCGGCATCAAAAAATGCTTTTGAAATTAAATAGCAGGGTGCAGCACCATAACCTCCCGCTACACAAACAACTGTGCCGTATTTTTCTATTTCGGTTGGTTTACCTAAAGGTCCTACAACATCTACAATTTCATCACCTACTTCAAGCTGAGCAAGTTTTTTTGTTGAATATCCTACAGCCATAAATACTACTGTTAATATTCCATGCTCTCTGTCAACATCTGCAATTGTAATCGGAACTCTTTCTCCGTCTGCTTCAACTCTAAATATTATAAATTGTCCTGCCTTCGCATTTCTTGTAACATAAGGTGCATCTATCTTAAGTTCATATTGGTTAGGGCATAACTCTATTTTATCAAGTATTTTATAACCCACTTTTTATCCTCCTTTTTTGTCTGTTTAAAAAAATTATAACACAAAAAAGACCGCACTTGCGGTCTTTATAAAAATAACAAACAAATTAGGGTTGGGAAGGTAAATTTTTATTCATATCTTGAATTAATGAATGCTAATGCAAGAGTATCGGCTGCTCCTTGTGATAAATCAGGGAACTCTTGTAATGCTATGTTAGACGCTTCATTAAAATCGGATTCAAAACCCTTCATAAATTCTGCAATTCTTGATGATTGTTCCGGTGTAACATATTTTGATACATCTACGGTTTTCTTTGTTTTAGATGGCATTATATCGGTATTTTGTGCGGCTAAATAACCTAATATTGCAGATGATTCAAGCTCTTTTTGAGCTTCAGGTGTTTGTTTTGCCTGTTTGTCACTTGTTTTTGTTAAATCTTCTTTACTCTCATGTTTGAGATATTGATTTCCTGCTACCCCGAATCTGATTGGATTAATATTAGTCATTTCTCAACCTCCTATTTGTTTGTTACACACATGTTATCGTCATATTTTTAATGAACTTTAGCTTGTAAGTCATTTATTTTATTAAATTTGTAACATTTGTTTACGATAGGCTTTATTCTACTGACGTGAATTTTCTTTTTGATGGAGAAAATGACAAATATTTAAAATCTGTTGAATTTATAATTACTTTAATTGCGTTATAGTAGTCGGTTCTAAGATATTTTTTATTATTTTCGGTTAGTATTTTAAGTGTTTGTTCATGCGGGTGTCCGTATATATTTTTGCCTGTTGAAATAACTGTTAATTTAGTATTTTTAATCATATTCTTATCAATTGTATTAATAGCTCCGTGGTGTCCTGATTTTAATATTGTAATATTATTTTTGAAATCATCAGGCAGAGTATTAAAGCTGTTAACATCTCCGTCACCCATAAATAATATGTTTTTATCAATATATTTTATATTAGTGATAATACTTTTTTGATTTTCGGTAATTATTTCTTTTCCGTTAGGTTTTACTACAGAAATTTTAAAATCGCCTTCTGAGAATATTTCCTGCTCTTTATCAACAGTTATCGGTTTTATTGAGTTTTTATTAAAATATTCCGTTATTTGCTTTGACAGATTAGTATTTTCATAAGTATCCGTAATATAAATATGTTTTATATCAAGACTTTTAAGTAAATCAATTGTTCCCCCGGCGTGATCGGAATCAAAGTGAGTCATTATATAAGAATCAATATGTTTTATACCTTTATCGGTTAAGTATTTTATTATTATATTTTTAGCTTGAGATGATGTATTGTTATATGCGGGTTTAGCACTGTCTATTATAAAATATGAGTTATCGGGTGATTTAATTAAAGCTGCGTCAGCATTATCTACGGCAAAGAAAATTATCTCTAAATTATTATTTTTAATAGGGATAAATGTCAATATTAACAATATAATTGAGCAAGTCATTCCTATAAATATTTTTTTATCTTTTAATTTAAACCTTAATATACAAATACCTGTAATAATGATTGTAAAATATAAAATAATTTGTATTATATAGGGTTTTTTAAGATAAATAATAGCAAAAGGCATATTTGAGAAGAAATTTGCTACTTTGACTATGTATATGAGCAGCGGATTAAGTATAAAATCAGCTGCTAAACAAATTTTATTTGCTATAGGAGTTATTAAAGCCATTATTGAACTTATAAACCCCAAAAATGATACTATACTCAAAACAGGAATTATGGCAATATTTGCGAGTACGGAGTAAATTGTAAATGTATTAAAGTAATACATTTGCAGAGGTGCTGCAAAAATTTGTGCAATAACAGGTATTAAACAGCTGCCTAAAATATAATTGATATATTTAGATTTAAATTTAAAATCCAATAACGGTGCAGTCAGTATAAGTGCAAATGTCACAATAAATGATAATTGAAAGCCTATATCATAAATCATTAACGGATTAAAAATAAGCATTAAAAATGCAACCAAAAATAATAAAGACATAGTGGAGGTAGTTTTATCTATTAATTTACCTGCCAAAATTAAAGTTAGCATAAGGGCCGCTCTGATAATGGGAGGTCCAAACCCTGTCATACAAGTGTAGAATAATATGAGGAAAATGCCTGTTATTATTGAAAATCTGTAATTTAATTTCAAATTTCTTGCAAAAAAGAACCAAATACCGAATATTAAAGTAACATTCATACCTGATGCTGCAAGAATATGGAAAATCCCTGAGTTTATAAAAGATGTTTTTGTTTCGGAATCAGGATTTACTGCATCATCACCAAATATTATTCCACCCAGTATCTCTATCATAGGTGATTTTATATTTTGAGCATGAATTTTCAGTATTTTACTTCTTGTATCATTAAGTTTACTTAAAAACTTACCCGAAAAATTATCCGCACCGAAAATTATTTTCCAATCTTCTTTTACTGATAATATCGTAAATGTATTTTTAAATCTTAAATATTTAGAATAATCAAACTGTGACGGGTTTTGTGCAGTCTGAGGTTCTATCAGCAATCCCGTTAATTTTAAAGTGTCACCTATCTTTATTTTTTGAATATCTTTTTTATTATCAGTTATTGTTACTATTGTTTTAGCGTTTAGGTTATTTATTTGTCTTCCGTATAAATTTATTTTATTTACATGTGCAAAAAATTTTGTTCTGTCCTTATTTATATTTGAAGGGATTGTAAGGACTTTTGCTTCTGCAGTTATATTATTGTCCGTATACGGGCTTAAATCGTCAAAATATTTTATATGAGAATCAGTATTTAATATTCCTATAAAGAATATTAAACACATTATTATTGAATATTTATAAGAAAATATATTTTTAAATGTTAATAAGGTTATTAATATAAGAAGAATAGAGCTGATTAAAATAATACTGCCTGAGAAGAATGTTATTATTCCCAGAATATATAAACAAGAAAATAAGATTATTTTGACTTGTTTGTCCATAGATATTTTAAATCATATTTTTTCTGATATTGGCTTTTGTTTTTTCAATTCCTTTGATTCTTCGTTCAATGGATTTTACTTGCTGGTTTAAAACTCTTCTTTGTTCTTTAATAAGCTGATATTGAGTATCTACTTCCTGATATTTTGCTCGAAGGTCAAGAAGTTCGTTTCTTATATTAACTTGAGCGCTGTCAAGTTCAAACAGAGCATTATTAAAATTACCGTTTTGACCTGATACTGCATCTTGTGACAAAGTGGAACTTGCTTTAATATTTTCGTCAATAGCAGAACTTGACGGCAGTTGTGCAGCTGAATTTGTCAGTGCATTAGTGCTGTTTGAATTTACTTTAGAAACGGGTATTTCTTCTATTGTCGGATATTCGGTGGGGTCAAAGACCATTCCGTTTGCGAGTGCTGCTCCCGTTATACAGAATATTGATAATATAAATATTAATAATTTCTTTTTCATTTTTAACTCCAGTTTCATAAACATTAAACCATTTTTTTATACTGTTTTGCAACATTTTCACAATTGAATAATTTATTTGAAGGATTTATTATAATAGAATGCAGAATCTTATTAAAAATTTAAATTGTGAGTATACAGAAAAGGTCCGTGCTTTACTCAAAAAAAATACTTCTTTTCTTATGGATGGGCTTACAAACTGTTCAAAACTGTTTTTATTGTATCAATTTTTGTTGTATCAGGAAAAGAATATAATATTTATAACGGATACCGAGCAGACTGCGCTTAAGTTTCAAAATGATTTGAAGGTTTTATTTGAGCTTGAGCCTGTTATTTTCCCCTATCAGGACGGTTCTATATATGATACAAACAGAAAAAATTTATATAAATATTCAAAACAGGTTGAAATAATAAGGAACAGCACCAAATATAAAATAGTAATAATTCCGCAGAAGGCTCTTTTTGAAGCATTTCCCGATATTGATTTTTTTGAGAAAAATAAAATTACTTTAAAAGTTGATGAAGAAATTAATGTTGAAGAATTTACAAAAAACCTTGTTAAACTTGGCTATAAAAGAAAGACCCTTGTTGCAGATGTAGGTGAATTCAGCGTAAGAGGTGATATTATTGATGTATATCCTTTGACGGATAAACCTTATAGAATTGAACTTTGGGGCGACAGTATTGTTGATATAAGGATTTTTGATAATCTCAATCAAAAAAGTATTGAGAAAGTTAAAACATGCGAAATTCTTCCCGTATATAAATTTATTTTGGATGATTACTCTTATAAAAAAATAGAAAAAATAAAAACCGATGATGAAAATTACTTTGAAATTTTGGAATCTTTAAAAAATAAAGATTATTTTGAAGGAATAGATTATTATGAGACATACTTTAATACCAATCTTGAAAATGCTGTTAGGATACTTTCAAAAAATAATTTTATAGCGGTTTTGGATGACTATACCCAGCTTAAAACAAAATATGAACAGACATGCGAGAATTTAGAAAAACAATATTTTGAAAATATCGGAACAAAGCAAACGCTTCCTCTTGATAAATTCAAACACAAGAACTTAAAAGAGTTTTTAACTATATTGAGCCCTTTTATGAAGGTTTATTTTGATAACTTTATTTCGGATGAATTTGATATAAATGTTGAGTTAAAAACACAGTTAATTCCTTATTTTTCTTCCGGAATCGAGGATATAGCGAAATTTATTCAAAGTAAGCTGAATGAAAAATATCAAATTATTATAGCTACCGACTACAAAAACAGGGTGGAAGAAATACTTAAGGAATCTGAACTTCCTGTAGGTGAAGACAGCCCGATTAGAATTATAAATAATATAGTTCTTGCGGGTAGTATTTTAGATGACTGTAAAATAGTTGTAATTACTGATAAAGAACTATTTAATAAGCGCTCAAAAGATATTACTGCGGGCAGGTACGGTTACAGGAGAGAAAATCTCGACTTTATAGAAAGCTTAAATGACATAAAAGAAGGCGATTATATCGTTCACATGGTTCACGGAATCGGTATATTTAAAGGACTTTCAAAACAAACAATAGATAATGAAGAAAAAGATTATTTAACACTTGAATACGCCAAAGGGGATAAACTTCATATCCCTGCGGAGCAGATAAATATGCTGTGCAGATACAGGGGTTCGGGTAATATTGCTCCAACTTTATCCAAAATGGGCGGTAATGATTGGAATAACACAAAATCAAGAGTTAAAAAGGCTGTAGAAGATGTAGCGCAGGACTTAATTAACTTATACGCTTTAAGAAAGCTGTCACAAGGTTTTGCATTTGAACCCGATACAATCTGGCAGTATGAAATGGAGGATGCTTTTGAATTTACGGAAACTCCCGATCAGATGAAGGCAATATCGCAAACAAAAGAGGATATGGAATCAGATAAACCCATGGATAGACTAATATGCGGTGATGTGGGCTTTGGAAAAACGGAAGTCGCAATAAGGGCTATATTTAAAGCAGTTATGTCATCAAAACAGGCTGCAATAGTTGTTCCGACAACGATACTTGCCTTGCAGCATTATCAGACCATATCTGAAAGATTTAAGCCATATCCTGTTAAAATTGGGCTTTTATCAAGATTTAAAACTCCCAAAGAACAGAAAGAAGTTATAAAAAAACTGATACTCGGTGAAATTGACGTGGTTGTAGGCACACATAGACTTTTGCAGGATGATATTCAGTTTAAAGATTTGGGGCTGCTGGTAATTGATGAGGAGCATAAATTCGGCGTTGCTCATAAGGAAAAGCTTAAACGGCTGAAGAAAAATATTGATATTTTAACTATGTCGGCTACTCCGATTCCGAGAACTCTTTATATGTCATTATCGGGAATAAAGGATATGAGTATAATAAATACGCCGCCGACGAATAGACTGCCGATTAAAACCTATGTGGGTGAATATAAAGACAGCATTATAAAAAATGCTGTAAATTATGAACTTGAGCGTGAAGGACAGGTATTTTACCTGTATAACAGGGTTGAAAGTATATACGAATTTGCAAACAAATTGAAAGAACTGCTTCCAAATATCAGGCTCGCCGTAGCTCACGGGCAAATGGATAAGAATGCACTTGAAACAATAATGGTTGATTTCTTAAATAAGGAATATGATGTTCTTTTATGTACTACTATTATTGAATCCGGGCTTGATATACCAAATGCCAATACAATGATAATTCATGATGCGGATAGATTCGGGCTTGCTCAGCTGTATCAAATAAGAGGCAGAGTGGGAAGAACCGACCGTCAGGCATTTTGCTACTGCTTGTATAAAGAGGGTAAACTGCTTACTCAGGACGCAATAAAGAGATTAAAATATATTAAAGAATTTACAACGCTCGGAAGCGGATATCAAATAGCAATGAGAGATATAGAAATAAGAGGAGTCGGAAATGTCTTAGGCACCAAGCAGCATGGTCAAATGGTTAATGTCGGTTTTGATACATACTGCCAATTATTGGAAGATGCAATAACGGAAATTCAGGAAGGAAAGAAGGTTGAGCATAAACCTGCCATTGTAGATATTAATGTAACCGCATATATCCCCGATGAATGGGTAGGTTCAAAAGAACAAAAAATGATTGAATATAAGCGTCTGGCTGATGTTAAATCTATTAATGAGCTTGAATTGATAAAAGCGGAATGGAAAGACAGATTTTCCAAAATGTCTGAGCCTGTAGAAAATCTTATAAAACTTGTACAGTTGAGATTGCTTGCTTCACAAGCCGGAATATCTTTAATCAGAGAGGTAGACTCTTCTGTTCGCATTTATACTGAATTTTCAAAAGGCGAATGGAATATAATTTGTGCAAAAGCTGATTCAAATATTACAAAATATATTAAATATACTCCTGCCCCAAATACCTGTACTGACGGGAAAAGTATATTAATTATTAACACTTCTTATCTAAATTTTGAAGAATTATTTAACATTCTGACAAATTTATTTTATCATATATTAAAAACAGGCAACGATTATAATATAAATAATAACGGTTAGTATTATCCAAGGAGAATAAAATGAACAAGTTGAAGGTAATAACATTTGCAATATTGGCAATGTTTATTTTTACGGGCTGCGGTCTGAAAAATAAGGATACGGATATTATAAAAATAAATAATACCGTAATTACACAGTCAGAATTTGACAAAGCTTATGATTCTGTAGTATCAGGCAGAATGTTTGAACAAATGGGAATTGATGTTAAAAAAGATCCGAATAATATTTTTGCTCTGATGATGAGAGAACAGGTTGTTTCTAATTTAATAGTAAAAGCTCTGTTGAATGAGGAAATGGATAAAAGAAAAATTACTGTTTCTAAACAGGAAATAGAAAACGGCGAAAAAGAAATCATAGACAGATTCGGAACAAAAGAACAATTCATGCAGGTTTTAAAAGCAAATAATGTTCCTTATGACAGATTCAAAAAAGACCTTGAAGAAGAAATAAAAATGAAAAAATTCGTCGACTCTATCGCTATGGTTTCAATAGGCGACTCGGTTGCAAAAAAATATTATGAAGACAATATTTCAAAATTCAAATACCCAAAACGTGTAAGAGCTTCTCATATATTAATTAGTGCTAATGCTAATCAGATAAAAGATAAAATTAAAGAAGAAAATAAAGATATTTCTGATGAAGAATTAAATAAAAAAGTACAAGAAGAAATGAATGCAAGACTTAAAAAAGCAGAAAAGCTCCAAAAACAGGTAAAAGCAGCACCTAAAACTTTTGCTAAGGTTGCAAAAGAAAATTCCGAAGATATGGCAAGTTCAGTAAAAGGCGGAGATTTAGGTTTCTTTGCTAAGGATGAAATGGTTGAACCATTTGCTGAAAAAGCATTTTCTATGGCGCCAAATACTGTTTCGGATGTTGTTAAAACCAATTTCGGCTATCATATTATTATGGTTACCGATAGACAAGAAGCCGGCACTCTTTCTTTTGAACAAAGTAAAAAAGATATTATTAACTACTTAGAAGGTCAGGATAAAGTTGAAATCTTAAAAAATAAAATTGAAGCATTAAGAAATGATGCAAAAATAGAATTCATTGACCCTTCTTATAATCCTGAAGAAATTCAAAAAACTATAAAAGAAGAAACACAAAAAAATCCCGAACTTAAATCATTAACAAAAGTAGAAACGGGAACAGAAAAGAAATAATGATAATTCGGGCGGAAATATATCAATATTTCCGCCCGTTTTTATGGAGATATTATGCTTGTTGCACAAAATCAACTTGATGATTTATTAAAAAAGTTAAGACAGGAACATAAAACGATAGTAACTACAAACGGATGTTTTGATATATTGCATGTCGGGCATGTAAGGTATCTTGAGAAAGCAAAAAGTTTTGGTGATGTTTTAATTGTGGCGCTTAATTCCGATAAATCGGTAAAAAGCATAAAAGGTGAAGACCGCCCGATTAATAATGAAAATGACAGAGCCGAGGTTTTAAGTGCTTTAAGAAGCGTTGATTATGTAGTGTTGTTTGATGAAGATTCTCCAATTAATCTTCTTTTAAAAATCAAACCCGATGTACATACAAAAGGAGCGGATTATACAATAGAAACACTGCCTGAAGCTAAAGGGATTATGGAAAACGGCGGTAGGATTGAATTTATAACCTTTGTTGAAGGTAAATCCACAACCTCTATTATTGAAAAAATGAGAAATAATTGAATTTAATCTAGTGTCGCACTCTACCACCGACTCATCGTCGCTGTACGAGTGCTCACCTTTTCAATATGCCACTCTCAAAATTTTACGATAAGCCACGAAGTGGTGTAAGTAAAATTTTGTTCGGACAATATTTGTAATTATATTTTATAAATAATTGTAATTTCCCTGCCCTCGTATTACAATAGAAAAGCAGATGAGGGAAAAATATGAGGGATGTAGATAGTATGAGTGAATATTCACTTGAGGAAATATCCGAGATAGTAGGCGGTATTTTAACCAAACTTGAGGATGTAAAGATTTCAAGACTCGGGCCGCCATTGTTAGCGGATGAAAATACTTTAGCGTTGGCGCTTAATGAAGATGAGATAGAAAATTTATCAAAAACAAAGGCAAAAGCTGCCCTTGTACCTATAGGGGTTACCTCTGAATTAATTTCGACAATTGAAGCGGAACGTCCCCGTTTGGCTATGATGAAACTCCTTCACTTGTTTTACATGCCGCCGGATTCTACAATAGGAATACATCCTTCAGCTACGGTTCACCCCACGGCAAAAATCGGCGAAAATGTTTCTATAGGACCTAATGTTGTTATTTCAAGAAACGTTTCGATAGGAAAAAATTCAAAAATACTTGCTAATACATACGTAGGGCGCTCGGTTCAAATAGGTGAAAACTGCCTTTTCCATCCGGGGTGCAGTATAGGAGATAATGCAATTATAGGAAACCGTGTTATTTTGCAGCACTCAGTTAGTATTGCGGCTGACGGATTCAGCTTTGTTACCGAAAACCCTAATAACGTTGAAAACGCAAGAGAAGAAGGAAAAGTTAAACAGGATAATACTGACCAAAAGATTTATAAAATACCGTCTGTAGGTTCTGTTGTAATTGAAGATGATGTTGAAATAGGTGCTAATACCTGTATAGATAAAGGTACAATTGAAAATACGGTTATAGGCGAGCAGACTAAAATAGATAATCTTGTTCAAATAGGGCATAATTGCAAAATCGGCAAAGGTTGTATGATAGTTTCTCAGGTCGGTATAGCAGGAAGCTGTAAAATAGGCGACCGTGTTGTTATAGCAGGTCAAGTAGGTATGGCTGATCATATAGAAATAGGAAGCGACTCGATTATTATGGCAAAAGCGGGAATTACAAGAAGTTTCCCCGAAAAATCCATACTTATCGGCGCTCCCGCAGTTCCGAGAAAAGAATTTATTAAACAGCTTAAAACTATGAAAAAAGCTGAAGAATTGATAGCTAAGTTTAAAGAATATGAGCATTTGTTAAAGGACTAGGGTAATAATGGCTACTCTAAAAAAAGAGGTCGTTTTAAAATCAACAGGATTGATGACGGGAAAAGACTCTGTAGCAAGAGTTTGCCCGTCAGATAAAAAAGGCATACGTTTTCATTTTAATTCATTTGAAATAACTGCGGATATAAATAATGTCGTTTCAACCGAACACTGCACCGTAATCGGCGATTCAAACATAAAAATAATGCTTATTGAGCATTTTATGGCAGCGTGTGCAATATGCCGTATAGATTCTTTGGATGTTTATTTATCACATTATGAAATGCCCATCCTTGACGGGAGTTCAAAAGAGTGGGTTGAAGCTTTTAATAATGCTGGGGTAACAAACCTCGATACAACTAAAATCAGCTTGAAAGAACCATTATATTATATAAACGGCAAGACACATCTGGTTATTTTGCCTTCTGATAAGTTAAATATCACATACAGCGTTAATTTTAACCATAAAGAATTAAATAAACGCTGGGTTAGTATAAACCTTGATAATATTGATGAAGCCGTAAAAGCAAGAACTTTTGGTTATTTAAAAGAACTTGAAATGCTTCAAAAAGCAGGGTATGCAAGGGGTGCAAAACTTGAAAATACCGTTGGTTTAACAGATGAAGGCTATACCGTTGAACTTAATTCCGAATATGAGCCTATAAAACATAAAATACTTGATTTAATCGGTGATTTTTATCTTGCAGGCTGCAATGTATTAAACTTGAATGCGGAAATAATAGTAAAAGAAGCGGGACATACGGTTCATTCGATAGTGGCAAAAGAATTACAAAATAAGATAATAATGGAGGCATAATGGCAGAAGAACAAGTACTTCAATTCGATATTAAAGGGATTATGGATTTAATACCTCACAGATATCCGTTTATACTGGTAGACAGAATAACAGAGTGTGTACCGGGTAAATATTGCAAAGGATATAAAAATCTTACGGTAAATGAAGCATTTTTTACTGGGCATTTCCCCGGAAATCCCGTAATGCCGGGGGTTTTGCAATTGGAAGCAATGGCTCAGGTATCGGCAGGATGCTTGGTTCCTCTGCCCGAATATAAAGATAAATTGTTCTTATATGCGGGAATTGACGGTGTAAGATTTAGAAAACAGATAATCCCCGGAGATAAATTTGAAATTGAGTCCGAATTAATAAAGGTCAAAGGCCCTATTGCAAAAGTTCATTCAAAAGGTTTTGTAGACGGGCATTTGGCGGTTGAAGCAGATTTAATGTTTTCGATTGTCAATAACAGATAGGAGTAAAAATGAGTATTCATAAAACAGCGATAATTTCAGACAGTGCAATAGTTCCCGCAAGCTGTGAAATAGGCCCGAACGTAATAATAGGCGAGGATGTAGTATTAGGTGAAAATGTAAAAATAATAGCTAATGCATATTTAGAGTACTGTGAAATAGGCGACGGAACTATAATATATCCGTTTGCAAGCCTCGGAACAGCTCCTCAGGATTTAAGCTACAAGGGTCAAAAAACAAAAGCGGTTATAGGTAAAAATTGTATAATAAAAGAATATGTAACGATAAACAGAGCCGCAGGCGAAGACGGTGCGGTTACAAAATTAGGGGATAAATGCTTATTTATGGCATCAAGCCACGTTGCGCACAACTGCGTTGTTGAAGATGAAGCTATTTTTGCTAATTTAGCAACCATCGGCGGACATTGCCATGTAGGAAAAGGTGCATTCTTAGGCGGAATGAGCGTATATCACCAGAATGTAAGAATCGGTGAATATGTTATTATATCAGGATTTTCTGCCGCAAGAATGGATATACCTCCGTTCTGTAAGGCTGACGGACGTCCTGCCGTTATGCACGGACCTAATACCATAGGTCTTAAACGAAGAGGCTTTTCTCCTGAAGAAAGAAAAAATATCAGAAATGCGTATAAACTGATTCAGTCAAGAAAACACACTCTTACTGAGACACTTGATTTATTGGAAGATGAGTATAAAGATGATAAAAATGTAATGAGAATCGTAGAATTTATCAGGTCATCAAAAAGAGGTATCTATCTTTCAAGATGTAATGACCTTGAAGATGTAGAGGTATAAAAAATGGAAAATATTTGGGAAAAATATGCTAAAGTTCTGGTTGAATATTCCGTTGATGTTCAAAAAGACGATTTAACGGTTATAAGAACAGATTCACATCTTTCACAGCCGTTAATTAAAGAAATATATAAACAGGTTTTATTAAGAGGCGGTCATCCAGTTGTAAGAACGGGTATGGACGGTTTAAGCGAAACATTTATTAAAACTGCGACGGATGAACAGCTTGAGTATATTGACCCGATGACTGAGATGGAATACGATAAAGCAAAAAAATTGATTTCCATAGGTGCGCCTCAAAATGTTAAAAATATGTCAAGATGTGATTCTAAAAAACTTGCAAAGCGCTCCGGGGTTATGAGGAATTTGTCTGAGAAAATGCTTAAACGCTCGGCAGATGGTGACTTAAGGTGGGTAATAGCTGATTTTCCCACGCAGGCATTAGCTCAGGAAGCTAAAATGTCACTTGATGATTATAGCGAATTTTTGTTTAAATCTTGCAGACTCTACTGTGACGACCCTGTTAAAGCATGGAGGGAAATCGGTGAAAAGCAGGAGAAAATAGCTCAATTTCTAAATACAAAATCTAAAATAAGAATTACGGGAGAAAAAACCGATATAACTTTTAATGTATCAGGAAGAAAATGGAAAAGCTGCGCGGGAGAATGTAATTTCCCCGACGGCGAAGTGTATACTTCGCCTGTTGAAGACAGCGCAGAAGGTCAGATTTATTTTGACTTCCCTCAAATATATAGGGGCAACGAAGCACAAAAAGTACTTTTAACCCTAAAATCGGGTAAAGTTAT
The DNA here is from genome assembly GCA_947625495.1 of Candidatus Gastranaerophilales bacterium. GTDB lineage: Bacteria > Cyanobacteriota > Vampirovibrionia > Gastranaerophilales > Gastranaerophilaceae > Avigastranaerophilus. The sequence continues at coordinate 121,994 of CANQOQ010000001.1, read as the reverse complement.
TGATGCTAAAGCCGAAAAAGGTGAAGGCTTCTTAAATAATATGCTTAATATGGATTCAGGGGCAAGATTCGTAGGTGAAATTGCAATCGGCACAAATGAGATGATTCAGGATGTAACGGGGAACATATTGTTTGATGAAAAAATAGGCGGTTCAATCCACATGGCAATAGGAGCTTCATACCCTGAAACAGGCGGTAAGAATGTATCAGGGCTTCACTGGGATTTAATAAAAAATATGAAAAACGGCGGTAAAATATACGCTGATGATGAACTTATATATGAAAACGGCAAATTTTTAATATAAGACTATTTAAGTAAATCAAATAAGTCTTTGTTTTTTTCAGACTGTTTTTTGTTCCAATCTGCGGTGCAAATAACTGATGCTGCTACTATCTGCTGCAGGGGATATTTTTTAATACAACCCCATGATGAATCCATTAATTCTTCTCGGTTTATTCGTTGTTTTAATTGTGCAATAAATTTATCTTTCTTGTCCTGCGCAATATCAAGTTTATTAACTGCCTTTTCCATTTCAGTAAAATATCCGTCTAAAAAAGCACTGTAGAACATTTCTTTATCAGATTCAGTATATTCAAAAGCATAAATCGGATTTGTACAAATAAGGGTGAAAAAAATTGTTAATATTATATAGAATTTCATAATAAAGACCTTTTATGAGATTATTAACCCTTTTATAAATTATTAAATTCCCCTTGTGTGTAATTTAGGCAAAACAATCAATTTTGTGGTACAATTCACATGTAATTTTGTACAAAAAGAACGGAGATAATAAATGAAAGAACTTTCTTCACTTCAAATCGAAAGATTAAAATATCAGCCGAAACTTCCTTCATCATTACAAGGCGGCATTAATAATCTTACAATGACGGAAGGAAATAAAACTGAATCTGTTAAAGATCGTGAACAGATTAAGGAATTATTTAAAAATACATACGGCAAGCCCGTTGTTACTTTTAATACTTCAAATAACAAAGAAATAAGCGAAAAAAGAAATATAGGAGTAATACTTTCAGGCGGACAGGCTCCGGGTGGACATAACGTAATTGCCGGATTATATGACGCTTTAAAACAGGCTAATCCCGAAAATAAATTATACGGCTTTTTAGGCGGTCCTTCAGGTATTATAGACGGTCAATATATTGAATTTACCGACGAAAAAATTAATGCATACCGCAATACAGGCGGTTTTGATATTATAGGTTCAGGCAGAACAAAGCTTGAAACTGAAGAACAGTTCCAAAAGGCTTGGCAGGTATGTAAAAACTTAGATATTACAGGCGTTGTAATAATAGGCGGCGATGATTCCAATACTAATGCCGCTATGCTGGCAGAATGGTTCGTTAAAAATAATGCCGGTATTCAGGTTATAGGCTGTCCTAAAACCATAGACGGCGACTTGAAAAACGAGCAGATTGAAATTTCTTTCGGATTCGATACCGCTACAAAAACGTACGCAGAACTCGTTGGCAATATTTTAAGAGACGCTAATAGTGCTAAAAAATACTGGCACTTTATTAAATTAATGGGAAGAAGCGCTACTCACGTAGGTCTTGAAGTTGCACTTCAAACTCAGCCCAATATTACTTTGATTTCCGAAGAAGTTGAAGCTAAGAAAATGTCTTTAAGACAAATTGTTGATAACATAACTGAAATCGTTGTGAAAAGAGCCGATATGGGTAAAAACTTCGGTATTGCTTTGATTCCTGAAGGATTAATAGAATTTATTCCCGAAATTAAATCAATGATTTCTAATTTAAATGATACTTTAGCTGCCCTTGAAAATGATTCAAATTACAAAAATGCCGATGAAAATGCTAAATTTGAAATTATTAAAAGTAAATTAAATTCACAAGATTCTTCGGTATTCTCATCGCTTCCTACAATGATTAAACAGCAGTTATTAATGGATAGAGACCCTCACGGAAATGTTCAGGTTTCTAAAATAGAAACAGAAAAGCTTTTAATCGAAATGGTAAATACAAAACTGAATGAAATGAAAAAACAAGGTGCTTATAAGGGTAAATTCTCGGCTCAATGTCATTTCTTCGGATATGAAGGCAGATGTGCATTCCCGTCTAACTTTGATGCAGATTATTGTTATTCATTGGGCTATAACGCATTTGCATTATTGAAATTTGGTTTAACGGGTTATTTATCATCAGTTAAAAATCTTTCTGCACCTGCTAGTGAGTGGGTAGCAGGCGGAGTTCCGTTAACAATGATGATGAATATGGAAAAACGCCACGGTGAATTTAAACCTGTTATTAAAAAAGCACTGGTTGAATTGAACGGTCCCGTATTTAAAGTTCTTGAACAAAACAGAGAAACTTGGGCTTATCAGGATAAATATTTATTCCCCGGGTCAATTCAATACTTCGGACCTTCAAGTGTTGCGGATATAACAACAGAAACACTGAAACTTGAAAGTTCTGCTAAATTAACTGCCGTATAAGTTTATGGCACATGATTAAATATTTTAAACCGCCTTTAAATAAAGGCGGTTTATTTATTTTACCATCCGCATCTTGAAAGCCGCATACATTTGTCATTAACTACGACAAAAGACCCTACGCCCCTTCCTGATGAAGCATATAGAATATCAATACCTAAATCTTTTTCAAGATAATCATGACAGTATTTATTAACATAGTAACGATTTTTTACAGCATCATTTATCTCTATATTATCATCAATTGCGGTATAAAAGTTTGGTGCGAAAATAGTATATTTTCTTTTATTACCAATATATGTACCTTCTATAGCAACAGAACCCCCGCCTTGCTCCATTCCTCCTGCCATAGATGGAAGAAAATAAGTTCCTGGTCCGCATTTCATTCTTGAAGTTTTTGTCCAATCGAGCCCTTTTCTAAGTATTTGGGTAGCAACTTCTTTTGAACTTGTACAATGAATTAGTGAAAAATATCCGGGAATATCTTGCGTGCCTTTTATCGAATTATTTATATAATCTCTAATTGTACCTTTAAAAACTCTGCCATTACTTTTTTTAAAAGTAAAGATTGTATTATCAAGTGTTTCTTTAATATCGGCTGGAATTTCACCTTTTGAAGTACAACCAAAACTTACACAGTCATATTGTGGACTTCTTTCTAATTGGTTGTTTGTATTTTTAACATTTGCTTGTTTTATTGAAGATAGTGAAGTAAATGAAATTCCTGAAACCATATATATATCCTTTCTTTACCATCAATAAAACAAAACAAACTTATAAATTGCCTAATTAGGAAAATAATTTTTTAATATTTATTCCCATATCGGCAGGATTCTTGCATACAAATGCGCCTGCTTGTGTTAAAGCTTGCATTTTACTTTGAGCAGTTCCTTTTCCGCCTGATATTATAGCGCCGGCATGCCCCATACGTTTACCTTCAGGTGCGCTTAATCCTGCTATAAAACTTACAACAGGTTTTGTTACGTAATCTTTAATAAATTCCGCCGCTTCTTCTTCTCCCGTTCCGCCTATTTCACCTATCATACATATTGCTTTTGTTTCTTCATCATCCTGAAATGCTTTTAAAACGTCAATAAAGTTAGTTCCTATAATGGGGTCGCCGCCTATTCCTATACATGTTGACTGCCCTAAGCCCAGTTGAGTTATTTGATAAACCGCTTCATAAGTCAAGGTTCCGCTTCTGGAGACAATGCCTATATTTCCTTTTCTATGAATATTAGAAGGCATAATGCCTATTTTTGCCTCATTTGGAGTAATAATTCCGGGGCAATTAGGTCCTATAAGTCTCGCACCATTCAATTTCACAGCTTTTTTAGCGTTAAGCATATCATAAACGGGTATTCCTTCCGTTATGCATACTATTAATTTAATTCCAGCTTCCGCTGCTTCTATTATTGCATTAGCGGCAAATTTTGCGGGTACAAATATCATACTTGCATCAGGGTTTAATTCTTGTTTTGCTTCTTTAACCGTATTAAATACGGGAAGCGAATATATCTCAGTTCCGCCTTTATTTGGAGTTACTCCGCCTAAAAGTTTTGTGCCGTAGTCAAGACAGCTTTTTGTATGGAATGAGCCTTCCTTACCTGTTATTCCCTGTACTATTAATTTTGTATCTTTATTTATAAAAATGGACATTATATTTTTCTTATTACCTCGATTGCTTCATTTAAGTCGTTTACTACAGTAAACTTCAGTCCCGAATTATTTAGGATTTTACTTCCTATTTCTTTATTTGTACCTTCCATTCTTACTATTACGGGGCAGTTAATATTCAGGTTTTGAATGGCATTTTTAACGCCTTCAGCCAAGAAGTCACATCTTAAAATTCCGCCGAAAATATTTATAAAAATAGCTTCAATGTCTTTATCTAAAATTAAAAGTCTGAAAGCTTTTTCTATTTTTTCACTTGAAGCGCCTCCTCCGACATCAAGAAAATTAGCTGCTTCTTTCCCTGCTAATCGAATTACATCCATTGTAGTCATGGCAAGACCTGCACCATTAACCATGCACCCTATTGTTCCATTTAGTTTTATATAATTGAGTCCGTTTTTTTGTGCTTCAAGTTCCAGCGGATTTTCTTCCTTTTCATCTTTCAGGTTTAGTATTTCTTCGTGTCTGAAAAGGGCATTGTCATCAAAGTTAATCTTGGCATCTATTGCAATAACTTCATTTGATTTTGTTATTACAAGAGGGTTTATTTCTACAAGCAGTGCATCTTTTTCAAGTGCAAGTTTGTATAACTTTTTTGCAATATCACAAATTTGTTTATTTATATCAGAATTAAACCCTAATTTTTCAATCAGCGTTTCGGGCTCAAAATCATTATTTTTTATGAGCTGAGTTAAAATCAAATCGGGAGAATTTTTTGCAGCTTCTTCAATCTCCATTCCGCCCTGATTAGATGTTATAAATGCAATGCATTCATTTGCACGGTCGAAAGTAAAACTTAAATATATCTCAGACTGAATATCAACGGCATTTTCGATTAAAATTTTATTTACCTTTTTTACCCCTGCCTGTTTTGATTTAAGCTCCATACCGAGAATTGAATCAGCGATTTTGACGGCAGAATCATAATCTTTTGCCAATTTAACTCCGCCCGCTTTACCTCTGGCACCTGAGTGAACCTGCGCTTTAATTACGCAGGGAAATGTAAAATTGCTTAAAATAGTTTTTATGTCTTCTCTTTTTTCGCATAATTTAGAGGCGGGAACATTTATTCCGTATTCTTTAAATAAATTTTTTGCCTGATATTCGTGTATTTTCATAATTTATGCCGTTTTTTCTTCTCTTGTTAAAACATTTACTATTGCTGCCATTGTCCAGAAAACAAATTGTATCTGAGGTCTAAAGAATACCGTATCAAAAAGCCCATGCACCATTACAGCTAGTATTGAAACAACTCCCGCAAATAAAACAGCTTTACGGCTGAAATCTTTAATTGATACAAATTTTCTTATTCCTGCACTTATTAAATTGTATAAGAACAGTAAAAATGCAATGAGAGCAAAGATTCCGCTTTCAACCGCAATTTCTAAAAATACGCAGTAGCAGCTTAAAGCATCAAAACCTGATAACATATAAAGTCCGTATATTTCTCTAAAGACTTTATTTCCTGCTCCTATCCCAAATATAGGGTTATCGTGAAACATTTGAAGGGAAGAATTATATACGTTAAGCCTGAATGAAGTTGAAGAATCTCCTCTCAGTATAAATATGGACATTATTCTCTTTAGTATTCCGTGGTTAACGGCAAGAAATCCTATTACTCCTGCCGTAAATATACCCGATATAATCTTCCATTTTTGTTTCAGAGAATTGATATTAAAATCATAAAAAACTATTTGGTATGAACTTATAAAAACCGATAAAAATATTGTGAAAAGTGCAAGATAGGCACCTCTTGAGCCTGTTAAAAATATGCAAAATGATGAAACAGCCAATAATATTAACGAGATAGCGGCTGATTTATATTTTTTTCCCGCGAAGTATATAGCGGTTAGACTAATAATAGCCGGAAATCCCGCAATTAAATACCCGCCCAAAAGGTTTGGATTATATGGTTTTAATGTCCCGTATACTCTTGATAAGACATCCTCAGGGTTTACATAACTGGTATCCTGCCAAGTTGCTATATTTTGAACTCCGACAGAATTTTGCATTATACCTATTATGCTTTCTATACTTATTAAACAAGCTATTGTAAATAATATGATTATAATAAAATTTTTATTGTTTTTTAAAAATTGGCATATTGCAAAATAAAATGCAAAATAACAAAGAGTTTTACTGAATCCGTAGAAACTTTGTATAGGCATTGAAGAAGTAAAACAGCTTATTAAGCATATTAAAAGATAAATAATTAAAAATAAATTACATTTTTCAAGTTCGATTTTTTCACCTTTTGTAATAAGGATTTTTAATACAACAAGAATGCTTACGATAAAAGAAGCTGCTCCAATAACTCCCGTTGGGGCAAACGTACTTATAATTAAAGTTAACAGAACCGAAAACAAAATAAAAAAATCAATATTGGAAAGTAAAAAACTTTTTTCTTTTAATTTGCCGGTTTTGTTTTGTATAAAGATTAAAATAGAATTAATAAGATTTATAATATTGGATTCTAAGATTTTCATATTTAATTATTAGCTTCTTCAACTTCCTGAATATTGGAAACCGTTCCTGAATATTTATATTTTTCACCTTCAATAACAACAGGAATACCCATTTTAAGTTTATTTCCGCCGACAACATATCCGTCAGGTGTCTTTTTTGCTTTATCTTCAAGTCTTACGATTATATCGTACATATTGGGAGTAGATGCATCTTCAACAATCCTATAACCTTCTTTGTTATTTGCCGGAATTGTAGTCATTCTTTGTCTTCCTGCCATATCTACAATTTTTAATTTTGTATACGGTACATTTCTTATTGTTATAAATGCCTCATCCCCCGGTTTAAACGGTGATTCAACAGATGAAGAAATTGTTATTCCCCTAAAAAATACTTCAAAATTTATTTTAACTTCTTTTTCTATAGGCAGATTAGAAAAATTCTTTTTCTTAAAAACTGCTAATGCTCCAATTATTATAAGAAGAACAATAAAGAAAATTATAATATAATCAGTGATTTTTAGTTTTTTAAGCATTATTGGGTCTCTCCTATTTTTTAATGGTAAAAGTATTAATATCCATATTCTCAATAGCCGATTTTATAACAGAAATAGTGGTTGTAGCACAACCAAAATATCTTATAACAATACTTGCAGCTATATTACCGATTATAGCCGCATTCATTTTAGAGAATCCTGCAGCTAAAGCCAAAGTATATGCAGCAGATACGGTATCTCCTGCACCTGTTACATCAAATACATCAGTTTTATTGAATACGGGAACTTTAACAAAATTTCCGTTATCTTCAAATAAAGCCATACCATCACCGCCAAGTGTAATAAGAGCAGATTCGGCATTTGTTTTATCTAATAATACTTTGCCTGCTCTTTCAAGAGTTTGATTATCTTTTATAAAGAATCCGACAAATTTTTCACTGTCGGGCTGATTCGGGGTCATTGATGTAACGCCTTGAAATCTGTCTAAATCTTTCTGTGAATCAACTACTATAATTTTATTATATTTTTTAGTTAGTTCTATTGCTTTATTTATAACATTATCGGTTAATAAACCTATGTTATAATCAGATAAAATAATTGCATCATGATTTGGTATAGCTTTTTCCATTTGTGCAATGATTTTATTTTCAATTTCTGTTGATACAGGTTCAACAGTCTCTCTATCAATCCTTACTATTTGCTGGGTAACGGATTGAGAGCAAGAACCCGATATCCTTGTTTTTACGGTAGTAGCTCTTGATATATCCTGCACCATATATTCAGTATTAATACCCGATTCTTTAAAAGCATTAATTAATATCGGGGCATAATAATCATCCCCGTATGTTCCTATAACGCTGACTTTTCCGCCGTTAAGAGATGCGGCATTATTTGCGGCATTTGAAGCTGCGCCGAGTATTATTTTTGTTTTATAGTGTCTTAATATCAAAACCGGAGCTTCCCTGCTCATTCTGTCCGTGGTCCCGTATACCATTTCATCAATAGCCATATCCCCTATTACCAATATTCTTGGTTTTGATAAGGATTCAATTTTGTTTAACAGTTCTTCTCTGTCAAAAGTAAACATACTCTGCTCTCCGATTTTTATATATTTGCTTATAATATCAGTGTGCAATATAATATTAGCATAAAATTACAGAATGTATTTATGAATATCATAAAAAGTAAAGATTTAAAGACATCATTTGTAGGTATTGCACTGGGCGGACTTAGTACAATTGAATCTGCCGCAGCTGTTTTAGATAGAAATCTTAATGTTATTATGCTCGATAAATTATTTTCAATGAGTGATGTCAAATATTTTCTTGATAATTATGCGGGAAAACAAAATGCGATAATACTTGTATCCGTACCATTCAATGAAGTTATGATAAGCAGTAAATGGAAATACAGTTCAAGGACTTATCATCCCGTTAATTTAAATAAAAAAATGCTTAACAGGGACGGCTGGGCAAACAGATTTTCTTCAAGGGGCAGTGAATATTTTGAAGAACTTAATAAGTCGGGTATAGATATTTTTAGATTTGATATAGAAAATATTAAAAAAATGCTGGGTAACGGTTATGCCTTTAAGGAAAGAACACCCTGGGACTGCAGGGCTCTTCAAGATACTTTAAGGACTAAATTTGATATGCGTGATCTGCCTAATAACATGCTTCCCGTAGCTCAGCTGGAGGCTATTTTAGGTGCTTTGCTCGCTCAAAAAATTGCTGTTCCCGATAAAAATTTTGAATATAAACAAATCGGCGAATACGAAAATTTACCTGTTTTAGGGTTGTAATGCGGATGAATTTAAATATGATTCCGAATTAGTTTGAGTAGAATTTTCTGTTGAGTTTGATTCCGTTATACATTTTGTTGTTTCATTTTTAACGGGCTGCATTGCTTCTTCGGCTTTTTGTTTTGCTTGTTCTTTTATTTGAGCTTCTCTTGCTTCTCTTATTACATCAGATAATTCAAGCTCCTGTGCCGATATCGGGTTCCATGTTAACAATAATAACGCAATTGCTGCATAAATTTTTTTCATTATATCTCCATTCCTGCATATCTTAATAACTTTGTATAAACAGTTTGAAAAAAACAATTAAAAAAATTTATATACTATAGGATAATTCCATATCGGTATTTTAAATCAAAGATTTTACTTACGGCGTAATCTATGTACTTTTCTTGAATTTTACCTTGTTTAACAGCGGTTTCCAGTTTTTCTGTTAAGTCAAATATATCTTTTGTGGTATCTCTAAAAATAAACATGGAAATTCCTGCATTTATTGCTTTAATACAAGCTTCAAGTCTTGTTAATCCTTTTACTGCATTCATTTCCATATCATCAGTGATAATTACTCCTTTATAATTTAGTTTTTCCGTCAGTAAATCAGAAATAATTTTTTTTGATAAAGAAGCAGGATTAACTGTATCCAGACAGGGATATATAACATGAGCCGCCATAATTGCAGGTATATTAAGCTTAATAGCAGATTCAAAAGGCTTTATATGGTTTAAATAGAGTGTTTCATAATCAAGATTAATAACGGGCAAGGTTTTATGAGAATCTGAAGAAGCATCGCCATGCCCCGGAAAATGTTTACCTACCGTTATTATATTGTTTTCTTCATAAGTTTTTATTACCGTTCTTGAAGCTTCAATTACGTCTTTCACATTTGAAGAAAATGCCCTCTCTCCTATAATAGGATTATTTATATTAGTGTTAACATCCAAAACGGGAGCAAAATTCATGTTTATTCCGTAGCTTTTAAGCTCTTTTGCTATACATTCTGTTTGGGTTTTTAGGAAATTAATTCCTTTTTTAAAAGCAAATTCACTGCTTAAGTATTTTTTCCCATTATGAATATTTTCCGTTCTCTCAACCCGTCCGCCTTCTTGGTCAATACTTAGAAATAACGGAAATTTTGCCTCATTATTAAGTTCTTGAGTAAGATTTTTTATTTGCTCTTTACTTTTTATGTTATGTGTAAAAAATATTACTCCGCCCAATCCTGTTTTTAAAAGTTCGATAAAATATTTATTATCTTTATAATTATCACCTGAAAATCCCGTAATAAACATCTGGGCTATTTTTTGTTTTAGCGTTAAATTATATTCTTCCATTTTTATCTCTTAATTTTAAAAATTCTGAACTCATTCGGCTCTAATTTTTCTATTTCAATAGTTTTTATGTTTTTAGCACTGAAATGTTCTATAAAGTCTTTTTTATCAGGTTCATAGATATATTCGGAGTATAGAGTGAAATCTCCGGGGATTTCAATTTTTTTATTATGAACGGCACTATTTGTTTTTATGGAATATTCCATTATCCCCTCTTGATTTTGTTTTAATATTTTTTCATTTGAAGGCAGATAATTTGCGGCAATAATAAAGCATTCCTTAACTGTTTCTTTAGAGATAAGCCAGCTTATAAATCCTTGTTTTGTTTGAGTTATAATACGAGCTTCACCGTTAAGAGTAAGTTCCGAATTAATTGCCAAGTGTCTTATAGCATCAAATCTGTTATAAAAATCATCGTCATTATTTCTTATCAAAGATATTTCATCTTGAATGGTTGCTTCAATGCCGTCTTTAGAGAAGGATTCGTCCCCGTCAACATACATAACGGGGCGAGGTGCCAATTTGCCTCCCGGTAAAAATTTGAATTTAAACCATTTAAATAAAGCTTCTTCTTTGTCCATTAACCCTAAATACCTGTTAACGGTTCTGAAATCTCCGTCCTGATTATTATAAGTTTTTAGTATTGTTAATATTGATTCATTAAATAAACTGTTGTTATATTCTTGCAGCTCTCTGTTATCATTTATAACTTCAGCGGGATTTTTTTCGTAATCAGTTTTTGTATCATTGCCCCAAAGTACATCAAAGTTCATATCCTGATGATATTCTTTGAAATGTTTCCCCCAGAGTCTGTATTCAGCCATAACAGCAAAGTGCGGATTTTGTTTTTTTAATATTTGAGCGGATTTTTTAAGAAGAAATCTTGGAGTTCTAAAGCTAATCGGACGTAAATCTTTCTCACTCATTTCATCAACGACAAAATCAGTGTGAGAAAATCTCATTCCGTCAAAATTATAATCTTCTTCTAATTGCTGGAGATAATCTAAATAGAAGTTAATAACTTTTAAATTGTAATTACCGTTTTCTAAATAAACAAAATAATAAGGAGTTTGGCAATCGGATTCGGCAAATTCGGATACATCGCAGCCTTTGTTATCATAGTGCCTGAAAACAGGGTAGCTTCCGCATTCTGACATTTTATCATATATTGGAACTCCGCTTGAACACCAAGCACCGTCAGGCAGTGTCCATAGTCCTTCTTCAATTAACGCATTTAAGGCTTCCCCTCTTTTTGTTATATCAAAATCACTCTTTATTTTATTGGGTGTGGTGCCATGTATTTTGGCAACAATATCTCTAACCCTTTTTTGAAGTTTTAGTTGCTGTTCTTTTTTTGTCATGAAAATGGTTAATTCTTTTTTCTTTTCTTCAAGTTCTTCTCTGAATCTTTCATAAATTGGTTTAAATTCAGGTTCTAAATCAACGGAACCGCTTTTAAGAGTTGATTTATATATGTTTCTTACGATTGTAACATCATCTTCATCAAATTCCTGAGCTAATTTAATAGCGGCAAAATTAACCGATTTGGATATTTCATCAGTTAAATATTTAACGTCAATCCACCTTGCTATTTCGGGATGTGCAAGAACCGTTTTGGAGTATCTGCCTGTCTGCGGAAAAACATCATATATTACAGGATGTCCTGCAAGCTGAGCTAATGATATAAATAATTGTATCTGTTCTTTTGCTTTTATTCCGTTTTCTTTAAGTAAATTATCGGTTAAATTTTCGCTGACCTCCTGTGTGCTTTCAAGTAAATACGCATTACCGAATTCTCTTGGGTGAAAAGGTATTAAATATATTGTTGTTGATAATACACCTTTATCAATATTCCCTGACGGTAAAATTACAATCTGCCTGAGCCAATCAATAAATTTAGCGGGCGAAGAGTCTTTTGTTCCGTCTTGCAAAGCTGCAAGGTTAATCAGTTTTATATCATGCTGTTCTTGTTTTATCCAGTCGGAATTTGTGTATCCGACTCTTTTTACGGGGCTTATTTCACTATCACTTACGGTTATTTTTGAATCTTTATACGTTTCATTTTTTTCAAGTTTCTTTTCAAGTGCGTATATAACCTCTTTAGGCGTTAATTCTTCTATTGCTTTAGCCTGTGAATATCTGATATAACCGTATTTGTCAATCATTTCATCTATTTCCTTCATTTTTGAAGGATTTATTTCACTATCAGAGTATATGTTTTTTATTATTTTAAATTGCTCATTTAAAATATCGGTTTTCTTTATTACTTCTTTTTTTCTTGATAAAAAATTAAACATATAAACCTCTTAACACCTGAATGAATAATTACACCATAGTAAAAATATATTATTATTTTAACATTAGTGCAAGATGTCCGAACAAAATTTTACGATAAGCCACGAAGTGGTGGGAGTAAAATTTTGAGAGTGACGTATTGAAAAGGTGAGCATTCGTACAGCGACGAGGAGCGAAATTACGTACGGACAAGGTCCGGATAGCGAGAGCCGAAATGAGGGCAACCGAAGGTGAACGAATGGCAGGCTTGAGCAAAAGTAATTTAAAGACAGTCGGTGGTAGAGTGCGACACTAGATTAAATAAAATTAATCTAAAGATTTAGATTAATTTATAAACCGTTTGATTGATGTAATACAAAATTAAAATATTTAAAATGTGTATATATAGGGTAGTATAGTCGTTGGAGAAATATGAGCACAAGGGTTAAGTATAGTTTTATTAATAAATTTATTCTTGTTATAGTTTGTTTATTTTTAACAACATTAAATGCTTATGCGGTTAATTCTCTCTCCGGAGTCGATATTAAACAGTATAATAATGACTATAAAATAATTTTAAAGCTTGATAATTCCTTAAAGACAGTTAAAACTGATATTTCAGAAGGTAATCTTACAATAGTTCTGGATTCCGTTCTTCCTTCTGATTCCGTCGAAATGCTCTATGATAATACAACGGATATAAAAAATATAACGGTTCAAAAGAAAAATCCCGATAATACGATAATAATACTTCAGGGAAAGAATATTGAAAATTCTAAAATATATATAAAAGAACTTTCAGGCGGAAGTATTAAACCTGTAAGCGTTAATAAATCAATGCTTTCGGATTATTTCTATATTGCAGATTCTAAATATTTAATTTTTTCTGTTTTGGGCAGTATATTTTTATTTTTCATTTTACTTTCCTTTAGACCAAATTCAAAAAAATATATTCCAAACACCGAACAAAATATTAAACTTAAAAAGAAAATAACTATAAACTCTATGAAAAATTCTACCTCGGTAAAAAGATATGTTCCTTCAATTAATTATAATATCAGACCGGCCTTAAATATGACGGCTCCTGATGACTTGATTTATGATTCTAACTTATTTGAAGAAGAAATAAGAAAAGTCGGTTAATATTATTGCATTATTTTAAAAAAAATATTAATATATTTTTATGCAACAAATGGATGAATAATTTTATGCAGATAGTAAAAGCATCAGACTTGTTTGAAAATATCAGCAGTATTTATAATAATGATTTTGAGAATGCAAAAAATATTACTCTTGATTTTTCTGATATAGAAAATATAGATTTTAAAGCCTTAAAAACTTTATTAAGTATTCAAAAAGTAGCTCTTATGAATAATAAATCAATACAGATAAAAAATGTTACACCCAAGGTAAATAGAATGCTTGATGTTACGGGGTTAAATAAAACATTTGAAAATGTTGCATCAAATCCTGTTTTAAGAAAGTAAATTTATGGAAGTCTCTTTATATATTGTTGCTACGCCCATAGGAAATTTATCGGATATTTCGTATAGAGCCGTTGAAGTTCTTAAAAGTGTTGATTATATTGCCTGTGAGGATACCAGAGTTACTAAAATTCTGCTTGAAAAATATAATATTAAAACAAAAGTAACGGATTATCACAAATTTAATGAAAAGGAAAAAAGTGATAAAATAATAAATTTAATAAAAGAAGGAAATAAAATAGCGCTTGTATCGGATGCGGGTACACCTTGTATTTCAGATCCGGGAAGCGAGTTAGTTGCTAAACTGAGAGAAAATAATATTAAATTTACATCGATTCCGGGAGCTTGCGCCGTTATAACTTTTTTGACTCATCTTGTAAGAGATAACGAAGAATTTGCATTTATAGGATTTATACCGAGAGTGAAAAAACAGCAGATTGACATACTTGATAAATATAAACATACTAATTGCATTTTCTATGAATCTCCTAACAGGCTGATTGAAACTCTTGAAAATCTTAAAAACAATTTTGGCGATATTAAAATTTCGGTGGCAAGAGAACTTACAAAAATATATGAAGAAGTTAAAACCGATTCAATAAGTAACATTATAGACTATTATAAAAATAATACTCTTAAGGGCGAAATTGTTGTTATGATATATGCTCAGGAAACATTACTTTTAGAAGACGGTGAATTGGTTAAAAAGATTAATATTCTTAAAAATGAGGGATTTTCACCGAAAGATATTTCAAAAATAATAGCTAAATTATACGGGGAAAATAAAAATAAAATCTATAAACTTGCTATAAATTAGTTTTTTTGCCATATTTCAAAAATGGTAATGTCTTTATCCGTGTCTTGAATTCTTTTTATATATTTTCTGTCATTTTCGCATGACATAATAATGGCTACGGCAGGTTTTTTACCTGTTTTTTTAGCGTAATATAAAGATTGACCAATACTTTCTGCCCATTTTTTAGCATAGTCAAATTCAATGGCATATTCGTCCGTAAGACAATCTATTCTTGTACGATCAGGAAGTGTGTATTCTTTTATCCCTTTACAGTATTGATTAACGTAATCTTTTTCTTTTAATTTAATTTCAGGGTGACTTTCAACGGCTTCTTTGGGGTTTATATTTACTTCCGTAATTGAAGTAAATATTAATCCTACAGCAAGTACCATTATAATTATATCAACCGGATTTATTCTGCGCATATAATCATAATACACTATACAAAAACAGGACTCAAATGAGTCCCGTTAAAAAAATTATAGATTTTGAATTTTATCAGACATACCCTCAATATCATCTTTTAACATTTTCTTGACGACATCGTTTTGAGCATCTAACATTTTAACAACAGTTTCAATATTTTTAACTTTGTTTTGTAAAATGGTGTCGGCATTAGATAAAATACTGCTTGTAACTTTTTGATAGGCCGCTAACGGAGCACTTGAAACACCTTGAAGTAAGTTACCTACAAGAGTAGTACCAAGACCAAATGAACCCAAATAAGGCGACATTGCTTGCAAAATACCGCCAAAACCCGATACGATACCTGCTGCAGGAAGCAAGAAGCTGTCACCGAATCCGAATCCTGAAGCTAAACCTGCCGTATAAGTTAAGGCATTCATGCCTGCAGAACCTGCAATATCGCTTACGGATGTTAAAGCAGAAGCCCCGCCTGTAACATAACCTTCTGATAAACTGCTTCCGAATCCTTGTACAATAGGTGCCGCACCGCCTGTAAATCCTGTATATTGCGATAATGAACCTATACCGAATGCGGAATTTAAACTGCTTGTCGAGTTAGAAGGCGACCAATAAGATGTTCCGGGTATATTTATAGCTGTTCCACCACCCATTGATGACATAAAAGCACTCGGTGATATCATACTTGCAAGTTTCCACAAGAAACTGCCCGCAGTACCAAAACCTGCACCGTCTGAGGCTGAACCGCTTACCGTTATATCTCTTAACAAGTCGTATGTTTCAAATAACATTGCGGTAGCATCACTGCTCAATCCGCCATATTTGTTTGAGATAACCAAATAACTGTCATTCTTATAACTCATTTTCTTCCTGCCTGTGTTTATTTGTAATAACTAACCTTTTTTCTCCCTATTAGGGAGAGTTTTTTTATGAGAATGTATTAAATGTCTTTTCAATATTCTTATCAAGAATAGCTTTTACAGCATCCAATTCAGTTTGAAGCTCATTTTGTTCCGTATCAATTTGATTTAATCTCAATTCAAGAACTTTATCTTCTTGCTGCAGGGATTCTGTTTGAGCATTTAAGTCGGCAACAGCTTTATCATATTCTTCTTTACTCATTGTATAATCTCTTAAAGCTGCTTCATAACCTTCTGTATCATAGGTTCTGGTTGTATCAACAGACGAAGTTACGGAAGAAGACCCGCCTGGAACTGTTACCTGTACGCTTTGAAATCTGTTATTTGCATCAAGTGTAACTTTTGCATTTTCAAAAACAACCGTTTCCGTAACATTTTTTTGTGAACTTGTATAAGCTGTTATGGAAGTCCCTTCTGTATATGATTCTACACTTTTTTTATCGATGTAGTGTGTTACACCTGTATTATCTCTGTAAAAATATAAACTATCATCTTGAATCGGGCTTTCGGGGTATGTTTCATTAATTAAATCAATCATGTTTTTACTGTTTTGAGCAACTTGCAAATCGTATACTCCATCAGGCAGATTTAATTTATATCCGTTTTCATTTTTAATTGAAGCATTTGATAATACACTTCCTACTGCTACGGTTTTATCATAAGAACGTTCGGTATTTAAATAATATGAACCGTCATCATTCA
Source organism: Candidatus Gastranaerophilales bacterium (assembly GCA_947625495.1). Taxonomy (GTDB): domain Bacteria; phylum Cyanobacteriota; class Vampirovibrionia; order Gastranaerophilales; family Gastranaerophilaceae; genus Avigastranaerophilus. The sequence goes on along the minus strand of CANQOQ010000001.1, from coordinate 105,166 downwards.
TATAATAATTTTTTACTAAATATTTTCCGTCATAGCTCTTACCTTTATCATCTTTTGTGTTTGTTAATTCAAAAGAGTAGTCAGTTTCGTAAAATTCCGTAGTATTAGGTGCTACAGGAACTTTTAATGATAAAAGCTGGCTGTATAAAGAGTTTACTTCTTCAGCAAGTGCTGTTCTCTGTTGGTTTACTTGCTGTCCTTCATATTCTATATTAGATTTTCTTGCTGTTATACCTAAAAATCTTGCTTGTGAAGCTGCTAAGCCCATTTTTTTCTCCGTTTTTATTGTTACTTAATCTCTTAATCGGTTTTTTTTACTCCTAACTTTAATTTTTGAATTATGATTGTTAAGTTTTGTAAAAATGGATATTCATACTCAAAAATCTAAATATATATTCTTATATTTTTTTAATGATAAACTTTTAAATATCAAGAAATGGTTAAAAAGGTAAAAAAATGGGATTGGAAGAAATAATAAACAGTGCAAAATCAAGCTGTAAATCTGATTTAGTTATAAAAAATATACAGATTATAAATGTATTAACCGAAGAAATATATGAAGCAGATGTTGCAATTACAGATGGTATTATAGTTGGAGTTGGCAGCGGTTATGAAGGTCAGACGGAAATAAACGGTGAGGGGAAATTTTTATCACCCTCTTTTATAGATGGACACGTACATATAGAAAGTTCAATGCTATCTCCCTGTGAATTTGCAAGAATGGTTATTCCTTCAGGAACAACCACTATAGTCGCAGATCCGCATGAAATAGCTAATGTAGTTGGGCTTCACGGTATCAGCTATTTGAGAGAAGCTTCAAAAAACTTACCTTTAGATATATATATGATGCTGCCATCTTGTGTTCCCGCTTCTAAAAATGAAACCTCCGGTTTTGAACTGAATTGCTATGATTTATCTCTTTTAATTGATAGTCCTTGGATTTTAGGTATTGCGGAAATGATGAATTTTTCGGGGGTCATTAACTCAGATAAAGAAGTTTTGGCAAAAATAAAACTTGCACTTGATAAAAATAAACGGATAGACGGGCATGCACCTTATCTTTCAGGCAAAAATTTGTGTGCTTATATTTCATCAGGTATTACCTCCGATCATGAATGTACGAATGTAGAAGAAGCAATTGAAAAATTGAGATTGGGAATGCATTTAATGATTAGAGAGGGAAGTGCTGCAAAAAATCTGGAAGCACTTATTCCTGCAATTAAAAAAGTGCCGTCACGCAAATGTTTTTTTGTTACGGATGACAGATATCCTCAAGATTTATCGGCGCATATTAATATGATGGTTAAGAAATCCGTAGAAATGGGAATAAATCCCGTTAAAGCCGTGCAAATGGCAAGTATTAATACTGCAGAATATTTTGGTATTAAAAATCTCGGTGCTGTTGCACCGGGATATATTGCAGATTTACTTATTTTGGACAATCTTATTGATTTTACCCCTTCCGTTGTTATAAAAAAAGGTAAAATTGTTGCTCAAAACTCTGAATTAACGGTTGATATTCCAAAAGAACACAGGACTTTATTGAATGGTACTGTTAATATAAGATGGCTTGAAAAAGATGATTTAAAAATAAAAGCGGAATCTGAATATGTGAAAGCTATTGAGGTAGTTGAACATCAGCTTGTCACAAAAACGGTTAAGGCTAAAGTTAATGTTAAAAATGGTTATGCAGAAAGTAATGCAGATGATGACGTATTAAAAATTCTCGTAATTGAGAGACATAAAGCAAGCGGGAATATAGGAAAAGGCTTTGTAAAAGGTTTTGGGATTAAATCAGGTGCTATTGCTTCAACAGTTGCTCATGATGCACATAATTTAATTGTTATAGGAACTAATGATGAGGATATGTTTAAGGCTATAAAAGAACTTGTTAAATCTCAAGGCGGAAAAGTTATTGTTAAAAACGGAGAAGTTATTGCTAAACTTGAACTGCCGATTGCAGGTTTGATGTCAAACGAATCAGCGGAAAATGTTATTGAAAAATGCCGTTTGCTTAAATCAGGTCAAAATGATATCGGATGTATATTGCAAGAGCCATTTATGACTATGTCTTTCTTATCTCTTTCCGTTATTCCCGAGCTCAAATTAACCGATAAGGGACTTTTTGATGTCATAAATTCTGACTTTACAGATTTATTTATAAAGGATTAACTTAATGAAAAAAAATAGTTTAATATTTATCTTAAATATTTTATTAATAATTATTATATTTTTTGCTATAGATTATACATGCTTTTTAATCCACGAAAAACGCTATGGTATAAAATTAAATTATATTGGCAATATGACTAAAAAAATAGCAACTTCGAAAAGTTATGATTATAACTATTTAAAAAATAATATACAATGGCGAAAACCGTTAAATGTAACTGAAGGAGGCGGGGTAAAACATAAATCTATAGTATATACCGGATGTTCTTTTGCTTATGGTCAGGGATTAAAGGAAGAAGAAACGGTTTCTTACAGGACGGCTCAGTTGGTTAAAAATCCTGTATACAATTTGGGAATTATAAGTAAAGCAGTTAATACATTAATTGCAATGTTAAAAAATGGTGTTTTTGAAGAAAAAGTAAATATTGATCCTGCTGTTGTTATTTATATATATGCAGATTTTCATATTATGCGGCTTGTTATACCTAATATGCCTTATGAGAGCAATGAATTTCTTTATAAAATTAAAAATGAAAAACTTGAAAGAAAAAAACCCCCGTTTATTATTTCGAGATTTCCTCTTCTTTCATCCGTGAGAGAGTGGATGTATTATATATTGTTTGAAAACAGTAATTCTTATAAAGAATATTTAAAAAAATTATTAAAACTGCATTTTATTGAATTAAAAAATATTTTGGATGAAAAATATAATAATGTTAAGTTGATAATATTTGTCTATTATGATTCTCCTTTATTTGAAGAAATTGCACAGGATTTACAAACTCAAGGTATTATTATAATCAGGTCCTCGCATGATTTGGGTCTTGATATAAATTTGGCGGATAAGCAATATCAGCTGCAAGATGGACATCCGAATAAAAAAGTATGGGAGATAGTGACTCCTAAATTAGTGGAAAAAATAAAACCATATTTAAATTAAAGGCGCTTCAATTATAAAAGTTACGGGGCCGTCATTTAAGAGAGTTATCTCCATGTGAGCTCCGAAAACTCCGGTTTTGACTGCGATATTTTGCTCTTTAACTTTTGAAATAAAATGTTCATAAAGCTCTTTGGCACTCTCAGGCGGCATTGCATTATCAAAACTGGGACGTTTCCCTTTTTTTACATCTGCTGCCAGTGTAAATTGCGAAACAATCAACATTTCGCCTCCGATATCTTTAACAGACAGATTCATTTTGCCGTTTTCATCTGAAAAACATCTTAAATCACATATTTTATTGCTGAGCCAGTCCGCTTGTTCGGGTTTATCACCTTTTTCCGCCCCGAATAAAACAAGATATCCCTGCCCTATAGAGCTATATAGCTCATTATCAATAACTAAAGAAGCATTTTTTACTCTTTGAACTACAAGCTTCATTATTTAACCGCAATAACTTCTATCTCAACCAGTGCGCCTTTCGGAAGCTCTTTTGCCGCTACGCAGGAGCGTGCAGGCTTTGATACAAAGTATTTTTCATATAAATTATTAAATGTTGAAAAATCTTTCATATCTGCGAGAAAACAAGTGGTTTTTACAACGTCATTATAGCTGAAACCTGCAGCAGTCAAGAGGCCTTCAATATTTTTCAGTATTTGATTTGTCTGCTCTTCAATCGTGCCGTTAATAAACTCGTTGGTTGAAGGGTTTATTGCGATTTGCCCCGAACAATACAGAGTATTTCCCGATAAATATGCCTGTGAATAAGGTCCTATTGCTTTCGGTGCTTTATCCGTTGATATTACTTTATTCATTATCAAAATCTCCGAGTTTGTTTTGGATTGCTTCATCTACATTTTCTTCAATGGCATCTTCAGGCGCTAAAGAATCTTTTGTGTCGGTTACGACAATTTTGTTAACAGCCATAACTGAATCATTTTCCATTAAGTTTTGGATTCTTACACCTGTTGCGGGTCTGCCTTGTCTTGAAATATCCGAAGCTTTTATTCTTGAAACAATGCCGTTTTGAGTTACTACCATAATTTCGTCATTTTCTTCAACAACCGTCAGTGCAACAAGTCTTGATGAAGCTGATTTAAATTTAGTAGCTATTAAACCTATACCGCCCCTGTTTTGAGGTCTGAACTCGGACATCTTAGAGCGTTTGCCGAAGCCGTCTGATGTTACAACTAATAGGTCTGCGTCAAAGTTTCTCGGTATAATATCGCAGCCGATTATGGTATCAGCAGTTCTTAGTTTCATTGAGTTTACACCTCTTGCACTTCTGCCCAAAGGTCTTAAATCATCTATGGCAAACCTTATTGCCATACCGCAAGAAGTTGCAATAAAGACTTCATCAGAACTGTTCGCTTGTTTAACCCAGTTTAGAGTATCTCCTTCTTCAAGTCCGATTGCTATAATACCGTTTTTCCTGATATTTGCAAAGTTATCAAGACCGATTCTCTTAATATAGCCTTTCTTTGTAAGCATTATTAAGTTAGAGTTCGGGTCAAAGTTTGAAACAGGAACAACTGCAGTAATTTTTTCATCCTGTTCAATAGGCAGAACATTTATAATAGGCAGTCCTTTAGCTTGTCTTGAACCTTCAGGGAAGTCATAGACATTCAGACTGTATACAGTTCCTTTATTTGAGAAGAATAATACTTTATCGTGCATCATTGCAGTAAAGAAATGACCTACATCATCATCTTCTTTTGTTTTAATACCGCCTTTTCCTCTTGTTGCACGGTTTTGACGTTCAAACGTATCAAGAGAAATACGTTTAATATAACCTTGACGTGTAATGAATACAGCCATTGCTACATTAGGAGTTAAATCCTCTATTGTCATTTCATCAGCTTCAGGCAATATTTGAGTTTTTCTGTCATCGCCGTATTTTTCTTTATCTTCTTTTAATTCCGTTTTAATTAAAGCTAATACTTTATTTCTGTCTGATAAGAGTTCTTCATATTCTTGAATTTTTTGTTTTAATTCATCATATTCTGCTTTTATTTTGTCTTGTTCTAAGCCTGTTAAACGTCTTAACTGCATTTCAAGTATTGCATTTGCTTGGTCTGCATCTAAACCGAATTTGGACATTAAACCAAGTCTTGCTTCATCTGCGGTTTTTGACTTTTTAATAAGTTCAATAACATCATCAAGACTTGCAAGAGCTATCAATAAACCTTCCAATATATGAGCTCTCATCTTCGCTTTTTTGAGGAAGAATAAGGTTCTTCTCGTGATAATTTCAACTCTGTGTTCAATAAATTCGTTAAGAACTTCAAGCAGATTCATTAATCTTGGCTGCTGTCCGACCAAAGCCAGCATATTAACGCCAAAAGTAGCAGTTAATTGAGTATATTTATATAAATTATTTCTTACGACTTCGGGTTTTGCGTCACGTTTTAATTCAATAACGATACGCATTCCTTCACGGTCAGATTCATCACGGATATCTGATATACCGTCTATTTTCTTATCACGAACAAGTTCTGCTATTTTTTGAATAAGCATAGCTTTGTTAACCTGATAAGGAATTTCCGTAACGACAATGGCGGTCTTTGATTGTCTGCCTGCACCGCCTTGAATTTCTTCAAAAGTTGATATTGCAGACATTTTTATTGAACCTCTGCCTGTTGCATAAGCCTTTTTGATTTCTGATATTCCTATAATGCTTGCACCTGTTGGAAAATCTGGACCTTTTATATATTGCATTAATTCGTCAATTGTTAAATTAGGATTGTCTATTAATGCGATAGTACCGTCAACTACTTCACATAAGTTATGCGGGGGAACATTTGTTGCCATACCTACTGCTATACCTGATACTCCGTTTAACAAAAGCATAGGAAGTCTTACGGGCAGAACAGAGGGTTCTTCAAGAGAACCATCAAAGTTTGGAACAAAATCAACCGTTTCACAATCAATATCAGCAAGCATGGAGGTGGTAATTTTGTGCATTCTTGCTTCCGTGTACCTCATAGCGGCTGCGCCGTCGCCGTCAACAGAACCGAAGTTTCCATGCCCGTCTACGGTCAAATAACGTGTAGAAAAGTCTTGCGCCATACGAACCAATGCTTCATAAACGGCAGTATCACCGTGGGGGTGGTATTTACCTAAAACTTCACCGACGATTCTTGCACATTTTTTAAACGGCTTATCGGGTGCCATTCCAAGTTCGTTCATAGCGAACAAAATACGCCTGTGTACGGGTTTTAGTCCGTCACGTACATCAGGAAGCGCTCTTCCTATTATTACCGACATGGCGTAATCTATATAACATTGCTTCATTTGTTCTCTGATATTAACGGGAACTATTTTCCCGTCTTCAAATATATTTTGCTGAGCCAAAATCTATCCCCTTTAACTTATATATCCGTATCATGTATGTCTATATTGTATCATAAACACATTTTTGAACAAAATATGTTAAAAAATTAATATCTTCCGTGAAAATGTATTGAACTGCAAGGGTAAGGTATAATTAAAAGCAGCGGGAAAAGTATAATATCCGCTATAAGCCAGGGAAGTGTATTTATGGTTTCTTTTCTGTTATATTCACTGATTTCTCTGTTTATTTGGTTATTCATTTGCGCTTTTATACTGCTGATGTTATTGTTTTCAGAATATTTTACATATTTAAAAGGAATAATTACTTCGTTATTTTCATTAATGATGCCGTAATTTCTGCCTTTTTGTGCCAGATATAAATTGTTTTCGGTATCTTTGGGTATAAATTCAAGTTCTATACTTTCTGTATCAACCTTATTCATATTATGAATCATTTCTAAAGTATCATTTTCAAGCGGCATAATTGAATCATATATAAAAGGAACTTTTATTTTCCCGTTGTTATCAAGGATTCCCCAGCCTCCGTTTTTGGCTGTTATTTTGTCATAGTCGCTAAAATATACACTAAGTCCCGTTAATTTGCTTATAAGTAAATTTGAATCAGACAGGTCATAATTCTTTAAAAGCGGAAGCTCCTTCATTTGTGAATTATTAAATGCGTATAATTTATTGCCTTTCTTTAAAACGCCTTTTTGCGGATAATTTTTTACTTTTATTTGGGAATTTTTATTTATAAAATCGTATAATTGTGAAAGTGAATTTATTGAGGGTTTGTCTTTGTATTTCGGAATATTAATGTTTAAATACTGCTGTTCTTTACCCGTTTTACAATCAAAAAGGCGCAAGTTGTCTTTTTGAGTTATTAAAAAGTAATTGTAATCATAAAAATCAAAGCTTTTATATTTTACTGTTAAATTGTTATCATTAATTTTGAGTTCTTCATTAATTTTTACGGCATTAAATAAAACATTTCCGCTGTGATACCTTGGAGAATTGTTTAAAATTTCTGCTGCGGTTTGAAAAGCATTTGCCGTATTTGAATATTTGCCGTATAGAATTATACTGTTTAAAGGTGCATATGTAATATTTAAGATTTTAGAAACTATTGAAGCTTCATCAGGGAAGATAATTTTTTTATATATCGGTTTTGTTATGGTTATTATGCCGTTATTAACTATAATAAGCCCCCATAAACTGTTTTGTTTATATTTAACGGCACCATTTTTAGGATAATTTTCAAATTTTATATTTTGAAGGTAATTATTGTTTTCAAAATAATCAATAAAAAAATTATCATAAATTCCGTCAGGACTGTAAAGAGTTAAATACAAAGGATTTTCGGCAGCTATTACAATTTTATTTTCAAATTTTGTTTTTCTTATTTTTTTATATTTTAAAGGAAGTATTACTCTTTTACTGTCTTTTTCAACCAAGCCGAACATATTATTATTTTCAACCGTTTGAAGGTTTGTTCTTTTTATATCCTTGTATTCTGCCTGAGCCGATACCTCAAGATAAGGACAAAATAAATTTATAAAAAAAAGCAACAAAAAGTATACAAAAATTTTTTTCAATCTTCTGCCTTATTTCTTAATCCCTTCAGTTATATTTTATAAAAATATACGGTAAAAATAAAGGCTTTTAACAAAGTGTCTTTTTTTAATTTTTTGTTTTATAATTCTAAAAAAGTGAGAGAATATGTTAGAAACATTAACCGATTCAGAAAAAATAAAAGAAATAGTTAAAGAAACAAATCTGAAACATATTGCAATCATAATGGACGGAAACAGACGCTGGGCAAAATCTAAGTTTCTGCCTTCGGCTGCCGGACATAAAAAAGGTGTTGATTCTCTAAGAACGGTTATAAAAGCCTGTAAAGAGTTTAATATTGATTATCTGACCGTTTATGCGTTTTCAACCGAAAATTGGAACAGAGCTAAAGAAGAAGTTGATTTTTTGATGACTCTTTTAGCTAAAACCATTGAACAGGAAGTACCAGAGTTTAATAAAAACGACATAAAGTTAAGTTTTATCGGTGATAAAACATCTTTAAATGAAAATTTAAAAAAGATTTTGGCTTATGGTGAAAATTCAACAAAAAATAATAAATCGCTTAACCTGCAAATAGCGTTTAATTACGGTTCAAGAATGGAGCTTACTAATGCGGTTAAAGCTATAGCAGAAAAAGTAAAACATGGGCAAATTGATATTAACAGCATTACGGAAGATACAATTTCTCAAAATCTATACACAAAAAATATCCCTGACCCTGATTTATTAATAAGAACGGGCGGGGAAAAGAGAATAAGCAACTATCTTCTTTGGCAGATAGCTTATACAGAGGTTTATATAACAAATACTTTCTGGCCCGAGTTTGACAGAAATGAACTCATTAAAGCCATTGAAGAATTTCATTTGAGAACAAGACGATTTGGTAAGTAATATGATAAAAATTATTATTGCAACTTCAAATCCGCATAAACTTGATGAAATTAATGCAATTAACAGTTCAAATGATGTTGAGTTTGATGTAATAAAAGGCAGTTTTAATCCCGACGAAACGGGAAAAAGCTTTTTGGAAAATGCTATTATAAAAGCAAAAGAGGCAAGTAAAATAACAAAATCATATTGCTTGGCTGATGACTCCGGATTATGTGTTGATATATTAGACTCAAGACCGGGAATTTATTCTTCAAGATATGCGCCTACTCAAAAAGAAAAAATAGAAAAACTCCTAAACGAATTAAAAAATATACCTAAAGAAAAAAGAACGGCTCACTTTATCTGCTCTATGGTGCTTGTAAACGGCGAAGGTGAAATATTACACACTCAAGAAGGCAGAGTTGAAGGATTAATAGATTTTGAAGCTAAAGGAACCAATGGTTTTGGCTATGACCCCGTGTTTTATCTTCCAGAATATAATAAAACAATAGCGGAACTTCCAGATACTGTTAAAAATACGGTTTCCCACAGAGCTAACGCCCTAAATCCCATGCTTCAATGGATTAAAGAAAATTTAGTTTAGACGTCTTTTTTGTATTCTCTAAGCCCCGGAGCTTCATTCTTTCCTGTTTTCTTTGCTGTTATTGCATACTGAATTTTAGGTATTGCAAACCCGAGAGCAAACGCCGAAACGCCTATTGCTGCTGCTCTAAATACTGCTGACATAATAAAACTTTTTGTATTTATTTTCTTTATCAGACTTTCATCTATAATTCCGTTATTCTTTTCTGCCGATTTAACAATTGCACTCAAATAACGGTCAATATTTTCTCTGAAAGAGGTAATCTTTTTCATTGGGATAAATTTATAAGGGTTAGTAAGCGCTTCACCAAATCGGCTCTTATAAACAGATTGCATAAATTCTGGTGTATTAATGCTTCCCTGCTTTAATACATCCATAACCTGCTGTCTTGTGAGAACTTCTCCGACACCTGATTTAACAGGCTGCAGTTTTGCCATTTCTTTTGCTTTTTGAATCAGATTTTCGTCTGTTATATGTTTTGACAGTTCACTTAATGGTATTACGTCCGAATTAAACGGCAGTTTTTCCATTAAAGCTTTTGCTCCGTCATCAATACATCCTATAACTTTTGATGTAAATTCTTTTATATTCATGGAGCTGAAAGTACCATCGGCATTTTTCAATTGATTTAGTATATTATCATTGATTTGCTTTGAAGCTACAGGGTCAATATTTGTCAGGTTGGTTTTGCCCGATATCTTTTGAAGGAATTTATATACCAAAGGCGTGCTTGCGAAATAGAAGAAACAAGATGTAGCATCACGGAAGAAATACTCTCTGCCTTCATCTGCGTTTCTTGCGGTTTTAACACGTCCTGTTAAAATACCTACGTCACAGGTTAACATTTTACATATTTTATTATTTTCAAGCGCATGGGCAACTTTTGTCATTAATTCCGGTGAAATACCCTTAAATGACGGTGATGATTTTTGTGAAATTTTCTTGTCAAATTCTTCAATACTGGTATCAAATATTGAATCTATGTTTATACCGCTTTTCTTTTGCTCATTATTTTTTCTGTTTTGCATTAGCTTTTTGGTTATTGCCTGATTTATTTTGGGCAGAATAAAACCGACAAAAGTTGTAGCCATAAGTGTTGAAAGAATTATTTTGGTAAATTTGAATGCGGCAAGTTTCTTTTCAAGTGATTTAATCATTTCAGGGTCTGTAGTTTTTTCTCCCAAATCACTTATAAGATTAGCAAACGGAGTTCTTAGAGCGTCTTTTCCTACATCAAATTCCGTTGTGGGAAGTTTTAGAACATGTTTACCGAATTTATTACCTAATGAATTAAATAAATCAACACCTTTCATCCAAAAAACGGCAGAAACAACGTCATCGGTGAATCTTTCTCTGAACTCGGGGAAGCCGCCCCTTTTATATGCATTAATGCCTCTGCCTCCCGTAACAAAAGATTCCAGCACAATAGTAGACGTTAAGGCATCGGGATTTGCAAGAGTTCTGACCAGACTTCTTGCTCCTTTGAAGTTTTGGTCTCTTTGTCCGGCTGTTATTTCTGTCTTTGGTTTTATGTTATTAATCTGCATTTATGTTTCTTATTTATTTTCCGAAAATAGAAAAATTGTAATTTACTTTTTTTGCTAGTTTTTTATAAAAATTAATATTTATTTTACTTTATTTTTTTTAATTATATAATAAACATACTCATCATCCTCTATGCAGATTGATTGTTCAACATTCAATACTTGTATAAGAAAGGAAAAAACTATGGCAAATATAAAATCAGCAAAGAAAAGAATATTAACTGCAGAAAGAAATCACGAAAGAAATGTGATTTTTAAATCAACAATTAAAAGTGCGGTTAAAAGTGTTCTTGCTTTAGCTCAAGCCAAAGAAAAAGACCAGGAAGCAATTAAAGCAGCACTTTCAAAAGCTTATAAGCTTTGCGATCAGGCTGCTTCTAAAGGTATTTTACATAAAAATACGGCTTCAAGAAAGAAATCAAGATTAACAAGAGCAGTTAACAAATTAATGGCTTAATTTTTGATTTTTAGGTTTTAAAAAAGCTCCTGACATTGAGGAGCTTTTTTTATATCTTATTTTATTTTATTAACCGACTAAACCTGAATCATCATATTCCGAAGCTTTTACCATTATGGCATGTTCTACGGGATTCTCTTTTTTTATTGATGTATCAAAAGGAACTTCATCAAAACTGTATTCTTCTCTTCCCTTTTTCATCTGGTTTTCATCAACCAGCTTTTTTGCAAGTTCTGCTATTTCATATACCAATTGATATCTGTTTTCCGTATTTTCGTTTAAGTCCCAAGCTATCTTTATAATTTGATTCATTGTTCCTCCAATAATTTTATAAAATTATAATACTATGTACATTTTTTAATATCAAGCCAAAAACTTTTTGATTGCTTATAAAATGTTAACTTTTGTAATCTGTTTAAAAGTCATGCCAAGTCATGGTTTTGACGATTATGCCTTAAACGCTTATTATGTATTAAAAAATGTTAAATTAAATTTATTATCATGGAAACTCATGCCCTGTCATGGTTTCCATGATTTTTGTAATTGCGGTTTTTAAATGCCGTCTAGCCCTATATACTTCTAAAATTCTATTATTTAACAGGTAGAAGTTATAAATACGGCTTAAATGCAAAATATAATTAATAAATCATATACTAATAAAGTTATTAATATGAAATCTGAACTGCTTTTTAGAGAAGCGGAAGACGATTTTTATTATTTTTATAAATTAAATTCAGCCGTTAAAAAACTCAAAACCGCACTTGAACTTACTCCGTTTCATTTAAAAAGTTTAATAATGTATGCCGATATTTGTTTTATAAAAGGTAATATTAAAAAAGCACTTGAATTGTATAAAAATGCGGAAAAAATATCTCCTTTTGATACTAAAATCCTTGCTTCTTTAGCAAATTGTTATAATTTTTTGAAAAATTCTTCTATGGCAATTTTATATTCTAATAAAGCTTTAGACAGCTTTTCCGAAACTAATTATTCTCTATTTCTGCAATTGACTGATATTAAAGTTAATAATCTTATCCTTTTAAAAAGATATAAAGAGGCTTCAAATGTATTCAATAAAGCTCAAAAAATTACCGATTCACTCTCTTTGAAATCTTTATATTCCGATACTATAATAGAGAAACTAAGGCTCCAGCAAAAAATTAACTTCTCGGGGCTTAAAATCGTTTAAAAGGATTTTTGTTTAAACATGAAAATTAATATAAAAAATATATTACTCCTGATTATTACTTTTATATTTTTATATTGTGTATTCGTAAATATAGATTTAAAGGATTTAATAGAAAATTTTAAAAATTTTGATTTGAAATATGCGCTGCTGCTAATATGTTCTATATCTGTATCATTATCATTCAGAGCATTAAGTTATAAATTTTTAATATCAAAAACCATAAAAAAAGTATCTTTTATTGAGCTGGTTTTATTATGTATAACGGGAGCAGCTTTGAATATATTTATGCCTGCAAGAGCAGGAGATTTTTTTAGAGCTTACTTTACCGGTTATAAATATAATGTAAGTAAAGTTAAACTCCTTGGTACCGTACTTTTTGAAAGAGTTTTAGATGTAGTAGTTATATTTATTTTCTTATGTATTGGTATTCTAAAATACCATAATTCAGTATTGGCAAGATATCTTTGTCTTTTTGCAGGGATAACAATTTTTGCAGGATTATTATTTGTTATTGTTACATATAAATTCAATCAAACGGATAAAATTTGTAATTATATAATTTTGAAATCTGATTTTTTGCCGTTTAAAGAATTGATAAAAAAAGGAATAATTTTTTGCAAGAATTTTTGTAATTCATTATTTAACGGGTTTGAAATAATTGATTCACCTAAAAAATTAGTTTGTGCTCTTTTTTCTTCAGTCGGTATTTGGATTTTTGAATGTATAAATTTTTTAATAATTATAAATGGGTTTGGATATCATATACACTGGTCTGTTGTAATATTTATAGTAAGTTTTGTTGCACTGGCGTGTATGATACCGTCTGCTTCAATATATATAGGCCCTTATCAACTGGCAATAATTTCAGCGTTTGCGATGTATAATATTCCGAAAGAACCTGCCCTTGCAATGGCATTAACCGAACAGAGCATAGTTACCATATTTACACTTTTTGTTGCCGTCATATTTTTAATTAAGAATAATATATCTTTTGTAGAAATAAAAAAGACCCTAAAATAAGGGTCTTTTTTTATTTAATATTATCAGTTTATTTTGTTGCAAGATATTCATTAATTGCTTTTGCTGCACGTTTTCCTGCCCCCATAGCGTTAATAGCTGTAGAAGAACCTGTAGGAGCAACGTCGCCTCCTGCGTATATACCGTCTACGGATGTTTCACCCGTTTCTGCATTAATGATAATATAGCCTTTCGGGTTTGTTTCAAGATTCATGTTATCTCTTAACATAGAAGCTTGGATTGTAGGATTCGGACCTGTACCGAGTGCAACAACAACGGTATCAACATCTAAATCAACGGTTTTACCTGTAGGAACGGGTTTTCTTCTGCCTGATTCATCGGGTTCCCCGAGTTCCATAATTTCAAATTTCATACCGTTAACGTAACCGTCTTTATTATATATTTCCTTTGGGGCATGAAGAAATTTAAAAATAACTCCTTCTTCTTTAGCGTGTCTTATTTCTTCAAGACGTGCGGGAAGTTCAGCTTCCGTTCTTCTGTAAACAATGTATACTTCTTTAAATCCGACTCTTATTGCAACTCTTGCAGCATCCATAGCAACGTTTCCGCCGCCGATTATTGCGGCTTTTTCGCCGACTCTGATAGGTGTAGCCGTTGATTCTAAGTTAGCCTGCATAAGGTTAACTCTTGTTAAAAATTCGTTAGCCGAATATACACCGTTTAAATTTTCGCCGGGAACTCCCATCATCTTTGGAAGACCTGCGCCTGAACCAATAACTATAGCATCAAATCCGTCATCTTGAAGTTGTTTAATTGTAATAGATTTACCTACAACAACGTTAGTAACAAATTTAACTCCCATTGCTTTTAGGTTAGAAATTTCTTTATCTAAGAATGTTCTGGGAAGTCTAAATGGAGGAATACCATATCTTAGAACGCCCCCAAGTTTATGAAGTGCCTCAAATACAACTACTTCATGACCTGCTTTCCTTAAGTCGGCAGCTGCGGTAATACCTGCACATCCTGAACCTATGATTGCAACTTTTTTACCTGTTTCTTTTATTTCGCCTATTTTGACATTGGTTGCATCGCCTACATATCTTTCCAATGCACCGATTGCTATAGGTTCTGATTTTATGCCAAGCACGCATTTACCTTCACATTGTCTTTCTTGCGGGCAAACTCTTCCGCATACGGAAGGTAATAGGCTTGATTCTCTTATAACTTCGCCTGCTTTTTCAATATTGCCTTCTTTTAATTCATGTATAAATGCAGGAATATTAATATTAACCGGGCAACCTTCAACGCATCTGGGTTTCTTACAATTTAAACATCTTGATGCTTCTAATTTTGCCTGTTCATCCGTAAGGTTCGACTCAACCGCATCAAAGTTTGTGCGTCTTACCATCGGATCTTGTTCATGTTGTCTTTGTCTTACTGCCATTTGTATATCCTTTTTTATTTTATTAAGTATTTACTAAATTATACTATAAGCAAAATAATATGTCTGATTTTTTTTACCTGTTATGACAAATAAAAAATTGTTCGGTTGTTGTGGCAAATATGAGAGTGAATTTTAATAATATAAATTTAAATATATATAGAGGAGTTAATACATCTTTTAAGGCTTCATACAAGGATTTATCTTATCCGTCAAAGTATGAAAAATATGAGGATGAAGACGAAGACGACAATGAAGAAGAGGAAGATTGGGAGTCTGAAACAATAATAACAGGCGCGAAAGAGGCATTTAATACGATTAAAACAGATTTATGGCTTGGTTTCCCAATACCTACCAAACGAAATTTAAAAGCGTTGTTTAAAGATCCTGATGCATATTTGTATGAAATGTCCAGACCTCTTTCAGGTAATACAATAAATAAAGAAATACTGTCCGAAATTGATTTGGAGCGCAGAAAAGACAGAAAAACAGATAAAGCTTTATTAAAGAAAGTTGAATATGATGATAGTACTGCTATTTACTATATACAGCAAGGTATTGATAAATTAGGATTCATTGATGTTAATTTTGAAACAAAAGGTAAAATTTATGTTAACTATGCTTCTACTATAGTCGGGCGGGAGGAATATAGGAATTTGCTTCCTATTCTTGTTCAAGCGGTTGTTGAAGATTATATAAATACGGAAAAAATTATACCTGAGCTTGAGGCAGAACCTGCTGAAATAGGTTCTCTGAATTTTAAAAGAGCCAGTTTATATAAATATTACGGTGCAGATTTAAAATATGTTAAAGAAAACAAAAATGATATAAAGTCAAAGGTTTATCCTTTAGTTTATATGAAACCAGATAAAGTCTTAAATATTTTGCACAAAATTTCAAATTCTTCCTCACGGGATTTTATTTTGGATTCTACAAAGGAAACGATTGAACAAATTAAATCCGATTTTTAAAATAGAATTTGTTATGTGTATAATATTCTTACGTATATACATGAGGAGATAGTATGAATATTAATAAAAATTACCTTAATCTTCAAGACAGCTATTTATTTTCCACAATAGCAAAAAAAGTAGCTGAATTTACAAATAATCATCCCGAAAAAAAACTTATTAAAATGGGAATAGGTGATGTTACTCTGCCGTTAGCGCCGGTTGTGGTTGAAGCCATAAAAAAAGCAGCTGATGAAATGGGCGTACAAGCTACATTTAAAGGATACGGGCCTGAGCAAGGATACGGATTCCTGCGTGAAGCAATCCAAAAATATTATTCCGCTAAAAATGTTACTTTAGCGGCTGATGAGATTTTTATATCGGACGGAGCTAAAAGCGACCTCGGTAACATCCTTGATTTGTTTGATAAAGATAATACAATTTTAATACCTGACCCTGTTTACCCCGTTTATGTTGATACAAATACAATGGACGGAAGAAAAATTATTTTTGCCGACGCAAATGAAGCAAACGGATTTCTACCCATGCCTGATGAAAATATTAGGTGTGATGTAATTTATATATGTTCTCCGAATAACCCGACAGGAGCGGTATATTCAAAAGAAGCGCTTAAAAAATGGGTTGATTATGCGCTTAAAAACGATGCAATTATAATATATGATGCGGCTTATGAGTGCTTTATAAAATCAAAAGACCTGCCTAGCAGTATTTATCAAATAGAAGGGGCAAAAGATTGCGCTGTAGAATTTTGTTCATTCTCAAAAACGGCAGGATTTACGGGTACAAGGTGCGGTTATACAGTAGTTCCTAAAACTCTCATAAGACAAGGTGCTTCTTTAAATAAATTCTGGCTGAGAAGACAGACAACCAAGTTTAACGGTGTTCCTTATATTGTGCAAAGAGCCGCTGAAGCTGTATTCTCTGTGGACGGTCAAAAACAAATAAAAGAAAACCTTATGTACTACAGTGAAAACGCAAGAATAATATCTGAAACAATGGATAAAAAGGGTATTTTCTATACGGGCGGTAAACATTCACCTTATATATGGCTAAAATGCCCAAATAATATGAAATCTTGGGAATTTTTTGATTATCTATTAAATACCGCTGCTGTCGTAGGCACCCCCGGGGCTGGATTTGGCAAGAACGGTGAAGGATTTTTCAGACTTACTTCCTTCGGCAACAGAGAAAATACAATTGAGGCAATGGAAAGATTTTCAAACCTGTTTTAAAAAAGAGGAACTTATAGTTCCTCTTTTTTTCTTAATTCCGATGTGATTCTCAGTCCTGTTTTTGTTGCGGCAAGACCTCCGTTTGATGTTTCTTTTAACAAAGGCGACATTAATTGTCCCGTTTGTACAAGTGCATCAACTATTTCATCGGGCGGAATAACGGAATTTACTCCGGCTAAAGAAAGTTCAGCCGCAACTATGGCTTCGACCGCCATAAAGGCATTTCTTTTGATGCAGGGAATCTCAACAAGCCCCGCAACGGGATCGCATGTAAGACCTAAAACATTCTTCAAAGTCAGTGCAGCAGCGTTAATTGTTTGTTCTATATTCCCTTTCATAATCTGAACGGCTGCACCTGAAGCCATTGCAGCAGCAACTCCGCATTCTGCCTGACAGCCCGCAACTGCACCTGCCATTGCTATTTTAGATGATATTATATAACCTATAGCACCTGCAGTTATTAGTGCATTTATTTCTTCTTCTTCGGTTAAATTAAATTCTTCACTTAGTGCGATTATTATGGCAGGAACTATCCCGCATGAGCCTGCCGTCGGGCATGCGGCTATTGTGTTCATCCTTAAATTTTCTTCCATTGTAGCAACAGAGTAGCAAAGAATTTTCTCAAACAGTTTGCCGAATACCGATTTACTGTTTTTATACCGTTCAATTAGTTTTGCGCAATCATCACCCGATAAGCCGCTGAAGGATTTTTCCCTGCTCTTTAGCCCTCTTGTTACAGCCTCTTTCATTGCCGTAATAATTTTTTTTGTTTTATTTCTTACGTCATTCACTGAAATTTCAAAATCTAATGCTTCTTTTTCCTGCATTAATTCATAAATTTGTTTATTTCTTTTTTCGGTTAAATTGATAAGCTTTTCAAAAGTATTAAAGGCGTATTCCAAACTAACCCTCCAATTTTCTTATATTTCTGACAAAATACACATCATCCAGATTTTCAATGTTTTTAATGATGCTTAATGGGATTTCACCGTCCAAACAAATACACATTGAAGCGGTTTCGCCTTTTGCGTTTCTGTCACACTCTAAAGATGCTATATTGATGTTTTCATTTTGTATATAAGTTGATACTTTTGAAATCATACCGGGTTTATCTTTGTAAAATAATAAAAGAGTGTTAAATTCGCCCGAAATTTTTGTTGTGAAGTCATCTATTTTGGTTATTTCAATATTGCCCGCCCCGATTGAATTGCCTGAAATCTGCATGTTAAAACAGCCCGAGAGTGAAAAATCAACGGCATTGGGGTGTCTGTCAAGATTTTGTTCGTACTCAAAGTTATATTCAATATTCTTTGCTTCTTGAGTTTGAAAAATGTTTTTTATTTTGTCACTGTCAACGCTGCAGCCTAAAATTCCCGCCATTAAGCCTTTTTCGCTGCCATGGCCTTTGCCTGTAGAAGCAAAAGAATTATAGAGTTTAAACGTGATTTTTTTAGGTACTTCTCCGTATATATTTCTGACCATAAGCCCTAATCTTACGGCACCTGCCGTATGTGAACTTGACGGCCCCGTCATTACGGGTGATATTATGTCAAAGAGTGAACGCTGTTTCATTCTTATATTATAGTATTTTAAATTATGTTTGACCAGATTTATAAGTATGAAAAGTATGCCGCTTAATAATGTTTCAAAATGTTAACATATAAATTTAAAATAGCAATTAAATAAATCATATATCCTTTATATATTCATAACACGAGTAACAAAAGGAGAAACTATATGTCACAGGGGATGCATATTGATAATGCTTATGTTGGTAATAAACCATTAAGCCAATTTGGAGAACTTAATTACAAGGTCGAAAATAATTCTTCACCTATAGATGAGAGTATAATACCCGAACCGGAATCTTATGATCCATCAGCTTCCTATATAGATGATTTGCAAGAAGAATTTAGTACCTTATATGAAGCTAAAAATGAAGAGAAAACAAAATATAATAAAAATCTGGATTATGTTCGTTTGAACGGAACGGATAGATATCGTGATTTGGTTGAAGAAAATCAACAAATATCGTCAAAATCTGGCCCCTTCACTGAAGATGAAATTATTGCATTTAATTCACAAGGTACGAAAGGTGATTGTTGGCTTTTGGCGGCAATAAATTCGTTAAGTTACAGTAGTGCGGGAAAACAAATAATTAAAGATTGTTTGGATTATACATCTGACGGAGTAAATGTTAATTTTAAAGGTGCGGGAGTATCATATTTTATCCCGAATAATGAACTTAATAATGCCGTAGGATATTCATCAGGTGATAAAGATGTTGTGGCTATAGAAATGGCTTATGATAAACTTTATACAGATATAAGAGGTAAAGATGTTGTATTAAAATCAACCACTAATGATTGGATTAAAAGAAATTGCAGTATTGAAACAGGCGGATTCGGTGATCAGGCATTATATGTACTGACAGGTCAAAATGTGTTCCATACAGATAGTCCTGATCGTATGAATAAAATATTAGATCAATTTAGCGAATCCGGAGATATTAATTATTCCGTAACGGCAGATATGGCTCGTAGTTATAGTAACGATCTTGTGTATGTTCATACTAAAGATATAAACGGAAATGATATTGAACTTCCTTCTAATCATGTGTATTCAGTTCTTGATGCAAGCGATGAATATGTTTCTTTTGTAAATCCTTGGAATTCAAGTAAAGAAATTATAATGGACAGAAATACATTTGTTGAACAATTTGATTCTCTAACAGCTTGTAATTTAACTGCACCAAATGATCCGGGTGAAGCTGCTTTAATCAGACAACAAAATGAAACTGATAAAAATTCATAATTTTATTTAATTATGCGAAGCAACCTTACGTTACTTATAAGTATACGTAAGGTTGCTTCTTATAGATATAGAAGCAAAAAAAAGCTCTTTATAAAAAGAGCGTTAACTAGGTTAGTTTTGGTAGATAGTTGTTCAGTTTAGACTTTTATGAGTCTTACGTTTTCTTTAATACTCGTAAATATTTTTTTATGCGTGTATTAATTATAAATTTTACATAACTTTACATAATTAATTTATTGATAGGAAATGAATGCTGTTATATACTTATTTAGTAGACAAATCGGGTAAGTATTTTGATATCGCAGATTTTAACGGCAAGTGTAATCGGGCTTGATGTATATAAAATAACAGTGGAAGTGGACGTTAATAATTCTTTGCCGTCCGTGGCAATAGTGGGGCTGCCTGATACTGCAATTTCAGAAGCTAAAGAGAGGGTGCGCTCTGCCATAAAAAATTCGGGGTATGAATTTCCGAATAAAAAAATTGTTGTAAACCTTGCACCTGCAGATATTAAAAAGGTTGGAAGCTATTATGACCTTCCTATTGCCGTCGGGATATTGGCTAAAGCAGGTATTATTAATCGGTCAGAGTTTTCGGATACCGCTTTTATAGGTGAATTATCTCTTGACGGTTCAGTTAGAACAGTAGCGGGAGTACTGCCGATTGCTGCAGGGCTTAAAAAACAAGGGATAAAAACTCTTATTGTTCCTCTTGATAACGCTAAAGAAGCTGCTATTGTAGAAGGAATTAAAGTACTCGGCGCAAAGAATCTGGTTGAAATTGTTAATCATTTTAATACGGATTCACCCGAACATAAAGAAATAAAACCTTTTGTTTCAGATATAAATGAATATTTCAGAGAAAAATTAAATAACATCCCGTTTGATTTTAAGGATGTTAAAGGGCAGACAAAGGCAAAAAGAGCTATGGAAATAGCGGCAGCGGGCGGACATAATATGCTTATGTCAGGGCCTCCGGGGTCAGGTAAAACACTGCTTTCTAAATGTTTTCCTTCTATACTTCCTCCTTTAACTTTTGATGAGGCGATTGAACTTACTAAAATATACAGTATATCAGGGATGATAGATTCCGATAACCCTTTAATTACAACAAGACCGTTCAGAAACGTTCATCATACGGCTTCTTCTATAGGTATTATTGGAGGAGGTTCTAATCCTAAACCCGGTGAAATAACCTTAGCACACAGAGGAGTTTTGTTTCTTGACGAGTTTGTTGAATTCCCCAGAGGTGTTCTTGAAGTTCTCCGTCAGCCTTTAGAAGACGGAAAAATAGTTATTGCGAGAGCAAAAATGAGGCTTGAATTCCCGTCGGATTTTATTCTGCTTGCAGCCATGAACCCTTGTCCCTGCGGATACCTCGGGGATAGCGAAATACGGTGTAAATGCTCGGAACATCAAATTAAACAGTACCGCTCTAAGTTGTCGGGGCCTTTATTAGACAGAATAGATATTGTTATTGATGTTCCAAGGCTTAAAATAAATGAGCTTATGGATAAAAATTCACCCTCGGTTGAATCTTCTTCACAAATCAGAGAAAGAGTTATAAAAGCAAGAAATATTCAGCTTGAAAGATATAAGGGGCTTGGAATTTATACAAACTCGGAATTAACTCCCAAATTAATTAAGAAATTCTGCATTTTAGACAGTGATTCTTCGCTTTTAATTAGAGAAGCATCCAAAAAGTTTAATTTGTCTGCAAGAGCCTATGACAGAGTATTAAAATTATCAAGAACAATAGCTGATTTGGACGGAAGCGAAAATATTAACTCTAAACACCTTGCACAGGCTATTCAATACCGTTCTTCGATATAAGAAAATAAACGGGATTATAAGTTAAATATACCTTGCCGTTTTCGCTGAACATGTGTTTGTATTCTTCTTCAAACTTCAAAAGTCTGCTTTTTGTAAACTTAAATTCCTTTAGAGCATTTGCTCCTGTGAGCTTTAAATGACGCAATACATCTTTAGGAGTATCAAAATAAAGTTTTATTTTATCCTCCTTGTATTTTACCACGTCAGGCAGATTAAAAGTATTTTTCATGTTAAATACAGCTTTTATTTCTTTTAAGTTATCATCCCCAAACATAGATAAGGCAAGTATTGAGTTATCATTTAAATGCTCTTTAAGTTTTGAAATCAATATATTTATATCGCTGCACCACTGAAAGCAGGCATTTGATATTATTAAATCATAACTGCCTGAAAGTTTAATTTCTTCAATATCTCCCGTAATAAAGTTAACTTCCGGAATAATTTTTTTAATATATTCTTTTGACGATTCAACAATGTCATTTGCATAAAATGTTTTAAATTTGATATTTTTTTTAATTTCTTTGGTCAAAATACCTGTAGCCGTACCAATTTCAAGAATATTATCATAATTTTTGAGAGGGAGAATTTTTATTAATTCTTCCGCCATGAGCTTTTGTACAATTGCATTATCGTCATAGGTCTCAAGGCTTTTTTCAAACCTTTTTTTTACAAGTGATTTATTTATCATAATAAATCGCTCCAAAAAGTGCAGGTGTTAAATATATAATGAGGCAGGTCTTTTTCTTGAATTTCAACACCTTGTTCCTGCCAGAAGGCGAGTTGATTTTTAGCGGGAATAATTTTATCTTTCTTTGAAATAATTGCCTTATCAAATTTTAAATATTTGTCAGGATTTAATTTTTTAATTGAAATGAGTTCGTTTTTTAATTCTTCGTCACTTCTTGATTTATAAGAAACAAGTTCATCAGATAATGTCATTTTCTTCATAAACCTTGAAACAGTTGTTTCATTGAAATTATCAATCATTAAATCATATATTGCTATTGGTATTCCCCATTTATCGTCAATAGGTTTTTGAGTGCCGTTTACGGCAATAAAACGGTCAAAATTTTTAAACTTTTCATAATAAAGGTTGGCAATATATACCCCCATTGACCAGCATATTAGTATTTTTTCGCTGTAAATCGAAAAATCAATATTTATATCTTCAAAACTTTCATAATCACAAAAGGATAAAATATCAAAATTTTCGCTTTTTAAATGCTTGATAACGTAATCATCCATTCCCCAGCCGTTAAAAAATACTATAATTTTTGAATTATTTTCTCTGTTTAACCAATTATATTTCATTCAATGCCTTTTTTACCGTGTCCGAAACTGTTTTAAATTCTTCAATTGTTATATCCGCACTTAAAGACAACCTTAAACGCGAGGTATTAACGGGAACCGTCGGAGGTCTTACGGGAAGAACAAAATACCCCATATTCCTTAACTGCTGCGCTATTTTTACCGTTTTATGATTGTCCCCTATAATTATTGGTATAATTTGAGTTTTTCCTCCGTCATTTATATATCCGTGTGCCTCTTTAATTAATCGATTCAGCTTTATCGACTTTTCTTTTACCCTGTTAAATTTTTCTTCCAAAAGAAAATTTGACCACATAACATTAACGGAAGGCAGTGCCGTCGAAAATATAAATGAATCCGCTTTATTTGTGAGGTAATTGATTATGGTTTTATTTGCAACACAAAATGCACCCATAGAAGCAAAAGCCTTACCCCAAGTTGCAGTTATTATATCGACTTTTTCCAAATTGTTTTCTTCGTCTGAAACTCCAGCTAAATTTGAACCGAATATTCCGAAAGCGTGAGCCTCATCTATCATTAATAAACAGTCATATTTATTTTTTAATTCAATAAGTCTGTTTATATCGGCTGTATCTCCATCCATGCTGAATACCGATTCCGATATTATTATTGCCTTTTTATAATTTGGGCGGTGTTTTATAAGCATTTCTTCCAGATGGTTATAGTCTAAATGCCTGTAGCGGTAAAAATCACATCCCGAAAGCTTCATACCGTCAATTATGCTTGCATGGTTTAATTTATCGGAAAAAATGACGTCATCTCTGTTTACCAAAGAAGATACAACCCCTAAATTACACTGATATCCCGTGTTAAATAACAGGCATGCTTCTTTATTAAATAATTTTGCCGTATTTTCTTCAAGCCTTTTATAGATACGGGAAGTACCCGTTAACAGTCTTGCGGATGCCGAAGAGAATATAAACTCATTTGAATCCTTGTTTTTATTTATAAATTCATCAATTAACTCTTTATCGGTTGAAAGGTTAAGATAGTCATTTGATGACAAATTGAGCATTTTCTTTTCGTCTACCAAAAGATATTTCCCGTATTTTTCTTCAATATCGGGAATATACCTGAAACTGTCTTTTTCTTTTAATTTATTTATTTCGTTATCATAAAAATTCATATTCTAAGTATAAAACAAACGAAAATAATTAATCTATATTAATAACATTTACATCTTGGTTTAATCTGTTCATAATAAAATCTCCATGACAGGTAAAATAAATAATTTGATTTGTTTTAGAAATTTCATTTAAACAATTAAAAACATTTGCAATACGTTCAAAGTCAAAATTAACGAACGCATCATCAATAATAACAGGCAAATCCGGTTTGCCGTTAGGCATAAGAGTTGATTTATCTTTGGAATAATTAGAAGCATAACCTAATCTTAATGCCAGATATAATTGTTCTTTTGTACCTCTTGAAAGTTCATTCCATTTCTTTATTATTGTTCCGTCTTTATTTGTTATTTCTTCTGCTGAGGCATTTATAAGCGTATATTTGCCTCCTGTTATGATTGATAAATATTTTTGAGCATTAATTAAATCAGGTTGAGTTTTGTCAAAATTATTTTTTGCTTTTTCAGTTACTATTTGTTTTGCTTTATTTAATATCAGGCTTTTTAAAATTTTACGAAGTGAATTTATAAGTATATTTTTTTCATTTTTTAAACTTGATATACTCTCAAAATCTTTAAAATTATATTGTTTTAAAAGTTCTGTTTTTTCATTTTGTTTAATTTTTTTCATTTGTACCAATTCTTCGGGAGTCTCTGTTTCAATATTGATTTTATATTCCGTATGAATTTTTTCTTTTTCAAGTTCTGCTATCTTGTTTTTTACGTTTTCTATTAATGTATTTAAAGAGCTGATTTGAGTTTTTAATTTATTGTTTTCTTCATTTAATTTTATTAATTTATCCGTATTTTCTTTTAAATCGGTATTTAATGAAATATTGATTTCGTTTTGTATTATAAAATCATTAAAATCTTTAATTATTTTTTCGTTTTTTAATTCAAGTTCATTTATTTCATCAACAATATTTCTTTTTTCAATAAGTTTGGTTTTTATTGATTTAATGAGTTCTATAATTTGAATATAGTTTTTTATTGGGAGATATACATTTTCGTTATCTTCTTTAATAATATTATTTATTTCAACAGAATTTTGCTCGATTTTGTTATGAATTTCTTTTATCTTATCCTTTAATATAAGGATTTTTTCCTGATTTAACAGGATATTATTGCTGTTTTGTTCAATTTTTTGCTTAATAATTTTATGGTTATTTTCCAGTTTTAAAACTATAAAAATAATAAAAAACAAAATAGATGCAACTGATGAACTTATTGCAGCAGGATACATATTTTGAGTAAATAAATAAATTCCGATAAAAGATAAGAATATAAATAATAATAAATAAATTATGGGATTTAGAATTTTGTTATCCTTTGTATCCGGAATTTCAGATTCTTTTTTTAAATTCAGTATAGTAAATTCTAAATCTTCAATATCTTTTTCGTAATTTTTAATATCATTTTTTGCTTCATTAATGTTTTCTGTTAACATATTTATTTTATTAACATTTTCATAATTAATATTAAAATTAATAATTTGTTCTTCATCAAGACGGGTATTAAAGTCATTATTTAATCTGTTAATATCGGAAGCTAAATGCACATTAACTGCTTCAAGTTTTTGTTTGTTTTTAATAATATTTTCGATATTTGATTCAAATTTCCCCGTATTTTGAATGATTTTAAGATAGATTTCTTTATTTTGATATAATTTTTCGTTAAATTCCGAAATCAGTTTTTGTAAATCATCATTGTATTTTAATAAAGATTGATTATATTGTTGAAGATTGGTAAAAATAACTGAAGATTTTTCTTTTTGTTCAAGAATTTGTATTTCATCATCAAGTTTTCGAATTTGCATTATATAACTGTTATAGTCAGATTCTTTTTTTGATAATTCTGATATTTTAATGTTTAATGAATTAATTTTGTCTGTTATTTCGGTAATTGTATTTTTAGGTTTTTTATTTGCTCCCATATACTTTGATATTTGTGTTTCATATTCCTTTGTATAGCTGCCGAGCTTATCACCCGAAGGGTCTTTTATCACGTTGATAAGGGTTTTACTGTTGTCATATTCCAAACTTATTAAATCATCAAGATTTATGGTAAACCCTTGTTCAAAATATTTTTGGTTAATATTATTTGTAATTAAAGAATAATTTTCCGTTTCGTTATCGGAGTTATATAATATGCAGCGTTTGTCCTTTTTCCTGTCATTTTTTATATCTGCACGATAAGATTTTTTTAAGCCCTTTTCCCATATTGAGAAGAAAATCTTGCCGTTATCAATTTTATTCGGACAAAAGAATGCGCCTTTGAGAAATTTCATTAATGAACTTTTGCCGGCTTCATTTTTACCGCAGACTATATTTATACCTTCCTCAAAATTGTATTTAACACCGGTTTTTATATCTTTATCGCTTTTTTCTATAATAACGTTATCAATAGTGAATTTATTCATATACTATATCCTCTTTATTTTCATTAAAGTAAACGTTATTAGCTAAATTTATTAATGATTTTTTTATTTCCTCATAAAGTTCTGTTTTAAATTGACTGTATTCTTCATCCGTAAATTTGCAATATGAAATTATATTGCTAAAATCAGCTTGAGCCTTATTAAAAGATTCATTAATATTTTCGTTATCGGCAGTTCTATATATTTCACCCGATATCCCGTCATCATTTTTCAGAATATTTTCATCAATTTTGGGATTTGTTTCGTTATTTATATCAGAAATATATATTTTTGAGCTGAAAATATCCTTTATCTTTTCTGTTATTGTTTTATAATATTCATCATTTATTTCATCATAAAACTCTATATTTCCCGTAAGTTTAAGCTTTATAAGAAATAATTCACATAAAGAATTTGTTTCATTTAAGATAAAGTTATTTAATTTATCTGAAATATCCGAATATGAGGATGTTATATCTTTTGTATCGGATAAGTTTATTTCCATATCTTCAAATCTGATAATATCAGAGGGAATAAATTTATTTTCGGTTATTATATTATTATTGACTTTTATAAATCTGAATCCGTGAATCCCTGTTTCTTTGGGATTTCTGCCTTGAAGAGTTCCTGAATAGAAAATATTATTATCTTTTTTAATCGGAATATGAATATGGCCTAAAGCCCAATAGTTATAATTGAAATTCCTGAGTTCATCTGCCTTGCAGGGGGCATACTGGCTGTTATCTGTGTTTTCTATGTCACAGTGCAGTAAACCTATGTGAAATGTATCCTTTTCATCCTCTTTAATCGTAGAGAAATATTTTAAAGGATTTTCACTCATGTGGTTTTCCGTATAACTTAAAGCATGAATTACTGCTATTTTATTATTATCTTTATCGGTTACCGTAAAATCCGAGTATCTCTCAGAATTTATGCCTATAATTTTTATTAATGAATTTTCGTCAAAATCAAAAGTATTTTTATTATAAGCATTTACGGGGTCATGATTTCCGCATATTAAATAAACTTTTATTCCGTTTTTTTCAAGTTTTTTAAGCCCCTCTTTCAATATTAATTTTGATTTAAAATCTTGTTCGATA
Organism: Candidatus Gastranaerophilales bacterium; assembly: GCA_947625495.1. Classification (GTDB taxonomy): domain Bacteria; phylum Cyanobacteriota; class Vampirovibrionia; order Gastranaerophilales; family Gastranaerophilaceae; genus Avigastranaerophilus. The sequence continues at coordinate 77,252 of CANQOQ010000001.1, read as the reverse complement.
TTATCAAAGGTGTCGCCTGATATTAGAATAAAATCGGGCTGAGCTGACAGGGAAAAATCTATAAATCTGTTAAAAGCCTTTTCTGTTGCATTATTATAAATATTCTTGACTTTCTCATCAAAGGAATAATTGTTAATACTTGAAAATGCCCTGCCTATATGTATATCTGAAATATGAATAAAAGAAAATTCCATAATTCTCCTAATATTGTTTATTTTATATTAATTATTATAAAACAATTTATAAATTATCATTTTTATTTGACCATTTGTGAAGAAAATACTCCTCATGACAATATTTACAAGCTTTAAAAGGTTTGGGATTTAAAACTAATTTCCTATATATTTCTTCTGCTGAAGTTTTGTATAAATCAAGACCCATAGGTAAATCATAATTTACATTATATTTTTGATTATAATATTTTCTGCATAAAGCAGAGCATTGGTATATTTTATGGTCATATAAATTAATACATTTTTTTATTGTACAATTTTTAAATGCTTTTTTTATATCAGAATTACCTTCCTTATTTATTTCATCTATAAAAAATTTTACAAAATACGGATAACATTTTATATTATGAGATTTGATTAAATTTCTAATTGTGATTAGTTTATCTTTCATAATAGGATAAACTGTCCAGTCTATTACAATCCTGTTGTTTTTCATAGTATCCCAAAAAACATTATCCATTTGAGGAAGCAGTATACCGTTAGTTACAATATTGATAGTAGATTCAGGTAAATATTTTCTTGTTTGCTCAAGAAAAAGTTTTAAATCAGGATGAAGCAGCGGTTCTCCGCCAAGTATTCTTATCTGCTGTACTTCAAATTTTTTTGATAACTCTTTAATATCATTTATATATTCCTTTATATCTGCTTTATTCCTATTGTTCTGTAAATTGCAAAAAGATGTACAGTGTTCGCAATTTAAATTACAATAGTCAATTATTTGTGTTTCTATATAGTTAAACTTTGGTTTCTCAAAATTATTATTTTTTTTAAAACAAAAAAACATGATTACCCTTTGAAATTGTATAAATAATTATAATCTAATATGAGTTCTAAATCAAAACTTATAAGTAAAAATGACTATCCCTAATTTCTGTGGTTTGTATATGGAAAAAGCTAAAAACATTAATTAACATGTAAATGATTTAAAAGGGAGGGAATATTTTATGCATAAGTTATTAATGTTAGGTGCCATGATTGGTATAGGTTTCGGGCTTTCTAAATTTATGGATAAACATAAAAAAGCAAATGAAACACAATCACAAATGCAAAGTAGTGAAAACTAAATTTTTAAAATCCGCCTTTAATAATAGAGGTGGATTTTTTAATATTTTGTGCTATTCTAAAAATTAAAAAGCGATGTTAACAGAGGAGGATAACATGGAAACATACGGAATAGAAAAATTTGGGATTATATCTCCTAAAGCAGTGTATAGAAATCTTACACCGGCAGAATTAACTGAATTTGCCGTAAAAAGAGGCGAAGGCAAACTGAGTAATAAAGGTGCTTTAGTTGTAACTACAGGTAAATATACGGGAAGATCACCTAAAGATAAATTTATTGTAGATACACCTTCAATTCATAGTGAAATAGCATGGGGAAAAGTTAACAGACCTATTTCCCAAGAGAAATTCAATGCTATAAAAGGTAAAATAGCAGCATACTTACAAAATAGAGAAGTATTTATTTTTGATGGTTTCGCAGGTGCAGATAAAACTTATACTCAAAAATTCAGAGTAGTAAATGAACTGGCAAGCCAAAATTTATTTATTCATCAGCTTTTAATCAGACCGACTATGCAAGAATTGGCTTCATACGGTGAACCTGATTATACAATATTATGCGCTCCCGGATTTAAATGTGATCCTGAGGCAGACGGAGTTAATTCTGAAGCATGTATAGCAATTGATTATGAAGCTCATGTTATTATTATTTGCGGTTCTCAATATGCCGGAGAAATAAAGAAATCAGTATTCGCAACAATGAACTATGTAATGACAAAGAAGAATGTACTTCCGATGCACTGCAGTGCAAATATGGATCCCGTATCAGGTGAAACGGCAGTATTCTTTGGTCTTTCGGGAACAGGAAAAACAACGTTATCGGCAGACCCTGCTCGTAAATTAATCGGAGATGATGAACATGGCTGGTCTCCTGACGGTGTATTTAACTTTGAAGGCGGCTGCTACGCTAAGTGTATTAATCTTTCGGAAGAACATGAACCTGATATATATAATGCTATTAAATTTGGTTCACTTGTTGAAAACGTTATTATGGATGATAAAACAAGAGAATTTGATTTCAATGACGGCAGTTTAACCGAAAATACCCGTGTAGGATATCCTATTGAGTATATTAATAACGCACAAGTACCTTCAAAAGGCGGAATCCCGAAAGTTGTTATATTCTTAACAGCTGATGCGTTTGGCGTATTACCTCCGATATCAAGACTTGATAAAAATGCAGCAATGTATCACTTCGTAACAGGGTTTACATCTAAACTTGCAGGAACTGAAAGAGGGGTAACCGAACCTCAACCTACATTCTCAACATTGTTTGGTGAACCTTTTATGCCGATGGATGCTTCAGTATATGCAAAAATGCTTGGTGATAAACTTGATAAATACGGAACAAAAGTATATCTGGTTAATACAGGCTGGGCCGGCGGCTCTGCTGCTTCAGGTGCTAAACGTATGAAATTAAGTTATACTCGTGCTATGGTATCTGCTGCTTTAAACGGTGATTTTGATAATATTGAATTCAAACATCACGATATATTTAATGTTGATTATCCGACAAAATGTCCTAACGTGCCTGATGAAATGCTTGATGCAAGAGGTATGTGGGCTGATAAGAATGCATACGATGCTTCAGCTAATAAATTGGCTCAAATGTTTAGTGATAATTTCAAAGAAAAATATCCTAATATGCCTTCTGAAATCGTTAGTGCAGGCCCGAGACCAAAAGTCGGTGTTTAATAATTATATTTTAAAAAAGAACCGCAAAATGCGGTTCTTTTTTTATATTATTTCTCCGCCTAATTTAAGTGCGTATTTTACTAAATAATTCTTAAGTAATTTATGACAAATAGGATCTGATGTGTCAATACAATATCTCATAACAGGTTCTGTTCCGCTTTTTCTTATAAGAATTGAAGAACTGTTTTTAAAATATATTTTATATCCGTCGCCTTCGGGTTTGAATGACTCTATATGTTCTTTATGTTTTTTTGTTTTTTCTTTATCAATTTCAAAACCAAAAAGTTTATCTTTTAATCCGATTGCATACGGAGCAAAATTTTCAACAGCTTTTGACATTACTGATTCTGACGGGAATTTAATATTAATATTTTCATTGTTGAAGCTGCCTTGGACTAAACAATTTATATCCGATAATATTTCACCTATAGGTTTATTTTCCGTAGCAACTAAATCGGCTAAAATTGAAATCGCAACAAATCCGTCTTTTTCCGGTACATGTCCTCTTATTGTTAATCCGCCGGAAGATCCTTCTCCTGCTAATATAATTTCTTTTGGAGTATCTTTAAACCGTTCTATTTCCCTTCCTAAATATTTAAATCCTACGGGAGTTTCATCTACATAAATATTGTATCCCTTTTCATTAAAATATTGAGCAATGGCATTCACTTTTGAAGATGTCGAATGATTTATTACAATACTTCCTTCTTTCATTCCTTTATTTTTTATTAAATGATAAGCACAAAGAACAAGAACATCATTAGCATCTATAAAATTGCCGTTTTCATCAACGACTCCAAATCTGTCTGAATCACCATCAGTTGCGAGTCCTATTCTAAGAGGATTTTTTGATTTTTTGACCAGTTCTCCAAGATTCTTCATATTTTCTGCTGTAGGATTAGGGCCTTTTGTTTTAGTACTTAATACTGCTTTTAATTTTATTCCGTGATCTTCCATTAATTTAGGATAGTAATATTTACCGGTTCCGCCAAAGTCCTCATAATATATCTCAAGCGGACTTTTTCTTATATTTTCAAAATCGATTAATCCTTTTGTTTCTATATAATTTTTATAAATTTCATAAGGATTCAACGTCGTTTTCTTTCCTTTAAGTAATGAATCCGATTTATAATTACCTTCTTTTGTAATTTGAGAAATGTTCTTAGCTATTTCTTCGGAGATAGTATTGTCGATAACCATACCGTTTTGCTTAATAAAATTGTAACCTCCGTCTTTCCAAGGATTGTGGCTTGCCGTTAAAAGTATACTTATCGGAATTTTATTTAAAGCTGTGATTACTGACAAAACGGGACTGGCAATAGGACTAATTTCATTTTTTGAACTGTCTAATTGCGGGTATTTAACATTAATTCCGTTGTTTTGTAATATGTCTATGATTTGAGGTGCATATATTTTTGTTGCAGTTCTTGTATCTCCGCCGACAATAGTTTCTTTGTAATTATGGTCATGCATATACTTACTTACTGCTTGTGTCATAGTATATACAAATTTATCATTGAAATCTGCGCCTAATTCACCTCTGTATCCTGCCGTTGCATGTTTATATTTTTCTGCATATATTTTTCCTTCTGATTCATTCAATAAATTTTTGTCATGTTTAAAACTTACTGTGTCAGTATACGGCTGTATATATCTAAATGAATTATTTGCTTTCGGTAAAAATTTAGGATAGTAATTATTTATTCTTTGTGTAGTAAAATTTATTCTCATAGTTTAATTCTTTTTATTTGAACTAAAACTTAAAAAAATATTTTTTTGCATTTGAATAATTAGAGAATGGACTTAGTTTATATATTTTTTTGTAATTTTTTAAGATATGCTTTTATTTGGTCTATTTGTTTTTGTTTAATATATTTAAACTGACCTTTTTTAAGTCCAGTTAAATCGACAGGCCCCATACTTAATCTTTTTAATGAAATAACGCTGTGTCCGAGAAAATCAAGCATTTTTCTAATTTGTCTGTTAAGTCCCTGATAAAGAATAATTTCTAAAACGGTATTTTTGCCTTCAAATTCAATAATACGAGCAAGGGCATAAGCAATTTGTCCTTTTTCTATTTCAATACCTTTTTCCATTAAAGTTAAATCATTTAGATTTAATTTACCTTGAGCACAGACCCTGTATATTTTAGGTACTTTAACGGAGGGGTGCGTAAATTCATTAATAAAATCTCCGTCATTTGTAAGAATTAACAGTCCCGTTGAATCTTTATCGAGCCTGCCGACAGGTTTCAGGTGTTGAACTTCTTCGGGGAGAATATCATAAATTGTTTTTCTTCCCTTTTCATCATCCATAGTTGTAATATAGCCTGCGGGTTTATAATATCTTATATAAGTTTTAGCTTCAGGCTCTAATAATTTACCTTCTATTGTTACTTTGTCATTTTTCGTAACGGAAAAACCAAAATCGGATACAGTATTGCCATTGACCTTAACTTTTCCCGCTTCAATATATTCATCAGCTTTTCTTCTAGAGCAAAATCCCGATAATGCTATATATTTATTTAATCTCATTTCTTGATTTTTCATTACTTAATCATACAAAATAAAATTGAAATATCAATAAAGCTATAAAAAACTTAAAATATTAAAGCTGAAAAAGTTTTTATGCTATTATTTAAAGAGATAGAAGGTCTAAGGAGTTGAGGATGTCAATATTACCAAAAAAGTACAATATAGGGGTAGATGTTGGAGGCACCAACGTAAAAGTAGCTTTAGTTGATAAATCAGGAAGTATAGTATATTCAGACACGGTTCCGACGAGAGCTGAAATGGGCTATGAATATACAATATCAAATATAATAACGGCTATCAGAAATTTAATGAAGGAATCAAAAACAAATAAAGACATGATAGACGGAATAGGGTTCGGATTTCCGGGGCAGATTGACTGCGACAACGGTATAGTAAGACTTGCACCCAATATCCCGGGGTGGGTTAATATTCCTATAGCTGATATTGTTTCAAAAGAATTTGAAATTCCCGTTAAGGTAGATAATGACGTAAGATGTGCGGCATTAGCAGAACTTAATTACGGAGCAGGCAAGGGAGCCAATAATCTTATTTGTATTACAGTCGGAACAGGTATCGGTTCAGGCTTAATTGTTAACGGGAAATTAGTCAGAGGCGCAAGTAATGCGGCAGGTGAAATCGGACATATAAAATTACAAATGGAAGGCGGCCCGATATGCGGCTGCGGTGACACCGGATGTTTGGAAGCTTTTGCTTCAGGTCCTGCAATAGTTGCTATGGCGGAGGAGTACATTAGAGGCGGTAAATCTACCAAATACAGAGAACTGGCAAACCCTGATATAACGCCATATATAGTTGCAGAAGCAGCTAAACAGGGTGATGTGGTTGCTAAAAAGATTTTTGAAATAATCGGAAATTATATAGGAATAGGGCTTTCAAGTGTAGTAAATCTTTTAAACCCCGAAAAAATTGTTATAGGCGGCGGCGTCGCTGATGCAGGAGATTTATTATTTATTCCGATAAAAGAAACTTTAAAAAAACGCACCATGCCTATTCAAGGCAGCGCCGTTGAAGTGGTTCACGCTGAACTCGGTAATACTGCAGGTGTTATCGGGGCAAGTTTATTGATTGAAAATTAAATTATGGCTGTATTTTTATTCTGGGGACAAGAAGAATATTTAATGGATAAAGAAATCAAGAAGCTTAAATCTGAGCTTCTTGATGCTTCTTTTATGTCTATGGCATATAAAGTCTTTGATAATCCTTCGTTTAATACATTTATTGAATGTGTTCAAGCTGCACCTTTGATGTTCGGAAGAACTTTAACCCTTATAAACATTGATAAATACCTTATCGGAAATAAATTGAGTTTTGACGATAAACAGATAGAAAGTATTGATTATGCACTTTCTATTATTAATGACAGTGTTAATATTATTTTTGTTTGTAAAGTTCCAAGAGATGAAAATAAAAAACCCGATTCAAGAAAAAAATTTTTTAAAACGCTTTCTAAATATTCTCAAGTAAAAGAATTTCCGCAATTTAAGTCGTATCAAAAGGAGCTTAATACTCAGATTGCGAAAATGGCTAAAGAAAAGGATTTAACAATAAATTCAAACTGTATTTCAATTATTATTGAGCAAATAGGTACTAATCTGACATTAATTGACTCGGAATTAGAAAAATTAAAAATAGCCCTGCATCCTAATAAAACAATATCGGAAGAAGCCGTTAAAAAATATTCAACGTCATCTGAAGATGTTTTTATACTGGCAGACCTTATAGTTGAAGGTAATAAAAATGAAATATTAAAGCAATATAATCTTTTAACGGAAAAAAGACATCCTCTTGAAATTTTTTCGGTTCTTCAAAGTAATTTCCAAAGGTTTGTATTTATTAAAAACTATGAGAAAAAAATGAGCGCTAAAGATATGTCGCTTAAATTAAAACTCCACGAGTATATAATTATGAAAACTCAGGAAAAGTTAAGAAATATATCTCTTGATAAACTTTTAAAAATAAGAGAAAATTTAATTAATGCAGAGTATAAATTAAAATCGGGGCAAAACAATTCAAGCGGAATTTTACTTGAACTGGCATTATTGAGCTAAATTATGAATGAAGTATTAGATAAAAAATATAATTATTTAACCAATTTTTTTAAAACCGCAATAGAACAGCAAAGACTGTTTCATTCTTTAATTTTGTATGGAAGCAACAATTATATTCAGTATGCTGTGGCATTAGAGATAGCAAGACTGTTAAACTGTAAAGAAGACGGCAGTGAAAATTGCAGCTGTCAAAATTGCCGTTGGATTAGAGAAAACAGACATCCTGCCGTTATGACAATATCTAAAATTGATAATAAAACAGATTCAAGTAAGACAGTTATTTCTGAAGAACAAATAAATTATGTTTTAAATACCTTGTTTAACTCATCTGATTTTCACAGGGTATTTATATTCTGTGACGCTCAAATGAAAAATCTTTCAAATTCCGAATTAAAAGAATACAATGAGTTTAAATCAACTGGGTTTAATCCTCCTCAAGAAAATAATAATGATGAAATATGGTATCCCAAAGGCATTAATACAACTTGTTTTTCAACGGTTGCCGCAAACGCTATGCTTAAATCCATAGAAGAACCTCAAAGTGATGTTACATTTATTTTTTTAACCAATAATAAAGATGATATACTTCAAACAATACAATCACGCTCGCAGCCTTTTTCAGTTCCCGATACCAAAATAGAAGACTACAGAACCGATTTTTTCAGCGGTTATTTTAAGAATTATCCTCAATTTAATATTAACTCGGCGCTTGATTTTGCAAACTGTCTTTATTCGTATCAGACGGAAAACAACCTCGAACCTGTATATATCATTGACAGCATACAATATTATCTTTTAGAACTGATAAAAGCAAACTACTCGAATGGGGATTTAGTCAAAATTATTTATAAAGATATTGAAAAAACGCAGCAAACAAAAAAAATGCTTGAAGCCTATATAAAAGAGCAGACTGCTTATGAAGATTTGGCATTTTATTTTTGTAAAAGATAAGTTATAAATAATTTATTTTTTTCTAAAAATAATGGAGCCGGGAACAATTATAGACATATCAATTGACAGTTCAATATCTTGAATATGTTTTGGCAACTGATTGAAAAACGGACGATATTGTATTTGATTACAGCTTTCACTGACACGTAATATACGCATTCTATCTGCCGCATAATCCCAAAAAATTTGAGAATCAAGTACTGTTGGTGGATAATTGGGATATGCTCCCATAGAACCGCATTCTAAATCTTCGATTATATAATACCCTCCGCTTGATAGTATGGGAAAAAGCATTTCAAAACTTCTTCTTTGATCACTCCAAGCATGGGAACAATCATCTATTATGCATTTTATATTTTTAAATTTATTTAATTTCTGGAGTAATTCAATAGATACGGCATTTGAACATATAAAATGAATTCTGTCTTCTTCTAAACTTGTTAATTTCGGGTTTAAATCAACGCCGGCTATTTCTGCTTTAGGAAAATATTCTTTCCACATCTTTAAAGATGCTCCTGTGAAACATCCCAGCTCTACCAGTGTAAAATGTTCTTTTTTCAGTTCTTTTAAAAAAAGTTCGTAGTACTTTAAGTAATCATGTCCTTTTAAGGTTGTATTATTGTATACAAAAAGACTTGCTTTATCAGTATTATATTTTAATCCTAATTCACTAAGTGTAACTTTTTTCATTAAGTTTCCCCTTTTTTGTATTATAGTATAGATTCTTTGATTTGATAAGTATCATATTTTGTAATAAAATCAAACTATGAAGACAAAAATTATTATTGTTCAGATTGAATCTGTTGCTGGGGATATAGATTCAAATATAAATAAAATAAATACTCTTTTAAAAGAGTATGGTAATGTTGATTTAATAGTTTTACCTGAGCTTTGGACGACGGGGTGGGACTGCCCTAACTTTGAAAAATATGCAGAAGAACTCTATTCTTCAAAAACTTTAAAGTTTTTAAAAGAAATAGCCGTAAAACATAATTCAAATGTAATAGGCGGAAGCGCCATATTAAAAAAGGCTGATGAAAAAATAAGAAATACCTGTATTATTTTAGACCGAAACGGTAATATTCTTGATACATACGATAAATTTCACCTGTTTTCACTCCGCAATCAATCGGAGGGTTTGTATCTTGAAGAAGGTAAAACTCCAGTAACAGTTAAAACCGACATAGGAAAAATCGGGATATCCACCTGCTATGACATAAGATTCCCCGAAATGTTCAGATTATACGCATTTAATGATACGGATTTAATGGTAAATATGGCAGCTTGGCCAAAAAACTTTGTTGATGAATATATAACACTGGCAAAAGCTCGTGCTATTGAAAATCAAACTTATTTCATTACAGCTTCGCTTACGGGTAAAATAAATGAAAACTTTAACTTTGCAGGCAATTCTGCCATTTATGACTATCAAGGCAGAACTGTTGCAAAATTAGACACGGAAGAGAAAATTTTATATACTGAAATTAACTTAAACGATATGAAAGAATATAGGAAGCAAATGCCTATATTAAAGGATACGAAGAAGAAATATCAAATATTGGAGAAATAATGAAAAAAACATTCGGAATTTTATTGGCATTTTTTGTAATGTGTGTTCAAAACAGCGGTTATGCTTTTGACAAATCAAAACTTGATAAATATATAACGCAGTCAGAACTTAATGAAAAATCCACAATTGCAATATCAATAAAAAATACATCTAACCATTCGACTGTTTACGAAAAAAATCAAAATAAACTGCTTCATCCCGCTTCTACGTTGAAACTTATTACAATGTATTTTGCATTTAACACTTTAGGATATGATTATTTCTTTAAAACGGGATTTTATACGGATAATAAAAATAATTTATATATAAGACTCGGAGCAGATCCGACTTTGACCTCGGGACAACTAAAAACAGCAATACAAAAAATTAAAGACAAAGGTTATACATCTTTTAATAACTTATATATAGATGACAGTATAATTGATAAAAAAGAATTTTCACCGGGCTGGATGTGGGATGATGATACAAGCCCTTTTACACCAAAAGTAAGTTCATATAACTTAGACTCAAATACAATCCGATTAAATTTAGTGAAAGGTGAAGATTCCTCTGTTAAAGTTATTTCAGCTTCTAAATATCCTTTGAGCGTTTTTTCAAATGTAAAAGCAGATAAAACAAATATGCTTGAGATTGAAAGATATAACTGGAACAATCCCGAATTAATTGAATTATACGGTGCAATTGTTCCTCCTAAAACAGTAGAAATTCCTTACAGCAGTATGAGAAGATATTATATATATGTAATTGAGAATGCCATTGAAGATTCTTCCATAAGAATAAAATCAACGCAATATGCATCTAAGATTCTACCTTCAAATGCAAAAATGATATGTGAAATATCTAATCCTATAACAAGAGTATTAATGCCTATATTGCAAAAAAGTAATAATTTGATGGCAGAAACATTATATAAACTTGCAGGCGGATTTAAATACGGCAGAACAGGCTCTGATGATATTGCATTAGAAGCAATGAAAGATTTTTATAAAAAATATGATATTGATTTTGATTCCGTAATAATAAAAGACGGGTGCGGAGTTTCCAGAAACAATCTTTTAAGTGTTGAATGGATGAATAATATTCTTGAAAAAATATATAAAGATAAAGGTTTTGATTTATTTAAGGACAATATGGCAATCCCCGGAGAAGGTACGCTTTCTTCAAGATTATTTGATTTAAGAGGCGATGTTTGGTTTAAGACCGGTACTCTTTCAAATATAAGTAGTATTGCAGGATATATTAATTCCCAAGACGGTAACACTTATGCCGTTACATTATTTGTACAAAACTTCACGGAAAATCCAAAATTAATTAAGCAATTTGAAGATGATGTTATTACATTAATTTATAATCGCTAGATATATTTAAACAGGTAATTACGTTTGTTTTTAAAAAATCTATAATAAAACAAACGGAGGTTATCAATGACAGAAAAATTACAATTGTACAAATGTAATGTATGCGGAAATATTGTGGAAGTTATTAATTCGGGCGAAGGTACATTAGTTTGCTGTTCTCTTCCTATGGAATTATTGGAAGAAAAATCCAATGACAGTGAATTTCAGGAAAAACATGTTCCGATTGTGACTATGGAGGGTGAAAATAAAATCATAAGAGTAGGTTCAATTGAACACCCGATGGAAAAGGAGCATTATATTGTTTTTATAGAAGCAATATCTCCCGATAAGAAATATTTAAAACGAAAATATTTATCTCCCGAAGATAAACCTGAAATGGAATTAAAATCATCGTGCAATTACAATAGTTTTAAGGCAAGAGAACTCTGTAATATCCACGGATTATGGACAAATGAATATAATGAAAATTAAAATAAAAGACCGCTATTGAGCGGTTTTTTTATTGCCCTTATTTTTAAAAAGTAATAAAATGTAAACATATCAAAAAAGGAGAATTAATGTATGATTTTGTTACTAACGGGCGGTATAATAGCATTTTTAATATTAGTTTGGCTGATAGGTGCTTATAACAAGGGTATAGTTTTAAGAAATTATGTTAGAGAAGCGTTTTCCACAATGGATGTTTACCTAAAAAAGCGCTGGGATTTAATTCCTAATCTTTTAGAATCCGTAAAAGGCTATGCAGGTCATGAAAAAAACGTATTAAATAAAGTTACGGAATTAAGAAATAAAAACTATACAAATTTAAACAACTCAGAAAAGATAGATTTAAACTCACAATTAGATTTTGGGTTATCAAGACTTCTTGCGGTTGCTGAAAATTATCCTGATTTAAAAGCTAATCAAAACTTTGCAATGTTAATGGACCAGCTTTCTCAAGTTGAAAATGATATTGCAAATTCAAGAAAATATTATAACGGTACGGTCAGAGAATTGAATACTTATACGGAAATTTTTCCCTCTAACATTATATGCTCTTTATTTTCAATCAAAAGAGAAAAATTATTTGAAATTAATGAAGCTGAAAGAGAAAATATAAGGATTTCATTTGAATGAGAAAGATAATATTAGTTTTTTGTGCATTTTTATTAAATTTATTTATATTAAACATATCTTATGCGGAGAACTTTTTTATAAATAAATATGATGTCTTAATGAATGTAAAAGAAAACAGGGATGTAGAAGTAACGGAAATCCTTGATGTGTATTTTACAAATTCTTCTCACGGAATATTCAGGACAATTCCTTTAAGAAATAAAATAATAAGAGAAGACTCAACTTCGTCTGTCGAGAACAGTTTCGTTACAAATGTTAAAGCAAGTGAACTTTATAAAAAATATACAAAAAACGGTTATTTGGTTATACAAATGGGGAGTCCGAACTTTAGAGTAACGGGACCTAAGACATATCGTATAACATATACCTATAAATCAGGCATAGATCGTTTAAAAGATGCAGATGAATTTTATTTTAATATTATTGGAGTTCAATGGAATACATTAATTAACCGTGTGAGATTTAAAATAATAATGCCAAAAGACTTTGATAAATCCAAAGTCGGGTTTTCAACCGGCAGGTATGGCGCAATGGGCTATAATCCTGATTTTCTTAAATTTAATATTACGGGAAATGAAATTACCGGTTATACAACAGGTTCTTTAAATCCCCAAGAAGGTATTACGGTTAGAATATTACTGCCTGAAAAATACTTTATACAAAATATGTCTGTATCCTTTCCTCAAATCATAAGTATAATTGTAGTAATAATGACATTACTGGCAGTCGGTATATGGTATAAGTACGGTAAAGATGATATAGTAATACCCGTAGTTAATTTTTATCCGCCTGAAGGTAAAAACAGCGCCGAACTGGAAGTTGAATATTCAGGACATTCTACCGAAAATGGAATTATGTCTCTTATTCTGTATCTCGCAAATCAGGGATATTTGGAAATTGAAGATGACGGAATCAGCTATACGTTTAAAAAATTAAAAGAATATGACGGTTCTAAAAGTAGTGAAAAAACTCTTTTTGATGCTATCTTTAAAAACGGAAGAGAAAGTGTTACATTAATAGAACTCCAGTCCTCTTACAGTTTTTCATTTTACTGTCAAGCAATTATGCGCAGTTTTACAAATTTAAAATCCGCATTATTTGAAAAAAATACTTGGAGCCGCGGAAAAGTTTTAATCTTCCTCCTCTGCATTTTATCAATATTAACTTCTATAGTTTATACATTGGGAAATTATTCATTTTATTTGTTGCTCCAATATAACTTTGTATTTATATTTCCTGTAATAGCAATATTGATATTTGCTCTGACAATATCAAATCCTCAAAATAGAAGGAATATAGCTTTTATAACACTATGGTCATTGATGTTTGGAGGTATACCGGCAGGAATTATAATAAGCAGCGCCGAAAACCTTGAAGGTAATTATCCTTTACTTATTTTGGAAGTTGTATGTTTAGTTATTACAATAATATGTCTTATTAATATGCCAAAGAGAAACAGAAAAGGCAGAGAAAGGCTCGGGCAGATTTTAGGATTTAAAAAATATCTGGAAACGGTAGAAAAAGGAAGATTACAGCAATTAATAAATGAAAATCCGACATACTGTGAAGACATTTTACCGTTTGCATTTGCCCTCGGAATAATGGATAGCTGGTTAAATAATTTGGAAGGATTAAATATCCAAACACCAAAATGGTATAAAGGCGAGCATTTCAACTATAATTCATTGAGAAAATTTTCAAATGATTTATCAATTGCTTCAAATACAATAAATTCATCACTATCAAGCTCAAGAAGCGGCTCGGGTCATAGCGGCGGAGGCAGAAGCGGCGGAGGACACGGAGGCGGCGGAGGCGGCTCCTGGTAGTTATGATTTTAAATTAATAAGCACATCCACAAGCTCGGGATCCCATTTAGTTCCGGCCTCTGTTCTTATTATCTCTAATGCTTTGGCTTTTGGTATTGCATCTCTGTATTTGCGCTCTGATATCATTGCGCTATAGGCATCAGCAATAGCTATAATCCTTGAGCCTAACGGAATACTGTATCCTTTTAAACCTTCAGGTTCACCTTTGCCGTCCCATCTTTCTTTATGGTAGTTTATATATGGAACAACTTCGGATAAGAAATTAATGCTCATTAAAATACTTACACCGACATTAGGATGATTTTGAAGCTTTTCCCAATCTTCATTGGATAATTTTTCTTTTTTATTAAACAACTCTTCAGGCAGGGTAATTTTCCCTATATTTCTTAAAAGTGCCGCATAATAAATTAAATCTTTTGTTTTTTCATTTAAAGCAAGGTATGTAGAAATTTCACGGGCCAAATCAGCAACTTCGTGGGAATAATTGTTCTTAAAACTGCTTTTAGCATCAACAGCCTTAGCTAAATTTTCAACAAACCATTGCTGCTCGCTGCTTAAATCACCTATTAAGGCTGTTAATTCAGCTCTTTTATTTTGAAGCTGCGATAAATTAACATCTTCTTGGTTTATTAATGTATTTGTTTCTTCCGTTAGTTTTTCAAGCGACATAGAGGTTGCAAATAATCTTGCGGTTATTGTCAGTAATTCGATAAATTCGGGTGAAAGATTTTTATCCGAATAGTTTTCAACAACAATAACACCTACTTTTTCCATATTATTATTCATTGGAACGGCAAGGTAATATTTAACTTTATCTTCATTAAGCAAAAGTATAGACTTAAAAGCGGAATCTTTTGTACAATCTTTAATTTCTATGGTTTTACTATTTTTGTATGCAAAAGAAACATAATTATCGTCTGTTAATTTATATCCTATTTCGGAATCATAAATATCATCATTAAATCTCAGAGAAGAGCCGACCAAAACCAAATCATTTTTAGTGTTATCAAGTCCCATGGCATTTTCTTTGGATAAGAATATATGGCAGGCATCAATTTCAAGCATTTGTTTTATTGTTTTAGCTATTGCATTATATATTACATAATCTTCTCTATTGCTAAAACCTAATATTTTAAGTGTATTATCAATGGAATAAATGGAGATAAGTTCTTTTAACTGCTTTTTAAGACTTGATATCTTATCAACGTCCGTTCTGCTTATTTTTTGGATAAGTTCATCAGAGATTAAATGCTCAGAAATAAAATCGCCGAGATTTAGTGCAAAAATTTCTTCCAAAGGATCGGATTCTAAGGAAATTTCACTTCTTGCAAATACCGATACATTTTTATTTTCGTTTTTCTCTTCTGACATTTATTATCCTTACCCGTTTAAAACATTCCGAAATTTCTATCTGCCGTTATTTTTTAGATTAAGATTTTATATAAAATCTTATAACCCTTCTATCGGCATATTATACCTTAAACTTTAGCGTTTTTTACAAAATTTCATACTTTTGTATGAGAAATATTTTTAAATATAATATAGCTATTCGGTCTTATACCGAAATCAGGTATAAATCCTGATTTTATAATATAATCAAGCGGAATTTGACAGGTGACCATAGCAGGCATTTGAGAAGGCATTTTTATTATATTTCCTTCATAGTCCTTATAATAACAATATTTATTGTTTTTTAAGTTTTTATAGTCCTTTATTATTGTTGATGAAGCACTGTCTTTTAGTGTAATTATATATTCATAATCAGACAGGTCATAATTCTCTATTATTTCAGGCAGTATATTATTAACCCTAAAACCGTATAACCTGAGTTTATATATATAATATACGGGGTGATTTGAAGAATATATCATAACTGCAATTTTTGTTTTTTTCTTATTAATAAAATAATTATATATTTTCAGTTCATCGTTCTCTTTTAGAATAAAATTTTTATTATTCATCGGCTTGTGTTTAAAATACGAAATTATATATGATACCGGTTGAACATGAGAATTTAAAACAAGATACACAAATAAAAATATGACACAGATATATTTATAAATGTTATTATTCCTAAAATAGCTGTATACAATAACAGGGGAAGATACTACTAAAAAAGCAAGCAGATATCTTATGTTGTATTTTGTAAATACCATTGTGCGAGAGAATATCAGTATATTTAAGATATAAAAAAGTGCGAGAATAAATAAAATTAATCCTCGTTTTTCTCTTTTAAAAAGAGCCCGTATTAAAGAAGGGAAAAATGCCAATAATCCCATTAATCCAAATGCAGATTCCGTCAGCTTAAGTTTAGAATTATAAAAGAAATAATTATTGAAATATGAAGAAGTATATGTGCCTCTGTTTGCACCTAAAATATTTAAAAATTTATCCTGAATATTTTGAATAAAATTTCCGATGTTAAAAAAGTCAATTACGCCTGAAAAATCAAATATTATAAAAGTGTATTTAATCAAATTTGTTAAATAGCCTTTTATTGAGCCTCTAAATTGGTTCAATAAAAGAGATGAAGTATCAGACAAGGGATTTTTAAACTCTATAAAATTAAGAATATAATTATAAGAAGAAAAAATTAAAAAATTAAAAATTAAAAATAAAATATATAAACTTATATATTTTTTAAACTGATTTTTATTAAGGAAAAATAAAATTGAAACAACGGAACAGAAATAAACGGGTAAAGCTATTAAGGCTGTAGTTTTTGTACCTATACTAAGTGCATAAGCAAGTGAAGAAAAGAAAATTAAACTAATATTGTTATTTTTAACCGCACAATAAAACAGATATATTGATGTAAGAATTAAAGAACCCGTAAATAAATCTGCAATCGGGGTATAACATTCAAGAAAGACGAGTGCCAGAGATGAAAATACGAATATAGTCCAAAGTCTTTTTCTTATACAGAATTTTAATTCACCTAGAAAATTATATATTACGACTACGGCATTAATATAAGACAAGAATGAAAATATTCCCGTTCCTTGCTCATTTTTAGTAAATAAAAGAACCCACGAATATAATAGTTCCATATTTATCGGCATAATAAGCTCTCTTGAATCCGATGTAACATAATGCGTCAGGGATGAATTTTGTATCCACATTGTACATCGTGAAAAATAATAGCCTAAAGCATCCCCGTATAATATCGGATAAAATAATGCCATAAATATCATTGATATAATAAATATAATATAGAAATAAGTACAAATATGAAGCAGCTTATCGCACTTTAAAGCATTTTTTATTCTCTTAAATTCATCTGTTATTTTAGGTTTATAAATATATTTATTATTTTTTATCCAGAGAATTATCGAAAATATAAAAATAAACGCATTTAAAATTAAAAACTGAACTGTTTTAATTTGTTTAAAGACTGATAATATTTCAAAAGATAATATTATTTGTGAAAAATTCAACAGCAAAAATAATACAAAACCTATATTATTTTTAAAATTTAATTTTTTCTCCAATACTGAAAGAAAAAAATAAGAAGAAAATAAAATTGAAAGGATTGAAAAAATGAACATAAACTACCTTATAAACATACAGTCGCCGTAGCTGTAGAATCTGTATTTATTCTTAATTGCTTCAGAGTATGCGCTAAATATATAATCTCTGCCTGCGAATGCACTAACAAGCATTAATAGAGTAGATTTAGGCAAATGGAAGTTTGTTATAAGTTTATCAACGATTTTAAATTTATATCCCGGATAAATGAACAATTCAGAATTATCTTTAACCGCTTTAATTTGCCCGTATTTATTCATAACGGTTTCCAAAGTTCTGACGGATGTAGTACCTACTGCAACAATATTTTTACCGTTATTTTTTGCTTCATTAATAATTTGTGCAGCCTCTTGTGATATTTCAAAACTCTCAGAATCCATTTTATGCTCAAGAATATTTTCACATTTAACGGGTTTAAAAGTGCCAAGTCCGACATTTAATGTGATAAAACAATGCTTGCAGCCTTTTTTATCAAGCTTATTTAATATTTCTTGAGTAAAATGAAGTCCGGCAGTAGGAGCAGCTACCGCTCCTTCTTTTTTTGCATATACAGTTTGATATCTGTCAAAATCAAGTTTTTTATATTCATCACTTGTTAATTTCCTCTCAATATAAGGAGGCAGGGGAATATTTCCTACTCTATCCAATATCTCAAATAGGTTTCCGTTATATAAAAGTCTTACTTTCCACTTATCATCATCTTTTGATATAATTTCAACCGATAAATCCTTTGATATTTCAAGAACCATAGAAGGTTTAACACGCTTAGAAGGTTTTATAAGACAAATCCAAATATCCTTTTCAACTTCTCTTACAAGAAATATTTCAATTAAAGCACCTGTATCTTTTTTTGCATAAAGTCTTGCCGGAATAACTTTTGTATTATTAAGAACCAGTAAATCATCTTCCGTTAAAAAATCTATTATATCCGCAAAATGCTTGTGGATAAAGCCTTTATTAACTTTATCCAGAACAAGCATTTTTGACATCTCTCTTTTTTGAGCCGGAAATTGTGCTATTAATTCCTCCGGCAGGTTATAATTAAATTCTTCAAGCAGCATTATTTTTTATCTGTTTCTATTGTTTTTGTTTCAATAGGATTGATTGTTTTAATATCGGAAAGGTCTTTAGTATTATGGGGATTTTTATTATTTTCGCCTTCAAGTTGTTTATTAATAACAATAGTTTGAATAATTTGTATGATATTACTTACGACAAGATATAAAAGAACACCTGCAGGAATTGGCGCAATAACAAACATAAATATAATCATAAGAGGCATCATTGTCCCCATCATTTTTTGCATTTGAGCCTGCATCGGATCTTGTTGAACATTTTTATTCGTTGCCATCATAACTTTTTGAGTTGCAAACATAGTAGCTGCAAATAAAAGTATTAAAATAAATACATCTAAGTGGAATTGGCTTTGAGGTGCATTAGTGGGAACTTCAGCAGCTAATATATTATCTTTCTTAACAAACTTAACAGTTTCCACTTCTCTGGTTTTTATATTTTGGATATCAATATCAGCACCCGTAACTTTTTCAAGCTGGCTGTATTTTAAATCAATATCATCAAGATTAATTTTTAAATCAAGAGATTGTCCTGCCTCAATATTACCTTGAACTTTAACCGCATTTTTAGATGAGATTTTAACATTATCAAGCGTTTCATCGCCTAACTTAACAACAACTTTTTTAAAAACTACAAACTTATCATTGTTAGAAACACTGAAAACACCGTCATAGGAGCTTCCTGCACTGCCTCTTAAAGTTGTATCAAGCCTTTTTATAAATAAGAATGGAGAGTTTCCTGCTTCCTGAATGAATTGAGGACTAATTAGAGCAGTATAAAGCAAAATGAAAATAGGCATTTGAATTAATAAAGGCAAACATCCCGCCATAGGATTAAATTTATGCTCTTTATAAAATTCCATAAGTTTTCTTTGAGCTGTCTGAGGGTCATTTTTATAACGTTCTTGAATCATTTTAATTTTCGGCTGGAGTATTTGCATATCTCTCATAGAACGCTGTTGAGAAACACCTAAAGGCCACAGACATAATCTTACTATTACCGTAAGAGCTATAATCGCAAGTCCATAGCTTCCGGTAATTGCGTTTAACCCCTTTAGAAGCTCAACTGTTAATAATGTAAAGTCCACTTTATATTTTCTCCCTTCTTAAACTTTAATTAATTCTTCGGCTGTTTTTTCTTCCTGTTCAATATTTTCATCTAAAACAGAATTTTTGTCACTTATTATATTACCATGTCCTGTTTTAGACCAATCCATGGTATTTTTCATAAATATTATTTTAAAAATAATAAAAATAGTAAGCGGGAACCAAAGAACAACAATATATAAAGACGTTGCAACCGATTGAATTATATTATCAACAGGCTTCAACTTAACATATTTTCTTAAACTGTAAAATAAGGCTATTATAAAGAAACAGCACATAAGTCCGGATAGTACAAGAGAAGAAGAAATCCAATTACTGTCATCTTTAATGTACCTGAAACTTTGAAAAGCAAGTTCTGATAACATCCAAACAGGAAGAATAAATTCCGTAATATATGCTGTCATATCCAGGCTGACTCTTAATGACATATTAGGCGACATTAAAACATCCATAAAATGTTCAAGATATCTTCTTATACTTCCTTCTATCCATCGCCTTCTCTGTTTTAGTAAAGGAACATAAGACAGAACTCCTTCTTCATATACACAAACCTCTGAGCAAAATCTTACGTCCCATCCTTTTATTTGAAGTCTTGTTGATAAATCAAGGTCATCGGTAATAGTAAAATTATTCCAGCCGTTAACATCTTCAAGTGCGGTTCTTTTAATAAGTTCACCGTTTCCTCTTAATTCAACGGCACCTTTAACGGCATCTCTTCCGACCTGAAAATGTGTATCAACTGCCATTTCATTATCCTGACAACGTGTAAGGAAATTCTGCTCGCGGTTAATAATGACTTTTCTTGCCTGTACAGCCCCTACTTGTTTGGGTTCAAGAGCAGGGATTAACTCTTTAAGAAAATTACTTTGGACTCTTGCATCCGCATCAAATACAAGTATTGCTTCACCTTTTGCTATCTTTAATGCATCATTTAATACCGCAGATTTTCCGGGAAAAGCATCTTTGGTTCTTGAAAAATATTTTAAATTGGGATATTTTGAACTGATTTTTTCAAGTACATTTAATGTATTATCACTGCTTCTGTCATCTATAACTATAATTTCATAATACGGATAATTTATTTTCGATATATTATTTACGGTATCTTCAATAACTGCTTCTTCATTATGTGCAGGTATTAATATACTTACATAAGGTGTAAAATCATAATTTTTCTCTACGGGATGTTTTTTCTGTTTTCTTATTCGGTGCTTATATGCTATCTGCATATATGCAGTATAAAGAGTCATAAATACCAAAATAGTTATAAACGCACAGGGAGTATTCATGCAATTTTGGAAAAAATATAAAACTACCATTAACGATAATACGATTGTTAGTAAAACGAGTCTTTCTTTCATAAATATCCCGTATATTCCCTCACCTTTCATATTCTACCAAAAAAATGTACTTTTTTGAAACAATATTACTTTTTTTAACTAACAATTAAGCTATATAAATATTCATCGATAATATGATATAATTAAGGAATGAAAAAAATAATAACAGATTCATTTAATATATTAAAAAATAACCTGATATTTATACTTCCGTTTTTAATGTATTTAATGTTTGTAATGATGTTTTTGCCATACATCTTGAATAACAACACGCAGATATATATAAAAATAATATTGGCAATATCTGTATTTTTGCTGACATCTGCAAACATTGCAGGTTGGTTTCATATTAATAAATCTGCCGTGCTTGATTATAACCCTTCCGATGATAAAGAAACTGTTACAATAAAAACAATAAAAAATTATAAATTATATTTTTCAGGCGTAGGTGAAAATTTTACTAATATACTTTTTGGCTTGATTTTCTTTTCATTTATATACATTGTTTTATTATACGGAATAAAAAAACTGTGCATAATTTGTTTTGGTGAACCTGTTATTTTCTTACGATTTAAAGAATTGGCATCAATAACAACGGTAAGCGATGTAAATAATTTTTTAAACAGTTTTTCTACCCGTGATATTAATACATTTACAATGTGGTTTATAACAATTTTTCTGTCGGGAATCATATTGAATTTTCTTGCGATTTTATATTTAACGGAAATAATATTCGGCAAAAATAATTTTATTAAATCATTTTTTACAATGCTTGGATTTTTCTTTAGAAATATTTTTGGTTGTATATCTATATTAATATTTCTTACAATTATACATTTTGTTTTAAATATTTTAATAATGCCTTTTGGTGCAAATTCAATAGCAATCACAATTATAATAATGCTTATGGCATTATATTTAAATTATTACATTCTTTTGGTAATGTGTTTTTATAATGAAAAGAGAAAAAATAATAGCAATAGCAGGACCGAGTTCATCGGGTAAAACAAAATTAGCGGTTAATCTTGCAAAAGAAATAAACGGTGAAGTAATATCTGTAGATTCAAGACAGATATATAAAGAACTCGATATAGGAACAGCCAAACCTTCTTTTGAAGAGAGGCATGGAATAAAACATCATTTAATAGATATTATAGATGTAAATGAAGAATATACTGCTGCAAATTTTTGTGATGACGCAAATAGAATAATTAAAGAGATAATTAAAAACGGAAAAATTCCGGTTTTGGCAGGCGGCACGGGACTGTATTTCAGAGTTTTGCTTCAGGATTTCGATTTGCCAAGAGTCCCTCCCGATAAAGAACTGAGAAATAAATTAAATGAAAAATCCTGTTCTGAATTGTTTGATATGTTGTTAAATTTAGACAATGAAACGGCAAAAAAGATTCACTGTAATAATAAGGTCAAAATTATAAGAGCTTTAGAGGTATGTATAAAATTAAATAAACCCATGAGCAGTGTTCAAAAGAAAAAAGAAGCACCGTTTGATACTCTTTGGATAGGATTAAATTCCAAAAACCGAGAATATTTATATGAAAGAGTTAATCATCGAACCGATTTAATGATAAAAAACGGACTTATTGATGAAGCAGAAAATCTTTTTAATAAATACGGCAATAATAATATACTGTTAAATACAATAGGCTATCAGGAATTTAAACCGTTTTTTGACGGTGAAATCAGTATGGAATCTGCTATAGAGCAATTAAAACAAAATACAAGAAGATATGTAAAAAGGCAAATCAGCTGGTTTAACTCAAATAAAGAAATAAATTGGTTTGATATTGAAAAAAATTCCATAGAAAATATTTTGACTGAAATATTAAAAATATATAACAATATGTAAAGAAAAAAAATTTTAATAACAAAATAAATCATATTTGTTGTTTTAAACAAAAGAATATGAGGGAAGTAAAATGAAAACAAATCCTATAAGTGCAAATATCAAAACTCAGTCACCCAAGAAAAGGGCTGCGATAAGGGGTGCGGTAATAACAGCAGGGGTAATGTCATTATCCGAAGGAATTTCTTGGATAGCACGTCCGGAAACGATGAAAGAAACAGTTAAAATTTGCGGCGGCAAATTCCGTTATGCTAAAAATTTAGCCGTAATAATTGGTATTTATTCATTTATAGGTGCTTTAGCAAATACAGCTTTCTTTTCAATAGCAAACAAAATAAATTCTAAAAAGCCTCCAAAGGCAGCTAACTAATAATTTAATTCTTCTTTTCATATAATATAAAAGCCCCTCTTTATAAAGAGGGACTTCCTCTATTTACATTCTTTATTCGGGACTTGAAAAATTATTTGTTATTTTATAAATATAATTAATAATTTGAGTAAAGTAATCAAGCGAAGAAGCACCGTTAATTATAATATCCGAGTTGTCTTTTTTAGGCAGGATATATTTTTTAGAAGCTTTTCTGACATATTCAAGCTGTTTTCTTGCATTTTCTTCATTTTGATTTCTTGAGGTCTGCGCTCTATATAAAAACCATTTTTCTTGAATTTCAGGTGCAATATCAACATATAATTTCAAGTCAAAAATATCGGCGACTTTACCGTACATAGTAGCCATACCTTCTACAACAATAATTTTTTTCGCCTTCTTTTCAATGGCATTAGGAACAACAATACCCGTACCGTTAACAAGATATTCAGGTATTTTAACATCGATACCGTTAGAGAGCATTTCTAAATCTTGATATAATAAATCCATTTGAAAGTTATCAGGGGAGTCTACGTCATAACCTGATTCCAAAAGTTTATCAAAAGAACCGTATTCTTTAATTAATGCGGAAATGTCTTTAAAATAATTATCGGCACTAAGGATTTCAATAGGCATATTAAATTTTTCCGTAGCCAGTTTAATAGTATTACAAATTGTCGTTTTACCGCTTGCAGATTCACCTGAAATGCCTATTAAAAAATGTTTTTCTGGATTATTTATTATTCTTTTTGTAAATTTAGGTATAAAATCAGGACTAATACTTTTAAACACAGGATTTTCACTATGCTTATCATAATTTAGTATTTGTTTAAACTTAGAATGAAGATATATCGCAAGAAATTCTCTTCCTGATTTAGTCGTAAAATCCGGCTTTAAAATCTTTTCTTTTTCTATTTCTTCTTTATCTAACAGGAAATTCATAACCGTTATAAGTCTCAAAAAAAATTATTTTGCCCTTTTGCCGTGAAATTTAAATTTTTATTAATTCGTTCAGGCAATATAATTTTACATTAAACTTTCGTCTAATTAAATATTTAATTATAAAATGCAATGAAAAACTTTACATTATCCTCCACAATATAGATAACAGACCTATTCGGATTTTAGAAGGAGTTTAAATATGAAAAATATATTATCAATTGTTTCTGTATTAATGACAATAATGTTTATGACAAATGCCGTTTACGCTCTATCAGGGTGTGAAACGGGCTTCGCTTGTACGATTAAAGATATTGAACAAGAACAAAAGAATGTAAAAAAGGAAATTAAAAAGGAACACAATTCTATAAAAAAAGACATGCAGACTAAACCTGTAAAAACAAAAAATCTTAAATCCCAAAAATATGAAGATATATTTGTTTTTATATCAAATCTTTGATGTTTTTTTGAAGCAGTTTTATTTTTTCCTCCTTGTCAGATTCAAAATAAATTCTTAAAAGCGGTTCCGTACCGCTTTTTCTTATGAGAATCCAGCTTCCGTCATTGAGAAAAAGCTTAAGTCCGTCCATTGTGTTTTTGTTAATTATTTTCTCTCCTCCGATAGAGTCGACAATGCTTAATTTATCGATTATATTCTGCTGTTCTTCGGCTGATTCCAGCGTAATATCAATCCTGTCGTTAATAAACTCCCTGCTGAGAGTTTTTTTTAGTTCTTGCTGCAGTTCAAATAATTTTTTCCTCGAAAATGCCATAGCTTCCATAATTAAAAGATTGGCAAGAATTCCGTCTTTTTCAGGGATATGACCTTTAATACTTAAACCGCCTGATTCTTCACCGGCAATAAGAATATCATCATTTCTCATAGCCTGACCCAGCCACTTGAAACCTACGGGAGTTTCCACTGTATCAGTATCCAGAAGTTTTGCCGAAATATTCAACATAGAGCTTGCACCGACAGTTTTTGCCAGTTTGCCTGTTTTATGCTTGTGTTCCTTTAAATGTTTAAGTAAAATCGCAATGATTTCATTTGCACTTACAAACTCTCCTTTTTCATTAAATACACCAAATCTGTCTCCGTCACCATCATTACTTAAACCTATAGTTCCTTCGATTTTACATAATTCTTTTAATTGCGGCAGATATTTTTCCTTCGGGTCAGGCATGAAACCGCCGAAATTTATATCCCTTTCCATATTGATACATTTATTTTCGATATTGTTATCATCTAATATTTTTTTAAACAGTTTTGCAGCAGCTCCATGGTGTCCGTCATAATTTATCTTTAAACCTGCTTGTTTTATTTTTTCAATATCAATAATTTTATAAATATGCTCAAGATAAGGCTCATCAAAAGATACAGAAGTATAGTTTTTTGGCTCTATTGAGTGTTCAAAGCTGTTTTCAAGATTATTGACAATTTCTTTAACAATTACATCATCGGCAGGACCTCCATATTGAGGTATAAATTTAATTCCCAAATACTCGGGAGGATTATGTGAGGCTGTAATCATAATAGCATAGGCATTTCTATGCGAGGCTGAATATGCCAGAACAGGTGTAGCCGTTATTTTATCAGATATTTCTACACTAAATCCAAATCCTGACAATTTTTTTGCCGAAAAATGGGCAAATTCATCCGCCTTATTCCTTGGATCATAAGCAATAAGAATCTTATTTTCATATTTATTTTCATTGTATATATATATTGCGATTGCATTAATAATTTTATCGACATTGTTATAATTAAAATCCTGACCTAAAATTGCCCTGAATCCGTCTGTTCCAAACTTAATTTTAGACATTACTTAACCCTTTTTTATATTTTATGTACAATAATTCTATATAATAAATAAAGGTTTAGCAAATGTCTTATATTACATTTAATAATGTATATTATTTAGGTCCGGACGGTTCAAACGCCGAAAATGCAATGTTCAAATTTCTTGACGTATGTAATATAAAAATAAAAAATAAAATACCAGAAAAAACAATTAAATCTGCTATTGAAAGTATTTTGTCCGATCCTGATTCCATTTGCATATTGCCTATAGAAAATTCTATAGAAGGAATAGTAAGAGAAACTATTGATAATATGCTTAAAATAAAAGATGAAACAATTAAAATACAAGCAGAAACATCAATTCCGATTAAACATCTTTTATTATCAAAATCAAAAGATTTAAAAAGTATAAAGAAAATAATTTCACATCCTCAAGCAATAGCCCAATGCAGTAAATACTTATACAAAAATTTTAAAGAAGCCGAAATAAAAGAAGTATCTTCAACAAGCTATGCGGCGCAAAAGGTGTCATTATCGGATGATAAAGAACTTGCAGCCATAGCTAATGAAGCAAGCGCAAAAATATTTAATTTGAATATACTCTCTGATGATATTAATGATGAAAAAGATAATACCACAAGGTTTTTTATACTTTCAAAAAAATCTTTTGATAAATCTGAAAATGGCAAAACAAGCCTTATTCTTGCAACTAAAAATGAATCAGGCGCTTTAGCTAATGTTCTCAATATTTTTGCCGAATATAATATTAATCTTACATATATAGATTCAAGACCATCTAAAAAAAAGCTCGGGGAATATGTATTTTTTATTGAATTTGAAGGATATGAAACAGAAAACAAAATAAAAGCAGCTCTTCAAAAAATCAAAGAGCATGCCAATTTTATAAAAATTCTCGGTTCTTATCAAATATATAAATAAAAGACCGTTTATAAAAGCGGTCTTCTATTTTAAAAATATATCATCAAAACTGTTATTGATTGTTTCGGAAAATTTATCAGGATTAAATTTTCTTTCAATATTATCTTTTAATGTATCAATAGTATATTCATATTTTGAAGGAATATTTTTTAAAGCTCCAAAACTTTTTTTTGCTTTTCCATAAAGTTTTGAATTTCCGACGGCATCACCCATTGTGGAGAAGATGGACTTAGTATAGTTGGCAATTCTGGAATCCGAAATACTGCTAACTAATTCAGAATTCTCTGCAATTGAAACTATGTCATTTAAAAAAGCTTTAGTTCTTTCAAGATATTTATTATCGCCTTCAACCGGCTTAAGTTTTCCTGTTTTAGCCATATAAACAACGGCACCAGCACTAATTGCTGCAGTTCCTGCCGTAATTAAAGCTGCTTTTGCTGTCTTCTTTAATACATTTTTTACAGGGTTTATTTTGTTTGTATTATTAACCGGATTAACTTTCATTAGTTTCGCTCCTAAATCTACTCTGTTCATATAACAACTCTAAACATATAATTTGCCATTTTTCATTTTTTTGTTTAATAAATTGTTACATTCTAATTCTATAATAAATACTGCTTTTGTAACTCAAATATTTTTATATTGTTACAAAATTAAAAACAGGAACAATTTTGTTCCTGTTTTTAACTTTATAAAAAATTCGATTATAAGTTTTGTGCAGTTTCAGTTACTTTTTCTGCCATGTTTTGAACTGTATCTATTGCATCATCAATATAGTCATCTGCGAAATCATCAAAATCATCGGCAAGATCATCAAGGTTTTCAGGAGTAAAATGATTTTTAATTGAAGAGAATACATTTGCAATAGCGCCGCCTACTGTCCTAATAACTGATTTTATTCCGTTAAGTATAGCATTTTCCCCGGGTTGCAATAAATTTTGTCCTTTAGTTGCCAGTAAACCTAAAGCTGCTGCACATCCTGCTGCAATTCCTACACCTATTAATATCTTTTTAAGCTTACCGCCTTTTTTTGTTTTACCGCTGACTGGTGCGGCTGCTTGAGGTTTTGAGCCTGATGCATAGGTTTGCGGTTTGTTTACTAAATCTTTAAAATTTCCTGCCGGTTGTTGTACTGCTCTAAAACTTATCGGACTAATCATACTTACCTCCTATTTCTGTATCTTTACAAAACTTGTGAATACTAAAAATTGTTTATAAATAAAATTATTCTTTACGTTTCTTAATAATTATATCATTTTTGGAATAATTTTTTAATATATGTCATCAATATAAATAAGACCGGTTGTTTTTTGCAATATACACTTAGTAAGCGTAAGTTGTAACGACGGAATAAGTATCAGAACAGTTTTGGAGAGAGTATAACATGGCAAATTCAAGTATTATAGAACTGGAAATAGATGAAAAATCAAATAATTATGCGAAAGTCTATTCTTCACTTTTAACCGATGAATTTCAAAGAAAAAGGGCATATGCATCAATAACGGCATTATATGCACTGACAAATATTCTTGAAAAAACAGACAATGAAATTCAAATTCAAATGACGATATTTAAAAATCCCGTTTTGAATGAACAATATGAAATATCCGATTTATACGTTAATAATTGGCATTTGGATGTTAGAGTTATAACTGAAGGGGATGGTTTTTTAGTTCCGAAATGTCATTATGATAATGATATAGTACCTGATTTTTATGCGGTTATTAAGATAGATAAAGAATTAAAAACTGCTGATTTGCTGGGCTTCGCTGATACTAAAACAATGAAAAAAGAAGCTTTTGATTACCATTATTATTGTGTTTCAAATACAAATTTAATGAATTATGCCGAATTTTTGACTTATGTGGCTCATAAAAAGAAGGAAAATTTTGCCGATACTGATCATGAATTATTTAGAGAATCATATCTCGGCTTGTTGGATAATGAACTGGATAAATCAGTAAAAAACAAAATATTAAAACATTTATTTGAATGCTCGGAATGCAGAAATGAATTTTGTTGTTACAGCGGATTTGAAATGGTTAATAAAAACATCAGCAGATTCCCTGAATTAATGTCCGATCAAACATTGAAGATAATCGGCTCTCAAGATAGTGATATAAAAACTGACTCTGATGATAAAGAAGCTGATATTACAATACCTGAGAAAAATATAGAGCAATTACAACCGGAAATTCAAAATGAACAAGAACCGGTTAGTGAACCTCTTCAACAAGGAACAGATGAAGATGATTCTGCCGTTACCGGCATATTAGATGAGTTATTTAATGATGATAGTAATGCTGAAAAAGAGCCTGAACATAAAGAAAATATTGAACAACCTGTAATTGAAGAACCTGTAAATGAAGTAAAAAATATAAAAGAACCTGAAGAAGAAATAAAAATTATAGAATCTGATAATGAAACAGATGAATTAAAAGAGCCTCAGGTTCAGGAACTTAATGTTTCAAAAGAAGAAAAAGTAATTATAGATTATGATGAAAACGGAGAACCCATTTATTCGTATATTACGAATACCGAAAATATTGGAGAAAATGATTCTGAAATTCAAAATATTGATGATTCGGAATTTGAATTGGATAATTTGCATCCCGATGAAGGTTCTGCCTTTTCTGAAATTGAGGAGTTACCGGATACAGAGGAAGAATCTCAAACATTCATTCAAAATGATGATGATATTTTACAAATACAAGATAGCTCAAACGAGCAAGCTATAATTGAACAAAATAATCAAGAAGAACCAAATACTATTGAAGAACAAAATACTATTGAAGAACAAAATACTCAAACATCTAATGTCAGAACGGTTGAATATTACTTCCCGCCTGAAGATGAAAATATTAAGGAACCTGATGATACAATAAAAGAAGAAAATAAAGACGGTAACAGTATACCTGAGGAAATTGTCTATCCTTCGGGAATGGTTGCACAAGCGGTTAATAGTTCTTTAGATGAAAATAATCCTGATTTATATTCACAAACTCCGCCTGAAGTTATGGAGTATCAGGAAAATAATAATGAAGAAGCGGAAGAAGAATTACAATATACTGAAATTAAGGAAAATCAAGATATTCAGGAATATAATTCCCAAAATGATGTTCAGGAAAATCTCTCTGAAAATACGGAAGAAGTTCAGGAATTTAAAGAGTATGATGACGACGATAACTCGGAATATGAAGAAGAAGATAATAATGATGAAGATGATGATAATGAACAAGAAGATGATGATGACGAAATAGAATATGAAGATGATGATTCAGAAGAAGAGAATAAGAACAATTCAAAGAAAAATCTTATAATAATTTCTGTCATTGTAACTTTATTGCTCGCTGTAGGCGGTGCTTTCTTCTGTATGAAAAATATAAATTCATCAAATAATAATACACTGCAGGCAAATAATCCTGAAAACCAGCCTGCTGTAAATGGCAATGATATGTTTGAGCAGCCTCAAGAAAATTCGGAGAATGTAAATACCGATAAAGAACAAAGCGAATCGGATTCTATGGGGTTGGAAATCCCTAATACGCCTCAATCAGCGAATGAACAGCAAACACAAGCGCAAGAAAAAGATGTAAATACAAATTCTCAGGAACCTTTACCTGATAAACTTACCGAAAAATCACTTTTAACAAAAGAAGATAAACCTACAGGCGATGTTAATAAAGTTATGTCAAATGCCTTTAATCAGGCTCCAGTAAATGTAAGTTTAAAAGGTATAAATTGGCAGTGCGCACCAAATCTTTTTACGGATAAGCAATTTAAAGTTTATCTTCAAGGTCTGGATAATACGCTTAAACTTAATCTTAAGAAAAATTTATTAAATGCCGCTGAAACAAATTCAAATGATACGGTTTCAATTAAACTTGCAATTGATAATAACGGGGCTTTAATCAGGTCAATGATAGACACCTCAAGCGGTTCAAACCAAATTGATAACATTGTGTTACAAAGTATTAATGAATCACTTGAAACTCAAAAAACCCTTATTTTAAGCTCGGGAGATAATAAAGCTGATAAATATTACCTGCTTGTAGCAATAAAATTGTAATTTATGGTATTATATTGGTGGTTGGTTATACGAGGCTAGAGATACATTTGTGCTTTTACTTGATGAACAAAGAACATTAATAGAAAAAACAGTTAAATCAAATAAGAACTTTGCGGGAAATGAAGATTTATTTGAGGATTTTTGCTCAGAAGCACTTCAAAAATCATATATGATTTTTAATGCTACTTCAAATATTCAAAAAATAGAAAGTTATGTTGCAAAAGTAGTACATACCTCTATTTTAAGAGTTTTAAAAAATTCCGGCAGAGTAAGAAAAACTGCAAAAGGATATGTCCCTACCAACGAACTTACTTTCTCTTCGGTGAAAAAAAGCAGCTTCCATAAACCAAATGTAATTGGACCCGAGTATATTCTGGATTTCCCTGATCCGAAAGAAAGTGCTGAAGAAATTTTAATTACAAAAGATTGTCTGCAAAGAATAGCGGATGCTGTTTGCATTATTCATAAAGAAAAGCCTTCCGAATTATATATGGATATTTTTTGTCAAAGATATATCGAAGGACATAAGCAGAGTGAAATAGCTGAAAACTTGAATATATCTCAATCGGAAGTTAGTAAAAGACTTTTGGAATTATCCAAATTAATAAGTAATTTTCTTGATAACGGCAAAAGTCAGGTATAGCCATGAAATGTCGTAAATGCGGAGCTTCTTTACCTGACAACGCTATAAGATGTTCAAATTGCGGTATAAAAGTTAATATGTACTGTCCTGAGTGTAAAACGCTTAATCCGTTTGGCACTAAATTTTGTACTAATTGCGGGCATGTTCTTATTAAATTTTGTCCTAATTGCCATAGCTCTAATATTTATTCGGCTAAAGAATGCAGAAAATGTAAAACGCCTTTTCCTGATTCGGAAATAAAGGTAGTTAATCCTATATCATCAATAATTTCGGAACAAACAGAAAATGCAGATATTGTAAATCCGATTTATCAACAGGAAGAAACAAATACAAATAATTTTGCAGTGGAATATGAAGATTCGGAACCTGTTTTTAATATTGATTCGCAAGACGAAACAAATACTCAGGATAAATCTGTTGATTATACGGAAAATATTGAGGATGGACAGGAGATTGCTCAAGTTGATGATTTAAAATATATTTCTGAAGAAGAACTCAGCGAAACTGATTTTATTGAACCTGTTGAAAACACAGATACAGCTGACTATTCTGAAAATATAGAAGATGAAACATCTGATTTTGAAAAAACAAATGATATTGATGTTAATGAAAAAGAAGAAGATGAAATAATTTCCGATGACAATATACAAGATAACGATATCGCAATAAAGATAAAAAAAAATCAGGCTGAAATTCAAAAAGAAGCTGTAAATAAAGCCATACAAACGATAACAAAATCATTGGAAAAACATATAATAGCTATAAACGGACCGGAAGGATGCGGAAAAACAGCTGTTATTAAACAAGTTTCACAAAAATTAGATTCCGAAAATTATATTACTTTATACGGGAATTGTACGCCTCTTTCTCAGATTACAAGTTTCGGATTCTTTCAGGATGCTTTTCTTAGAATTATGGGATTCCCGCCTTATATTAACAGTTATGAAGCATTTATTAAGGATTTTAAAAAAAGCGATTACGTAAACGCATTTAAATTTCTTAATCAGGAGGAATTAAACTTATTTCTAAATGTCCTATATCCTTCAGTTCAAGATAAATTTGAAAATATTCTTGATAACAGAAATATTCTTTTTTCAGTTATGGAAAAAGTTATTAAATCATTTCTTGTAAGTTCAAATGTAATAATAGCAATAGATAATTTTGAATTGCTGGATGGTGCTTCTTATGATTTTATAATGCATCTTCTGAATCAAAAATTCTTTAATAACAGACTGAAATTGCTTATTGCGTATCAGGAAGATAAATCAATACAAAGTTATTTTGAAATAACTCAGGAGAGTTATGATTTATTTGAAACAATAAAGACAGAGAAGTTTAATGATAATGAACTAATAGAAGCTGTAAATGCTTCTTTGGATTTAAACATAGAAGAAGTAATACCAGAAAATTATTTATCTGAAATATTAGCAAAAGCTGACGGTAATGCAATAAGAATGGAACAGGAAGCAGCTTTATTGTTTGATTCCGATTATATTAGCGCAGAAAATAACGAAATATGTATAAATGAAGAAAATAAACCTGAGATAAGTTCACAGTCACTGGAGGAACTTATAAAACAAAGAATAAACAAATTAACGCCCGAAGCAAAAAATGTTTTGTTTATGGCTGCAATTATGGGATATAGATTTGCAACTCATATATTATGCTCATCTTCCGCAATGCCTCCTAAAAAAGCCGAAAAGATGCTTGAATTTTTAAATCGGGAATTATATATAAATTATGTTGATAATTTTACTTGTGAATTTAAAAGTTTATCAATATGGAAAATAATTTATCAAGAAGCAAAAGCCGATTTGCTGTTTAAAGAAAATTCTCAAAGGTTATACAAAACTTTAAAACCGTTAATAATATCAAGTAATCTTCAAAAGCTGATTTCCTGCAAAGAAGCATTAAGTAAGCAGGACGAGTTCATGATATGGCAAATCACGGCAGGACTAACCTCTAAACTCGGCGACACTAACTTATTTGTCATTGCACAAAAACAAAGTTTAAAAGTTTTGGAAGCACAGGAGCTTCAAAATACTGAAGAAATTCGCTGTGTTATATATGAACAGCTTGGTAAATTATTACATCAAAAATCTCCTACTGAAGCCGTAACATATTTATCCAATGTTTTAGATGCTGAAATTAAGGCGGGAAATATTAATAAAATAATAGACGTTTCCGGTTATTTTATTAACAGTTGTTATTTATCAGGAAATTTCTTTGGTGCTGCTGAAGCTGTTGATTCTATAATCTCTAATTTAAGCAAATGTGATACAAAAGTCAGTGCCAGAGATATTGCTCTTATTAAAACAAGAAAATTAAAAGCTTTATTAAATATAGGAAATTGCGAACAAATTATTAACTTGATAAAAGATGACATTCTTCCGGATTTGGAAAGAGATGAAGACAAGAAAAATCAGGCTTCTTCCGTATCAAAAAATATTTTAATTGATGCACAATTAATTTGCAGAACTGTTTTGGCTAAGGCTCTTGCTCTGCAAGGCAATAGTGAAGCTTATATTGTTCTTGAGGATTTGAAAGAGTTCTTATCTAAAAATAATTTTAAATCTGATTTTTATAAAAATCAGGCAGACCTAATTGAAGCTTTAGCCGATTCTTTGACGGGTAACATTCAAATATCTCAGGAAATTCTTGACGGTTTGAAAGAAAAACATGAAACAAATCAAATGGAACCTGCTATTTTAGCCGAATGGAATTTGATAAATGTTATTAATAAGATATTTTCAAAACAAACTAAAGATTTAAAAGAGGAACTTTTTGAAATAGCCTCTTTTGCTAATAATATTAACGAACATTTTATAAAAAATATTGTTAAGCTGATTTTGGGATATGTATTGCAAGAAGAAGGCAATATAAAAAAAGCGCTGGAAATATTTAACGAAGAAATAACATATTTTTCAAAAGAAAAAGTAGCAATAGGTGCTATGTTATCTTGGGCGTTAATTGTCAGAATAAGCATTAATTCATCTGATATTGATAAGGCATTAAGTACGGCTTCAAAAGCTCTTGAAATAGCACAAAGTCCTAAAATAAATAACTTTTTCTTTATTATATACTTTGAAAAATTCTTAGCTGAAATATATATGATAAAAGGTGACTTAATTGCTGTTAAGATGTATCTTGAAAAAGCTGTTATGCTTGCAAAACAACAAAATTTAAAATATCAGCTCGCAATTTTATACCTTGATTATGGCAAATATATGGAAGAATATATGAATGAAAATCAATCATATACTTCAGAAAATGTTAAACTTACAAATGACGTTTATAATAAGAGTGTCGACATTGCAAAAGACTTAAATATCGGATGTTTGATTGATGAAACAACAAGGGAGCGTTCGGCATTTAAAACTTATTGTCAGTTAAAAGCCATTGAAGTTTAATTCTTATTTATTCATATATTTTTTTATATAGATGATAACTTCTGAATATTTTTTTAACATAATTTTTTGTTTCTTCATACGGAATATTTTCAACAAAAACATCATAATCGGAAGAATTAGAGTTTTTAATCCATTTATAAACGCTGCCTTCCCCGCCGTTATATGCCGCTATAACATAAAGTTCATTGTTATTGAATCTGTCACTTAAGTATCTTAGATAAGTACAGCCAAGAAAAAGATTTATTCTCGGATTGGTTAATTCATCAAGTGAAGGAATATTTAATGAATATTTTGAAATAACAAAATTAGCGGTCCCCGGCATTAATTGCATTAATCCCAAAGCATTGGATGGACTTTTAGCATATTCATTAAAGCAACTTTCTTCTCTAACTAATGCCATAATCAGCCAAGGGTCAATATGAAACTTTTTGCCGGCAATATTAATTTCATCTGCCCAGTGCAGAGGATACGCAAGTTTATATGCGGCACTTATAAATGGCGGTTTTATTGGCATTTCTTTTATCATATCTCTTGCCAGTACTATAGAATGTGATTTTTTATCTTTTTTCTGTTCAAACCAGCTTTCTACTATTTTATTTTCAAAATCAGCATCCTGCCATATTTCATAATCACCGAGTGAAAATATTGTATTTATAAGTTTTAAATCTTTCATATCTATGTTAGAAAGACTTACGGGGAAATTTTTATGAGGTTTATGTACTATTTGGCAGGAAGGATTTGTCTGCCAGAAATCTGTCTTTTTATTTAATATATATTCTGCTCTTAATCCGTAATAATCATCGGGATATTTTGATGCTAACTTTGTTAATATTGCTTCTGATTCGGTGTAATTATTTAGTTGCGCATATATTTTTGAAAGCCAGAACATCATTCTTGTTGTTGAATTAACATTTGGATAATTTTTTAAATGCATTTGTGCATATTTAAGAGCATTTACGTAATTTTTATTTTTATATTCCTTCCAGAAAATATTCCATAAAGATTCAGGAGCATAGTTAGATGAAGGATATTTCTCAACAATATTTTTATATAACAATAAAGCCTTATCTTCAGGCAGCATGCCTGCCAGTTTATACATTACATAATCTTCACTTTTAAGAGAATTTGCTTGGACGAATTTTAATACTTGAGTCCAGTTTCTGATTTTAACCCCCGGCAGATACGATGCATAAATATCATAAATTTTATGAAGCCTATCCTCATCCGATATGGGAGAATATAACCCGATTCCTGTTTCTATTAATTTTTTTGCTATAACTTTATTTCCTATATTGTGATTAATTATTACAAGATAATCCCAGTATGAAGCCAAAGGCAATTTAGAAAAGAATTCAAGTGCTTTGGAATATTTATGATTAACATAATAAACTTTGCCTAAAAGTTCTTTGT
Organism: Candidatus Gastranaerophilales bacterium; assembly: GCA_947625495.1. Taxonomy (GTDB): domain Bacteria; phylum Cyanobacteriota; class Vampirovibrionia; order Gastranaerophilales; family Gastranaerophilaceae; genus Avigastranaerophilus. Next base: position 40,348 of record CANQOQ010000001.1, on the reverse strand, counting down.
CAGAATCTGTTAAATTTGGTTCAAGTGCGTATATTTCATCAGCACTTTGAATCATAGAGCTTTTATCTTCAATTTCACCTGATAATACACCTTTTAAATAATTCCTGAAATAATTAAGCGCAATCTCTTTATTTTCTGTTTTCTCAATTAATCCGAGATAAAAATCTTCATTTGAGGGTTTATAATCATTTCTATGCTTTAAATCAATAAATTTTTCTTTAGCTTTATCATACTGTTTTAAATAAAAGCAGCATTTAGCTAAATTATATTGAGCTGTTTTTGCAAAAACGGAATCGGGATTTTTGTCAAGGAAAAGCTCATATTTAAGAACGGCAGTCTGATAATCTCCAAGCTGCTGAGCACTTTTTGCCTGTTTATATAACGCCATGGGATAAAGAGGGCTTATCCATTTTATCTTTAAAAATTTATAAAATGCTTTTGAATAATCTCCGCTGTTATATAGCTCTACTCCTTCTTTATAATAAACCGGAGAATTTTGGGTGATTTTATCATTATAAATTAATATTGTTATAATACACGGAGTTATAACTATTAATGATATTAATATATATTTCAAAAATTTATTCACTATTCTAAAATCCCCTATATGATTAGCTTAGCATAAACAACAATAAATTTCTAAGAAACAATAACTCTGTTTCTGCCTGTCGTTTTAGCTTTGTATAAAGCTTTATCTGTTTTTTGCAAGAATAAAGCCGGCGACATAGAGCTGTTATACTCACATACGCCAATACTAACAGTTACATTAATATTGGGAATTCCATTAATTCCCAAAGATTTAATATCCATTTTGGACTCTTCAATAACTTTACGGAGTCTTCCCGCAACTAAAATCGCCTCTTTTATATTTGTTTGAGGCAGAATAATAAAGAATTCCTCACCTCCATACCTGCAGGCTATATCATATTCTCTTATTTCAGATTTAATAATATCCGAAACCTGCTTTAAAACGCAGTCACCTGCCGCGTGTCCATAAGTATCATTTACCTTCTTAAAATAATCAACATCAAGCATCATGGAGCAAAGGGGGATTGAATTTCTTTTACTGTTTGAAATTTCCTGATTTAGCCTTATTTCAAATTGCCGTCTGTTATTTAATCCTGTCAATGCATCCATCGTTGCATATTTTAATACCTCCGCATACATATTTGCTCTTTGGATTGTCATGCCGGATTGTCTTGTTAATTGTACAAGATAATCAATATCTTTTTGCAGTAAATTTTCTATATTGCTGTATGCGGCTATTGCTCCTAATATCTTTTCTTCATTTACTATCGGGAAAATGCCTATTTTGGAATTTTCTGAAACGATATATTCCGTCTTCTCATTAATTTTATTTAAAAGTTTATATATACTTTTATCTTTGCACGCATTTGGCCATACTAATTTATATTCGTTATTTTTGTATATAAATATGTATATTAAATGTGAAGTAATAAATCTGTCTATCATTTCACCAATTAACGGAATGATATATGAAAGTTCATACTGGCTTTCAATAATTTTAGCAATATCTTTCATTGCTTTATAAAAATTTAAGCTGACCTCCATTTGTTCATTTAATATATAATTAATAACAGCGCCCGAAATTAATTTAGATGCGGTATTTAATATTCTTAAACAGTCCAAAGTGATGTGTTTTTGCTCTTTTGTTTTAATGAGTATAAGTCCGAATACTTCACCGTTTGAAACAAGCGGAAATACGATATTGTTTTCGTCGGTTATCAAATCTTTTATATTATAAAGTTCAGCTTCGTCAATATCTATGGAAAATTGAGTTTCATTAAATAAAAATTTCGAACCGGAAGCGGAATTTAATATTCCGTATAGATAACTTATACTTTTTTCCGATATTTCATCTCCTATTTGTTTAAAATTACCGGCAAAATCTTTCAAGCAAAAACTGTTATAATCCCAAATTATTATATCCAAATTTTCGGTATTAAGATATGACTTAAATAATTTATCTATGGCATTGACAGTATTTATAGGCGATATTTTTTTTGCCAAAATATTTGCTAAATTACTTATAAATTCAATTTTATTTTGCTTTTCTCTCATTATTTTATTTCTTTAAATTGTTTTTCGTAACTGCATTTAAAAAATTCTTTTTTATTAATATCTTTTTGTTTATCCAAAATAACTTTTCCTTTATAATATTGAATTTCATCGTCAGGCAGAGAAGTTAAATCAACTCGTTTTTTTATATAATCATATTCACCTTCGTTAATTATACGTCTTTTTGTTTCATTAATTATTCCATAAATATACTTATACTTTTCATCTTTTATATCTGGATTAATAAGCATAGCAGCTTTTTCAAATTCCGAAAGAGCTTCTTTATTTAAATGCATACTTCTTAAAAGCAGTGCAAAATTATAATGTGCTTCAAAGCTTTCGGGATTTATATTAACGGCTTTGCAATAGTATACACCTGCCTGCTGATAATCTCCGATAAGGTGATTTGTAAGTCCAAGATTATAATTGGTATCAAAATCATTTTTAAGATATTTCAAAGCTTTTTTGTAAGAATCTCTTGCCTGTCTTAAATATTTTAAAGAGGCGGCTGATTTGTCGCTCATATAGACTGCTTTACCTCTATATGCAAGCCCCATATTATAATATGCAATACCTTTATTTATATTTGCATTGGTTTTATTATTATAAATAAACGGTATATTAATAAGAAACGGATGTGAATTAATAACCTTGCCATACTCTTGAATAGCCTTGTCATAATCAGCCATTTTCTCGGATAGAATTATTCCTAAATCCATTCTGCAAATCATATAATCAGGACTATACTTTAGCGCATTTTCATAAGCACTTACTGCATCATAGTAATTTTCAAAGCTTACATATATATTTCCCAAATTACAGCTTGCCCTTGAATGACCGGGGTAATGATAGAGTGCAGTTCTATAATAATCAACTGCTTTTTGATACTTCTTATTCTTATAAGAAACATCTCCTTTATGAACAAAATAAAAGCCTATACATTTATGATACTGTCTTAAATAAAAGTCTTTTGCAAAAAATAATGAAGCAACAAACCCGATTATAATGATAATCATTATATACTTTGTAATCTTTAACTTGAGAAGTTTTATAATAAACTCCACTATTTCTTACCTCATACTAATTTACGGGATACCTGATTAAATTAAGTATCGATATTTGTAGCATAAACAGCATTAGATTCAATAAATTCACGTCTTGGTTCAACGTTATCACCCATAAGTACATCAAACAACTGGTCAGCAAGCATTGCATCTTCTATATTAACTTTTAATAAAGTTCTGTTTGCAGGATCCATAGTTGTTTCCCATAACTGTTGAGGCATCATTTCGCCAAGCCCCTTGAACCTTTGTATACCGACACCTTTTTTGCCTCTGTCTTCAATTATTCTTTGAAGTTCCGTAAATGATGTAACGGTTAAGTCTTCTGTTCCCGTATTCAAATACAATGATTTTTCCTCTTCAAATAAGAAATCTCTTATTAAAGGATAGGAGGTTTTAATTTTATTATATTCGGAAGACTTTATAAGGTTTGGTGTAACGGATACAGGTTCTATACCTTCACCCAAATCAACTCTGATAGAATATTTACCCGTATCGAGATTCTGTTTTAAAGCAACGGAATAATCTTTAGCTTCAACAATTCCGTAATTTTCAGCGTGGTCTTTAATATAATGTTGAAGATATGCAATAATTTCATCCATTCTGGCTTTATTATCAAAGTCTTCCGCTTTAATATCGGCTCTCACCAGTCCTCTTATTACAACAGAAGGAACTGCATTTATTATAGGACTGTTAAATGAATTATAATAACCTGACATATTACCTATCAAAGTTACCAATTCTGTATTAGCAACGACTTTATCTTTAGAATTATCACAAAGAGTAAGCCCTTGAGTTCCTCTTTCTCTTAACGTTTTATCTAACGCTCTGTCATCATATAAGTATTCGGAGTTCTTTCCTATTGTAAGCTTATATAAAGGAGGCTGAGCTATATAAATGTATCCGTTATCAATTAACGGTTTTGCATATCTGAAAAAGAACGTCAAAAGAAGTGTTCTAATGTGAGCGCCGTCAACATCAGCATCGGTCATAAATATAATTTTGTGATAACGCAGCTTTTCAATATTAACATCATCTTCATTTTTGCTTATATTTATACCTATAGCTTGAATTAATGATTGAATTTCATTATTTCCGTATATTTTATCAAGTCTTGCACGTTCAACATTAAGAATTTTACCTCTCAGAGGAAGTATTGCCTGAAACATTCTGTTTCTGCCCTGTTTTGCACTTCCGCCCGCAGAGTCACCCTCTACTATGTATAATTCGCATTTCTCAGGCTCTCTGTTTGAACAATCCGCAAGTTTACCGGGCAGAGTAGAATTTTCAAGAGCCGTTTTTCTTCTTGTTAAATCTCTTGCTTTTCTTGCTGCCTCTCTTGCTCTTTGAGCCTGCAGAATTTTTTCAATTATTAATTTTGCGGCTTTAGGGTTAAATTCAAGCCACTCTTGAAATTTTTCTCTTACAACATCATTAACCGCACTTTGAGCCTCGGTGTTCCCGAGTTTTTCTTTTGTCTGACCTTCAAATTGAGGTTCCGATAATTTAACGCTGACTATGGCGGTTAAACCTTCTCTTACGTCATCCCCCGTAACATTGGGGTCAGAATCTCTTAATAAATTATTTTTTCTTGCATAGTCATTTAATACACGTGTAATAGCATTTCTGAAACCCGTTAAATGTGTTCCGCCCTGATGTGTATTAATATTGTTGGCGAAACTTAAAACGGACTCATTGTATGCATCCGTATATTGCAGAGCGATTTCAACGGCTATACCGTCAACGGTTTTATCCATATATACTGGCTGTTCAAACATTACGTTTTTATTCTTGTTTAAAAATTCAACATAACTTCCGATACCGCCTTCATAGTGAAATACTTCTTCTTTTTCCGATTTTGCGTCTATAAATGTAATTCTGAGTCCTTTATTTAAGAAAGCCATTTCTCTTAGACGGTTAGAAATAACTTCCCTGTCCATTATAGTTGTTTCTTTAAATATCTCAGGATCAGGCCAAAAAGTAGATTTTGTACCTGTTTTATCCGTTTCTCTTATTTTTTCGACTGGTCCTGTCGGCTCGCCTCTCATATATTCTTGTCTGTGAACAAAACCGTCTCTTGAAACTTCAACTATCATTTTTTCGGACAGTGCATTCACTACGGAAGCTCCTACACCGTGCAGGCCGCCTGATACCTTATAACCGCCGTCTCCGAATTTACCACCGGCATGAAGCACGGTATGTACGATTTCTAATGCTGATTTACCCGATTCCGGTTTAATATCAACAGGAATACCACGCCCGTCATCCTCAACAGTTACGCTCTCATCTTTATTTATCGTAACTTTTATATGTTTACAATAGCCTGCTAACGATTCATCTATTGAATTATCAACTATCTCATATACACAATGATGAAGCCCTCTTTGACTTGTAGACCCTATATACATGCCCGGTCTAAGTCTTACCGCTTCTAACCCTTCTAAAACTCTTATATTACTGGCATCATAATTATTTGTTTGTGTTGTCATGTTTTTTCCCCAACTCTATTTATCTACTATATTGTACTACAAACAAACCCTTTAGGCTAATTTATTACTATTATTTAACTATATTAAATTATAATTTTTTGGTATAATGTAAATAAATAAGGATTAAATATGTTTTTTCAAAGAAAATGCAAAATAACATTTATTAAACATGGAGCAACCATTAATACCGAAGAAAACCGTTTTTTCGATAATGAAGATTTTCCGCCTCTTAATGAAACAGGAAAAAGTGAAATCGAAAGAATTTCCAAATGGATTGATAACAGAGGATTAAAAATAGATAAAATCTATACAAGTTCTGCTCTAAGATGCTTGCAGAGCGCAAGAATATTGTCTGAAATTTGCAATCAGGATTTTGAAATTCTTCCTGATTTGACAAGCAGAAAAAGCGGTATTTGGAGCGGGCTGTCGTTAGATGAAATAGAATCTAAGTTCCCCGAAAATATTGAACCGTATTTTAAGGATGCCGAAAATTTCACACCTTACGGGGGTGAAAATCTACTTGATTTTAATAATCGTATAAATAATATAATCAACGATATTATTTCTCAAAACAGTCATAAAAGACTCGTAATTATTACGCATGGTGAAGTTATTCAAGCGGCAGTGGCAAGAGCTATAAACCTTTCTTTAAATGACAGCTTCAAAATATATGTACCTTCAGGCAGTGCTACACAGATAAGCTATTTTAAAGACTGGGCTAGTCTTATTTATTCAGGTTACATCCCAAGTTAATTATGAAATTTACGGAAGTAAAAACAACTGAAAATATTAAATATCTGTCCGAACTGGCTTACCATATATGGCATGAATACTGGCCTTGTATACTTTCTGATGAGCAGATTAATTATATGATTGATAAGTTTCAATCCGAAAATGCGATTAAACATCAGTTGAAGTTTGAAAATTATATTTATTATGTTATTCAAGATGATAACAAAAATGATATAGGATATTTCGGTGTAAGCATTAAAGATAATTATCTGTTTCTTTCTAAACTATACATAACAAAAGAATTCCGCCATAAAGGTTACGGAAAACAAATATTTGAAAAGATTATTGAATTAGCAAAAGAATATAGCAAATCCTCAATTCGTTTAACAGTTAACAAGTATAATTCTAATACCATAAAAGCGTATATAAAATGGGGATTTAAAACAATTGATTCTGTTATAAGCGATATCGGAAGCGGATTTGTTATGGACGACTACATAATGGAATATCAATTATAAGAAAATAAGGCTCAAACTCATAATTAACAAGCCTGATACAATACCGATAATAACATGGTGATTTTCCCCGTATTCTCTGGCTAAAGGAAGCAGAGTATCAAATGACAAATATACCATAATTCCTGCAACAGCTGCCGTCATAATACCTATTGACTGAGCAGGCATAATAGTTTTTAAAAGAACAACGCCTATTAATCCTCCGACGGGTTCTGATATACCCGATAAGAATGTATATAATATGGCAAGACGTTTTTTCCCCGTTGCATGAAATATCGGAAGAGCTATAGCAATACCTTCAGGGATATTATGAATTGCAATTGCTATTGCAACAGGTATACCAAGCATTATGTCATGACTTGAAACTAAAAATGTAGCCATACCTTCGGGGAAATTATGCAATGTAACAGCAACTGCCGTTATTAATCCTGCACGTCTTATTCTGTGTCTTTGATGACATCTTGATGAATTGTTAAGAAAATCTGATTCTATATGATCGGGAACAAAATAATCTATTGCTATTGCAGTCAATATCCCGCCTAAAAATCCTATAAATGCAAGTATTTTGGATATCGTCATACTGTAATATGAACTGAGCATTACAGGTGATTCACTCATAAGTTCATTTAAACTTACATATATCATTACACCGGCAGAAAATCCGAGTCCGATTGATAAAGCTTTTAAATTATTTCTTTTTATAAAGAATGTAACAAATCCGCCTACTAATGTAGACATTCCCGCAAACAGCGTTAATATCAATGGTAAAATATACATTCTCATAGTTCTATCGTATCACAAACAATTATTTTTATTATTTAAAAAATAATATATAATATTTTCTATGAATGATTTTTTTAATTCTAATAATTTAATATTATCCGTAAAAGAGAAAAAAGAATTTTTTAATTCTTTTTATTTCCTATATAAATCAGGCTTAAGCTTAATAGAAATTTTTAAATCAATTTCTGAAACATCAAGCAATTTAAAAATAAAAAATCTGGCATATCTGATTTTAAAAAAATTGGAAAAAGGTTCTTCTTTAAATGAAGCTTTAGTAAAATATAAAAATGCAATTAATCCTGCATATACAATGTTAATATGTGCGGGTGAAAAATCAGGAAAACTTGAAGATGTTCTTTTAAGTATTATTAATAATTTATCAAAAGAAGAACAGATTAGAAGTAATTTAATTTCTTCAGTTACGTATCCGTCTTTTATTTTTTGTTTTGCTATAAGTGTTTTTTTGTTTTTTAAATTTTTTGTATTTAAAATATTTGAACTGCTTGCAGAAGGAGACTTACAGCCAAATATTATACCGATACTGTTATTTTCAGCTGTTATAAAAATTCTTTTTTTTCTTGTTATATTAGCCTGCATAGTTATATATATTGCAAAACATGAAAATATTAAAAATAAATTTATTGATTTAATAATGAATATAGGATTTCTAAAAAATATAGTTAAGAATTATTATTTCCAAAGTTTTTTTACGATAATGTCGTTATCATATAAGGCAGGAGTACCGATTACAGAGTCTCTTAAATTATCTAATGCCGTAATCAAATTAAAATCAATTAATATAAAAATAAACCAAGCTGTAGAAAAGCTTTATAAAGGTTCTGATTTAACATTGACCCTAAAACAATGTGATGTATTTACCGATTTTGCCGTTTCTCAAATTTCAGCAGGCGAAAAAGCGGGTGAACTTGATAAAACCTTAAAAATTGTTGCTGATGACTATGAAAATAAGTTTGATTCTTCGGTTAAAATGATATTAAAGCTTGTTGAGCCGGCTACTATAGTTCTTGTCGGACTTATGGTTTTATATATCGCAGTTTCACTGTATAATAAATATTTTAGCAGCTTATTTTCAATGTTATAGCAATTCATCTATAGCATTTTTTACCTGATTAACACTTATAAGCTTCATACATTGATAATTATTATTGCATTTTCCTTTTAATGCACAGGGGATACAAGGTAAATCAGCTTTAATTAAAATATTTTTATCTCCAAGCGCTTTCCATTTTTCAAACGGCATAGGGCCGTATAATCCTATAACTTTTGTACCTACAGATGATGCCATATGTAAAGTTCCGGAGTCATTTCCTATTATAAAATCAGCCTTTTTTAATACCGCTAAACTGTCCTTTAAATTAAGTTTTCCGCATAAATTTACGGGAGTTATTTTTAATTTCTCGGAATATTTTAAAGTTTCATATAATTCTTTATCGGATTGAGCACCTATAAAAACAACCTGAACACCCTTCTCATTTGAGAGATATTCAATAATTTCCGTAAAATTTTTGATATCCCAAACTTTTTTAGGGTTTGACGCCTGTGCATTTACTACGGCAATTTTCTTATCGGTGGTTATATTATATTCTTCAAATAATTTTTCAACTTTTAAAATATTTTCATCCCTAATCCAATTTTCAAGATAAGTATCTTTGACCCTCAGCCCGTCAGCCTCAAGAACATCTAAAGAACAAAGAGATTCATGTTTAAAAAGATTGTATTTAACTTTTTTCGTAAGTAAAAAACCTCTATGTTCCGTATCAAATCCTATTCTCTGTTTAATTCCCGCAAGAAAACATAATAAAGCACTTGAAAAAGAACGCTTTAAAATGTATGCCTTATCATACTTCTCTTTTCTTAGAACAGAAACATAATACCAAAAAGATTTCTTATGCCCTATGCCCTTTTCATATTTGTGTTTTCTTGTTGTATCAAAATAAATAAAATTATTTACATAAGGGCAATTATCAATGACTTCGCCCGAATTTGGGGCTATAAGCATATCTATTTGCCAATCGGGATAATTATACCTGAGATTTCTTAAAAAAGGAACGGTAAGAACCATATCACCGATAAAACGATATCTTACAACAAGAATCTTTTTACTCACCTAATACTTCCTTAATATCAAGATATGCTTTTAGTTTTAAAGAATAAATTTTTATAGGGATATCAACATCTTTAACTAAATCAATCAGTTTAACGGCATCTTTTTCCGTAGTTACAACGTGTTCTATATTCTCTTCCTGAGCGAATTCAATAATTTTAGAAATATCTGATTTGTCGTATCTGTGATGATCTTCAAACTCAAGCACGGCAACAAGTTTATAATCTTTTTTTAGAAAATCAAAGAACCCTGAAGGTTGTCCGATGGCTGAAAATGCCATTATTCTTGTATCATAAGGTAAAATCTCTTTATTTTTTATGTTGTAAATATTTTCAGGTACCATTTTACAAAGATATGTCGATTTGGAAAATTTTTTCTTTAAATTATCGCAGAACATTAAAGCTTTATCTGTTTCATAACTTTTGTTTACAACGATTATTTTATCAGCCCTGTTAATAGATTGAATATTTTCTCTTAAAGGTCCTGCCGGCAGCAGATATTTATTTCCGAATTTATTTTTTGAATCAATAAGAAGAATATCAATATCACGTTTAATTTTTCTGTGTTGAAAAGCATCATCCAAAATAATTACATCGGGAGCATAAGTCTGAGCAAGATATTTTTCAGCTCTTAATCTGCTTTTTGATGTAACGACATAAGCACCTTTACAGTTTTCACTAAGCCAATAAGGTTCATCCCCTGCAACAGATGCACTAAATAATGGCCCCGAGCCGTCTGAAATAAGATTGGGTTTATTTCCTGAAAGTTTACTACCGTATCCCCTTGATACTATTGCAACTTTTTTATTCATAGCAAGAAAATATTTTGCAGCTTCAAGTGTAATAGGGGTTTTCCCGACACCGCCCGTTGTAATATTTCCTATTGAAACTATAAATGCCTTAGAACCGTGGGATTTAATTATTTTTTTATCATACATTGAATTGCGTATATTAACGATTGAGCCGTAAAAAAATGACAATACTTTTAATAATGAAATTATTACTTTTTCATAGGCAGTTAAATTTTTTTTATAATGTAATTTTGATATAAATAATTTCATAATTGACCTAGAACATTAATCTGAAAAGTAGAAATCTTTTATTTAATTTTTCCGAAAACTTTTTAAGATTTTCAGAAGTTGCATTAATATCATCCATTGTTTGTTTGATTTTTTCTTCGTCTTGGGTAGCATAGTTAACAGTATCAAGAGTAATTGTTAATTTATCCAGCGCCGTATTAAGTTTAACAACGGATTGTTTTAAATAGTTTTTTAATTTTGCATCTTTAGACATATCATTTATGTAGCTTGAAAGTTCAGCAATATTTTTAGCGGTAATATCTAAGTTTGCAAGAGTTGTTTTTGTATTTGGGTCTTCCAACAGACAAGAAACGTTATCCGATAATCTTGCAAAAGATTTTGTGGCATTTGCAACATTTTGAGCAAATTCTTCATCACCTGTTATCTTATTGACATTATCCGTCAGTGCAATCAGTCTGTCTGCTAAACTGTTTGCGGTAGAAGATAACATTTCTATTTCGGTTTTGGATAAATCAATCAACTCTTGTGCCTTTGCCATTGTTATATTGGCTTTATCCGATAATTCCGTAACATTAAATGCAGTTTGCTTCAAATCATTAATAACATCATCAGAAAGGAGCAGTGAAATTCTTTCATTTGTTTCGACAAGAGATTCAGCACTTCTGTATTGTAAATCAAGGAAATCGGCTATTCTCATAGGCTCAATTACTGTATAGGGTGAATTGGTCTTAGGATAAGGAATATCGGATTTGTCTTTTGGCGTCAATCTTAGTTTCTTATCATTATCGACTTTTACTATACTGCCTTCAATCTGCTCAGGTATTATTAACCCCGGAATATCCGTAATATATTTAACTTTATAAGCATTTTTCGTTTTTATATTTTCTTTTATAAGCATAGGAAGTGTGGAAGTTTCAACAATTTCAATCTTTTTGACAACTCCGATATCATAGTATTTCCCGTCAAGTTTCATTTGGACTTTATCATCCGAGTGTAAAACTTTAGACTTATCATGTTCCGGTATAAAAATAGTTTTTTCTTTAGGCGGAGTTATTTCAAGGAATTGCTCACCAATTATACCTGATTGTTGAATGGATATTTCAGAAGCCTTAGGGATAACAACATTAGGCTCCGTTATAACGAATTTAACTTCAACATAACTGTCCGCAAGATTGAGTTTGGGCTTTATTTCTTCAACCTGACCGATTCTGACTCCCATCATCTGGACGCCCGAACCTGCTCGCATTCCGTTTACATCTTTAAAACTGACAGTTATTCTCTCAGCTGAAGATATTGCTTTACCTTTTACCCACATTACGGTAAAAATTAATATTATTATGGCTGATATTGCAAGTATTCCGACTTTAAATGATGATGAGAATTTCATAATTTTCCTTCTTATAAAATTATTTTACAATAAAAATCTAAAAACCAGAAGCGCTAATTTTCATAGGTCCTTCTATTTCTGCGGAAACAAATTGTTTTGTATAAGGGTTATCCTGTTTTAGTAAATCATCAGGAGTTCCTCTAAATACTATATGTCCGTCATAGAGCATAATAACTTTATCCGAACATCTTTTAATGGTAGACATCTGGTGAGTAACAACAATTGATGTTGCTTTAGTTTCATCCCTGAGGCGCAGAATATAGTCTTCAATAACGGTAGAAGCTACAGGGTCTAAGCCGGCGGTAGGTTCATCATATAATATAAATTGCGGCTGAGTAACAATAGCTCTTGCAAGACTGACTCTTTTCTGCATACCGCCTGAAAGTTCATGCGGGAATTTATCTTCAATACCTGATAATCCTACGGTCTTAAGACTCTTTGCCACAATCTGTTTTAATTGTTCTTTTGTATATAAACCTCTGAATTCTTTTCTTTCCTGCAAGGCAAAAGAAATATTGTCGAAAACATTAAGTGAGTCAAACAAAGCGGAATATTGAAAAACCATTGCGACATCACCGTCTCCGATATCAATAATACCGGTATCGGGTTCTAAAAGACCGCATAGAATTTTTAATATAGTACTTTTTCCTGAACCGCTAAATCCGACTATAGATAAGATTTCTCCCTGTTCAACCGAGAAGGAAATATTATCCAGTACCTTTTTCCCGTCAAATTCTTTTGTTAAATTTTGAACTTTTATTGCCATAAATAACCTTCTTTTAGAAATAGAATGAAACGGCAAAAATGCCGTCAATAATTACAATAGCGACGAAAGACCAAACAACGGCCTTAGTTGTTGCTATACCGACACCTTTAGCACCGCCTTGAGCATCATAACCGCAGCTTGAGCTGACAAGACTGATACATCCTCCAAAACAAGCCGATTTGAAGAGCATAATATTAATATCTCTTATATAAAGTCCCTGCCAAACTGATGAAATATAACAAAGCCAGGTTACGTCTTTTGCGGCAAGCATTGAAGTTATTCCTCCGGTAAGTATCCCAAAAAATGAAGCAATAACTACTACAAACGGCATCATTATAAATCCTGCAAGTACTCTTGGTAAAAATAAATACTGAAATGGCGAAACCTTCAATACTCTCATTGCATCAATCTGGTCTGTAACTTTCATTGTTGCAAGTTCACTTGCCTGTGATGAACCTATCATAGATATTATTGCAAAACCTGACATTATAACACCGACTTCTCTAACCATGGTAAGAGCAACCAAAAGACCTATATAATCTTTTCCGCCCTGTTTTACCATTTCGGGAGCTACCTGCATCGCAAGAATAATTGCAGTCATTGATACAATAGAAAGCGTTATCGGCAGAGAATCAAATGCAAAGCGTGATGCCTGCTCTATTAATTGTTTAAAATTAATTTGCAGTTTTAGAATATACTTTATTACCTGACAAAAACGGTATGAAATATCTCCGAATGTTTCAAGAAACTCTCTTACATGTTTAAGCGCAGAAAGCGATATTTGATACGTTATTGTTTCTTGTAAAATTGAACTTATCTTTGCCATAAATGTATTTTACAATAAATCATTATTTTCAACAAGAAAACATCTCACCTTATGATTATCATCGATATTAATAAGATTAGGGTGAATTTTTGAACATTTATCAAAGGCATAAGGACATCTTGTGTGAAATTTACATCCTTCAGGCGGATTTTGAGGAGAAGGAATATCACCTTCAAGCAGTATTTTTTTTGTTTTTTTATCTTCAGATATTGTGGGAACGGCATTTAAAAGCGCCTCTGTATAAGGGTGTTTATGATTATTAAAAAGTTCTTCTTTTGAAGCGTATTCGACTATCTCCCCAAGATACATTACGGCAATTGTATCCGAGATATATTTTATAATGCTTAAATCGTGTGAAATAAAAAGCATTGTCAGTTTGAGGTGCTTTTTTAAGTCAATTAATAAATTTACAATTTGAGCCTGTATACTAACATCAAGCGCACTTACTGGTTCATCCGCCACTACAAATTCGGGGTTAAGTATTATTGCTCTTGCTATTGCTATTCTCTGCCTTTGACCTCCCGAAAATTCGTGAGGATACCGATTTAATACCTCATTTTTCATTCCTATCAGTGAAATTATATTATTTATTGTTTTATCAATTTCTTTTTTATCTTTAATGCCGTGGATGATAAAAGGCTCTTTTAATATGTCATATATTTTCATTCTCGGGTTTAGGCTCATATATGGGTTTTGAAAAATAAGCTGCGCTTTTCTCCTGAAATCTTTAAGCTCTGATTTTTTCTTGTTTAGTATATTTTCACCTTTAAAAAGAACTTCACCCGAGGTAGGAGTTATTAAATTAAGGATGCAATTTCCTAATGTAGATTTTCCGCTTCCCGATTCTCCTACTAACCCTAATATTTCATTTTCTTTAATAATTAAATCAACATCATTTAAAGCATATATATAACCTTTTATACCGCCTAAAAAGTTATCGGTTATGCTGTAGTGCATATTTAACTTATTTATTTCAAACAGATTAGTCATGAATTTAATTATATAACACTTTAGATTTTTAATAATCGGTCACTTTGATTATTAGTCAAATAAGGCTCAACTATTTTTATAGTTCCCGTATTAGCATTGAATAAAGTTTTAACACCGACAGGCAGCGTATCTTTAACTTTGCCGTGAGTAATTTTAAATCCGCCTGATGAGGGGATATCGAGTTCATTTATTTTTTCTTTGATTACTTCTTTTAATTCGCATTTCGGTTCAACATTTTGAAATTCTCCAAACGCTATACCTTTAACACGTTTCCTGAATTTTTCAATATTAAAAAGCTGCGTTAACATTTTATCAATTTTATAAACGGGTTCATTCAAGTCTTCAAGAAAAAGAATTATATTTTCATTAGGGATAAAATCAGTTCCGGCAAGCGATACAAGACTTGAAAGATTTCCGCCCCATAATATTCCTTTTGCACATCCTCTTTTATAAATTTCAGGTTTATCTGCCTTTATTTCTTTGGTTTTAGCTTCTAAAGTATTAAAAAATGATTTAGTTGTATATTCGTTAATATCAACGGAAAAATCCCCGTTAGGCATAGGGGAATGAAAAGTTATAAGCTTTGTTTTTTTATATATCATTGTTAAAAGTACGGTTATATCGGAGTAGCCTGCAAATATTTTCGGATTATTTTCTATAATGTTCCAATCAATTTTGTTAATAAGTCTTAAAGTACCAAAACCGCCTCTGGCACAGAAAATTGCATTGACTTTTTTATTTAAAAATGCTCTGTGAAGTGCATTTATATTATCCTTGTCGCTTTTTCCCGACATATATCTGTGTGAAGTTTTGCAAGTATCGGATACAATAACGTTGTAGCCAAGATTTTTTAAATATTTTTCTGCTTGTTTTATACGTTCAATCTCTTTAATTTTACCTGAAACCGCAAGAATTTCAATTGTATCGCCTTTTTTTAATTTTTTAGGTTTAATTTTATTCATAATAATCCAAATTTTTTCACCCTTAATATATAATTGATATTAGCAAATATTTTTGGAGCAGGCAATTGGAAACTAAATACGTACCATTATACAGAAAATACAGACCACAAACGTTTCATGACTTAATAGGTCAGGAAAATATAGTACATGCTCTGAGTAATGCAATAGAATTGAACAGAATAGCACACGCATATTTATTATGCGGTCCGAGAGGTACAGGAAAGACTTCATCGGCAAGGATTTTGGCAAAATCTCTCAACTGCAAGGAAGGTCCTACTTTAACACCTTGCGGAAAATGTCCCGCCTGCCTTGATATTATGAATTCAATTCCCGTCGATGTTATAGAAATAGATGCGGCAAGTAACAGAAGTGTTGAAGATACTCAGGCAATACTTGAAAAAATCCAATATGTTCCCGTTAACGGCAGATACAAAATCTATATTATAGATGAAGTTCACATGCTTTCAAATCACGCTTTTAATGCACTTTTGAAAACACTGGAAGAACCGCCTGAAAATGTAATATTTATTTTGGCTACAACAGAACCCCATAAAGTCCTTGAAACAATTATTTCAAGATGTCAAAGGTTTGATTTCCGCCGTATAACAACTGATGATATTGTTAAAAGACTCGAATATATTTCGGGTGAAGAAAAAATTAATATTTCAAAAGAAGCACTATACGCTATAGCGAAAAATTCACAGGGCGGAATGAGAGATGCTCTGGCTCTTTTGGACCAAATAAGCGTTTTAGGCGTTAATAAACAGATTGATACTAATGATATTAATGAAATTTTAGGCAAAATTTCTTACGATACTCTTTTTGAAATTACCGACTGTATAATATTATCAGATTGTTCAAAATCAATTCCGCTTATTGATAAAATATATTCAAAAGGAAATGAACCTGTTCAAATATTATCCAATTTAACTCAGTATTTTAGAGATTTAATGATAGTAAAAAACTGCACGGATAAAGAACTTATTTTTTCATTAACTCAAATTAATGAAGTAAATTATGAAAAGACTAAATCACAAGCTGATAAATTTACACTAAGCGAGATAATACAAATTATAGACAAATTGGCATACTATACAACTCAAATAAAGGATACAACAAATAAATACCTTTGGCTTGAATTGTGTATAATAGATTTAACCAACTATAAAAATCTTCCAAGTGCGCAAAATTTGTTAAAAAGAATAGAAGACCTTGAACAAAAGATTAAAAACGGAAATTTTGAAACAAAACTACAGACTGGTCCTATAAAAACGGTTCAGCCTAATATAGACCAGCAAAAACCAAAAGAACCGACTGTAGAAGAGATAAAAGAAGAACCCATAAAACAGCCTGAGAATATAAAACAAGATACTGATAATTCAGATATGAATAATCTGTGGGTTTCAATTCTTCAGAGTATAGATTCTCCGCCTAATCGGGCATTCTATTCCAACTTAGCAAGACCCGTTGAAATATCGGAAGAAAAAATTGTTATTGCTTTTAATAAAGAAATGTTCGTAAAACAGGCAAAAGAAGGTAATAAAAAAACTGCTCTTGTTGAAGCTGTTTGTAAGTATATGAATATTACAAATCCAAATATTCAAATTATTACAAGTGACAGTATTGATTTATCAAAAAAAGTAGCAACTGTACAAACTCCTGTAAATAAAGATTTACAAGAAGAAATAACAGTTCAAAAGCAAGAGGAAGAAGAGTATCATAATTTTGTTGAAGCAAAAAAAGAAGAAGAGAGTAAACCTCAATACACAAATATAGACTCTTCAAGCCAAGCCGCAATGGTAAAGGAATTGTTTGACGGGAAATATATTGAATAGATTAATATTTTGATTTAACGGCTCGTTCTATATCTCTTGATTGTGCTTTTTTAGCCAAATCTTCTCTTTTATCATACAATTTTTTACCTTTTGCAAGTGCTATTTCAAGTTTAGCCCAGCCGTTTTCAAGAAATAACTCCAACGGTACTATGGAATATCCGTCCTTTTTAATTTTACCCAAAAGTTTTTCTATCTCTTTTTTATTTAATAAGAGCTTTCTGACTCTTTTTTCCTCGTGATTATACCTGTTGCCCTGCTCATAAGCACTAATATGGCAGTTATAGAGAAAAACTTCAAAATCATCAATGCGAACAAAACTGTCTTTTAGATTAACTGCTCCTTTTCGGATTGATTTTATTTCAGTACCCGTTAATACCATACCTGCATTATATTTATCAAAAATATGGTATTCGTGAAAAGCTTTTTTATTTGTTGATATTATTTTTTTACCCATAATCTTTTTTATTAAAATTATAAACTAAAATTATAAATGTTACAATTTATACCATAAATAATGAAATAAAAAGCAGACTGTTGTATAATAACTTTGTTGTAGTTACAAGATATTAAATAAAAATTACAACAATATTATGTAACAGATGTTCAGATGGAACTAGTATGAGTATAGAAAAAAGAATAAAAGAAATGAAATCAGCTCTTCGTATGACTTCAGGAGAGATAGCGGAAAAGTTAAACATACCGGTAAGAACAATAGGCAGTTATGAAAGAGGCGAAGCACAGCCTGGAACTAAATTCCTTACTGCCATTATTGATGTATTTAATATTAATGTCAATTGGCTTTTGACGGGAGAAGGCTCTATGTTCCTTGAAACAACTGATATTAAAGATTTATCAACAATTAATTCCATAAAAGATATATTTAAATTATCTGATGAAGAAGTAAACGGATTATTTGAGCTTTTAAAAGCAGAAGCAAGCAGAGATATGGTGCTTAAATTTATACAAATCAAAAAGGGTAATAAAGAAGCTCTTAACAGTCTTATCCACAATCTTCAAGGTATTAAAGCAATATACGGCTAATCAACATCAACAGGTTCTTTTAAAATTGCACTAATAGCGGTTTTTGCGTTTTCTTTTAGATTTTCATTTACGTTTGGCAGTATTGTCAGCTGTCTTAAAACATCTACTGTTCTTTTAAATACTCTTACGACGTCACCTTCAGAAGAATCAGCCTGTTTTGATATATCCTCCCAGGGAGTATTCATAACCCATTGTTCTATTAAAGATGAATAATATGAATTTATGTACATTTCAGTATTTATATCATAATCTCTTTGAAGAACAGCAATTTTTTTTCTTATATCTTTAATTTTATTTAAAGCTTTTCTTGAATTTTTACTTATGGGTGAATCGGGATAAACATCACCTCTCAAGTCTTCCGTTACCAAAGCACATATAACAGAAGCCAATTCATAAGGCTCAAGTTCATTTAATATTCCGCTTAAGATAATTTCAGCAAAAAATAATTCATTTTCAGCTCTTATCATAGAACATAAAACACCTGATTGTGTGGGATAACCGTTATTTATATATCCCATTTTTTCAAGTATTTCTTTATGGGCTAAAAATTTATTCCAATATATATCTTTTTGTTTTTCAATGTTTTTACAGGTTTCTTTGTATTTTTTTTCGTATCTTGAGATAATTTCAAGATTTTTCATGTGTTTTTTATAGCCTCTGCAAATTTCACAATTATATTTTTGCATAGCATCTCTGATTTCACGTGTTTTTTGAGTATATTCAATAACCTCGGGGCTGTCTTTTTGTCCTCTTTGTTTTGCCTGTTTTAAAAGAGTTTTAGTTAATTTTCTGTATACTATATATTTATCCTTAAGCCTGTTAAATTCTATAAAATCATCATTTGTTAAATTAAACGGACATTTTTCCGCTTTTAATCTGGCAAGCGTCTGCTCGCAATTTAACTGCTGCATTATTATAGGTTTTAACCTGTCATTTGAAGAATAGTAGCCAAAACTTTTGAGTATCAATTCTTTAGCCTGTTCAAGCTCCAAATTTTGAAGTAAATTCAAAACCATAGAATACCCGGGAGAAAATCTGCTCTCTAAAGGATTAGAACTGCTTTTAACCAAATCAGCAACTTCATCAGGGGTTTGAAACTGAGTTCCAACTACAACTACATACCCGACTTTATCCATTCCCCTTCTGCCTGCCCTTCCTGACATTTGAAGAAATTCATTAGCCGTAAGCATTCTGTGTCCCGAATCGGTTCTTTTACTTATAGCCGATATTACCGTAGTTCTTGCAGGCATGTTTATTCCTGCCGCAAGTGTTTCCGTTGCAAATACCACTTTTATTAAACCCTGTTGAAAAAGCCTTTCAACAAGCAGCTTCCAAGCCGGCAGTAATCCTGCATGATGAGATGCAACTCCGTTATATAAATAATCAAGGTTCTTATTATTCTCCAAATACGGATGTTCTTTTAAAAATTCTCTTATTTCGTCTCTTATTTTTTTTGCTTCTTCTTGAGATACAAGATGTAAGTCTGAACATTTTTCCATGTTCTCGTCACATTTCTTACGGGAAAACGTAAAATAAATTGCGGGAAGCATTTCTTTTTTATGAAGAACAGATATTACATCTTTTACGGTATTCCTCTTTTTTGCTTGACGGGAATAGTAATTCATCTTTTTTTCGGGTCTTATTTTACGGTTCAGTTTACCTTCAGGAGTCAGGAGAGGAAGGATATCAAAAGGTTTTGATGAATCATAATAATAATGTCTCAACGGAACAGGTCTAAAATCAGTATAAATATGTTCGGTTCCCGAATGAACAGTATTTATCCAGTCGGTTAACTGCTGAGAATTAGCGACTGTAGCACTTAAAGCTATTATTTGAATACTCAAAGGTGCGTAAATTATACTCTCTTCCCAAACAGTTCCTCTTTGTTCATCATTCATATAATGAACTTCATCAAGTACAACATATTTTACATCTTTAAGATTATCTTTTATTGAACCGAAGTTAGTATTATAGAGCATATTTCTAAAAACTTCGGTAGTCATAACAACAATCGGAGCATCTCTGTTTATTGAAGTGTCTCCCGTTAATAACCCGACATTACCTATGCCGTATTTATTTGAAAAATCATAGTATTTTTGGTTAGATAATGCTTTCAAAGGTGTTGTATAAAAAAGCCTTGTATTTTCTTCAAGAGCTTTTTGAATGGCGCTTTCAGCAATACAAGTTTTACCCGCTCCTGTCGGTGCGCATACCACAACGCTCTTTCCGTTATTTATACATTCAACGGCTTGTTTTTGAAAATCATCCAGCTCAAAATCAAATTTATACAATGATATCCGCCTTATACTAAAGAATGCTTGTTGTCATAATCTATTCTGCCGATTAATTTGTTTAATCTTTTTGCAACATCTTTAAACATCGGAATAGAAAGACTTTGAGCGCCATCCGATGAGGCATTTTCAGGGTCATGATGAACTTCCATCATAACGCCATGAGCACCAACTATTAAACCTGCTTTTGCCATTGGTTCTATCAAATATCTTCTTCCCGTTCCGTGACTGGGGTCTATAATTATAGGCAAATGTGAATATTTCTTTATTACGGGGATTGCCGCAACATCTAAAGTATTTCTCGTTGATGTAGAATCAACGCCTTTTATGCCTCTTTCACATAAAATTACTTTATCATTTCCGTTATACATTATATGTTCTGCAGCAAGCAAAAATTCTCTGATAGTAGCAGCCGGACCTCTTTTTAATATTACCGGTTTATTACATTTACCGACAGCTTTTAAAAGTTTAAAATTCTGCATATTTCTTGCACCGATTTGAATCACATCGGCATATTGGCAAACCAAGTCTAAATCAAGAGTATCCATTAACTCCGTTACTATTAAAAGACCTGTTTTCTCCCTTGCGATAGCTAGATACTCGAGTGCTTTTTCTTCCAAACCTTGAAAATCATAAGGTGAAGTTCTTGGTTTAAAAGCACCGCCCCTTAAGAAGTGACAGCCCATTTCTTTTGCAGCATCCGCAACTCTTAACAGTCCGTCTAAATCTTTTTCGACACAGCAAGGACCAACTATTAAAACAGGTTTTTCAAGTCCGCCTATTCTTACGCCGTTTGAAAATTCAATAACGGTATCTTCCTGTCTGCCCTCTCTTGATGCCAGTTTATACGGTTCCTGAATAAGTTTTACACTTCTTACTCCTTCATAAGATTGGAAAGCATGAGGTTCCACAAGACGTTTATCCCCTATTGCGGCAATAACCGTCATTACGTCTCCTTGATTTAATACTACTTTAAAACCTTTATTCCTGAGCGCTTTTACTACTGTATCAATTTGCTCTTTGGTAGCTGAGGGCTCCATTACTATTATCATTATTTCCTTCTTTCCTTAAAACTGAACTTAACTTATTAAATGCTACTATTTCACTGTTTGCTGAGTCTTCCAGATGTATGTTGTTTAATATAATACAATCATTTATCTCTACGTTATCCGCAATACTTACATTATTCCAAATAACGGAATTTATTATTTTAGAATTTTTACCTATTTTGCAGTTATTTCCAAATACGCAATTACCAATAATTTCAGCACCGGAGCTTTTCTCAAAGTTATTACCGGCAATGTAAATACCTTCATCAGATTCAAAGGTTTTAACCTTTAAACTTTTAATATTGTTGTTTAATATATCAAAATTAGACTTTTTATACTGTTCTATTGAGCCTATATCTGACCAATAACCGTCTAAAATAAACGTATTAATTTTTTCACCTGATTTCAAAAGATTAGGAAAAACATTTTTTGCAAAATCATAAAATGTAAATTCAGGGATGTAGTCAAAGATTTTATAATTAAAAATGTAAATACCCGTATTAGCAAGAGTGGATTTTGCATCTTCTATTTTAGGTTTTTCCTGAAAGCTTTTAACATATCCCGATTCATCTCTAACAACGATACCGTATATATTAACTTTACTTTTATCAACTTCTTTTAGGACTAAAGTTGCTATTGAATCAGATTTTTTATGAGATTCATAGGCTTTATCAATGTCAATGTCAGATAAACCGTCACCTGACATTACAATAAAATCTTCACCTCTATTAAAGAAAAATTGACATTTTTTTAATCCGCCTGCAGTTCCTGACAGCTCGTTTTCACTTATAAAATCTATACTAAAACGGCTGTTTCTGTAGTGATTTTGAATAATCTCAGATTTATAATATGTATTTGCAATAATATTATTTATTCCGAAAGAAGAAAGATGTTCAATAAGAATATCCATTGCGGGAATATTAGCAAGAGGAACAAGCGGTTTAGGCAGTGCATTAGAAAGAGCCTCTAATCTTGACCCTACACCTGCCGCCATTATCATTGCTTTTTTTAACATATAATTTCTCTCATTCCGTTACTTAAAATGGAAATCTGTTTCCTATATTTTTTGGTATTTTGATTTTTCCGCTTTTGACTTTTTTCTTTATGTCGGAAAAACCTTTCATCATTTGACGCATTTGATTAAATTGGGTAATAATCTGATTAACCTCATTGATAGGGATTCCTGACCCCATAGATATTCTGCGTTTTCTTGAAGTATTAATTAATGAAGGATTGGCTCTTTCTTTTGGGGTCATACTGGAAATAAAAGATTCTATCCTTTTCAATTGCTTTTCGCCTTCTGATGCAATTAATTCTTTACTGTCACGATTTAACCCCGGAATAGGAAGCATTCCCAAAATATTTTCAATAGAACCGAACATTTTCATCTGCTTTTGCATGTTTAAAAAGTCATTATATGAAAATTCGGCTTTTTCCATTTTCTTTTCAAATTCTTTAGCCTGTTTCTCATCAAAAACTTCCTGTGCTTTTTCAACCAGCGAGACAATATCTCCCATACCGAGGATTCTGTCAGCCATTCTTGACGGATGAAAATCGTTTAAAGCATCGAGTTTTTCGCCCGTTCCCGTTAATTTTACAGGTTTACCCGATGAATAAACAACACTTAAAGCGGCACCGCCTCTGGAATCACCATCAAGTTTTGTAAGTACTATACCTGTTATATCAAGTTGAATATTAAAGTTTTCGGCAACACTAACAGCTTGCTGTCCGAGCATGGAATCTATAACAAGGAGTTTCTCCTGCGGATTAAAGGCTCTATCAATTAAAAGAAGCTCTGCCATCATTTCATTATCAATTTGCAAACGCCCTGCCGTATCTATTATTACAACGTTAAATCCGTTTTCTTTTGCATAATTAACAGCTTCTGATACTATATTTTGTACATTTTTGGAATTTTCTATCGTAAAAACGGGAGTATTTATTTGCTCACCAAGTGTCTTTAACTGGGTAATTGCGGCAGGTCTATATACATCAGCCGCAACAAGCAGAGGATTTTTTCCTTCTTTTTTTAGTTTTACTGCAAGTTTTGCGGCAGAGGTGGTTTTTCCTGAACCTTGAAGTCCTAACATCATTATTATTGAAGGATGTCCGGTCAAATTCAGCGGAGAATTTTCTTTCCCAAGTATGTTTACAAGTTCATCATGTACTATTTTTACAAATTGCTCAGAAGGGTTTACTCCCCTTAAAACATTTTCTCCAAGTGCTTTTTCTTTTAAAGATGTCATAAAAATTTTGACAACTTTTAAACTGACGTCAGCCTCAAGCAGAGCACGTCTAACCTCTCTTAAAGCATCTGTAATATTCTCTTCCGTTAAAGATGCATTACCTGATGCTTTTTTTATTATATCCTGTAATTTTTCCGATAAATTATCAAACATAACTATCTAATTTTACAACAAATAAATACTTTTTTCCCTACTGTTACAAAATTGTTTCACTGTCCGTATTTTGATAAAATTATAATATGATAGTTGATGTTGATTTAATTGCATACGATTTTATGACGGATTTTAACGGGCCTTCACGACACTTTCCAAACCCATATTATCCTACAGGAGTTTATGAAGAAGATAAAAACGAGTATAAATTCGGCCCTGATTCAAATGAATATCCGACTCTTACACTTCCATGCGACCTTTTTGACCAAGACGGAAATAAAATTCAGCAAGGATTTTATTCTGTTGCTCTGTCTTTTAATATGGGATTTCTTAATCTTTATCAAAGTAATACCCTTAAAGCAAGAGTCCGTGTTATTAAATTGGTCGAAAAAATGTATAATGATTCCGAAGCTAAGGAAGAAACAGAAATCAAAGGCAAAATGATTAAAGCAAAAGAAAATAAAAAACTTAAAAAGTACAGAAAAGCTCAAGAAGATTTAACTGCATTTAAACAACAGCAGCAGGCTGAATCAAAAGCCGAAATATTAGATTCAGGTAAAGGATATTATATTCTTAATTATTATCACAACGGCAAAACTGCCGTGGGGATTATACAAAAATAACTCTCTATGTTATCATATTTTATATTAATTTAATAAGGATTTAAAAATGTATAAACCTACAAGAAATATTTATACAATAAGAACATCTCCGTATAATGACAATGAAAAGTTAGAAATGCTCTTAAATGACATGTCTAAAGACGGCTGGGATGTTTATTCACTACAGGAAATTGAAAATGATGACGGATTAATCTATAATTGTATTTTTATCAAAGAAGTAGAAAATGAAGATAACACCGTTAATGAAACTTCCGATTTATTGAATTTTAAGTCTAAAATAGAAAGAATAATTAATCCCGACCTTGATCCTTATGAAATGTGTATTGATATACAAAAGAAAATAAAAGAAAAAAGGCAGAAAATTTCTCAGATTAAGACTTTAATTGATGAAACCTCAGAAGATTCCAGAACAATGCTTAATGCTGAAATATCTAAATATATTGATGAATTGGAAGATTTAAAACATAAATTATCAAAGGTAATTACGCCTGATATTATGGAGCAAAAGTTAGGTGAACAAAAAATTACTCTTGCAATATCCGAAGAATTAATAGATATACTTGACAGTGATAATGAATATAATATTCTTTCTCAGATTGTTCTTATCAGACAAAATGTAACAGAAAATCTTGGATTTATCATTCCTAAAATAAAAATAGAAATAGATGATTCTCTGGAAGAAAACGAATTCGCTATTAAAATAAGAGGAATTCAGGTTCTTCGTTCAAAAGCATATATAAACCATAGTATGTTTTATAAAGACGAATTAAATATTGAAAAATTACCGCAAGGAACTATTGAAGATACTGATATGGTATCAGGATTGCCAACTCTTTGGATAGAAGATGAAAAGGCTAAAGATTTTTGGGTTAAAGGCAGCGAAGCAACGGATTATATTGCCAAACTTATTGAAAATTGCGTAATAAAATATATTGATGATATTTTTGATTACTCTGATATGAACAGATATATTGAAATAGTCGGCAATCAGAATCTTTATTTGATTGAAAATATTATACCTGACTATATCTCTGTTGCCGAACTTAAATATATACTTACAAGTCTTATTAAAGAAAAAGTGTCAATTAAAGATATTGTATTCATTTTTGAAAAAATAAACGACTTTTCGGACGAAACAAACAAAGAAGAATTATTGGAAAGAATCAGAATTTCTTTGGCAAGACAAATAAGTAAATCACTGGTTGATGAAGAAACTAAAACAATATATGCTTATGAATTGTCAGAAGGCAGTTTGGAATCTTTTATAGGTAGTAAAAATGAAGATGAAGTTATAAAAATTGAAAGCGGGAAAATAGAAAATATAGTTAATAAACTTACAAAAAAAGCAAAAGAAATGACACCCGACAGTAAAGAAATCATATTAATTGCGCCAATGAAAATAAGACATTTGGTATATTTGATATTATCCCAAATGATACCCAATATAATAGTAGTATCAAGAGAAGAATTATTATTTGAGTATCCATTGCAAATAGTAAGTATTGTATAAAAAAGGAGAACTTAAAGTTCTCCTTTTTATATTATTTTTTATCATCTTTTTTATCAAAGAATTTAGAGCTAATTTTATTAGCAATCGGAGTAATAACAACCGGACCTAAGAATCTGTATATAAGCCCAAAAATAATAAGAACTTTTAATTTGTTAATACCCGGAAGGATTTTATCAGCTTCGACTCTTGCTGCAGCGGAATTATAGAAATCATCAACCAAGTTGCTGACAGTTTCTTTTGCCTTATCAATACTCCCAGAATTAGCTTTTATTGCTTCTTTTACTGTACCTTGGAGTTCTTTCAGCTTATCACCCGTAATTTGAAATGCTTTTAAAGAACCTTCCTCACCGACAATACCTTTTAAATGACCTGCAAGCATTTCGGAAACTTCGTCTAAACCTTTAGTTCCTGCTGATTGAGCAGCTTCACCAACTTTAGACAACAGTTCTGATTTTGGAGTATTCCCAACGGATTCCTGTACTTTCTTACCTAATTGAGTATAGAAATCTTTGTGTTTAACAAAATATTTTTCGGAAGCTTTTAAAACAACATCACTTATTTTATCTTCGGCTAAATAAGCCCCCGCAGTTGATACACCTAAAGTCAATGCATCATTTATAAGCATTTGAGGTTTTTGTTTTTTATCTATTTTCTTGTTTCGCAATGTATTTAACATATAAAAACCTGATAAAAAGCAGCTTTCAGCAACTAGTAAATGGGTAAAAGTATTATTTGAATGTGAAAAAGATTTTGCAAATTTTTGAAACCATCCATTATTAGCAACACTTTTATAAAAGCTGTCAAGACCGTTTATCACAGGCTGTGGAACCGAAGCTTTAAATGCCGGATTCGTTTGATATTTATTATTTTGTTTAACACTGTTATTAATATAGTTATTAGAAATTGCATTAATTTTCATGATTAGCTACTCCCGAAAAAGAACGAAATAATTCTTTTTCATTACTGGTTTGAAATACTTTATAATTTAGAATTGTTTGAGGATTGGTTGTTTTATTTTCTTTTTGACCGGGCTTTTTCTTACCTAATAATCCGAGAATAACAGGAACTAATGCAACGGTAATAGTAGCTCTTAAAGGCATAAATGCCGGCTGGAATAATTTATCCATAACATTTTTAACAGTCCTAGAATAATTATTAAGAACTCTTTGCTCTTTCATAGCATTAATAACTGTTTCAGAGATATCAGGAGCTTTTTCTTTAATTTGAGTTTGGAATAGCTTTTCAGCTCCCTTTTCAGCTTTCTTAAATATACCGATGTTTAATTTATCACCTTCAATTAATTTGTTAACAGTTTGAGCAAATTCCATATCGGTACCTTGAGAAACTAAATTTTGGCTGAAAGTTTTTAAAGCATCAATACCTTGTTTAACAATTTCTTCGGATTTTTCGCGCATTGCCTGCGGCATTTTAAAATGACCGTTAGCGTTGGCAAATTTTGTAGCGGCAGCAATGGGAGTTCCGACTAGAGCAGTCATTGCAAGTCCGACAAGTCCTGACGAAATTGATTTAGCTGCCTGATAAGAACATTTTTCCTTTTCTTCTTCATTTTTTGCTGTTGCCATTATAGTAAGAGGTCTTAATCCGCAAGTAATTAGGATTGCAAATAAAGCTTCGGCAACCAAAGGGTTATATGAAGCATAATTTGCAGCTCTGTGCAATAGCGGAACACCCCCTTTAAAACTCGCACGACCATCAGAATTCATCTTGATGGTCGTGTTTATTTTGTCATTATTATTTATATTTCTTTTTTTACTTTTCACAGGGGAAGTCTCAAATCTTCCGGATTTGGGATGAATATGGGCCGGTGTAATTGAATTAATTTTCATAATCTCTTTCCAAATAATCTCACATTTGCTATAAACCGTAACAAAAATTATTTTGCTATTGGAGAATTTAATAATAACAAAAAAAATACATGACTATCAAAATATTAAAATGCCGATATATCTCAAATACTTGGTTGAATCCTTTTATATAAAGCAAAATTTCGACTTTATAAAACTTAATATTTTGAACCTATTCTGATATAATTTAAACCAAACTCTTTTAATTTTTTAGCATTATATTGATTTCTGCCGTCAAAGATTACAGAATCAATGAGCAAAGACTTTATTTTATTAAAATCAGGATATCTGAACTCATTCCATTCCGTAAGCAGGATAAGACCATTAGCATTATTTAGTGCTTCAAATGCAGAAGAAGCATAGATTACTTTGTCTTTAAAAATATTTTTTGCAGTTGATAATGCCTTGGGATCATATACTTTAACAGAAGCACCGTTATTTTTTAATTCATTGATAATATCAATAGAAGGAGCTTCACGCATATCATTTGTTTTGGGTTTAAATGACAATCCCCATATCGCAAAGGTTTTCCCGTTAATATTGCCGTTGTAGAAATTAAGTATTTTTTCAACAAATAATTTTCGTTGATTATCATTAACTGATTTAACGGCTTTTAATATATCACATCCTGTTTTAAAGTTTTCTGCGACGGAAATTAAAGCATTAATATCTTTAGGGAAACAACTTCCGCCATAACCGATTCCCGGGAATAAGAATTTATTACCTATTCTGACATCAGTACTTAGTCCTGTTCTGACATGGTCTATATCAGCACCGGTTTTTTCGCATAAATTAGCTATTTCATTAATAAAAGAAATTTTTGCGGCTAAAAAAGCATTTGCTGCATATTTAGTCATTTCTGCAGACTTGTTATCCATAAAAATCATTCTGTTTGCAGTTTTAAAATAAGGCGAATAAAGTTCACTCATTATAGATGAAGCTTTTTTGGAGTTTGAACCAATTATTACTCTATCGGGAGAAAGAAAATCATCTAAGGCTGCACCTTGCTTTAAAAATTCAGGATTTGAAACAACATCAAAATCTATATTTGTATACTGTTTTATTAATTTTGCAATTTTTTCAGCCGTACCGACTGGTACTGTAGATTTTATAACAATGACTTTATATTCATTTATATTAACCGCAATTTGCTTAGCAACATCAATCACTGCATTTAAATCACATTTTCCGTCATTATCCTGAGGGGTAGCAACAGCTATAAAACATATTTGAGAAATTTTTACTGCATTAGCTAAATCTGTACCAAAAGATAGTCTTTTTTCCTTAACGTTTATTTTAATAAGTTCTTCAAGTCCCGGTTCAAAAATAGGGATTATGCCTTTGTTTAAATTATTTATTTTGTTTAAATCATTATCAACGCATATAACATTATTACCCATATCTGAAAGACATGCGCCGGCAACTAAACCAACATAACCTGTACCTATTATACAAATTTTCATAACTTATACTCCGCAAAGGATTTTAACATAAAAAGAAATTAAGGACATGGAATATTGAAAAAATTTTTTTTAATGTTAAAATTTAGAAAGATGTATATTAATCGGGATGTAGCGCAGCCTGACTCTGCCGAGGAGAACAATTAAATATTGTTCGACGAGAGGTAGCACGTAGTGCGCTTCAGGTCCAAAAACTGAAAAGTTAATATAATCGGGACGTAGCGCAGCCTGGTAGCGCACTACCTTGGGGTGGTAGGGGTCGCAAGTTCAAATCTTGTCGTTCCGATTTTTTTTATTGTAAAATTGCTCGCAAGTTCTCACGTTTCGCATAGCTCTAGTTAAATTGATAAAAGAGCTATGAGGCTGTATGGCTAATCGCCTACACCCTCATCAAAATCTTGTCGTTCCGATTTTTTTATTGCTTAAATTAGATTGTAAAATTATATATTTAAAAAAGTTTATTGACATAGTAAGGCTTTAAATTCATAATAATCTTATGAGAGGTATAATATCATATTCTCGCAAAAATCTTAATTTAATGTATGGAATTATTAAGATTTTGACAGTAGTTCTTACTGTTTTTGCTGTTATTTTTGTGAATAATATCCTGTCAGATGAGTTTAGTTCCGCAAAAAAATATATGGAGCTTGGTGTAATTCAAACTGCATCAAATTTGAACGGGCGAGTTACAAGTTCTGTTAATGAAATGAAACTGCTTGCATTAAAAATGTCGAATGAAACAAAGAATTTTTCTGATGAGGATGTTTCAAAATTTCTTCTTAAACATGTGTCAGATTATGATTTTTACAAGATTATTTTTGTTGCAGCAAATGGGAAAACATTTATAGTTGAAAAAGACAAAGGAATTTTGCCTGCAATAGATGTTAAAAACGAACCGAATTTCAATAAAGTAATTAATAGCGGTAAAGCTTTTATAAAAACTACGGCTAATTCTGATGTGCCGTCAGGTTATGTAAATACAATAGGAGTACCTGTAATTAATAATGCAGGAATGCTAATTTCTCAAATCTACGGAAAAAAATATATTCAAATCTTAAAATATAACAGTTACAACGGAAAAGGATGCTCCTATGTTATAAACTCAAATGGAGATTATGTAATTAAACCTGAACATACAACTTCGGTTAACTTCTTTAATCAAAATCTTAATTATTTCCAAACCACAAAAGAAAGAGTTTTATCCGATATCAAAACAAAAGAAAACGGTTCTTTTATATTTTCAAAAAATAGAGTAAAATATGTAGCTTCTTATGCAATTATAAATATGACAAATAATTATGTCTTAACAATTGTCCCCATAAACGTAATTACTTTGCAAATAAATAAAATGCTTTTAGGGATAGTCCTGATTGTTTTTATAATAGCTTTACTTTTAATTTCTCTGATTTATTTCAGTACTCTACTTTTTAAAAAACACGAAGAATTGATATATGAAATGGCATTTACTGATAAACTGACAAATGGCGGTAATAAAAACATGTTTTTACTAAAGGCAAAAGAAATTTTAGAAAAACAAGATGCTAACTATGCAATTATTTCTGCAAGTATTATAGGTTTTAGGGCAATAAATGAACTTTACGGACAAAAACGTACTGATGAAATAATAAAAGATGTATATATGATTATTAACAAAAATCTTTCGGAAGGCAGCTACTGCACAAGAAATTATGCATCCGAATTTTCAATTTTATATAAATTTCATGATATTAATTCAATAAAAGAAAAATTCATAGATAAAATTACTGAGGATGTTGAAGCATATAACAGTAAAGTTATAAAAGAAAAGATTACGGATGATGAGACTCCCAAAACAACTCAAATTAAATTGAATTATGGCATATATATAGCTGATGATACAGATGTAAAAATAATGTATGAGAAAGCATATTTTACAAAGTCTGAGCTTACAAATAATATTTTGGAAAACTACAAATTCTATGATGAAAGAATGCGTTCTCAAATGTTAAAAGAGAAAAAAATTGAAGCAGAGATGAATAATGCTTTGAAAGAAAAACAGTTTAAGATGTATCTTCAGCCGAAATTTGATATTTTGACAAATAAACTTTCGGGAGCTGAAGCTCTTGTCAGATGGATTCATCCGGAAAAGGGTATAATTCCGCCGAATGAATTTATTCCCATTTTTGAAAAAAACGGTTTTGTATCTGAGTTGGACAGATATATATGGGAAGAAGCTGCAAAGTTTATTAAAGTTTTAAAACTGCAGAATGCTGATTTGTTTCCTGTTTCTGTAAATGTTTCAAGAATACATCTTAATAATGACTGCTTTATTTCCGAATTGATTAATTTAGTTAAGGGAAATGATATTAATCCGGAATATTTAGAGCTTGAAGTTACCGAAAGTGCTTGCTTTAATGATGAAAAAAGATTTAAAGATGTTTTAAACTTACTTAGAGGGTATAATTTTCATATTTCTATGGATGATTTCGGCACGGGATATTCTTCATTAAATATGTTAAGACATTTGCCGGTTGATATTATAAAACTGGATATGGGTTTTATTAAAGATTCCGTAACTGATGAAAATACAAGAATCATTATAGAGAGTATTGTACAAATGGCCGGCAGACTTGGTATGAAAACTGTTGCCGAGGGTATTGAAACTGAAGAACAATTGAATTTCTTAAAACAAATACATTGTAATTACGGGCAAGGATATTTATTGGGAAAACCTGTTGATATTGATACGTTTACAAAAAACTATATCAAAGCATCAAAAAATGTATAGATTTAATATCCATTTTGAACAATTTAAATTTAATCTAACTTAAATTGTTTTTGATATTCATCTTTGCCCGTGATTTTTGTTTGTTCTTCTTTTAGGAGTACAAAATTTTCCAAAACGAGTACGTCTAAATCGGTAAACATAAAACACTTAAAGGCGTTTTCGGGAGTATTTACTATCGGCTCGCCTCTTATGTTAAATGAAGTATTTACAATTACGGAGCAATCAGTTAATTTTTTAAATTCGTTAATTATATTCCAGTATCTCGGGTTAACTTTTTTTGATACGGTTTGAATTCTTGCCGAATAGTTGACGTGGGTTATAGCGGGAAGAGTTGAACGGTATGCTTTTAGTTTATCTAGACCTTTATAATTTTTTTCTTCATCAGTCAATTTTGTTTTTATTTTATCTGAAATTGGTTGAGTTAAAAGCATATAAGGTGATTTTTTACCCGATTTAATATCAAAATATTCTTCAACGTCTTCTTCCAGACAGCTTGGGGCAAAAGGTCTGAAGGATTCACGTTTTTTTATTGCAAGATTCAAATTTCTCTGCATATCACGGTTTCTGGGGTCAGCCAGAATACTTCTGTTACCTAAAGCTCTCGGACCATATTCCATTCTGCCTGCAAAATGTCCTATGCTTTTACCTTTTGAAATATATTCAGCTATTAATTTTACAACTTCTTCTTCTGTTTCGTATTTAATATATTTTGCGCTGTATTTGTTTAATGTTTCAAGAATTTCTTCATCAGAATATTTAGGACCTAACAGACTCCCTGCTTGAGAGTCATCTGGATTAATTTTTCTTTCATTATTTAATCCCATATAATAAACGGCAAGAATGGCGCCCAATGCACCGCCTGCGTCACCCGACGCCGGCTGAACCCAGATATTTTCAAAAGGGCCGTTTTTTAATATATTTCCGTTTGATACACAATTAAGTGCGCAGCCTCCTGCAAGACAAAGATTTTTCAGCCCTGTTTGTTTATATACGTATTTAGCAAGTTTCAAGGTTATTTCTTCCGTTACAGCCTGTAAACTTGCCGCTATATCCATATCATTTTGACTTAATGCGGTTTCTGGTTTTCTGTTAGGCCGATTAAACAGTTTTTCAA
The DNA here is from genome assembly GCA_947625495.1 of Candidatus Gastranaerophilales bacterium. GTDB lineage: Bacteria > Cyanobacteriota > Vampirovibrionia > Gastranaerophilales > Gastranaerophilaceae > Avigastranaerophilus. Next base: position 6,640 of record CANQOQ010000001.1, on the reverse strand, counting down.
ACTTTTTATTATACATATAATCCGTTGTACAATACCCGAAATACTCCTGATTAAGCCAGAAAGAACCGTCATCTTTAATATCAACCAGTTTATCCAGTATCAAATCTTTATATATCGGTTCGCCATAAGGGGCAAGCCCCATTACTTTATATTCGCCTGAATTTACTTTAAAACCTAAAAAACCGGTAAATGTACTGTATAACAAGCCTAAAGAATGCGGAAATTCTATTTTTTGTTTAATTTCAATTTTATTTCCTTTTCCGATTCCCCAAGTGGTTGTATCCCATTCTCCGACACCATCTAAGCATATTATTGCAGCTTCCTCAAAGGGGGAAGGGTAAAATGCACTAGCCTGATGAGATTCATGGTGCGAAGTAAAATATATCGGGCATCTAAGTCTGTTGTCAAAATTCTTGTCTATCTGTTTGGGGATAAATAACTTTTTATTTACCCAAACAGGCATGGCGTTTATAAAACTTTTCATGCTATATGGTACAAATGCCATTGCTGTTTCAAGTATTCTTTCAAATTTAACAAAAGGTTTTTCATAGTATACAACACCGTCAAGCTGTTCAGGTTCAATATCAGCTTCTTTTAGGCAGTATTTTATTGCATTAATCGGGAATTCACTATCCTGTTTAATTCTTGTAAATCTTTCTTCTTGAGCTGCTGCAATTATTGCACCGTCTTTTATTATTGCCGCTGCACTGTCATGATAATATGCACTTATACCGAGTAAAATTGTCATCTCTCACCTAAAATTGATATTCATAATTTTTTTGCTGTTCACCGCAATCTGTCCAATATGTATCAATATTTCTTTTTTTAAGTCTTAATCTGTCCCGTTTGACTGTTTTCATTAAAATACCCGTAGGCAGAACTGCCAGTATATATATAACGGTAAGAACTATAACCGCAATATATTTACCTAAAAATGCTCCTATTCTATCTAAAATATATTTCAGCCCTACTGCGAATTTTTTAAACGAAAAACATAAAAAAGATAAAACTAAAAATAACATTATAACGGTAATTTCTGCAGTTATTAATGAATATTTATATAAAATATAAGCTATAGCCCAAGGTAATATTGCTAAAATGAGAGCAAGCTGCGTATTTTCTTCAAATTTCATGATTAATTCCTAAATTATGGTATATATAAAAGGTGAAACAGGCGAAGTTCCAACCGCAATAATAAATATCAGAAGTATTAAAAATAATATAACCGGAACAATCCAATATGCTTTTTTACTCCATATAAAAGTTAATAATTCCATTAAAATATTTTTTCTTTTCATTTTATTTATGTTCCTCTGTTATTATTTTATTTTTTAAATCATTTGCTTCTTCGTGCTCGGGAAGAATTTTCAGAATAATATCAATATATTTTAAAGCACCGTCATAGTCTTTAAGCGCATATCTGCATTTTGCCATATTAAATAAAATACTTGTGTTATCAGGTATTGTAAGATTTACAAGTTTAAATAATATGTTAGCTTGATTGTAATCCCCAAGCTCCATACAAACTTGGGCCAATAAATTAGCTATTTCAGTGTTGGGAGCAAGTGTATAAGCATCTTCCAATAGTTGTTTTGCATTTTCATTGTTCTTTTCAAAATGATAAATTTGTGCAAGATTGAATAAAACTTCAATATTCTGAGGTTCTTTTTTTATACATTTTAGTAATAGTTCTTTAGCTTCGGAAGTCTTATTCATTGACATATAATTAATTGCAGCATTTTTTAGCATATAAACAGGGATATCAGGTTTTACTATAATTTTTTTATAAAAGCTTTCCGCATTAGAAAATTCTGACATTAAATGATAATAATTAGCGAATTCAAATATAATATAAATATTATCAGGCTGAAGTTCGTAAGCTTTTTGAAAATTTTCAATTGCCCTGTCAAAGAATTTTCTGGACATATAAATTATAGCTAAATCTTTATATGCCAGAGCATAATTTTTGTCCATAGAAATAATTCTTTTTAATACTTCTTCAGCTCTGTCTGTATCATTAGTTTTTGCACATAATACGGCATATTCATATAATATTTCGATTTTTAACATTCCTGATGCAATTAAATCAGCATATAAAATCTTTGCCGATTCCAGTTTATTCATTCTTGAATACAATGATGCCAAATGAAGCTTTAACTGAATTGAACTTAAATTAAAAGTTAAAATTGTTTCAATAATTTTTGCAGCTTTATCAAGTTCGCCATTTCCGTCATAGGCACAAGCAAGATTATATCTGTAATTCTCTTTATCGGGAGAAATACTTATGAGTTTATTATAATGTTTAATTGCATTATCATAATTGCCGGATTTTAGTTCCGCAATAGCTAATGCACTGAGATGAGTATCTTTATCGGAATTATCATAAGCCAGTTTTAAATTAGACTCTGCTTCTTTATAGTTTTCCAAAGAAAGATATGCAATTCCTAAATTATAATATACCGAAGCATCGTTATTATTAAGGGATATTGACTTTTTATAGCAGTCAATAGCCTTAAGAAGATTGTTGCCGGTGAAATAAGCAAGTCCTAATTTGTTATATAATTTGGCATTTTCAGGCTGAATTAAAATAGCTTTTTCTAACAATTCTATGGCATATTCAGTATTACCTGATTCTAATGCCGCTGCTGACAAAATATCATATATTTGAGTATCATCGGGTGATAATTCAATCATTTTTGATTCAAGTTCGTACACAGATTCATATTTTTTTTGCTTTATATATGTAATAGCAAGACTTTTATATGCATCCAGATAATCTTCTCTTAGTTTTATTACTTTATTTAAAAGTCTTTCTGCTTCTGCAAAATTTTCTTTATCCAAATAAATTACAGCCAAATAATATAAAGAAAGAGCATCATTCTCATTTTCTTTTATTACTGTATTAAAATTTTTCATTGCTTCATCATTCAGCCCTAAATTAATATTGCATAATCCGAGAAGCTTAGTTATTTCTATATCATTGTTATTTTCGGATAAAAACTGTTTTATGGTTTCTTTAGCTTTTTGCCAATCTTTGTTTTCAATAAAATTTAGAATTTCGTTTTTCGTCATTTTTCCTAACCTGTATGAAATATTATACCAAATTAAATTAAAAGAACAATCACGGAATGTTAAAACAATTGAAAAAAAAGCGAATTTATGTTCTAATTTATATGATTTACACAGGTAAGGGAGATAGAAATGTCAGAAAGAACATTTATAGCAATTAAACCGGACGGAGTTAAGAGGAATCTAATCGGAAGAATAATCACAAGATTTGAAGAAAAGGGCTATAAAATAATCGGATTAAAATTACTTCTCCCCACATTAGAGCATGCCGAAAAACATTATGCCGAACATAAAGGTAAACCTTTTTATCCCAGATTAATTAAATATATTACATCAGGCCCTATTGTCGCAATGGTGGTTGAAGGCCCTAATGTAATAGCCGAATCAAGACGAATGATGGGTGCAACAAGACCGGAGGAAGCTGAAGCAGGTACTATCCGTTTTGAATTTGCTGTTAACAAAGAATTCAACATAATCCATGGTTCTGATTCTAAAGAAAGTGCTGAAAGAGAAATAGCAATTTATTTTAAGGAAGAAGAAATATGCTCAAACTGGACTACAATGCTGGAAATGTTAATGAATGAAGAACAATCACTTTAGTTTTGAGCTTTTAAAAGAGGATAAAAAAACTCATGCCAGAGCGGGAATACTTCATACTCCGCACGGTGATATAGAAACACCTATTTTTATGCCTGTGGGGACTAATTCTGCCGTAAAAATGCTGACTAATCACCATTTATATGAAACTAAAGCGCAGATAATACTTTCCAATTCATATCATTTATTTTTAAGACCGGGACATAAGCTTATAAAGGAATTTGGCGGACTTCATAAATGGATGAACTGGGATAAACCGATATTAACGGATTCAGGCGGGTTTCAGGTATTCAGTCTTGCACACCTTAATAATATAAAAGAGGACGGAGTTAAATTTAAAGAGCCTAAAACAGGTGATGAATACTATATTAACCCTGAAATTTCAATGGAAATCCAGCAAGATTTGGGCCCTGATATTGCTATGGCTTTTGATCAGTGTGCGCCTTATCCTTGTGATTATGATTTTGCCGTTAAAGCAATGGAGAGAACCCATAGGTGGCTTGAAAGATGCATAAAAGCACATACACGTGAAAATCAGGCATTATTCCCTATCGTTCAAGGTGCATTTTTTGATGATTTAAGAAAAGAAAGCGCCAATGTTATATCATCTTATGATGCGGTAGGTTATGCTATAGGAGGTGTAAGTGTAGGTGAACCTAATGACTTAAAAAATCATCTTGTTGAGCTTACGGCACCTTTGCTTCCTTATAATAAACCGAGGTATTTAATGGGTGTCGGAACTCCTGTAGATTTATTAGAAGGGGTCAAAAGGGGAGTTGATATGTTTGACTGTGTACTGCCTACACGTAATGCACGCCACGGTTCATTTTTTACTTATGAAGGAAAGAAAAATATTAAAAATAAACAGTTTGAAAAGGATTCTCAGCCGCTTGACCCTAATTGTGACTGCTATGCTTGCCAAAATCATTCCAAAGCTTATATAAGACACCTTTATAAAATGGGAGAAGCTAACGCACAAATATTGCTTTCCATTCATAATACAAGATTTTTAATAAAGTTTATTCACGATTTAAGGCAAAGTATTTTGGATGATAAATTTGAAGAATTTTATCTTCAACATGTCAATATTGTATAATTATATGCCAATATTATTTTTTAAATTTAATGAGTCCGTTATGGAAAGAATTGCAAAAAGTTCAAGCAGTATATATCTGTAATTTTTTATATTATTTGCTGAATTTAATATAGAAAATTCAAACCAATTTTTGTCTGCAGGCAAACTGATATTTATGTTTCCATGCTCAAATGAAATTGTAATCTCAGAACCTATGCCCATATTTACAAGATTTATCATTTTATTCATAAATGGTGAAATAATTAAATATTTGGATTCTGCAGCATCAGTTAAGTTAATATCAAAATATCTTTCAAATTCACTCAGACAGGAATCCTTTGATATTATTGGTTTTCTTTTAATAATAATAGTGCCGGAAAATTTTTTACGGCATGGTAATTTAATAAAAATACCGTCAAAAATTGTTAATCTTATATTTTTATGTCTTTTTGTATTTTTAATTTTTTCAAGACGTAACTCTGCAATTTCAAGTTTCTCTCCGTTATATATCCCTGATAGTCTGTTATCACAGTGATATCTGTCAAAATTATCAAATAAACCAAGTGATCTTATATAACTTATATCATTGCTGTTTCTTTTGTTTCCCGGTTCAAAACTTCCGAAGCATTTGAGTAATTCCGGCAGAATTACTTTTTTTACTTCATTTTTGTATTTATTTTCTAAGGATAGAACCAAGGAAAATAAAATGATATCAGCCGTTAATACAGTAAAATATACTTTAGCTGGACTGCCTATAAATTTTTCTAAATTTGTTTCCCAAAAAATAATACTAATTACTGAAAATATAAGTATAACAAGGACAACCAAAACCATAAGAATTAAATATTGTCTTCGTTTAAATTCCAATTCTTTTATATTTAATGAAATATCTTTTCTGTAAAATTGATTGAATTCAGATGAAAAGAATTCATTTAGCATATATCTTTTATTCTTTATTATAGACATAGAAACTTTCTAAAACCTATAGAATACTAATAAAAATAAAAAGGAGAGATTAGAATCTCTCCTTTAAAAATAAAACTATCTAGTAACAAGGTCCATTTCTTCAGCGGAAGCATAAACAGCGTGGCAGCCGCAATCAACATGGATTACTTCTCCCGTTACGCCCGAAGAAAGGTCTGATAAAAGGTATAAAGCGGTTTTTCCGTCATCTTCAAGAGTAACGTTTCTCTTTAAAGGCGCTTTTGCAACGGCTGCTTTAAGCATTTTGCCGAATCCGTCAATACCTGATGCTGCAAGAGTTTTTACTGCACCTGATGATAAGCAGTTAACTCTTATACCGTATTTACCAAGATTTTCCGCAAGATATCTTGCAGATGCTTCAAGTGCCGCTTTAGCTACACCCATAATGTTATAGTTAGCAACAACTTTTTCTCCGCCCAAATATGTTAATGCCAGTATTGAACCTCCGTCTTTCATTAGAGGCTGTGCATTTCTTGCCAAAGATACCAAGGAATATGCACTTACACCCATAGCTAAATCCCAGCCGGCTTTTGATGTGTTAACAAATTCTCCGGTTAAATCCTCTCTGTTGGCGTATGCAACGGCATGTACAACAAAATCAATTTTGCCGTATACTCTTTCAAGTTCTTGAAATACAGCTTTGACTTCATCTTCTTTAGTAACATCGCATGACATAATTACTTTTGCATTCATTGATTCAGCGATAGGGCGTACTCTTTTTTCCATAACTTCGCCCGCATAAGTAAAAGCAATATCGGCACCTGCTTCAAATAGTTGTTTTGCTATACCGTATGCAATACCATGAGTATTAGAAACGCCAAAAATGACGCCTTTTTTGCCTTCCATTAGTTTCATATAAAATCCCTCTTTATCTTGTATAGATTAATTTTACAATTAACAATTACTATTTTCAAT